>CAWHAC010000010.1:0-562168 GCA_963827125.1 uncultured Verrucomicrobiae bacterium
CCTCGCCCGCGATGGCCTTGGCCAGGAGGGTTTTCCCCGTTCCCGGCGGCCCGACCATCAGGACGCCCTTCGGAATGCGTCCGCCGATCTTCTGGAACCGCTTGGGGTCCTTGAGGAATTCCACGACCTCGGAGACCTCCTCCTTGGCCTCGTCACAGCCCGCGACGTCGGCAAACGTCACCCGGTCGCGGTCGCGGGTGAGGAGCTTTGCGCGGCTCTTGCCGAAGCTGAGCGCGCCGCGGCCCGCCTGCTTCAATTGCCGCATCAACAGGAAATAGAGCAACCCGATGACAATGACGATCGGAAGGACGTTGATCACGACCTGTGCGGCCAGATTGGTCGCGGAGACTTCGGTGAAGACCTTCGACTTCTGGAGGATCTCCATGTTCGCGTCGGTCAGCCGCCCGGCCGCGCGGAAGGACTTGGTCTTCCCGCCATCGCTGGTGAGGATCGGCTCCTTCATTTCGCCCGTGATCTCCTCCCAATCGCGCCCGCCGGAGGGATCCGGCCGGATCTTGCCTTCGGCGATCTTTTCAGCCGCCGCATAGTCGACCACCTCCTGGATCTTCAGGTCCGCCGGCGAATTCATCCTTCCGGGGTAGGCCGAATACACCACGACCAGGGCGGCGAAAATTACCAGCCAGATCAGCCACACTTTGGGTTGAAACCGGTCAGGAGGCAGATTCTTGAGCGGTCGCCGTTTAGCTTTGTTCTCGTTGTCGGACATTCGGTGGTTTTGACAGCTTGTTAAGACAGCGTGGCAAGAATGTAGGTTCCCGCGGGGGAAGTCAATTGAAGCGCCATAAAACCGGCTTTGCGGCAGGCGATGCAGCAGGCTGCTTCGGGGAATTTCAGGGGAGAATCACCGGAATGCAGCGCGGCAATCCGGCAGTTTGCCCGGGTCATCGTGTTCCCGGTCATCGCCGCCTTGCGACCGCCTGTCGGGGGCGATGGCGAAGCCTCTCGAAACGCAGCGCGCCGTTTCGGATCACCGCAAATCCGTTGCGCCCCAGGCTCCTCCGCGTCCCTTTGCCGGCGATTGCCGCGGCGAGCAGGCTTTCAAATCCCTGCCGGGAGATATCCCCGGCCAGCGGTTGGGCCAGCAGCCAGCGGTGGAGCGCGCGGCGGAAGAGCGCGCGGGGCCGGTTCCTCAGAGCGCCGAGGTTCAGCACGCCACCGCGCCTCCATGGCCGCAACTCCTCCACCCAGGCGTCCAGCGCGGAATCATCCTCCTCCAGGCGCTCGCGGGCCAGCGCGACGCCCGCCACGACATCGCGTTCCGCCGCCTTCTGCCAGGCGGGAATGACCTGATGGCGGATGCGGTTGCGGAAAAAAGCCCCGCCTGCGTTCGTCCGGTCTTCGCGCCACGGGATGCGTGACTCCCGCAGTCGCGCCACGACATTCTTCTTTCTGACCGTCAACAGCGGCCGCAGGCGGATCCGGCCGCCCATCCGCTGCACCGGGCGCGGCGCCGCCAGCCCGGCCGTCCCGCTGCCGCGCGCAAGCCGCATGAGCATGGTCTCGGCCACATCGTCCTGCTGGTGCCCGAGCCAGAGCGCACGCGCCCCGATCCGGCGCATCGTCCGGTCGAAAAATGCAAACCGGGCCTCGCGCGCATCCTCTTCGCTCGCGCCCGGCCGCCGGTTCTTCCATCGGCCCGCATACAGCCGGATGCCCAGGCCGCGGCACACCCGCCGGCAGAAACGCTCGTCGGCATCCGCCGCCCCCCCGCGCAGCCGGTGGTTGAAATGCAGCGCCACCAGCCGGTCGCGGCGTTCAGGCCAGTGGGCCCAAAGCAGCAGGAGCAGGGCCAGGGAATCGGCGCCGCCCGAAAACGCCGCCGCCCATCGGCCCCTCGCAGCAGCCGTCCGCCCCTCCGCCCAGATCCGAACAGCCGGGTGGAGGCAATCCTTCGGCAGCAATCCGGAGAGGCGCCGCCCCCTCGCCCGCCAGAGATCAACTTTGCTCGGCTGCATAGTTTGCAGTTCGGGTGGTGCGGCTTGTCCACAAGACGCTCAGAGCGCGTTGGGGCCAACGCGCGCCACCTTTTTCCGGCGACAACTCAGGTTCAAGCCGCAGCCCAACTGCATGGAGCCGGCAAAGCCCGGATGTGCCGGCAAAAGCGACCAGGTCAAAAGATTGTCTGCAGCAGGCCGGCATGCGTGCGAGAGGGGGACATCCGTGCCAGAGGTCATGCCTCAGGCGAAGCTCACGAATTCACCCCCAAAACAGGGCGCGAGTGCCGCGGGCAGCTTCACCCGTCCATCCGCCTGAAGGTTGTTTTCCAGGAGCGCCGAGAGCACGCGGGGCACGGCCAGGCCCGAGCCGTTGATCGTGTGCACGAGTTCCGGCCGCCCGCTCTCCCGGGAGCGAAAGCGGATCTGCGCCCGCCGCGCCTGAAACGCCTCGAAATTCGAGCAGCTCGACACCTCGAGCCAACGCTTCTGCCCCGCCGACCAGACTTCGAGATCGTATTTCTTCGCCTGCGCGAACCCGAGGTCGCCGCCGCACATCAACAGGACCCGATAGGGCAGCTCCATCTTCTGCAGCAGGCTCTCGGCATGCTCCCGCAGGCTGTCCAGTTCCTCATAGCTCCGCGAAGGATGCACCCATTTCAACAACTCGACCTTGTCAAACTGATGGAGGCGGTTGAGGCCGCGCACATCCTTGCCATAGCTGCCCGCCTCCCGCCGGAAACACGGGGTGTAGGCGCAGCGGTAAACCGGCAGCACAGCCTCATCGAGAATCTCGTCGCGGAAGAAATTCGTCAGCGGCGTCTCCGCGGTGGGCACCAGATAAAACTGATCCTCAACCGTCTGATACATCATGCCCTCCTTGTCCGGAAGCTGCCCGACCGCCGTCGCACTCGCGGCGTTCACCACGATCGGCGGACGGACCTCCTGGTAGCCCGCCCTGACCGCCTCCTCGATGAAGAACTGGACCAGCGCGCGCACGAGGTGGGCGCCGTCGCCCACGTAAAACGGGAACCCCGCGCCGGTGACCTTGGCCCCCCGGGCAAAATCAAACAGGCGGTCGAATCCCGGGATCTCCCAGTGCGGCCGCGCATGGGGCGACGCGGCGTCCGTCGCGCCGTGCGTCGCGAAGACCACGTTCTGCTCCGCCGTGCGGCCCTCCGGCACGCTGGCGTGCGGGATGTTCGGAAGGGTGAGCATCGCCGCGCGCCACTTCGCTTCGGTCTGCGCGAGGGCCGCCTCCTTTTCCTTCACCTGCCCGGAAAGTCCCCTCATTTCCTGGACCTTCGCGAGGAATTCGGGCGAGCCCTTCCGGAGCGCCGCCATCTCGTTGTTGGCCGACTTCTGCTTCGAGCGCAACGCCTCCACCTCGGTGAGCTGCGTCCGCCACTGTGCGTCAAGCGCAAGCACCGGGGCGAGGTCCACCTCAAGATGTTTCTTGGCAATCGCCGCGCGCACCACGTCCGGCGTTTCGCGGAGGATCTTTGGATCAAGCATAACCGCGCGAGTGTGGCGGCGGCTCCCGCGGAATAAAGAGCGAAATTCGCCGCGGAAACCGCGCCCCGGGCCGCCGGATCGCCAGCCGGGCCTATTTCTTGCTCGAACCGCTGAAGACGCTTTCGAGTGTCTCGACGGACCAGTCCCGGCTCAGCACGATTTCATGATCGCCCTTGCCGGCAAACACTTTCTGCAGGAGGACCTCGGCCTTGCGGGGCGGTTCTTTGCCCTTTACCGCCGGATTCCGCCGCGCGTAGGTGATCTCGTCGTTGCCGCGCCAGACGGGCGCCGCCATCAGGTTATATTCCCCGGCATTCTGCCACTGGCCGACCTCGCCCGTCGCAATCGTCAGGACGCTCACCTCGCCCTCGTAACCGCCCACGACCAGCCTCTTTTCGTCCGGACTCAGTTCGAAGAAAGTCAGGTTCTTGGGCATTTTCTCCTCCTCCCCTCGGGGGATCACGCGGGCCAGCGTGGCCTGGCGGGACGGGTCCAGCACGAACAGCCGCTCCCGCTCCACGTCGGCGTCCTTCGTTGCGATGGGCAGGGTGAACTCCACCCCATTGAACAGGATCCGGCCGTCCCGCAGGCAGCGCACGCGGGCGGTCTTCGAGAACATCGCGCCGGCCAGATCCTCGGCGTCCTTCTGAACCCCGATCGCGCCCTGCTCGTCGAGGACGGCGCGCCGGACAAGGGTCGCGAGGCGGAGATCGTCCTTCGCCCCGCCCTCCGCCGCCTGGAAATAGGCCAATGAACATCCGTCGGGCGTCCAATCCGGATAAGCGGCCGTCCGGTCGGCAACGATCGTCGCGCCGGCGGCATCGACCCGGGCCGCGAGGAGCCGGCACTCCTTGTCGTTGTCCGGGGCCGAATCCGTCGTGAACGCGACAGCCCGGTCCCCGGGCGCCACGCGGATGTCCTCGACCTTTTCCAGGCCTTCATGGAGCACGAGGCCGGGATGGATCTGTCCGCCGTCGATGCGCGCAATCATCAATTCGCTGATCTCGACCTGGGCGGACTTGAGGCCATCCCATTCTCCGGTGGATATTTTCGCGCGCAGAGCCTCTCCGTAGTGTTCACGGAGGAACACCCCTAAAACCGCTTTAAGGCTTTTGTCTCCCAATTCCATCGTCAGAACACTCCAGGAGCCGCCAGCATCGAGCTTCTTCCAGATCTCCGCCGCGCTCCCCTCCACTTCCGCCGCCCTCGCCGGGCCAAGCACCCGCGCGATGGCCGCCCACTCATCCGCCATCCGGGCGCGCGCCACGACGAGCTGTTGGGAATCGCTCGTCCAGGCGATTTCATAGACGCCGGGCAGCAGGAGCGACGTGAGTTTGCCGTCCGGATCGCAGAAATGGAGTCCGTCTTTCGCCACCACGGCGGCACGCTTGCCATCGGGTGACCAGACCAGGTGCTTTTCCAGGCACCCTCCAAGCAGCAGAAGCACCAGCGCGAGCGGCGCCAGGGCGGCGGCCCGGCAATTCAGCGGGTTGAGCACGGTCTTCATAGTTTCTCCTCCAGGTGCGGGATCTTCACAGGCGACTCCCACTGCAGGCGGGATTGGCCGCACCGGCGCCCCCCGGCGGTCGGGCGCGCCTGTTGGGCGGCCAGGAAACGGGACAGCGCCCAGAAACCTCCGGCCGAATCCAGGGGTTTCTCGTGGTCCGCGACGACTGCCGGGCGCCCGGGCCCGGCGTGCGGAGCAAGCGCCGCCGCGCGCGATGGCGCGCCGCCATTGCGGGCGTGCCAGCCGAGCGTCAGTCCAAAGAGCACGGCGGCGGCAAGCCTCGATAGCTCCCATGCCAGGGCGCGACGGCGCCGGGCCTTGAGCTTGCCGCGCAACTGCGCGCAGGACAACGGAGGCGCCGGCAGCGGGCGGGGCAACGCAACAGCCTGCCGCGCGAGCCGGATCGTCTCTTCCATGCCGGCCGCCTGCCGCGCGGCCTCGGGGTCGCATGCGAGATGGGCTTCGAGCAGTTCCCCGGCCTCGGGCGGCAGGGCGCCGAGCGCACGGTCGACCAGAAGCGCTTCCAGGGTTTCAGTTTTCATCGGGTGCCGTTGGGTTGAGGGCCTGGCGCAATCGCAGGACGGCGTGATGCAGGCGCGAACGCACCGTCCCGACAGGCACTTCGAGCACCGCCGCGATTTCGTCGTAGGAGAATTCCTGTTGCAGCTTGAGCAGCAAGGCCTCGCGCTGAAGCGGCGGCAGCTCCGCGATCGCCGCGCGCATCGTTTCGAGACGGGCGTCTTCGCTCTCCTCGGGGGCGGCCGGCAACTCCGCCGCCCCGGCGCCCGGCTTGACCCGGCGCAGCGCATCGAGGCCCACGTGGCGCGCGATTCCAAACAGGTAGGCGCGGCGGGACACCGCGGTGTCAAGACGATCGCGCTGCCTGAGCATGCGCAAAAAGGTGTCCTGGAGCAGATCTTCGGCTGCGCCGGCCAATGCCGGCTGGTGGCGGAAATACGCCAGCAATGCCGGCGCGGCCTCGCGGTAGAGCTCCTCCAACTGGTCGTTTTCGTCCATGAGCCTGTTGTCCGGGCCCGGCTAGCCCGGAAATCCCGCCCGGCGGGCATGTTTGCGCATCGAACGGACGATCGCTGAATCTGCGGACAGGGTACGAAACATCCGGGTTTGTGTGGTTACCAAATACGTCGGACGAAAGCCATCAAAAGTTCAAATCGCGGTTCCGCGCACCGCCCCGACACCCGTGCCGCCCCACCGCCGTGGCGGGGTGGGACGGCCCCGCGCACCGCGCCTCCTGACGGTTCCCCGGTCCGCATTGCGGCCGGCCCGGCCGCCCCCGATTCAGGAAAGCGGCCGGCTGAACCACGGCGCCGGCGGACGGCTGCCGGGGCTCTGCCCCTGACTCAGGGCGTCGAGGCGCGCAAACCGCGCATAGACATCCCTGGCGGTGAGCAGGCGCAGGTCCCCCACGGGCGCCTGAACGACGTGATTGGTCGGGCTGTTGAGCGGATAGGGCCCGAACAACCGCGGATCCGTCGGCCCGAAAACACCCAGCGTTTTCACGCCGAGCGCCGCCGCCAGGTGCAGCGGCCCGCTGTCGTTGCAGATGACCCAGTCCGCGCGCCGGACAAGCGCCGCGAGCGAAGCGAGGCTCGTGTTGCCGGTGAGATTGAGAAACTGGCCTTCGGAAAAACTTTCGCGGTAGGAGAGCAGGTTGTTGCCCGCCCAGATGACCTTCCGGCCGCTGCCATCCCGCAACAGGAGGTCGGTCAGCTGGCGGAATCCGTTCCACCGCTTTTCGGCCCTCCGGCTGTCGGGGAACATGAGGACCGGCTTCTGGCCGCGGTTCCCGTCGATGAAGCCCAGATTGAGGTCGGGCGCCTCGCGAAAACGCAGCTCGCCGAGCAGTTCCGGCCTTGCCTCAAGCACCGGGCAGAACTGCAGCAGAATGTCGAGCGCGTGGCTTTCCTCCCCGCCCGGCGGGAGCGGGATCTTCCGCTGGTAGAACAGCGTGGCCCCCTCGCGCGCATCGCTGCGCCCCACCTTGAGCCGCGCCCGGGTCTGCCAGATCATCAGCCCGGTGCGCAACAGGCCCTGCATGTCCCATGCATGGTCAAACGACGTCTGCCGCACCTCCTGCATCAGCTTGAGGAACCCGCGGACACCTTCGCTCCGGTGGAATATGTAGACCTGGTCCACGACCTCGCACGTGCGGACGAACGGCTCGAAAATGTCCCTCACAATCCACGAGATCCGGAGGTCGGGCCGTTGCGCCTTGAGCGAAGCGGCAACCTGCAGGCCGTGCACGATGTCGCCGAGCGACGACGGTTTGATGAGGAGGAGGTTCGTCATGGGCGGCGCGCCGAAAAGGCTTTTAACCGCGCGGCGCATACGTTTCATGGGGTTTTCCGCGAAGGCAAATGTTAATCAACGCATTTTGCAGGGTGCATCTCCCGATTGACGGCGGCATCTGGCGCGCGCAATTGTGGCACGGGCATCTTGCCCGTGGACGCGCGCCAGGCAACATGGGCAAGATGCCCATGCCACTCGCGCCACCGTCAATCGGAAGATGCGCCCCATTTTGCATGAACCTCTCCCACGCCCGACCCGAGGCGCCCCAACCCCGTGCTTAAGCTTCTCCTGATCGTCACGGGCTGGCTTCTGGCCCATGTTCCGGAATCATGCCCGCGGAGGCTGGCCGCCGTGTTGGGCGGCCTGATGTACTACGGCTTTGGCCGCCGCCGGACGCTCATCCTCTCGAACCTGCACCACGCATTCCCGGAGAAATCCGCGGCCTGGCGGCGCACGGTCGGCCGTGAAAGCTGCCGCCGCCTGATTGAAACCGCGTTGCTCTCCCTCGCATTGCCCTTTCTCCCGGAACGCCGGGTGCGCGCCATGCTGCGGTATTCACCTTCCTACGACCCGGCGCTGGACGCGCACCGCGCCGCGCATGAATCCCCCGGAAACGGCGCCCCGGCCCCCGTTGTATTCCCCACCGCCCACCTTTGTTACTGGGAAACCCAGACGGCCATCCCCCTGGTCGGGTCCGTGCCGTTCATCGAGTTTGCCGTCATCTACCGGCCCCTCGACAACCCGACCGCGGACGCATGGGTCAAGCGCACCCGCGAGCGCTTTGGCATGCGCCTGCTCTCGCGCAAGGAGGGATTCCACGAGGCCATGGATGTGCTCCGCCGGCAGGGCTGCGTGGCCCTGCTGTTCGACCAGAACGCCGGACTCCAGGGCGGGCTGTCCACCCTCTTCGGCCGCGTTTGCTCGACGAGCGAGCTGGCCGGGCTCATGGCGGAGAGATTTCATGCGCGGGTCTTTGCGACCTTTCCGCGGCGTCTCGGCTTCTGGCGCGTGGAACTGTGCGTCGAGCCCCTCGTCCACGACGGGTCCGCCGCCGGCGTCACCCTCGCGCTCAACCGCTGGCTGGAGTCCCATCTCAGCAGCAGCGACGATGCCTGCGCCTCCTGGCTGTGGGCGCACGATCGATGGCGGAACCAGCATGTTCCCGGGCGCCGCCTCCGCCTCGAGGCCAAACGCGATCTGCTTTCCGCCGATCTCCGCGCGCGCGGGCTCGCCGCTCTTCCCCGCAAGACACGCGTGTGGATCCGCCTGCCGAACTGGCTGGGCGACGTTGTGATGACGATTCCGTTGCTGCGCGCGGTCCGCTCCTCGCGCCCGGATGCGGAGATCACCCTCCTGGCCCGGGCACAGTTCCATCCCCTGCTCGAACAATCCGGCGTCGCGGACCGGATCATCCCGCTTCCGGCTCCCGGGCCGGGCCGGTTCCTCCGGTTCTGGCGGCTCCGCTCCGAATACCCCGACTGCCATATCGTCTTTCCCAGCTCGTGGCGCAGCGACATCGAAGCATGGCTGACCCGCTGCCGCCAGCGTTTCGGCCTCACCCGCCGCCGCCACCGCATGCTCCTCACCCACGTCTGGCGCGTTCCCGCCGGCTTCGATGAAACTCAGGCGCACCAGGTCGAGCTCTGGGAGTTGTTCCTGCGCAATTTCGGCCTCAATGCCGCGCCCGATTTTTCGCCGCTCCGGCCCGCGAAGTCCCCCGCACGGCCGGCCGCCCCGATGATCGGCCTGATCTGCGGTTCCGAGAACAACCCGGAAAAACGCTGGCCGGCGCCCCACTGGCAGGCCCTCATCAGGCAGATGGCGGCGGCAAGGCCCGCGGCGCGTTTCCGTCTGTTCGGGACGGCCAGCGACCGGAGCGTGACCGGGGAGGTCGCCCGCGACCTGGGTCCCCGGGCCGAGGATCTCGCCGGCCGCACCGGGCTCGACGCGTTTGCCGCCGGCCTGCTCGAATGCGACCTGCTCATCACGAATGACACCGGGGGGATGCACCTCGCCAACGCGCTGGGCGTCCCCGTGCTCGCGCTGTTCGGCCCCACAAATCCCCGGCGCACCGGCCCGGTCTTCCACGCGCCCGTGCAGTTGCTCCAGCCCCCAGGCTGCGCTCCCACCGGCGGCGGCGACCTCGCGGCGCTTTCGCCCGGCGCCGTGCTTGCGGCCGCCGACGCGATGCTTGGCTGACGCCCGGCGCGCCCGAGGTGCCCGGGTCTCTCTCGTCCGCTTTGGCCATAAAAACCCTCCTTCCCCCATTTCCCGCTTTCCCGCTCTTCCGCTTTCCGCCGTGCCCCTTCTCGAAGTCAACGGCCTCCGCACCTTCTTTCACACCCGCGACGGGATCCACCGGGCCGTGGACGGCGTCAGCTTTGCGCTCGAACGCGGCGCGACGCTCGGCATCGTCGGCGAATCGGGATCGGGGAAATCGGTCACCTGTCACTCCCTCATGGGACTGGTTCCGCAGCCGCCCGGCCGCATCGAAGGCGGCTCGGCGATGTTTGACGGGATCGATCTGCTGCACTGCCCGCCGCGGACCGCGCGCTCCATCCGCGGCAAGCGCATCGCGATGATCTTCCAGGACCCCATGACCTCGCTGAATCCGTATATCCGGATCGGCGACCAGTTGATCGAGCCCCTCCAGATCCACGAGCGCATCCCGAAGGCTGGCGCCCGCAGGCGGGGGCGGGAGATGCTTGAAGCCGTGGGCATCCACGACGCCGCGGTTCGGATGGACCTTTATCCCCATGAGTTCTCGGGGGGCATGCGCCAGCGGGTGATGATCGCGATGGCTCTCATCACGCGTCCGGAGATCCTGATCGCCGACGAGCCGACGACGGCGCTCGACGTCACCGTGCAGGCGCAGATCCTCGACCTGATCCGGCGTTTCCAGCGCGCACCCGGCATGGCAGTCATCTTCGTCACCCACGACCTGGCCGTCGTGTCCGGGCTGTGCGACCGCGTTCTCGTGATGTACGCGGGACGGATCGTCGAAGCCGCGGACGTGCGCGCGATCTTCCAGCAGCCGCGCCACCCGTATACGCGGGCGCTGCAGCGCGCGATCCCTTCCACGCAGCCCAAAGGGGCCGAGTTGTCCACGATCCCCGGGCTTCCGCCCGATCTCTCACGGCCCGTCGCCGGATGCCTGTTCGCCCCGCGGTGCGATTCCGCCGTCGACCGCTGCCGCATCGAGGATCCGGCGTTGCGCGACGTCGCCCCCAACCATGCCTCGGCCTGCCTCCGCGCCCAGGCCGGAGAAATCTGACACCCCTGATGGTGCCTCAAGAAATGCCTGATCCGATTCTCGAACTCAAAGGCATCAAGACGCACTTCCCGCTTCGGGGAGGCTTCCTGCGCACGCGCCCTGCGGGAACCGTCAAAGCCGTGGACGGCGTCAGCCTGGCGCTGCAACGCGGCGAAGTCCTGGGCCTCGTCGGCGAATCGGGCTGCGGCAAGTCGACGCTCGCGCGGACGATTCTCCAGCTCGTGCCGGCCACCGAAGGCGCGATCGTGCTCGAGGGGCGCAACCTCACGGCGGCCCGCTCCGCCGGGCTGACCGCGGCCCGGCGCAGGCTGCAGATGGTTTTCCAGGATCCGTATGCGTCGCTCAATCCGCGCATGACCGTCTTCGCCGCCCTCGCCGAGCCCATGCTCGTGCACCGGGTGTGCGACCCCGCCGACGTCCCCGCCGAGGTGGCCGGGCTCATGGAGCGGGTCGGGCTGGCGCCGCGTTTTCTACGGAAATACCCGCATGAATTCTCCGGCGGCCAGCGGCAGCGGATTGCGGTGGCCCGGGCGCTGGCGGTGCGTCCGAAGGTCATCATCGCCGACGAACCCGTCTCCGCCCTCGATGTCTCGGTGCAGGCCCAGATCCTGAACCTGCTGTCGCAACTCGTCCGGGAGATGGGCCTCAGCCTGATCTTCATCGCGCACGATCTTTCGGTGGTGAAGCATGTCTCCGACCGCGTCGCCGTCATGTATCTCGGGAAGATTGTCGAGCTCGGCCGTGCGGCCGACGTCATCGACCGCCCCCGCCATCCCTACACGCGGGCGCTGGTGAGCGCCATTCCCCGGGCGGACCCCGATGCGGAACGCGCCCGGCAGCGCATCGTGCTCGCCGGCGACCCGCCCTCGCCGCTGCATCCGCCGGCCGGATGCGCGTTTCATCCGCGCTGCACGTTCGCGGCGGAGCAGTGCAAAGCCGCCGCGCCGCCGCTCACCCGGCTCGCCGACGGCCGCGAGGCCGCCTGCATCCGCATCGGGGAGATTTGAAGGGGCCGGCGCCGTCACCCTCGTCGATTGAGAAACTACCGGGGCCGCGCGCCTCCGACCTGGCGCAGCGCCTCGTAACAGGCGATCCCCGCCGCGGTCGAGAGATTCAGCGACCGCATGGCGGGATTGGCGTGCGGGATGGTGACGCGCCAGGGTTCGCCCACCGCGGCATGCAGCCATTCGGGACACCCGGAGCCCTCATTGCCAAACAGGAGTCCGTCGCCGTCCTGGTACTGCACATCCCAGAACAAGCGGCAGACCTTGGTCGTGAAAAGCCACAGCCGCGCCGGACGCTCCGGGCTGCGCTGGAACGCCTCCCAGTTTTCATGATGGTGCACATCCAGCGACCGCCAGTAGTCCATTCCCGCCCGCTTGAGGTGCCGGTCGGTGATGCGAAAACCGAGGGGATGGATCAGGTGCAGCCGCGATCGCGTGACCGCGCAAAGCCGGCCCACGTTTCCGGTGTTCTGGGGGATCTGCGGCTCGAAAAGCACGAGATGGAGCATGGTTCCCGCCGTATGCCCTGTGCGAACCCGCCGCAAGCATTCCCGGTTCCGGCTCAGATGTCGATCACATCGTCCGGCGGCGGGCGCGGCGGCGGCCGCAGTGGCGGCGCCGGCCGGGCGCGGAGCAGATTGCTGAGCACCATGTTGGTCAGGCTCACGATCAACGAGCCCCAAAGGGCGGCCCAAAAATCGCGCACCTGGAATCCGTGCACCAGCCGCGACACGGCGAGAAACAGCACCGCGTTGATCACCCAGATGCCAAGCCCCAGGGACAACACCACGAACGGCAGCGTGAAGACGACCAGCAGCGGCTTGAGAATCGCGTTGAAGACGCTGAGCAAAGCCACGACAACTAGCAGCGTCACCCAGTTGTCATAGGTGATGCCCGGAACGATCCACGCGCTCAGGGCGACGCCCGCGGCGATGATCGACCAACGCACAAGAAGGTTCAGCCAAGGATGACGGCTCATCTGCAAAACTTAGCACTGTCGCTGCGGCGACCGGAGGATCAATGAAAATCCTCGTCGTCCAGGATCACCTGCGGAGCGGAGGCACCGAGCGGCAGTCGATCCTCCTCGCACGCGCCTTCGCCGCCTCCGGTCACGCCGCCGCGCTGCTGACCTTCCGCCCCGGGGGCCCGCTGGCCGCCGAACTGTCCGGCGTCAGCCGCCGTTCCCTGCTTCCCTTCGATTTGCATCTCGACTGGTTCGCGCCGGGCCTGCTGCGCGCCGTGTCCGCCGCCGCCCCGGACGTTGTGCTCTGCATGGGCCGCATGGCCAACTGCTACGCGGGATTCATCCAGCGGTCCTGTCCCGGCGCAGCGGTCATCGGCACGATGCGGACGGGCAAGCCCCTGCCCTTCCTCTTTCGCCGTTCGTTGCGTCGCGTGCGGCACATTGTCGCCAACAGCCACGCCGCCAGGCAGACGCTTATCGACGCCCTGCAGCTTCCGGCCGCGGCCATCACGGTCATCCATAACTCCCTTGTCTTTTGCGCCGCGGCGCCTGAGGCGCGCGACGAGGGGCTGCGCGCCCGGTGGGGGGCCGGGCCGGGGGCCACGGTCCTGCTGTGCGTCGGCATGTTCCGCCCCGGGAAGAACCAGGGGGAGCTGGTCGAGCTCGCGGCGGGCCTTCCCGCCGATCTCGACTGGCGGCTCTGGCTGGCCGGCGACGGGAACACCCGGGCGGCGTGCGAGCGTGCGGTTGCCGCGCACGGCCTCCGCTCGCGGGTGAGATTCCTCGGCTGGCAGCGCGATCCCTCCCCGCTTTATCCGGCCGCGGACATCGCCGTCCACGCGTCCCGGACCGAGTCCCTCTCCAATTTCGTGATCGAGGCCCAGGCTCACGGCCTTCCCGCGGTGGTCTACGACGTCCAGGGCATCCGCGAGTGCTTCCTCCCGGACGAGACGGGATTCGTCGTCCCGCCCGGCGATCGCGAGGGATTCCGGCGCGTCATCCGACGGCTCGCCGGCGCCGCCCCGGAAGAGCGGGAGGCCCGGGCCGCGAAGGCGCGCGCGTACGCGGCGGCCACCTTCGATCCCCAGCAGCATGTGGCCGAATATCTGGGACTTTTCGCCCGGCTCACCGGGGCGGCGGGCCGTTGAGGCGCAGGCGCCCGGCCGGGGACTGAGCCGGGAAACCGCCTCCGCCCCCGGAGGGTCGCCGGCCGGAGGGCGGGCGCGGGTCCGGGATAGCCCCGCCCCGGCGGCGCCCCGGAGTTGCCTTTCGTCCGCGGGTGTTCATCGGTTGCGTCCGTGAAAGAACACGCACCGAGCGACTGCATCCGCCTGCGCGGTGTGCGCCAGAACAACCTCAAGGGCTTCGACCTTGATCTCCCGCTGGGGAAATACATCGCCGTCACAGGCCTGAGCGGGGCGGGCAAGTCCTCGCTCGTGTTCGACACCCTGCATGCCGAGGGCCAGCGGCGGTATGTCGAGACGTTCAGCGCCTACACGCGGCAGTTCCTCGATCTGCTCCCCAAGCCGCGCGTCGATTCGGTCGAGAACATCCGCCCTTCCATCGCCATCCAGCAGACCAACACGGTGAAGACCTCGCGCTCCACCGTCGGCACGATGACGGAGCTCACCGACTTTTTCAAAGTCTGGTTCAGCCATGTCGCCGAATGCTTCGATCCCGAAACCGGCGAGAAGGTGGAGGACGACCCGCCCGCGGCGATATGGCGGAAAACATTCTCCGCGCTTTCTCCGGCGACCGTCGTCGTCGCGTTCAACGTCCCCAAACCTCACAACCTCGCATGGCCGGAGATCCTCAAGAGCCTGAAGGCGCAAGCGTACGTCCGCGCGCTCGTCCCGGCCCCGGAGGAGGCTGATGTCCCCGCCTTCCGCATCGACGATCTCCTCGGCAATCCGCGGCTCCTTGAAAATGCCGGCCACGTCTTTGTCGCCCAGGACCGCATCAGCCTCGTCGGGGACCAGCAGTCGCGCTTCCTCGAAGCGGCGGAGGCCGCCCTTCATTTCGGCCGTGGCGAGGTTCACGTCTTCTGCGAGAACGCGGTCGGGCGCTACGCGGAGCAGGGCCACTACTCGCGCGGCCTCCATTCGCCGAAAACGGGGCGCGTCTTTCGCGCGGCCACGCCGCCCCTGTTCTCGTTCAATTCGCCGCTGGGCGCCTGCCCCCGCTGCCGCGGCTTCGGCCGCATCATCGACGTCGACTACCGCCTCGCGATCCCAGATCCGTCGCTCTCCATCGACGCCGGCGCCATCAAGCCCTGGGAGGGCGCGGTCTACGGCGAGTCAAAGCGGGACCTCCGCGTCTTTGCGAAAAGGCTCGGGATCCCGACCCACGTGCCCTTCGCCGGCCTTGCGGCGGAGCAGAGGAATTTCATCATCAACGGCGATCCGGACTATGGCAAACCGGGCAGGGAGTGGCCCCGCGCCTGGTATGGGCTGAAGGGTTTCTTCCGGTACATCGAGTCCAGGGCCTACAAGATGCACGTGCGGGTTTTCCTCTCCCGCTACCGGGCCTACAACCCGTGTCCGGCGTGCGGAGGGGCCCGCCTGCAACCGGAGGCGCTCTGCTGGAAATGGCGCGGCCGCACGCTGCCCCAGCTCTACCAACTGCCCGTCGACGAGCTGCTGGCCCTCGTCGAGGGCGCGCCGCCGCCCTCCCCCTCCGCGCGCCCCGGCGTCCATTCCGCCGACATCGCCCACGATTCCATCGTCACCCGGCTCCGCTACCTGCAGCAGGTGGGCCTGGGGTACCTCACGCTCGACCGCGCCTCGCGCACGTTGAGCGGAGGCGAGATCGAGCGGGTCAATCTCACCGCGTGCCTCGGCACGTCGCTGGTCGACACCCTCTTTGTCCTCGACGAGCCGAGCGTCGGCCTCCATCCGCGCGACCTCGCCCGGCTGATCGGGATCCTCCGCTCGCTGACCGCAGCGGGAAACACCGTGGTCGTGGTGGAGCACGATGAGGCCATGATCCGGGCCGCGGACCAGGTCGTCGAGATCGGCCCCGAGCCGGGCGGGCGGGGCGGCGAGATCGTCTTCCAGGGTCCCGTCGACGCGCTGCTGCGCTCTTCCGCCAGCATCACCGGCGCCTATTTCTCCGGCCGGCGGAAGGTCGGACTTCCCGCCGCCCGCCGCCCGGTCGCCCCCCGGGGGCCTCCCGCGTGTATCAAAGAAACAACGACAGGATCGGCGCCCTGGCTGGAGTTCCGCAACGTGACCAAGCACAACATCGCCGGACTCTCCTTCCGCCTGCCGCTCCAGCGCCTCGTCTGCCTGAGCGGCGTCTCCGGCTCCGGCAAGTCGACGCTGCTCGACAACGTCATCCACCAGGGCCTCCTCGCCCGGCGCCTCCCGCCGCCGGAGGACCCTGCCAGCATCGGGGAGATCCGCTCGGACATCGCGTTCGCCGACATCGTGCTCGTCGACCAGTCGCCGGTCAGCCGGACCCCGCGCTCGAACCCGGCGCTTTACTCGGATGCGTGGGGGCCGATCCGCGAACTGTACGCCGCGACGCCTGCCGCGCAGCAGGCCGGCTACGCCGCGGGCAGCTTCTCCTTCAACAGCGGCGACGGCCGCTGCGACCATTGCCAGGGGCTCGGCTACGAACGCATCGAGATGCAGTTCCTCTCGGACGTGTTCGTCCCGTGCGCGGTGTGCGAGGGCCGCCGCTTCAAGCCGGAGGTGCTGGCGATCGCCTGGAACGGCCGCTCGGTCGCTGACCTGCTGGAGACGACCATCAGCGACGCGCTGCCGCTCTTCGCGGAGCAGCCGGACATCCGGCGCCGCCTGGAGGCGCTCGACGCGGTCGGCCTCGGCTACCTCGCGCTCGGCCAGCCGCTGAACACGCTCAGCGGCGGGGAGGCGCAGCGCCTCAAGCTGGTCCGCTACCTCGGCGGCATGGCGGGGGGCGTCGGGCGGGAATCCGGCGCGCGCGCTCCGGACGCCGGCCCCGGCGCGCTGCTCCTGCTCGACGAGCCCACGACCGGCCTGCACAGGCACGACGTGAAGCGCCTGCTCGCCGTGCTCCAGGCGCTCGTCGACCGCGGCCACAGCGTCGTGGTGATCGAGCACAATCTCGATGTGCTCCAGGCGGCCGACTGGATCCTCGAGGTCGGCCCCGACGCCGGCGCCGGCGGCGGCCGGATCGTGGCCGAAGGCACGCCGGAGGACCTCGCGCGCACCGACACGGCAACCTCGCCCTACCTGCGCCAGGCGCTCAACGCCTGCCCTGCGGCGGATGACCGGGCATGCGGGGCCGCGCGCCCCGAAGATCGCGGGGCTCCCGCCACCGGGATCACCGATCGTCGGCGCCCGCGAGAACAACCTGAAGAACCTCGGCGTGACCATTCCCCACCACCGGCTGTCGGTCATCACCGGCGTCTCCGGCTCGGGCAAGTCGACGCTCGCCTTCGACATCGTCTTTGCCGAGGGCCAGCGGCGCTTCATGGAGTCGATGTCGCCGTACGCCCGGCAGTTCGTGGAGCAGCTCCCGCGGCCCGCCGTCGATCCGGCTGACCGGCATACCGCCGGCGGTCGCGATCGAGCAGCGCGTCGACTCGCGGCTCGCGCAAGTCCACCGTCGCCACGATCACCGAGGTGGCGCAATACCTCCGGCTGCTCTACGCGCGGCTGGGCGTGCAGCACCACCCGGAATCCGACCGGCCCGTCACCCCGCTCTCACCGGGCCGGCTCCGGCCTCTTCTGGGCCGCGTGCTCGCGTCCACCGCCGCGCGGCGCGCCCGCCATCTTTATCTTTGCGCCCCGCTCATCCGCGGCCGCAAGGGCCACCACCAGCCGATCGCCACCTGGCTGGCCCGCGAGGGTTACGAGTTGATGCGCGTCGACGGCCGCGCTGCGTCCCGTGGCGGATTTCGAGAAGCTCGACCGCTACAAGGAACACGACATCGAGGTCGTCGTCGCCGACCTGGCCGGGCCCGCCGCATCAAGATCGAGGAAAAAGGAAACGGGATTGCAGCCATCCCCTCCAGCGCTTCATTCCTCCCGCCCGAACCGCCGGGGCGACGCGCTCACCGAGGCGCTCCGGCTGGGCCGCGGCACCTGCTTCCTGCTGACGTCCGACGGGGAAATCCTCTCCTGGTTCTCCACGACCCGCACCGATCGCGACACCGGGGAGTCGTTCCCCGAGCTCGACCCGAAGCATTTCTCGTTCAATTCGCCCCGGGGCTGGTGCCCCGCCTGCCGGGGTCACGGCCGGATCTATGACTGGATGCGGAAACCCCGCGAAGACGGGGATCTGCCGCCGGAGATCGCCGACCTGGCCCGCGGCGGCGGCGACGACGGCGGCGGGAAGCCTTCGGGCAGGCCCTGCCCCGTCTGCCACGGCGAACGGCTCAACCGCATCGTGCGCGCAGTCAAACTCCATTTCCGGACAGGCCCGCCGCTCTCGCTGCCCGCGCTGCTGCGGCTGCCGCCGGCGCGCCTGCTCGCCCGCCTGCACCGGCTTGCCCTGGATGCGCGCGGGCGGGCCGTCACGCGGGACATCATCCCGCAGATCGAGGAGCGCCTGAGGTTCCTCGATCACGTCGGACTCGGCTATCTGTCCCTTGAGCGCCCGACGGAGACCCTCTCCGGCGGCGAGGCCCAGCGGATCCGCCTCGCCGCGCAACTCGGGTCCAATCTCTCCGGCGTGCTCTACGTGCTCGACGAACCGTCCATCGGCCTGCACGCGCGCGACAACGAACGGCTCATCGGCACGCTCGAGGCGCTCCGGGACAAGGGGAACACCCTGCTCGTGGTCGAGCATGACGAGGGCATGATGGAACGCGCCGACCACATCATCGACCTGGGCCCCGGCGCGGGCACGCACGGCGGCGAACTCATCGCCTGCGGCACACCGGCCGGCCTCAAGCGCAACAAAAGCTCGTTGACCGGGCTTTGCCTCAGCCGCGGGCTGCCGCATCCCTTGCGGGGCGTCTACCGGCCCATCAACGGTCCGGGCGCGGGTTCCGCGCGGGGGCGGACGGGCGGGCGCATGCCGGATCAGGAATGGCTTGCGCTCACCGGGGCGCGGTATCGCAACCTGCGCGCGGTCGACCTGCGCCTGCCGCCCGGCCGCCTGATCATGGTCTGCGGCCCGTCGGGCGCCGGGAAATCCACGCTGTTCGGCGACCTCCTGCGGCCGGCGGTCAGCTGCGCGATCAAGGCGGGCAAATCCCGGCTCACCGGCCTCGATTTCGCCCGGTTGACGGGCCTGGCCGGCGACCCGGGGCGATGCAGGCCCCTGTTCGATGATTTGCGTGGCGCGCAGGTCTTCAAAAACATGATCGCGGTCGACCAGGCGCCGATCGGCAAGACTCCGCGCTCCACGCCGGCGACCTACCTCGGGATCTTCGACCTGATCCGGCGGTTCTTTGCCTCGCTCCCCGAGGCGAAAATCCGCGGGTACACCCCCTCGCGCTTCTCGTTCAACACCACCGGGGGCCGCTGCGCGGCCTGCCAGGGCGCCGGCCGCATCCGGCTCGAGATGGCGTTCATGCCCGACACCTATCTCCCGTGCGAAGACTGCGGCGGCCTCCGTTATGGGCCGGAACTCGCCGACATCACCTGGAAGGGACGGAACATCGGCCAGGTTCTCCAGCTCACCTTCGAGGAGGCCGCGGCGTTCTTCGACTTCCATGCAAAGCTCGGGGACGTGTGCCGGTTGATGTGTGATTGCGGACTCGGCTATCTGACGCTCGGCCAGAGCAGCCCCACGCTCTCCGGCGGCGAAGCCCAGCGCCTGAAGCTCGTCAGCGAACTCGCGCGCGGGCTGCAGACTCTCACGGAGCGGGCGCGGGGCGTGCAGCCCCGGAACCTCTACCTGCTCGAGGAGCCGACCATCGGCCTGCATCTCAGCGATTGCGAGAAGCTCATCCGCGTGCTGCACGGGCTGGTCGACCAGGGGCACACCGTGATCGTGATCGAGCACCACCTGGACCTTCTCGCGGAGGCGGACTACCTCGTGGAGCTGGGGCCCGGAGGCGGCCCGGAGGGAGGCGAGATCCTCTACCAGGGCCCGCTCGCCGGCTTGTTCAAGGTCCGGCGCAGCCCGACCGCGCCTTATCTGCGCGCCAGCCTCCCGGGATTGACTCATCGTCAGGCGCCCGCCCGCCGCTCCCCCGCGTCGTGCAGTTTGATGGCCTCCTGCACCACCTCGATCAATTCCGCGATCGAGATCGGCTTCAGCAGATAGCGGAAAAGCGCGGCCTCGTTGACGCTGCGCAGCAGCATTTCCGGCTTCATGTAGGCGGTGACCAGAACGCGCTGCATCTCCGGATATTCCTCCCGCGTCCGCACGAGAAAGCTCATGCCGTTGCCGCCGGGCATCAGGTGGTCGGAGACCACCACCTTGAACTTCCGCTTGCGCAAGATTGACTCCGCCTCCTGCACCGAAGTGGCGGTGACGACGGAAAAGTGGGGTTCGAGCGTTGCGGCGTAGACGGCCAGCAGGGTTTTTTCGTCGTCAACGAGCAAAACCGCGTCTTTCCCCTTTTCGCCGGATTCCGCGGGCTTGCCTTGGGAAGCATCTGTCATGGCGGCCATCGTGCCTTTTGGGCAGGGCTTGGCAAATCCAATCAACCGGCAATTTGGGTTTGCGTCTCCAGTCTCCCGGTCGTTTCCTCCAGGCCAACCTCCGGGGTATGGAAGAACTGAATCTCCACGAAGCGATCCGCGAGGGGACCCTCTTTCAGATTCCGGCGCACGAGCTCACTGAGCGGAACCTCACGGCGCCCAACGCCGCCGGCAACACGCCCCTGCACACGGCGGCCCGGTACGGGCGGCTCCGCGAACTGCCGGCGGAGGTTTTGACCGGGGAGAATCTGCTGCGGAAAAACAAATCCGGCTACACGCCGCTTCACCATGCCGCCGAAGCCGGCCACCTGCTCCAGGTCCCGGCGGCGCTGCTCACGCGGGATGCGCTGATGACCCGCAGCAACAGCGGCTACAGTGTGTTCCACATCGCCGCGGCCAACGGCCACCTCGCGCAGCTTTCCCACAGCCTGCTCACCGCGGAGGTGATCGCGCACCGGACCGAGCTGGGCAACACCCTGCTCCATGAGGCGGCCGAGAGCGGCACCCTGGACCAGGTGCCGCCGGAGCTCCTGGTGCCGGAACTGCTCGGCGAGCGCAATATCAGCGGCGAGACGGTCTACCACGTCGCCGCCCTCAACGGGCATCTCGACCGGATTCCCGCCCGTTTCCTCACCCGCGAGAATCTGCTCCAGCAGACGACCGCAGGCGACACGGTGCTTCACGCGGCGGCGATTTCGGGCCACCTGGACCAGATTCCCCCCGCCCTGCTGGTCCACGATCATCTCGTCGTCGCGAGCAAGTCGGGCTATACCGCCCTCCACGCCGCCGCTGAGACCGGCCAGCTGGACAAGATCCCGGTGGCGGAGGTCACCGCCGATCTCCTGCTCACGCGCAATGATCATGGCGACACCGCGCTGCACGCCGCAGCCTTCGCAGGCCACCTCGACCAGATCCCGGCGGCGCTGCTCACGGCCGAGCTGCTCGACATCCGCAACTACGACGGCGTCACTCCGATCCAGACCGCTGCGCGCACCGGTCATCTCGATCAGATTCCAGCCGAACTCCGCCCCAAGCCGCCCGGGTGGCTGCAGCGGACCATCAAGCGCATCGGGGACACGAAATTCCCCTGGGGTTAGGCGGGGCCGCCCGGCCGCCCCCGCCCCGCGGGCGCAACCGCGGCAGGCGCCATCACGCCAGCCTGGAACCGGCCGCCTTTCCCCGCGCCGGGATGCCGGGGAGAAAATCGGAAGACCTCGGGGACTGCCTTCGATCCACATGATCTACCACCGCCGCGGCACCAAGACGTTTCTCGGAAACGTGCAGGGAGATTCCGTGATCTTTACGTGCACCTGCGATGTCTTCCGGGACGCGCGTGTGGAAGTCCGCATGTCGCTTGTCCAGGCCCAGGCGTTGGTCGACCGCCAGCCGGCCCGGCAGGTGCTCGCGGGGTTTCCGCGGGAGGCGATCGAGCTGTTCACCTCAGGAATGACCCCGGCGGAATGGATCCGCACCTTCGCCCCGGGCCCGACCGGGTCCCCGGCCGACTACCCCTTGTACGTGCAGCCGGCGGGGATGCCGGCAGCCGTGCCGGTCGGGGATGACCAGCTGGAATTCGCCGGATGAGGGCCGTGATCAGCCATTTTGTATTCAACCACTGGACGCGGACTCACCCGCGGGCGGCGGACCACCGCGCGCTCGCGGAAGAATTGACCCGCTGGCTGAAGCAGCAGCCTTTCATGAAACGACTCATGGAAGGCGGTTCGTAAGCCGCCGCCGGGAAAAAGTTCACCCCGTCCGGCAGACGGCGCCCGGCGATGGCTTTTGCCGCGCCCGGGCGGGCCTGTTTCTTCCGCGTTTTGCGCGGGTTCGGCTCCCCCCCCGGGGCGCACAGCCTGCAGACCAACCCGCTGCCGCGGCAGAACCGGGAGGACGGAGGGCGCTCCCGGAAAATCGTATTGGAAGTTGCAGTCGTTTTGTTCTACGCATGCAGTCCTCGCCAACTTCACTCAACACCATGTGGATTGTCCGCCTCGCGCTCCGCCGGCCCTACACGTTCACCGTCGTGGCGCTCCTGATCTTGATCATGGGCACCCTGTCCTACGTGCGCATGGCGAAGGACATCTTCCCGTCCGTCGACATCCCCATTGTCAGCGTCATCTGGCAGTACACCGGCCTGACCCCGGACGAGATGGAGAAGCGGATGATCCTTATTTCCGAACGCGGGATGACGACGACGGTGAACGACATCGAGCACATCGAATCCCAGTCGCTCCTGGGCGTCGGCGTGATCAAGGTTTTCTTCTACCCGGGCACCAACATGGGCATCGCGGTCGCCCAGGTCACGGCAGTCTGCCAGACCTTGCTGAGATCGATGCCTCCGGGCACGGTTCCGCCGCTCATCATCCGCTACAGCGTGGACAATGTCCCGATCCTCCAGCTGGGCGTCAGCAGTTCGAAATACTCCGAGCAGGCGCTCTTCGATTACACGGCCAATTTTGCGCGGGTGCAGCTGGCCACGGTCCAGGGCGCCGCCATGCCCTACCCCTACGGCGGCAAGGTCCGCCAGGTCGAGGTCGACATCGATCCCCATGCCCTCCAGGCCAACAGCCTCACGCCCGCCGACGTGAGCGCGGCCATCAACGCGCAAAGCCTCACCCTGCCCTCCGGCACGGTGAAGATCGGCGACCGGGAGTACGGCGTCCTGCTCAACAACAGCCCCGGCGTCATCGCTGATCTGGGCAACCTTCCCATCAGGCGCACCGACGCGGCGACGATTTACATCCGGGACGTGGCCCAGGTGCGCGACGGCAGCCCGCCCCAGACAAACATTGTCCGCCAGAACGGCCGCCGCGGCGTGCTGCTGAGCGTCTTCAAGAACGGAGACGCCTCGACCCTTGATGTCATCAGCCGCATCAAGGCCGCCATGCCGCGGGTCAGGGCCATCCTGCCCCCCGAGATCAATTTCGTCCCCCAGCTGGACCAGTCGATCTTCGTCCGCGCCGCCCTCAACGGCGTCATGCGCGAGGCCGTCCTCGCAGCCCTGCTCACGGCTGCGATGATCCTCCTGTTTCTCGGCACGTGGCGCAACACGCTCGTCGTCGTCATCTCCATTCCGCTCTCGATCCTCTGCTCGATCGCCTGTCTCGCCGCCTGCGGGCAGACGATCAATTCGATGACGCTCGGAGGCCTGGCGCTCGCCGTGGGCATGCTCGTTGACGACGCCACCGTCACCATCGAGAACATCGAGCGCAATCTCGGCATGGGCAAGTCCCTCCTCCAGGGCATCCTCGACGGCGCCCAGCAGATCGCCGTCCCGGCTTTCGTCTCAACCCTGTGCATCTGCATCGTCTTCGTGCCGATCTTCTTCTTGAGCGGGGTGACGAAGTATCTTTTCAGCCCGCTCGCCCTTGCAGTCATTTTCGCCATGCTGGCGTCCTACGTCCTTTCGCGGACCGTCGTTCCGACCTTTGTCCACTACCTGCTCGCTGGACAGCCGTTGCGGCACGAGGACAAGGGCGCAGGCTTCTTCCGGCAGGTCCATCGGGGCTTCACCCGGCAGTTCGAGCGGCTCCGGGCGGTTTATATCGATGCGCTGAAATGGTGCCTCGACCATCGCGGAAACATGGGGATGGCTATGGCCGTGGCGACCGTTGTGACCGTGTTCCTCGCCGGGTATCTCGGCCGCGACTTCTTCCCCCGGGTGGACGCCGGCTCGTTCCGCCTGCATGTGCGCGCCCCGGCCGGAACGCGGATCGAGGAGACCGAGCGGATCTTCTCCAGGGTCGAGGATGACATCCGGACGGTGATCCCCTCGGACGAGCTTGAGACGATCCTCGACAATATCGGACTGCCCAACAGCAGCCTCAACCTCGCCAACAGCGACATGGCGACGATCGGCCCGGCCGACGGCGACATCCTGATTTCCCTGAACCCGGAGAAGCACCATTCCACCTGGGGCTACGTCCGGCGCATCCGGGCCCGCTTGAACCGCGATTTTCCCCAATGCCAGTTTTTCACCCAGTCGGCGGACATCGTGGGGCAAATCCTCAATTTCGGCCTTCCGGCGCCGATCGACATCCAGATCGCCGGCCGCGATCGCGACGCGAACTACGCCCTTGCGCAGCAGCTGGCGGGCCGCGTGGCCGCGATCCCGGGAGCGGTGGACGTGCACGTTCACCAAGTGGTCAACGCCCCCTATTTCCAGGTCAACGTGGACCGCACGCGGGCCGAACAGCTCGGCCTGAGCCAGAGCATGATCGCCAGCAACCTCCTGTTTTCCCTCTCGGGCTCCGGGCAGGCGGCGCCCAATTTCTGGCTGAGTCCGGAAAACGGCGTGCAATACCTCGTCGCCACGCAGACGCCCCAGTTCCTCATCGACTCGCCGGCTGCCATCCTGGAAACGCCCGTCGGCAGCGCCCAGACGGGTTCCCCCCAGGTGCTGGGAAACATGGCCCAGATCACGCGCACCACCGCCCCGGCCGTCTTGAGCCATTACAACGTCCAGCCGGTCTTCGACGTCTACGCCAATGTCGACGGCCGCGATCTGGGCTCGGTCGCGACCGCCGTGCGCCGTCTGCTGCCGGAGTTTGAAAAACGGCGCGCGCGCGGCAGCTTCATCAGCATGCGCGGCCAGGTGGAAAGCATGGACGATTCCTTCACGAGCCTCGGCGTCGGGGTCGTCTTCGCCATCGTCCTCGTCTATCTGCTCATGGTGGTCAATTTCCAGTCGTGGCTCGACCCGCTCATCATCATCACGGCGCTGCCCTGGGCGCTGTGCGGCATCGTGTGGATGCTCTATCTCACCCACACAACCCTGAGTGTCCCCTCGCTGATGGGCACCATCATGTGCGTGGGCGTGGCCACGGCCAATTCCGTCCTCGTGGTCACCTTTGCGAACGACCAGCGCAAGGAGGGGATGGACGCCCGGGCCGCGGCGATCTCGGCCGGGCACACGCGGCTGCGACCCGTTTTGATGACGGCCCTGGCGATGATCATCGGCATGCTGCCCATGGCCCTGGGATTCGGCGAAGGCGGAGAGCAGAACGCCCCCCTTGGCCGGGCGGTGATCGGGGGGCTGATCGTCGCCACGGTGGCGACCCTCTTCGTCGTGCCGGTCGTCTACGCATCCTGGCGCAAGCATGCGGGCCATCGCCCTGAGGAACTGCTCGAAAACGAGATGAGCCACGGATCCCCCGCCGCTTCCAAACCATGAAACCCCGGACCTTTTTCATCGTTCTTGTCATCGTGCTCGGCGCCGCCGTCCTTGTTTTCGGCGTGCGGCCCCGGCTGCAGGCTGCCGCTGAACTGGCGGCCAGCGCCGCCGGGACGCCGCGCGTCGACGTGACCCTGGCCCGTCGCGCCAGCGCGACGGAAGACCTTCTTCTGCCGGGGACCCTGCAGGCTTTTGTCGACACGCCCATCCGCGCCCGGACGAGCGGATACATTGACAAATGGCTGGTCGACATCGGCGACCGCGTGAAGGAGGGCCAGACCCTCGCCGTCATCGCCTCTCCGGAGATCGACCGGGAGCTGAAACAGGCCCGGGCCAGCCTGGCTCAGGCCGGATCCAACATGGAACTTGCCCGGGTCACGGCGGAGCGCTGGAAAACGCTGGGCGCGGAGAATGCCGTGTCCAAGCAGGACATCGACCAGAAAAACGCCGATTACGAAGCCCGCCAGGCGGATGTGGACGCCGCAAAGGCCAACGTCGAGCGCCTGGAGCAGCTCGACGACTTCGAGACCGTGACGGCGCCCTTCGCCGGCGTCATCTCCGCCCGCAACGTCGACATCGGGACCCTGATCAACGCCGGAACCGGCCCCGAGCTTTTCCATCTTTCCCAAACCGACACCCTGCGCGCCTACCTCGACGTGCCGCAGCGCTACGTCCCGGACATCCGCGTGGGGGTGCCGGTCGACGTCGAGATCGCCGAATATTCCCACGAGCGTTTCCCCGGCAAGGTCGTCCGCTTCGCCGGCGCCCTGGACGCCGCTTCGCGCTCGCTCCAGGTTGAAGTGGAAATCCCCAACCATGACGGCAGGCTTTTCGCAGGCATGTTCTGCGAGGTCCGGCTCCACCTCACCGCGGCCAATCCCTCGATCCTGATTTCGTCCAACGACGCGATCATCCGCTCCGCCGGCACGCTTGTGGCCGTGGTCATGGACGACAACACGATCCATCTGCAGAGCGTGAAGCTCGGTCGGGATTTCGGCACCCAGATTGAGATCCTCGACGGCCTTGCCGAAAACGCCCGCATCGTCGAGAACCCGGTCGACACACTCAGCGAAGGCGAGTCCGTGGAGCCGGTTGCCGTCGAAGCGGAAAACAGCGCGAAGCACTGAGGCCGTGCGGCACTGCCGCAATCGGCCGGATTCGGCAGACGCGGATCCCTTCGCCGGCCCCGCCGTTGATCCGCCGGGGGCCGGAGGGTTCCCCCTCGGAGGCCCCGCCTGCCCGGACCTGTTCAAAATTGAGTGCCCGCCGGGATTGCGCCCGCCTGCGGGCTCGCGGAGGTTGGAAGGAAACCCACCATCATGCCAAAAAACATCGTCATCTGCTGCGACGGAACGGGCAATGAGTTCGGGCCGACGAATACCAATGTCGTCAAGCTCTTCGAGCTTCTCCACAAGGATCCTTCCACGCAGGCCGCCTACTACGACCCCGGCGTCGGCACGATGAGCGCGCCCGGCGCAATCTCCGTCCCCGCCAAGGCCTTCACCAAGCTCCTCGGCCTGGCCTTCGCCTTCGGACTCACCGCCAACATTGAGGACGCCTACCGCTATCTGATGGAGCGGTATCAGGACGGCGATCAGGTCTTCCTGTTCGGCTTCAGCCGGGGGGCGTTCACCGTCCGCGCCCTCGCCGGCATGCTCTACAAGTGCGGACTCCTCCAGCGCGGGAGCGAAAACCTGATCCCGTACGCCTCAAAGATGTACCGGCACGGTTCGAAAGCCCTGGCGGCGGATTTCAAGCGGACATTTTCCCGGAGCTGTCCGGTATTCTTCATCGGCGTCTGGGATACGGTGAAGTCCGTCGGCATCCTCCGCCGCCGCAAGTTTCCGAACACCGCGCTCAACCCGGAGGTCGCCCACGCGCGGCACGCGATCTCGATCGACGAGAAACGCAGCCAGTACCGCCCGAATCTCTGGTCGCATGAACCCCGTCAGGACGTGCGCCAGGTCTGGTTTGCGGGGGTGCACAGCGACGTTGGCGGCGGTTATTGCGAAGCCGGGCTTTCGCACGCAACGCTGCGCTGGATCCTGCGGGAAGCCATCGACGCGGGGCTGCGCGCGGACATGCCGGGGCCGGACGTGTACCCGGAGGATCCGCTCGGCAGGCTGCACAATCCCCTGCTGCCGTTCTGGTGGGTGCTCGGTTGGTGGAGCCGGTTCGTTCCGGACAACGCGCTCGTGCACACGAGCGTGCGCGAGCGCATGGCCGGCTGCGCCGGCTACCATCCCGCCAACCTCCTTGAGGCGGAGGATGTGATCTACGTTCCGTGAAGATCGGGGCCCGTCGGGCGCATGGAGCCTGGCGGTTGCAGCCATCGATCTTGCCGATCAACTTCCCACCCCGGGATTCCTGCCGGCTGCAACCGTTGGGATTGGACCGCGCAATGCGTGCAAAGCCGCCGGGTGAGCCCTAAAAAAAGGCGCCCGGATCAGCTCCGGGCGCCTCGCGAAACCTGGCGTGCCCGCCGCTCCGTGGAGCAGCGGGCGGGGGCGATCAGGATTTTTCCGGGTTCTCCGACTGGCTTTCCTTGTTGGCCGCCTCGTCGAGGATGTCGCCGAGGTTCATCATGTCCGTGCCGCTGCTCTGGCGGTTGAGCATGTCGTAGGTCGCGGTCTCGGCCGCCAGCTGGTCCGGCGAGTAGTTCGCGGCCTTGATGGACAGGCCGAGCCGCCGCTCGTCGCGGTCGATCTTGATGACGCGGGCGGTGACGGACTGGCCGGGCTTGAGGACGTCCTTCACCTTGTCGACCCGGTCCTCGGTGATCTGCGAGATGTGGACGAGGCCGTCGATGCCGTTGGCCAGTTCGACGAACGCGCCGAACGACGCGATCTTCGTCACGGTGCCCTGCACCACGTCGCCGATGCGGAAGTAGCTGTCGATGTCCGTCCACGGGTCCACCGCGAGCTGCTTCATGCCGAGCGAGATCCGTTGCTGCTGGGGATCGACGTTGAGCACGATCGCATCGACCTCGTCGCCTTTCTTCAACAGCTCGTTCGGATAGTTGATCTTGCGGGTCCACGACATGTCGGAAATGTGGACCATCCCGTCGATGCCTTCCTCGAGTTCGATAAAGGCGCCGTAGGTCGTCATGTTCCGCACCTTGCCGCGCACGCGGGCTCCAATCGGATAATTATGGCGGACCATGTCCCACGGATTGGGCTCCAGCTGCCGGATGCCCAGGGAGATCTTCTGCTCTTCCTTCTGAATTCCGAGCACGACGGCATCGAGTTCCTGGCCGACCTTGAGGATTTCGGACGGCTTGGTGATGCGCTTCGTCCAGGACATCTCGGTGATGTGCACGAGGCCTTCGACGCCGGGCTCTATTTCCACAAACGCCCCGTAGGGCACGAGGTTGACGACCTTGCCGCGCACCTTCGCGCCGACGGGGTACTTGTGCTCGATGTCATCCCACGGATTCTTCGTGGTCTGCTTGAGCCCGAGCGACACGCGCTCCTTCTCCCGGTTGACCTCGATGATCATGACCTGGACCTCCTCGCCCTGCTTGAGCATTTCGCTCGGGTGCGAGATCCGGCCCCAGCTCATGTCGGTGATGTGGAGCAGGCCGTCCATGCCGTCCAGATCGATGAACGCGCCAAAGTCGGTGATGTTCTTGACGACGCCCTTGCGGATCTGCCCCGGCTGGATGCTCTCGAGCAGATCGCGCCGTTTCTGGTGGCGCTGTTCCTCGATGAGCTCGCGCCGTGAGAGGACGATGTTCTTCCGGTCGAGGTTGATTTTGAGGACCTTGAAATCGTAGGTCTGCCCGATGTATTGATCGAGGTTCTTCGGCGGCTGGATGTCGATGTGCGACGCCGGCAGGAAGGAATCCACGCCGATGCTGACGATGAGGCCGCCCTTGACCTTGGTCTTCACCCGCCCCGAGACCACGGAGCCCTCCGAACATTTCTGAAGGATGTTGTCCCAGTTTTTCTTCTGCTGCGCCAGGTCGTAGGAAATGATCGGGTTGCCGTCCTTGTCCTCGAGCTTTTCAAGGATGACTTCGACCTGCGAACCGATCTGCAGTTCGCCGAGGTCGCCGAACTCCGAGGCGGGGATGACGCCCTCGGCCTTCCCGCCGATGTCGACCACGACTTCGTTCTGGCGGATTTCGGTGATCTTGCCTGGCACGATCGCGCCTTCCTTCAGCGTATCGAAGGAGCTCTGCGCGAGCAATTCTTGCATGACTGAACTCATTTGGAGAAGCGAAGCCGTCCGCCGGCTCCTCGGCGGCCGCCCCCGCGCCGGCCCTGTGGCCGTTGGTTGGAGTTGGACTGACGAAATCCACCCGCGGGAGCATTGCGGCGGTGCGCGGGAGGAACCTGTAAATGCCGCAAACCGTTAAATTCCCGGCCCCGCCCACCTGCCGCAAGCCCAAAATGGTGGAGATTGCGGCGGCGGGGGGCGGTTTCTCCGTCTCAATTCGGACGGGAGGTTGGTGAGCGGTGAAGATGCTTTTTGCTACACGATCCGGGAAATGTCTGCTTGTGACAGGGTCGGAATGACCTCCTCGAACTCCTCCATGCGAGCCCCGCCGCCCTCCTGCGCGTCATCTGCCGGTCATGCCCAAAAACAAAAGACCCTGCCGGCTGCGCGGTTTCTTTTGACAAACAGACGCCTATTTGTAAAAAATATGTCGCATTGATGTGCGGTCGCAGACGATCGCATCCTTGAAGAACCATGAGCGAGCGCCCCCCAGCAGCCAATCAGCCTCCCCGTCCCGCCCGGTCGGAGCCCGCGCCACTGATCCTCGTGGTCGAGGACGAGGACGAGCTTGCGAAGTTGATCGCCCAGCACCTGGAGGAAGCAGGCATGCAGACCCAGGTGTACAATCGTTGCGCCCTCGCTTTCCGCTTCCTCAAGCGCAACTTCGCCAACCTGATGCTCTTGGACCTCACTCTGCCCGATCAATCAGGTTTTGCGTTGATGGAGGATCTCAGGGCGAACGACATGTCCGTCCCCACCATTCTTCTGACCGGCAACACCCTCGAGGTGAGCAAGGTCAAGGCGCTGGAGATGGGCGGGGATGACTACATCACCAAGCCGTTCAGCTTTGCGGAACTGGTCGCGCGGATTCACGCCGTGCTGCGGCGCGCCGAATTGCGTTCGGACTTCAACATCACGAAGAACGTCCGCATCCTTGACGAGCCCTTCACCTTCCTGGGCATCAAGATCTCCCCGGTCCGCCTGGAGGCGGAATTCCCCGACGGCGCAATCGAAAGCATCGGCCGCAAGGAGATCGGCATCCTGAGCTATCTCCAGAACAACCAAGGGGTCGTCATCACGCGCAAGGCGCTGATTCACGCGGTCTGGGGCCTGCACGCCGACGTCCGCAGCCGGTCGCTCGACCAATACGTCGTCAAGATCCGCGAACTCTGCAAGAAGTACAACGTCGACCTGTCGACCTTCCGAACGGTCCACGGCGTGGGTTACATTTTCGATCCGCAAGGCGTTTCGCAGGAAGGCAGGTGACGGGGGGGGGCGCCTCCCGTTCCCGGGGGCATGGGTCTTCTTGCGCGCCCCCGAGATTCTCCGGGCCGTGGGGGGAATGTTCGCGCCGCCTTCAGGTTGTCTTGCTTTCCGTCAAACAAACGGGGAACCGCGGAGGCTTGCAGGTCCCCAGGCTTTTCAGAACAGCTCCCCCTGCGCGTAACGCCGGCGGGCCTCTCCGAGGCTGCTCTTCATGTCGAGTTCCTCGAGGAGCCGGAACAATTCCCCCGGATCTGCCGGAGCCTTTTCCGCCGGCAGCGTGGGCAGGCCGAGATTGAGGGTGGTCAGTTTCAGATTGCGGCGCAACAGATCGGACAACGCGACGACCGATTCCCGGAAGCGTTCCGGTTTTAATTCGCCGGCATGGGCGATCACGCCCTCAACGCCGCCAAATTCCCCGAGCCATTTCACCGCGGTCTTCGGCCCGACGCCCTCGATTCCGGGGATGTTGTCCGAGGCGTCGCCCACCAGGGCCAGGTAATCGGCGATCCGCGCCGGGGGAACGCCGAATTTCTCCTCGACGCCCTGCGCATCGAGCCGCCGCCAGCCGAGCTTCGGATTGGCGGACGGCGGTGGGAGCAGGAGGCCGATCCGCTCCCCGACAATCTGCGCAAAGTCCTTGTCGGAACTCACGATGACGACCTCGTTTCCCTGGGCGGCCAGATGCATGGCCTGGGAGGCCAGAAGGTCGTCCGATTCCACGCCGGCCTTCTCCACGCCGACCAACCCCATCGCTCTTGTCACCGCCTTGATGAACGGCAGCTGTTTCACGAGGGTGTCCGGCATCGCCTCCCGCTGGGCCTTGTATTCGGGGTGCAACGCGAGCCGGTCCTGCGCTCCTCCAAGGTCAAAAAACACCAGGATCGCCGCCGGCTTCTCCTGATCTTCCAGCCGCCAGAGCGACTTGACCCACCCGTGGACGGCGTTCGTCGGAAAGCCGTCAGCGCGCGTGAGCTCCGGCACCGCGAAGAAACAGCGGTAGGCGATGTTAAAACCGTCGACAAGCAGCCATTTGGCCATGAGCGGAGCCAAACGCGGTTTTTCGCCGCCGTAAACCGCAATCATCGGTCTGTCGCATTCAAGCCGGGCATGTGATGCCGGGGTGCGCCGGCCCGGTCACCCTTGGCGCGCTCGCCGCGCTGGTCCCGCCCGGCCAGCAGCACACGCAAACGCCCGCCAACCCCCCGGTGAGAGCCGCCCCGGCTGCGTAATCCCGGCCTATTCCCGGTTTCGCGCCGAAGGGGCGGCCTTGGGTGCGGCCGAAACGGCTTCCCGCCCGGCGGGTTCAACCGGGCGGGAGACTCCCGGGCCGCCGCCCGGATTGACCAGCCTGGCGGTCACGAAGATCACCAGATTGCGTTTTTGGGAACTTTCTCCTTTCGATCTGAATAAACGCCCGAGCAGCGGGATGTCGCCGAGGATGGGCACCTTGTCTTCCACTTTTTTCACCTCTTCGCGCGTCAGGCCCCCCATCACGATCGTCGCCCCGTCCCAGATTGTGACGCGCGTGCTCACCTCGCGCACCGCGAAGACCGGTTGGAAGAAGCCCGGCGGCACCGTCACCGTGTGTCCGCCGGAGATCGCGATGCTCGGGCCTCCGTATTCGACGAAGCCTTCAAACTCGGTCACCTTCGGGTTGAGTTCCAGGCTGATGCTCCGATCATCCTCCTCCACCGTGGGGGTCACCCGCAGCTCCATCCCGACATTCCGGGTGGTAAAGTCCTTCGGGGTGCCCGCCGTTATGGTCACGCCGGCGGAGCCGCTGCTGCCGTCGCCCGTCGTGCGGCCGCTGCCCACCTGGCTTTGGATCTCACCGAAGGATTGCGGATAGCGCATCTCCTGGGCGACGGTGATCACCGCCTCGCTGCCGGACAGCACCGTCACCCGCGGGGCGCTCAACAGATCCGTCCCGCTTTTTTGCGCCAGCGCCCGCACGACGGCGTTGACATCGAACTCGCCGATCGACCCGGTGATTGAGGCCAGATTGGCCGCCGCCTGCCCGAGGTTGTTGGCGCCGGGAAGCGTGGGCGCCGCCAGGGTTCCCACCACCTGGTTGTCGACGACGATCTGGCTGGATTGCTGGCTGCTTCGAAATGCGTCCGCCAGCGTGCGGTTGACCGCCGTGCCGCCCGCCGCATCCGCCGTTCGAAACTGGTCGCGATAGGTCACCTGCGGGGAACCGTCGGCGTTGAGCAGGGGCGTGCCGGTCTGCGGATCGACCAGCGCGACCGGGCTGCGACCCGCAGCCCATTGGATGCCCAGTTCATCGAGCGCGCCCTCCTGGACGTCCATGAACTTCGCCTCGATCTGCACCTGCCGCACCTCGCGGTAGCGCCGGAGGATGGTGCGCACCCGCTCGATGTTCCGCGCGGTCTGGGTGACGATGATCGCCGAGCCATCGAAGGCCAGGCTGCTTCCGGGAACACCGTCGAACTTCACGCCCGCGCGCTGGAGAAACTGGCGGAGGCCGTGGGTGAGGTCGGACGGCGACGCGGCATCCTTGCCCTCCTCCGCAGCCTCCGCGGGCCGGCGTCCCTGGCCGCCGGGCCGCGCGCCCCCTCCCGTCATCCGCAGGACGGTCGCCCGCGGAACCGCGAACACCTCGGTCGCCAGCGCGGAGCTCTCGCCGCCCGGCCGGACCACCACGGCGTCAGCCTCGACATCATACCGATAGCCGACGGCATCAGTCACAAAATCGAGGACTCGTTTCAGCGTGACGTTTCGAAGCGTGATCGAGACCGCGGGGTTCGCGTTGCCGGGGTCGAGCAAGACGATGTTCACGCCTTTCGGCTCGCAGCCTGTCGCATCGAACTCCTCTGCCAGCGCGCCGAGCGCCTCCACCGCGCGGTTCAGCTCCAGATTCGTGAAGCTCACTGCGGGGATCGCGATCCTTTCCAGTTTCTGCTGCAGGGGGCTCGTGATCGCGCCAGGAACCGGCTCCGAAGCCCCGGCGGGCGGCGCGCCGGGCTGTTGCCATGACTGGGTGACTTCTCCCAGCAGATCCCCGCGGGATTTCTCATGCCCGGACACGGCGGATTGCGCGGCCATCGGCCGGAGCGCGAAGGCGGTCGCGAGCAGGAAGAGAAGCAATATCTCGGGTAGTCCGGCCACCCGGCCGGATCGCGACGACGAAGCCCCGGCCGCAAAAGGCGTTCCGCGCCCCAAAAGCAGATGCCTCAAATGGAATTCCCCGCGGGTGCGCGCGTGAGCCGTTGCGATTGAAGAATCCGGGCTGAGATCGGGCGTTTTCATGGAGTCGTGGGATGATCCCTGCAGGTTTGTCCATTCGGGGTGAGGACCGGGGTTCCGCGGACGGTGTCCGGGGGATTCTGCAGCATGAGAACGCGGCAGGGCGCCCGTGCGCCGTTCCCCGGCACACAGGTCACGACGGCCAGCGGCGGATCGAGTTCGATGCGCTCGACGCTGCAATGGACATCTTCGAAAACGGCCGACTCACCCTCCCTCAGTTCCCGCTGCAGGGCCGGGGCCTTCCGACTGGCGAACACGCCCCAGGGTGCGCCCGCCGGGGAGGGGCCGCGCGTGGTGAGAACGATGACTTCGCCCGTCCCTTCATCGGTGACGGTGGCCGTCGCCACGGGCGCGCACGTGCCCTTGCCGCCAGTATCCGAACAGTCGATACCGATTTGCCCCAGCCGGACCGGGCAGCCGGCCAGAAAATCCCCCGCCCGCCCGATCACGGTTTTCCCGGTCGCCGTGTCCGAAAAAATCCCCCGAAAATCTCCGTGCCCCCTGGCAAAACCCACCAGTTTGAGGCGGAAGGGTTTCCTCCGGACCTGCAGCAACTGGAGGTCCACCGGCATGTCCCTGGCATCCGCCGGCATCGCCTCTTCAGCCGGAACGGCGGCGAGCGCACCGCTCCGCCGGTCGCAGAAGACTGCCGGAGGCGTGAAGACGCCGTAGATCCAGCCCCTGCCGCGTTTTTGCGGCGCGGGTTCCTGCCAGATGGGGCGGGTGTGCCCGGCGCTCTCCTGAACGGCTGCGGCGGAGACCTCGCGGCCTGCCGCCGCCGGCTGCGCGACAAGTTCGCAGAATTCGACGGTGACAACGAATCGCGAGAGAGCGGGTTGCACGACGAGCGCCACGGGCTCCGCGCCTGCGGATTTCCCGCCGTGAGCGCTGCTGTCCGCCGGGGCGGGTTCGACTGCGATCTCGTCGACCGCGACCAGCTCGTTTCCGGACGAGAGCCGGTTGAGGAACTCGCGCAGCGCCGCCGTCCGCCCGGCAAAAGCCAGCATGAGGGGCGCCGTCTCGATCACGCCCGCCTCCCCCACCGACCGGCGCGGGTCCAGAGGAAACGAGTCACCCGCCCCGCCCGCGGCGTCCCCCCGCGGCCGCCGCGCCGGCGCCTCCCCGGGAACCGCCCCGCGCAGCAGGCCGCACCGGACCGCTATCAACTGTTGCGGGCGGGCCGCCAGCAGCGCGCGGACGAGGAAGCCTGTCGCCTCGAGCTGCCGCCTGTTCGCCCCGCCCGTCCCCGGAACTCCGGGTTCTCCCGCCGCCGGAGCGAGGCCGAACTGCTCCTCGGGGCGGATGCCGACCCCGGCGCGCCGGGCCTCTTCGTGCAGCCTGCGGATCAGATCCTTTGCATCGACGGGCGCTTCGGGCCCGGAACCCTTCGCACGCCGCGTTCCCGCCGCATGTGCCGCAACGCTTCCGCCTGCCCCCAGCTCCGCCTGCAGACGGGACAGGACATCTTCCGCAGCGGCCAATTCTGCGCCGATGCAGGCGGTCCGGCCCTGCGCCGGATCGGGCGCTGCAATGGGCTTTATCTCCCGCCGTTTTTGGGCCAATGCCCGCTGCGCTGCCCTCTCGGCCGCGCCGGCGTCAATCAACAGCCAGCCTCCGGCCGCCAGCAGCAGGAGCCAGAGCACCGCCGGCACAATGAAAACCTCCCAAAACGATAAGCGGTGATTCATGGCCTGGATCACGGCAGGGCGTCCGGCGTCAGCCTGAGAATGATCTCGAAATCCCAAATGCCGGGCTGGCTGCCAAAGAACTGCTCGCTCTCCACCGCCGCGACCAGGGGCGAATGCTCCAGGGAAGCCATGAGCAGCGCGGTCTTCGGACTCGTTCCGCCCGGAGCGCCGGCCGCAAGCCTGTCCGCGTCGAGCAGGTTGCCTGCAATCAGGAGGCGGACGCCGGTCGCGACAGGGGGTTCACCGGGGCCGGGCGCCGCGATCTGAAGCCGGTCGAGCCACACGTCCTCGACGCCTGCGAACCGCTCCTGCAGTTCGCTGAACAGGGCCGGCCAGCCCGACCTCGCCCTGGCGAGTTTCCGCAGCGCGGCGATCTGCCGGCTGGCCCCGGCCAGCCGCGCAAGATCGGCGAGGTTGCGGGCCTCCGCCAGACGGGAAGCGGCAACGGCAGCGTCCATCGCCGCGCTCTGCCGCCGGGCTTCGCGCGCGCAGGCCCGCATCCGCCAGGCCGGCGCCAGGACGGCCGCGACCGCCAGCAGCGCGGCCGCCGCGAGCCAGGGCCACCGGCGGCGGACGAACATCTCCCGCCGAAACGGCGCCGGGAGCAGGTTTCCCTCCCGCCGGGCGGGTTTCCCCGCGCAGGCGGCCAGCCCGACGAGGTCGATGAGCCAGGCTTCGTCCGGCGCCGGCCGGGAATCGGGCGCGGCCCGGCCCGGGCCGGACGGGGCACGCGGTTCCCACGGTTCGACCCGCATCCGCAGGCTCTCCGCCAGGGCCGCCCGAAGTCCTCCCAGCTGCGCGCCGCCTCCGGTCAACCAGAGGACCTCCGGCCGGGGAGCGTCACCAATGTCCGGATACAGCGGCGGAGAACCCAGGATCTCGCCGGACAGCCGGCGGACGAACAGGTCGGCCGCCATCCTTCCCGCGGCGCGCTCCCGCGCGGCGGCCGGCGCGCCCGCCGCCCCTTCGAACCCCCGGCGTTTGAGCGCCTCGGCGGCGGCAGGATCAATCTGCAATTCCTCGGCCAGCTTCTGCGTGACCATGCCGCCTCCGACGGGCAGCGTCCGGGCGGAGAACCCGTCCGCCCTGCAGAACACGAGCCGGGAAGACCAGGCGCCGACCGAAAGCACCAGCGCATCGCCCGCCGGCGCCAGCCGGTCGCGGATCGCATGGCGGAGCACCAGCCAGGCGGGGATCGCGGCTTCCGGGTACAGGCCCGCCTCCCGGATTCGCGCGCCAAGCTCCTCCAGCATCCGCCGCTTCGCCGCGGCAAGGATCATCTCCCGGCCGCGCCGGGCCCCCGCGACCAGGGCATGACTCCACACACCGGCCTCCTCCGCCGCCGCAATGGCCCGCCGCTGTTCGAAGGCGATGATCTTCCGGCGCTGCCGGGCCGCGGCGGCCGGGACCTCAAAGGTGCGCTCCGACGTGAGATGGCCGGGCAGGCCGACCACGCATCCCCCGCGCAGGTTCTCCTCCCGGACCAGTTCCCGCAGGGCCGCGCAGGCCGCGGCCAGCCAGCGCTCCGCGGTCCCGTCGCCCGCGTCGATGGGCCTCGCGGCGCAGCGCTCCGGCGTCAGCGGCCCCGGACCGCGCGGGAACAGGCCGAACGCAACGTGGCTGGCGCCGCAATGCAGCGCGAGGATCCGGGAATGGCGCATAGGGGAACATTCTGCTATTCGGAATTATTCCCGGAGTGCAAGAGGAAATCCTCCCTCCCGCCGGCCCGGCGGTTCCCGTCTTCCCCGCTGCCATCGCACGGCGCCGGCGGTTCCGCGGAGCGCCGCGCGGGAATCCCGGGTTCCCCGCCCGCCCGCGCCGGGCCCCCGGGCGGGTTCGGGCATATCTGCCGATTGACGGCAGCGTCTGGCGCGCGCAGGCGTGGCACGGGCATCTTGCCCGTGGACGCGCGCCAGGCAACATGGGCAGGATGCCCATGCCACTGCGCCACCGTCAATCGGGAGATGCCCCCGGGCGGGTTCGCGAGATGGAGAATTGGTTCGAAAATCGCCGCGATGCGTCAGATGGTGCCTGCCGGAATGTCCTGGCTCATCCTTGTCATCATCCTCACCCTCGACCTTTCGTTCCTTTGCTCGCTGGCGGAGGCGTTGATCCTGAGCACGACGATTGCGGAGATCGAGGCCCTCAAACAACGGCGCCCGAGGCACGGCCAGCTCCTGGAGATGCTGAGGCTGGGCCTGGACGACACGATGTCCGCCATCCTCACGCTCAACACCATCACGACCACCCTCGGCTCCGTCACCATTGGCGGCCTGGTCACGCAGCTCTTCGGCCATGTCTGGCTCGGCGCGGCGTCCGCCATCATGACATTCGCGCTCCTCGTTTTCTCGGAGGTTCTGCCCAAAAACATCGGGGTCGCCTATCGCGTTGCGCTTCAGCCCCGCGTCGTCTACCCGCTTTGGTGGGTTCGCCGGGCGCTCACGCCGGTGCTCTACATCTGCAGCTCCGTGGTGCGGCTTTTCATCAGGACGCGCCCGCCCGCCCGGACCTCCGATAAGGAGATCATCCTGCTCGCCGAGCGGGGCGCGAAGGAAGGCACCCTCTCGAAGAGCGAATCGAACATCATCGCCAACGCGCTTTCGCTCGATGACGTCCGCGTGAGCGAGATCATGACCCCGCGCACCGTCGTCACCACGCTCCGGAGGAACGCGACGGTGGGCGACGTCTTCCGCGAGTTCCCGAACATCCCCTTTGCGCGGATTCCGGTCTGCCAGAAGAACCTCGACGACATCGTGGGGCTGGCGCGCCGCCGCGACCTCCTGAAGGCCAAGGCCAACGACCAGGATTCCGAAACCGTGGGCAATCTCATGCAGGAGATCAGCTTCATCCCGGAGACGGCGACCGTGGGCAACGCATTGCAGGTCTTCCTGAAAACCCACCAGCACCTGCTTGTCGCGGTGGACGAGTTCGGCTCGACCGCCGGAGTGGTCACCATGGAGGATGTGATGGAGCACATCCTGGGCCGCGAGATCTTCGAAAAGGACGATGTCGCGGTCGACATGCGCGAACTCGCCCGGGCCAGGCTGCAGCAGCAACGGCGCGCCCGGCGCCCCGGCGACGCCGGCTCCGGGCTCTGGAGCTCTTCCCGCGGGGGCATGTAGCCCCGGGTGTTCCCGGGGCCGCGGCGCTTTCCGGTCGCCGCCCGGGGACGATCCGCGGCGGGACCTTCCGGTTCCCGGCCGCGCGATGGGGGAACAGCCGCGGGGCGGCGGCAGATGCGCGCCGGCTGTTGACCACGCCGCTTCATCCTTTGTAAATCAAGGATTCAAAATCACAAACCTGGAATCCCGCGATGCCTCTTCCTCTCGCCTATTGGGTCGATGACCTGAGCCCCTTTGCCATCCGCTTCTGGGGAAACGTGGGCATCCGCTGGTACGGACTGGCGTACGTCTGCGGTTTCCTGGCCGGGGGATGGCTCATGGTCCGCTACGCCAGGGCCGGGCGCTCCGCCCTGCCGGCCGCCCAGGTCGCGGATTTCATCCTCGCCCTGGTCATCGGAGTGCTCATCGGCGGAAGGGTCGGCTACTTCATCCTCTACGATTTCGACATGTTCCTCCACCAGCCGCTCGTCCTGTTCCGCGTTTGGGACGGGGGAATGGCCAGCCACGGCGGATTTGTCGGAGTGCTCATCGCGACAGGGTGGTTCGCCCGCCGGAGCGGCATCCCGTTCCTGCACGTCGCCGACGTGGCAGTCTCGACGGCTCCAGTCGGCCTGCTTCTCGGCCGGCTCGCCAACTTCATCAACGGCGAGCTCTGGGGGAAGATCTCCACGGCGCCGTGGGCCGTCATCTTTCCGAAGAGCGCTGCGGAAGGAACGCCTGTCGCGCTGATCGCTCCCCGGCATCCTTCCCAGCTTTACGAGGCGGCCCTCGAGGGCGCCCTGCTGCTCGCCTTCGTGCAATGGCGCGTCTGGAAGACCGATGTCGTGCGTGCGCAACCCGGCCGCCTGTCGGGCGAATTTCTGGCCGGCTACGCCGCGGTGCGCATCCTCTGCGAAGTCTTCCGCGAACCCGACGCCGGCATCCCGCTCATCCTCGGGCTCAGCCGCGGGACGTTCTACTCGCTCTTCCTCGCGGTGGCGGGCGCCGCCTTCATCATCCACGGCTTCCGCCACCGCAATCCGGGCGCGCCGTTCGGGAAGACAGGTTGAATCCGGCGCCGGGGTGGCGGCCTCGCGCCGCCAGGCTGCCTGGCTCCCCGTCCCGGGCAAAACCCGCCTTGCGACCGGAGCTGTTCTTTTTCCAGATCAGAGCCTGCCCGGCCGGACGGTCACTTCCTTCTCCAACCCATCGAGCCGCCGAACCCACGTCCCGAGAGCTGGTGCCAGGGGCGGGATTTGAACCCGCGACCAAAGGCTTATGAGTCCTCTGCTCTACCACTGAGCTACCCTGGCGAACACCAACGCGAGCTTCGAGTTGCGAAGCTCAATCGCTCCTTCGATTTTGGAATTGTCACCCGAAGCTGTCACCGCGCGCCCTTGAGCATGCGGACCGGGGCTATTGGACAGTCCGGGATGCTCGGGAAACGGTGTTTCGCCGGGTGGCGGGAAACCTCCATCGGTTGGAACGGACGGGCGGCTATTACGCGTTGCTGAAAGGAGGTGACAAGCAATTTCGCCGGTCGCTCAAGACTCGCGACCGCAAACTCGCCGACCGCCGCCTTGCCGCCCTTCGCGTCCAAGTCGGCAACCTGACGATCTCCGACGACGCCCGGCTCTCCTTCGACGAGATCGGAGAACGGTGGATGGCCGCGACCGCCCACGCCCTCAAGGCGAGCAGCATCACCCGCCGCGAGACCTGCCTGAAGAACCTGGCCCCGTTCTTCGCCAGCGTCGCCACCCGCAACATCCAGGCCCGGCATTGCGAACGCTGGCTGACGGTCCGCGCAGCCAAGGTGGTATTCCCGCACCGGGCTCGTCAAGAGAGCGCGCACGCAGAAAGGTCGGGGTGATCATGGGGGAACCGCAGTCGCAGGAATGATCTCCTATCTGCGAAAAACTGTCAATGCGCGGGCCGCGCCCGCGCAACCACGCTACCGGGATTCGAACCGTGTATGCTGTTTCTAGACCACCGCATGAAATACGACGGTAGTCCCACGCAGCAATTCACTTACGACGTGTTCGTCCGAAGAGACCGGAACCGATGGAAACAAGCGAAATGACCCCGGTGGGCAAAAAATGGGCAAAATTCGTCGAGGCTTTCTAGTCGCCGCATAGTCCAGAAACTCGCGACCGCCGGCCAACGTACCTGCTGCCCCGAAAATGACGTTGTTGCTGGGGTCGCCGACCCCGGCTGCAAACTCCCTCGCGTCGCCGTCAAAACCACATCTTGCGTTTTTGGCTCCCAACGAATGGCCCCCTCAAAACGGCGGCGCCATTTTTTAGCCATCGGTCCCCGCTGAGTTGCCGTTGGCCCCGCTATGGCGGCGGCTCGCCACTCAGCGTCTTCATTGACGGTTTTTGGTGCTATCTTCCGGCCGCGCTCCTCAATGGCGCATCTCACGGTTGACGGCGGCTGCGGGTGATTGCCGGAGCCAGGGCATGCTTCCGAACATGCTCCGCCGAAGATCGGGCGATGTGCCCCCCTGAATCACCTTTCGCGACAATCTCGCCTCCGGCTGTCACCACCCACATGAAATCCCCATGCCTGTTTTTCTCGGCGCTGACTGTTTCGGTCATCGCCGGTCCGCGAGCGCTCAGCGACAACGCGATCCTCTACTGGAACAACCAGGCCCTCGACGCCACCCGGCTGGCGCGCAACCCGCCCCCAATGTCGTCGTTCTTCTTCGCCACGTTCCATGCGGCGATCTTCGACGCCGTCAACGGCATCACCCGCGCGAACCACGGCTGGGCCGTCAACGATCCCGCGCCCGCGGGTGTTGACATGGACGCCGCCATCGCAGGCGCGGCCCACACCACGATGATTGCGTTGTGGAGCGCGACATCGAATCCGCACAATCTGCAGGTGGCCTACGAAAACGCCCTAACCGCGATTCCTGATGGCCCGGCGAAAGCCGCGGGCATTGCCTGGGGCGAGCGCGTCGCCCAGCAGATCCTCGAAAGAATCTCCCATTCCGGGTATAACAAGCCGATCCCAGGCAAGTACTCCAGCACGGAGCCAGGCAAATGGCGGGAGACTCCGTCTCAATTCCGGCCTCCCCTGCTGCCTTTCTGGGGTCGCGTCGCGCCGTTCGTGATGACGACGCAAGAGCAGTTCCGCGCTCCGCCGCCCGAGTCCCTCGGATCGGCCGCTTATGCGGAGGAATTGGCCTTCGTCGCCAAGAAAGGCGCGCGCGACAATGCCGACCGGACCGAATACGAGACGCTGAGCACTCCATTCTGGAACGATGACCTCGGCACAAGCACTCCGCCGGGACACTGGAACATGATTGCGGAGGACCTCGCCCGGCAAAAAAACCTCTCTGTGCCGGATGCGGCCCGGCTTTTCGCATTGCTCAATTTTGCGGAAGCCGATGCAGCCATCTCGTGCTGGGAAACCAAATACTTCTACAATGTGTGGCGGCCGGAAACTGCGCTTCGGGAGATCAATCCCGCTCTCAATCCAAAGGCCGAGGCGATCCCGGAGTTCATTCCGAACATGCCTTCGCCGCCGTTCCCGGCTTACACCTCCGGCCACAGCACGTTTTCAGCCGCAGGCGCGCGAATCCTCGCCCTGTATTTCGGCGCCGACGACATCGAGTTTTCCGTAACCTCTGACGCCCTGCCTGGGGCCGTGCGCAAATTTGTGAAGCTTTCGGATGCCCAGCGCGAAGCGGGCCTGAGCAGGGTCTGGGGCGGCATTCACACGATGTCGGACAACATCGAGGCACAGAAGGCCGGCCTGAAGATCGCTGAGTGGACCTTCACGCACGCCCTGCAGCCCTTGAAATAGGACGGGCGTTTCTTCAGCACCATGCTGGCCTTCGCCCCGCAATCCGCTTTCGGCGAAACCGACCGGCTGTTGCTCCAGCGGGTCCTCCGTCTCGGCGTCGCAGCCTGCTTCCCAGGACATGGGATGCCCGGCTTGCAGCTGACGGCGGCCTGGACTTCCAATTTCGCCGTCGTTGGCGAAGGAAGCGCTTCGTCCCATGGCTGGTTCTCCCGGCTGGGTGTTCGTGGAACATGGCGGCAGCCACGCCGCGCCGCTCGCTCTCGCGTTCCTGTCGTCCCCATCCCGCCCCGTTCGCGCCCGCCACCCGGCGCCCGGCCGGTTATTCAGACCCGTCTCCTGATGACGAAGCTTCTCCTGCTCGCATTCCTGACCGGTATCACCGCCGCAGCCGCCGAGCCCGCGTGGACGGCAAAATCGCTGCTGTCCCGCCCCTTGCTGCCCGACGGCGCCAAACCGTTTGAGACCCTCGATTCCGCCGCCATCGGTCTCACGGTCCCAAATGTCTTCAGCGACCCGCGCATGTGGGGAGACCGCTTTCGGGAACTCACCCTCGGATCGGTGGAGACCGGAGTGGCCGTGGCCGATTTCTTCCATGACGGGCGCCCGGCGATCTTTGTCGTTTCCAAGAATGGCGCCTGCGCCCTCTACCGCCAGGTCGCTCCGTTCAAATTCGCGGATGTGGCGCACACGGCCGGCGTGGCGTGTGACTCGGCGCCATCAAGCAACGTCGGCGTGACGGCGGTGGACATCAACCAGGACGGCTGGCCCGATCTTTACATCTGCCGCTACAACGCGCCGAACCTGCTGTTCGTCAACAATGGCGACGGAACGTTCACCGAACGCGCCCACGACTATGGCCTCGATATCACGGACGCCTGCGTTCATGCCGTGTTCGCCGATTATGACCGCGACGGTTTCCTCGACTGCTACATCGTCACCAACATCCTCGATTTTTCCAAGACCCCGCAAGGGCGCCCGGGATACCTGCTCCACAACAACGGCAACGGCACCTTCACCAATGTCGCCGCCAAGGCCGGGATTTGGGGCCTGACGCAGGGGCACACGGCGATATGGGTTGATGTCAACCACGACGGCTGGCCGGACTTGTACGTCGCAAACGATTTCGAGACCCCGGACCGCCTCTACCTCAACAAGGGCGACGGCAGCTTCGTGGACGTCATCGACGAGCGCCTGCCGCACGCCACCTATTTCTCAATGGGCGCCGACGCCGGCGACCTGAACAACGACGGGCTCATCGATTTCCTCATCACCGACATGCGGGACCGCAATCACGCGGAATTCATGGCCGGCATCGAGGAGATCGGCCGGGGCCTGTGGGAAAACGAGCGCGTCCCCGATCTCATTCCGCAGTACATGTGGAACGCCGTTTACCTCAATACCGGCACGGACCATCTGGCGGAGGTGGCCCACCTCACCGGAATGGATTCGACGGGCTGGACGTGGTCGGCTCGTTTCGGGGATCTGCGGAACGAAGGCCGGCTCGATGTGTTCTTCACCTGCGGAATGATCCGCAATTTCATCGACGCCGATCTTGTCGACAAACAGAACATTGCGCCAAACCTGAACGCCCGCGCCAGCGTCTGGAAGAACGCGGCGCCGCGGAACGAAACCACCCTCGCCTACCACAACCTGGGGGACCTGAGATTCGCAGAACGTCTCCAAGGAGTGGGGACTCGCTCACCCGGGTGTCAGCTTCGGCTGCACTCTCGCCGACCTCGCCGGCGACGGCAACCTCGACCTCATTTTCACGAACTACAACGCCCCGCCGACCATCATACGCAACCGCACACCGACCGGTCACCGCGTCGAGATCAAGCTCGCGGGCCGGGCGCCCAACCGCGACGGCATCGGCGCCGAACTTCGCCTCGAATCGGCCTCCGGCCTCCAGATGCGGCAGCTCTACACCGAGCGCGGCATTGCGTCCAGCGAGCTGCCGCTGGCGCACTTCGGGCTCGGCGACGACACGGTCATCAAGCGGCTCACGATCCGCTGGCCGCTCGGCGAGGTCCAGGTGCTGGAGAACCTGCCGGCCGACCAGCTGCTCACCATCGCCGAGCCGCCGCTGGCCGACGGTGCGAAGCCGGTCCTGTCCCCGGCGGTCTTCCACACCCCGCCCGCCCCCGGCGCCCTCTTTGCGGAAACCGCATCCGCCCGTGGCCTGAAACACCGCAACACCCTGCGCCTTTTCGACGAATTCTCGCGCCAGCGGCTCCTCCCCCGCCGCCTCAACGGCCTCGGCCCGGCCCTCGCCGTCGCCGACGTCAACGGCGACGGCATCGACGACGTCTTTGTCTCGGGCACGGCAGGACAGGCCGGGGAACTGTTTCTCGGCCAGCCGGACGGCACCTTCCGGCCCGCACCCGAACAGCCCTGGGCTGCCGACACAGAGGCCGACGGAAGCGGCGCCGTGTTTCTGGATGTCACGGGTCGCGGGCATCCGGACCTGCTGATCGCCGCGGGCGGCGTAGCGCTGCTGCCCGGCGACCCGCACCTCAGCAGCCGCCTCTACCTCAACGACGGGCGCGGCGGCTTCGCCCTCGCCCCCGAGGGCACGCTGCCCCGGGACGGCGAAAGCACCGGCGCGGTTGCGGCGGCGGATTTTGACGGAAGCGGACATCCCGGCGTCTTCCTGGGGGGGCGCGTCGTGCCCGGCCGCTATCCGCAGACACCACGCAGCTTCCTCTATCGCAATGTCGGTGGCAGGCTCGTCGATGTCACCGACGCGCTCGCGCCGGGCCTCCGCAACATCGGCATGGTCACCGCCGCCGTCTGGGCCGACGTCGACCACGACGGCCGGCCGGACCTGCTGCTCGCCCTCGAGTGGGGCCCAATCGCCTATTTCCACAACACCGGACGCGGCTTCGAGAACCTGACGGACAAGTCCGGCCTCGGCGCCCATACCGGCTGGTGGAGCGCCCTGGCGGTGGCGGATGTCAATGGCGACGGCCGCCTCGACATCATTGCCGGCAACGTCGGCCTCAACACAAAGTACCATGCGACGCCGGCCGAACCCACGGTTCTTTACGCCGGCGATCTGGACGGCAGCGGTCGCGACCAGTTGATCGAGGCCCAATACGAGAACGGTCGCCTGTATCCGGTGCGCGGGCGCAGCAAGCTTGCCTATTGCTACCCGTGGCTCCCGAAGAAATTCCCAACCTACAAGGCGTTTGCGCAGGCCGCCATCAGCGAAATCTTCCCGGCGGATCGCCTTGCCGGAGCGAAGTGCCTGCGGGCCAATGAACTCGCGAGCGGGATTTTTCTTCAACAGGCGGACGGGACATTCCAGTTTCAGCCCCTTCCGCGCCTCGCGCAGATTGCGCCGATCAATTCGATTGTGGCGCGCGACCTCGACGGCGATGGCATGCTCGACCTTTTCTGCGTGGGCAACAACTTCGGCCCGGAGCCTTCCACCGGCCGCTTTGACGGCGGACTCGGGCTGTTTTTGAAAGGCGACGGACATGGAGACTTCGCCCCCCTGTCACCGGCGCAATCCGGGATCAGCGTTGTCGGCGAGGCCCGCGCCGCAGCAGCCATCAACCTTCCAGGTTCCAGGCGCCCGGCGCTTGTCGTCAGCCGTCCTGAAGGGCCTTTGTTGCTTTTTACGCCGTCAAAATGACCCCGCGATGTCTGGAGAATCGCCCAGACACGGGCGAGACCAACGCGCCGCGGTCGGCAGGCTGCCGTGCCATGTCACCCTACCATTGACCATGCAAACGACCCACACCACCAAACTCCTGCTCTTCGGGCTCTCGGCCGCCACGGCCTGCGCCCAGTACGTCCCTCCCTCGCCCTCCGGTCCCGTGCCGGGCGAAGTCGACAGCTTTCTTTTGGCCAATGATCCATCGCTCAAGGCATGGGATATCGGCGTCAATGAGCGCCTGCGGTACGAAGACAAGGAAGGCTCCGGCACGACTCACGCCGGCTCAAACTTCGACTTTGACGCGGCGCCGCCGACCCGGAACAGCAACGAATACTGGCTCAGCCGCCTGATGCCCCGCGTCGCCTACACAGGCGATTGGATCTCCGCCACCGTCGAGCTGCGGTCGAGCTATTCGTTCGGCGACGACCGGTACACGGCGACTTCACCGGGCAAAAACCTCGCTGAAGACGACGGTCCGCTGCAGCTCGAGCTCGGATACATCACGATCGGCAACCTTGAGAATTCCCCGCTTACGGTCAAAGTGGGCCGGCAGGAGCTGAACTATGGCGACCAGCGGCTCGTAGGCGCCGCCATGTGGTTGAACATCCCGCACACCTTCGATGCGGTCGAGGCGAGGTACCAGAACGCGTTCCTTGGCGTCGATCTGTTCGCCGCCGACCCTGTCTACGTCCGCGGCAGCCATTTCGACCAGTCCAATTCACAGGACCGGCTGTCCGGCGCCCATGTCGATCTTCCGGGACTGTCGAAACCCGATGGGGTGGAGCTTTACATTTTTGCTCGCAATGTCGCACGCGGAATTGTGACAGACGACTGGTCGCCTGTCCCCGCCCCGTTCCGGTTCACCGCACCCCAGGACACCTATACGCTGGGCGCCCATGCAAAATCCAGGGCGGGAGCGTACAGTCCATGGGACTACGGGATTGAGGGGATGTACCAATTCGGGGACCGAACGGCCGTGTTCCCGGCAACGACTGTCGCGGTGGCATCAAAGGCTCCGCGGCTGGATCAAAGCGCCTGGGCCTTCATCCTCCAGGGCGGATACACTTGGAAGGCGCTTCCATGGAATCCCCGCCTGGCAATGATCGTCAGCTACGCCTCGGGCGATCACAATTCCACCGACGCGAACAGCCAGACCTTCATGAACATCCTCCCATCCAATCACGGTCTTTACGGTATGATGGATCTCTCCAGTCTTCAGAACATCGAGGACTATCGCCTGTCGTTCACGCTGAAGCCCAGCCCCAAGACCAGCCTGGCGCTCGATGTCCACCAGCAGTACCTGGAGAACACGCACGATTACTGGTACAACGTCGCCGGCGTTCCGCGCAATACTGCCGGCTCCGCTCCCGGAAGCGGCAAGGGTTTCGGCATCAACCCGGGATACAGTCCCGACCTCGGCCAGGAAGTCGACCTGATCGGGGGCTGTACCGTCGCCAAAGGGCTCCTGCTGGAAGTCGGAGTCGGACACTTCTTCCGGGGAGACTATGTCAAGCAGTCGCTCAGCGTTGTTGGCTCGAAAGACGCCAACTACTGCTACGTCCAGGCCACCGCGAACTTCTGAGGGCCTCCGCTGCTCAAGAGCCAGGAGAGCAAAACGCGTTTTCCCATCGTCTCCTGCTCCCAATGCACCACCGCCGTGACCAGCCCGGGCCTCCCGGCGCACCATGCGGAATAGACCGCTTGAGCGCCGCCTGGGGCGCAGACTTCACTGATCAGATCCCGGAGCTTCAGGCGGCCGTTGGCGAGAAAACGCTCCCTCAACGGGGATTCGAAGACCCGACGGTCAAAACGCAAGAGCTTGATACCCAATCGGAGATCGCCAGGGAAAACCCGCCGGTTTCCCTCGGAGCCTCACAGAATTCTGCATGCTGCCGCGCTCGTTCACCAAGATCCGCCACTACGGGTTCCTCGCCAATCACCGCCGCAGGCGCACGATCCCCCAAGCCCGCGCCGCGATCGCCCGCCGCCGTTGTCACGTATTGCGTTACCATCCGCCGCCCGCGTGCGCGCCGTGGCAGCCGGCGTGTCCGCACTGCGGCGGCACCCGCCTGCTCTGCGTCGCGCTCATCCAGCCCGACGGCTGCACGATCGTGCTGCCCGCTGCCGCGCGGCTGTCCGCGCTCAGGCCACGCGCCCCCGGTTCGCCGCTCTTTTCCGAGGCAGTTTGCCGGCGTTACCATTTCTCGGGGACGCGACGGCGGAGCGCGCCCATCGAACGCGACAACAACGCGCTCGCAGCGGGCGACACCCGTCATATCATGCACCACCGACCGCCCCTCCTGCACGGACCTTCTTTTCGCCGGTGACCCGCCTCTTTCCGACATGGTTTCGGCGTGATTCTGCCAACCTGCGACCCATCCGGTCGGGTAACTTTCGCTCTGGATCGGTAATACCCCTCCCCCCGCGCCGCGGCTTCCTCCAACCGTGATGTAGGCCGCTCGATCCTGTCTCACCCTTTGGCCCTGCCTGTCCTCTCGCAGCCTACTTCACTGTAGGTTAGCGGTCTCCTCCGAACTCCCTCTTCAAAACAGCCAGTACGTCACCAAAGGTCTCCTTTATGTTCCCCTTGGAGTAACGAATCTGGTGGACCCCGTAGAGGTTGGAGAATTCTTCTGTGCCTTCCTCTTTCAGAACAACAGCCTTCGTAAATCCCAGACGCCCCTGGAACAGTCCAATCTCGTGTATCACGTTCTGCCGAGCTCTGATCGTGCCGTCTTCCATCGTATCTTCACCCGTCATGACAAGAACGGCAAACGAGGTAGAGTCGAGAATCTCAGCGATCACGTCGCGTATGGCGTGTCCTGCGCGAGCGCCGGTTTCGTACGTTAAAACTTCGTATCCGTGCAATTCATGAAGATGATCTTTAAGGTCCCGCCATTGGTCTGAGCCACCATGGCCTATGAAGATTTTTGGCCTCTGCACTTCTTCCTTGGGTTCTAATGGAGGAGGTACGAAGCATTCCTCGGCGCACGCGTCGATGACATTTCCTAGACGCAAAATCGCCTCTCTACTCCCAGATGATATAGATACCTGCGTTGCGTTGTAACCAGCCGGCCAGAAACTGATCTCAAGAGAGAGATCTGGATGAGAAAGGGTCAGACGTGAATGGCGCTTAGATAAGGCGCAAGACTTTCTTGTTTAGAGGTCTACGTCGTTCGGCATCGGGAAAACGGGCTCGCATGATTTTGCGGGAGAGGCGGCGCATCTCCGTGAGGAGTTTCTTGACGCGGTGATGCTCGGCGACGGCCTTCTCGAGCCAGTCAGCCTGTTCCGCTGAGAGGGCGAGGCTGACGGTTTTTGCCTTCACCTTCGTTGACCAGGTGAAGCGCGTGCCGGGTTGTCCGGCCGGCCGCCGATAAACAGTGCCGTGGCTGAGATAACCAATGCCAGCAAGCTCCTGGCGGAGGGCGGCATAACGGGCTTCCAGTTTTGCGAGGCGAGACGGGGGCATCACGGCGAGTTTGTTCACCATTTTGCTCGCTAGTCAAGCTAAGGCCGGATAGATACGGCCCTATATGAACTTGACCCCCTATTTCCCTCAGCTGCGTGCGCAGTGTGCGCCCATGGGCGTGCAAACCCGGCGCGCGGACGCCGCCAGCGAGTCGATCGGCGGCCTGGCCGCGTTATTCGGCAGCTATTTTGCCGGGCTGCTCGTGCCAGCCTCAAAGGGCGCGGGCAGCCGCCAGCGGGATTTGCCCCGCGTCGCGGTGTTCTGGGCCTTCCTGGGCCAGGTGCTTCGGCGCGGCGCCAGTTGCCGGTGGGCGTTGACCCGCCTGCAGGCTGACGCCGCAAGCCGGGGCCGCCAGCCGCCGGGGGATTCCACCGGCGCCTATTGTCAGGCCCGCACCAGCCTGCCGCTGCCGTGGCTGCAGGCGTTGTTCGCCGCTTTGAGCCGGTGGTTCGAGCCGCGAACCCCGGGGATGTGGCGCGGCCGCACCGTCCGGCTCATCGATGGCACGGGTTTCTCCATGCCAGATACCAACAAGAACCGCCGCCGCTGGCCGTATGCGGGCGGGCAAAAACCCGGCTGCGGTTTTCCCACCGGCAAACTAGTCGGCCTGTTCTGTCTGCACACCGGACGCTTGCTCACTTTTGTGGAGGACGGCTGGAAAACCCACGATCTGTCACTCGCCCGCCGCCTGCTGCACTGCTTGCATGCCGGTGAAGTGCTCGTCGCCGACCGCGCTTATTGCGGCTGGCTCTTTCTCGCCCAATTGATGGGGGGAAAGGTCGATTTCGTGATCCGACTGCACCAAGCACGCCTCGTGCGCTCTCGCCGCTATCGCTCGTGGCGGGAAACCTGGAAGAAACCCCAGCGCCCGCCCGGGCAGTCTCGGCGCGCTTGGGAAAACCAGCCGGAGGAACTGACGGTGCGCCTGGTGCGCTTTCGGGTCCACGTGCGCGGGTTTCGAACTCAAAGTGTGATTGTCATCACCTCACTGCTCGATGAAAAGGCCTTCCCCGATTCTGCCATTGCCGAACTCTACGCCCGCCGCTGGCAGGTCGAACTCCATTATCGCCAGCTCAAGACCAACCTCGCGCTCAACGTCTTGCGCGGCCTCTCGCCAAGGATCATCGAACGGGAACTTTGGATGCACGCGATCGCCTATAATCTCGTTCGAGCGTTGCTGGTGCAGACTGCACTTGCTCATGGCGTCCCCGTCGAACGCCTCAGCTTCAAGGGGGCACTCGACGCCTTGCAGGCATGGGCCGACCGTGCCTTGTCCTCACGCCGTCATCGCAGCCACGCCCGCCGCACCCTCCTCGCCCGTCTGGCCAATGACCTTGTTCCCCTACGCCCAGACCGAAGCGAGCCGCGGGCGCGAAAACGACGGCCGAAAGATTATCAACTGTTGAACCAGCCCCGCCACCTCATGCGCGTATCCGTTTCTCGGCGACTGCGATGAGTTTTGTTTGTTTTCCTCACTCGTGGCTTATCTAAGCGCCATTCGGGTCAGACGGGCATACGACCGATCGGAAGTGAATTGAGCTAAGAACTCCTCAAATGTATCGTAGCGCCAAGTTTCTTTGTGCTTCTCAATCTTTAGACTGCCGAACCACGCCTTACCCGGATCGTTGACGATATCTTTGAAGGTTTCGACCAGCTTTCGTAGCGCGGAATGCGTGAAGTCCACTCTTGGATAGTCCTTTGTTCTTTCCATGTTTCCTTTCCGCTAACGCTACCAGCCCGCCATGAGGCGAGCGGGCGCGACTCGTGCGCACGCACGAGGCGTGAACGACAGCCGAATTGGCAGCGATGGCTGGTTCAGGGAGATTGGAAAATGCATCAAGATCGGAAAGCCCCTTGCGCCAATCATTGCTGGTCGGAACACCCATTCCTTTATCATCGCCAAGCAGGCAGCATCAACCTCGGGAATTCCTGATGGAACAACAACCTTCGCTTCCTTCACTCTGCCGTCGCCTTCTATGATGGCCATGATCCGGAGTAGATAATGGCCTTCTGGCACTGTCCTCGGAATCCTCGGAATCGAGTTGGTCTCTTGCTGGGGCGGACTGAAAGAAGGATCGGTCCAATACTTTGAATCCTTCGGCAAGTCACTTCGTTCGGGAAACACAGACTCCACCGGCCATTTCCTCCAGCCATTCGGATCTGATTCGTCGGAGACAACTGTTGGTCTCCTGTAAAAGCTCTGGCCTGGGTTAGGAGGCGTGGTTTGGCACCCGACCAGAAGGACCACAAAGAGTACTGCAAGTTTGGATCTCATATATGGCCAACAGAGTGACATATGGCGAGCGGGTCGCCTTATATCCAAATTGGTTGGGTCCCTTTCCTGGGGATTTCCGAGTTCATCAGGGGGACTGATCTTATTGTCAAGAAATCTCTTAGAAATCAAGCACTGAGTGGATCGACGGCATTTTCCCGCTATATTGCTCGCACGAAAACAGGCGGTTTTTACATCTAGCTGGTTTTTTCTTCCATGGATTAGTGTGTCAAGGCGGCGATTTGCCGATGCCGTTCCGTGGCCCGTGGTCGAGTGGGAAGAACGATGATCATGGCTCCAGAAACGGGTTCATTCTACCAATTCGACCGTGGTGTATGGCGTTTACAGTTACCGTTCTTTCCCGACGAAGTGCAGCTACTCGCCCTCGTAGGAGGATTTCCGACCGCGGATTCCGGGATGCATCGCCTCGCGGTGCGCCGCGAGCATATCCGCCGGCTCAACGAGGGACTGCCCGACGAGATCCAGGCGAGTGCAGCGTGGATCATTCTCATTCAACATGGTCGCGCACACGGTTTCCACGAGCTAAAGGGTCTTCGTGATCGCCTCGGACCGTGTCGACCATGACGGAGCCTCGTGGAACGTTTCTGTTCCGTTAAGTGGGGTGCTACGCGTTGCCAAAACGGGCTGACAAGCAATTTCGCCGCTCCCTCAAGACCAAGGGGCACATCTGCCCATTGACGGTGGCGCGATTTTGACTTTGTCGCCACGCCCCGGTTGTGGTCCAATCCCGCCTCATGGCCTCCTACACGGTTCCCCCATTTCTCGCCGCCCTGCTGCACGCCCGCTCGCCGTCAGGCTACGAATTCGAGGCCCAGAAGGTCTTCGACGAACATGTCGGACCGGTCGCCGACAAATACGCCAGGGACGCCATGGGCAACCGCATCGCGACGCTCAACCCCGGCGGCGACCCCGTGCTCATGCTCGCCGGGCACATGGATGAGCTCGGGTTGATCGTCACCTACGTCAACAAGGAGGGCTTCCTCTACTTCGACACCATCGGCGGCCACGACCGCACGGTGATCGCCGGCCGCCGGGTGATCCTCCAGACCGCAGCGGGGCCCGTCAAGGGAGTCACCGGCAGGCGCGCAATCCACCTCATGGACGAGAACGACCGCAAGAAGGTCCCGGAGATCCACGAGATCTGGATCGACATCGGCGCCCGTTCGAAACAGGAGGCCCTCGAACGGGTGGCGATCGGCGACGCCGCCACCTACGACCACGAATTCGAGTTGATCCACGGAAGCATCGGCACCTCCCGGGCGTTCGACAACAAGGTCGGGGCTTACGTTGTCGGCGAGGCGCTGCTGCGCCTGGCCGCCTCCAGGAAGAAACTCGCGGCCAGGGTCGTCGCGGTGGCGACCTCCCAGGAGGAGATCGGCGTACGCGGCGCCATCACCTCCGCCTACGCCGTCAATCCCCATTTCGCGCTCGCGGTCGACGTCGGGCACGCGACCGACCACCCCGACTGCGACAAACGCAAATGCGGCGAGACCAAGCTCGGCGGCGGCCCCATCATCTGCCGCGGCCCCAACGTCAACCCGAAGGTCTTCTCGGGGCTGGTCCAGGCGGCAAAGCGGCTCAAGATCCCCTACCAGCTCGAGGCCGACCCGCGGCCGACGGGCACGGACGCCCGCGCCCTCCAGATGGGGCGCGCAGGCGTCGCGACGGGGCTCGTCAGCGTGCCGCTCCGCTATATGCACACGCCGAGCGAAGTCGTCGACCTGGAGGACGTTGAGCGGTGCGTGCGCCTGTTCGTCGAATTCGCGCGATCGCTCCAAAAGGGCGACAACGGGCACTGGTAGGTTTTCGCGCGGCGCGAAAACCTAGGCGGCGTTGGCCTTGCTCTCCCCGGGCTTGGGCGCCTTCTTCAGCAGCGGGCGGCGGAGGCCCTTGACGACGGCCTCGTCGATCACCACCTCCACCACATCCTCGCGCTGGGGCAGGTCGAACATCACCTCCAGCATGAGATTTTCCAGGATGGCGCGCAGCGCCCGTGCGCCGGTCTTGAGCTCGATGGCCTTCCGGGCGACCGCGCTCACCGCGTCGCGCGTGAAACGAAGCTGCACGCCGTCCATGGCAAAGAGCTTCGAATACTGCTTCACCATCGCGTTCTTCGTCCGCAAAAGGATCCGCACCAGGTCGGCCTCGCTCAGGGGATCGAGCACCGACACGATCGGCAGGCGCCCGATGAACTCGGGGATCATCCCGTAGCGGACCAGGTCCTCCGGCGCGATCATCCGCATCATCTCCTCGGGCGTGAGATTGTGGTCGCCGGGGTTCACGTGGAAACCCATCGAACTGGTGCCGATCCGCTTTTTCACGAACTGCTCGAGCCCGATGAATGCGCCGCCGCAGATGAAGAGGATGTTGGCGGTGTTGACCTGGATGTACTCCTGGTTGGGGTGCTTGCGGCCGCCCTGCGGGGGGACGTTGCAGACGGTGCCTTCCAGTATCTTGAGCAGCGCCTGCTGCACGCCTTCGCCCGACACGTCGCGGGTGATGGAGACGTTCTCCGTGGTCCGGCGGATCTTGTCGATCTCGTCAATGTAGATGATGCCGCATTCCGCCTTCTTGACGTCGTAGGCGGCCGCCTGCAGGAGGCGGAGCACGACATTCTCGACATCCTCGCCGACGTAGCCGGCCTCCGTCAGGGTCGTCGCGTCCGAAATCGCAAAAGGCACGTCCAGGATGCGCGCGAGCGTCCGCGCGAGCAGGGTCTTGCCCGAGCCGGTCGGCCCGACGAACAGGACGTTGCTCTTCTCGACCTCGACCTCGGAGAACTCCGGCGCCATCGCCCCGCCGCCGCGCTGCGGATGGCCGGCGTCGAACATCAGGCGCTTGTAGTGGTTGTAGACCGCGACAGAGAGCACCTTTTTGGCGTGGTCCTGGCCGATCACGTAATCGTCGAGGGTTTTCTTGATCTCGACCGGCTTGAGCAGGCGGAACGCGGGACGGCTCTCCGCCGCCGGAGCCTTGATTTCGCGGTCGATGATCGTCTTGCAGACGTTGACGCACGAATCGCAGATATACACCCCGGGGCCGGCGATGATCTTCTTAACCTCCGCCTGCGATTTTCCGCAGAACGAGCAGAGGGTCATTCGGGAGGATTTGGCCATCGGAAAGGGTGTGTTGTCGGGGCGGGTGCGGTTCCGGCGCAGCCACGGCGGGCCGGGTGCGCGGGGATCCTCAGGCGGCCTGCACGGCGGAGACGACCTGCCGCGCCTCGCGCGTTGACGTCATGACATGGTCGACGATTCCGTAGGCACGGGCCTCGTCCGCGCTCATGTGGTAGTCGCGGTCGGAATCCTTGTCGATCTGCTCCGGCGTCTTGCCCGTGTGCCGGGCCAGGGTTTCGTTGAGCGTGCGGCGCCAGCGCAGGATCTCCCGCGCCGCGATCGCGACATCGGCCGCCTGGCCGCCCGCGCCGCCCGTCGGCTGGTGGATCATCACGCGGCTGTTGGGCAGGGCGAAGCGCTTGCCCTTCGTCCCTCCGGCGAGGAGCACCGTGGCCATGCTGGCGGCCTGGCCGATGCAATAGGTCACGACATCGCACTGCAGGAAATTCATCGTGTCGTAGATCGCCATCCCGCCCGTCACCACCCCGCCCGGGGAATTGATGTAGAGCTGGATGTCCTTCTTGGCGTCCTCCATCTGAAGGAACAGGAACTGGGCGATGACGAGGTTCGCCACGCCATCGTCGATGGGCGTCCCAATGAAGATGATGCGGTCCTTCAGCAGCCGGGAGAAGATGTCCATGCTCCGCTCCCCGCGGCCGGTGTTTTCGATGATGAAAGGGACGTAATAGCTCACGGAATTGTCTTTTCGCTCAGACTTTCGGCGCTGCCTTGGCAAGGGTAGCTTTGCCCACCAGGAAATCAAGAGTCTTGTCGAAAACGATCGCCTCCTGCAGCGCGCGCAGGCGCGGGCGGTCGCGGGCGAGGTCGCGCGCGAGCTTTTCCGGCCGCTGGTTCGAACGCGCCGCCTCGCGCAGCATGGCGGCGTCGAGATCGCGCTCCCCGGCCGTGATCTTCTCCTTCTCGGCGATCTTCGCGAGCAGCAGCTGGACCTTCACGCGGCCCGCGGCGGCCCGGCGCGCGTTTTCGTAAAGCTCCTTCTTGTTCTTCTCGAATTCCGCCTCGGGGACGCCGCGCCGCATGTTGTCCTCCATGAACCGGCGCAACACCTCCTGGGTCTCGCCGGCGATGAGGCTCTCCGGAAGCGGGAACTCAATGCGGGAGGCCAGGGCCTCGCTCACCTGCTGGCGCTTCATGCGGCGGTTCTCGAGCTCCTTGTGCTGCCTCAGATTCTCGCGGACCTGCTGCCGGAGCGCGTCGAGGGTTTCCACGTGGTGGCTTTTGAAAAACTCCGCGTCCAGCGGCGGTGGCACCCGCTCCCGCACCTCCTGCACGTCGACGGCATAAACCACGGACTTGCCCGCGAGCTCCGGCACGGCGGCAAAACCCGCCGGAAAGGTGACCGTCAGGTTCTTCTTGTCCCCCGCCTTGAGCCCGCCGAGCTGGCGGCCGAGCCCGGGGATGAGGCTGTCCTGCTCGCTTTCCACCTCCTCCCAGGTCAGGGGAACCTTCGCGTAAATCTGCTTTTCAGGCGCCAGCTCCGCCACGGGCCTCCCGTTGACCGTGCCCTCGTAGGCCAGTTTGACGAAATCGCCCCTCCGGGCCGGCCGGGCCGCAACGCTGAAGGCCGCCCGCTCCTGGCGGAGGCGCTCGATCACGGCGTCGATGTCGGCGTCGGCGGGATCCACCGGCGGGACCTGGACCGGGAGCCCGACGTACTCGGGCAGTTCAAACTGCGGCTGCACGTCGATCGTGAACGTGACGGCTGCGGACAGGCCGGGCTCGATCACCCCTTCCTCGACATGGACGACGTTGGCCACGTCGATCTTCGCCTTCTCGACGCCGTCGCGGTAGGCCTTCCCCACGACCTTGCTCTTGAACTCGTCCCGCACCTCCTTGGCGAAGCGCTTCAGCACCAGATCCGCCGGGGCGCGGCCGGGGCGGAAACCGGGGATCCGGGCGGCCCCGGCGATTTCCTTCACCACGGCCTTGTGCTCGGCGTCGACTTCGCCCTGTTCGAGGGTGACGACAAGGCTCTTGCGGGTTTCAGAGAGGTCTTTGAGTTCGATGTTCACTGCAGCGGTGGGAAAAGAGTGCCGATCAACGGAAACGGTCAAGGTACGTGACCGCCGCGCCCGCGGTCAATGCTGGATTGATTTCGTGCGTCCGGGGGGGGGCGAATCCCAGTTTTTGGAGGGGTCGAAGTTGCCGGCGTGGGGAAAAAAACGATTCCAGCGCCCGTTGCGCCAGAAGGTTTCCAGACACATCAGAGCCTCGTCCCCGCTCGTGGTCCAGAACTGGCCGGGCGATAGCGGCAACGCTTGGGGCCAAGCGTTCCCTCAGCCTCCGTTGGTGAAGCCCGGGTCGGCGAGCAAATCGTCGCGCATCTGGTCGTCGAGCGTGGTGAGGTAGTTCTTCCAGTAATCGAGATCCGACTGGGTCGGCGCGGCGTTGAGGAACGCAAAGTAGTGCAGGAACGTCCGCACCGTCGGCGCAAACAGGGCGATCGCCTCCTGCGATTCAGAAAATCCGATCAGCACCTGGCCGCGCGTCGAGCCCGAGCCGAGCAGGTTCAGCCAGTTCTGCAGCCCCGTCGGATCCGGCGCCCGGCCGAGAACATTCTGATAGAGCAACGTGACGTACTGCGTGTCGTCCAAGCCGCCGTAGCTCAGCTGGAACTCCGGGCTCGCGACGAATGCGTCCGCCACCGACTCCAGCGTGTTGCCCGCCCGCATATAGTTCACCCAGTTGTCCAGACCCGGTGCATCCGGCACGCGGCGGAAGGCCGAGAGGTACAGCCGCGACACCGGGCCAACATACTGGCTGAACTCGGCCGAGCTCAGCAGCGTGTCCACCAGCCCGCCATGCGTGAGTGTGCCGGCATCCAGCGCTCCGCCAAATGCGCCCAGCGCCCCGGAGTCCGCGTTGCGGCGCAAGAACCCCTGGAAAACCAGCTGCACATAATCGGATGAATCAAGACCCGCAGGATAGCCTTGGGCGAACAAAGTGTCCGTCTCGTCATCTCCCTGCAGGAAAGCCAGCCAGCTCTGCAGCTCCGCCGCGGTCGGCATCCGCTGCAACAGCAGATAATAAAGGCGCAGGATCTCCACTTGGCTCGCCTTGTCCGCCTTGAACTCGTCCGATTCCGAGAAGCCCACCAGCACGGTCCCGCGGCTTGCCCCGCCGGCGAGCAGGTTCAACCAAGCCTGCAACCCTGCCGGATCCGGCGCCCGGCCCAGCACATTCGCGTAGAGCAAAGTCACGAACTGCGTGTCGGTCAGGCTGCCGTAGGTCTGCTGGAACTCCGGGCTCGCGACGAATGCCTCCGCTGCGCCGGTGAGGGTGACGGCGCCTGCATGCAATGCGATGGACCAGTTCTGAAGCCCGGCGTAGTCCGGCATCCGCGCGAACGCTGCGTAATACAGCCGGATCACCGGCTCGATCTGCCACTGGCTGTACTCGGTTGAGGCGAGCAGGTCGCCCAGCACCGCCGCGCGCGACTCGCCCCCGGTCAGGGCCGCGCCAAAAGCCGCGGCTGCCCCGGAATCAATCGGCCGCCCCAGAACGTCGAGGAACAGCTGCTGCAGGAACGCCTGGTCGGACAGGCCCGTCACCGTCAGCGTCGCGGGAAAGCTCGTGACCGGATTGACACTATTGCTCGCTACGCATCGGAACTGATAACCGTTCATCGCGGTCGTCGCGCCGGTGATCGTCAGCGTGCCGGTCTTTGTTCCGCTGTAAGGCGCTGTTTCGGTCAGATCCGTCCACGTGTTCCCACCGTCGGTCGAAACCCGCCACTGATATGTCGGCGCCGGACTGCCGGAAACTACCACGATAAAACTCGCATCACCGCCAGCCGTCACGTTCTGGCCGGTCGGCTCAGTCGTAAACGCCGGCGCCGCTGTGGCACTTGAAGCGATTATGATTGTATTGACCCCGAAGCCGCCTGAACGGGCCTTCAAGAGCACCCCATGGGTTCCCGCCGCGAGGGTGCTGGTCGTGAGGGTCGCACTATCCTGATAGGTGCCGTTGCTGCCCGTATTCGGGATCGCGATCGTTCCGACAAGCCCGCCGTCAACGTAGATGTCGGCGCTGTTCGCCGTGCCGGAAGAACCGGCATTCAGCTTGATGGAAAACGCGCCAGTTGCAGTGTTGTTCACAACATAGCCGGTCCAGGTCCAGCTGTCGTTTGCAGAAAGATCGCTCGGGTTGGAGCCAGCCCAATCTTCCGGAGAATTATAGGCTGACGCGCTGATGCTGCCGGGGATGGCGACGCCATAAGTCCCGGATGCCCGGGCGGAGCTGTCGATCGCGTCAATCGCGAGCATCTTCGGCGTATCCAGAACCGCCGGGTCTTGCGCAAACGCCCATTGATAGTCGCCGGTGGATTCGAAGTAGCACAACAAATCGCCGCCGTTCTGGTCCCAGGCGGTTTGGTGGCTGCTCACGCACGTTGTCATGCGGGGGTCCGCCCATGCCTGACTCTTGATCGACTCGCTGTGGCCCGTGTTGTCCATGCTCGGCCCGCCTTCATAGGCGACGCGCTTCCCGTAAATGGGCAGGACATAGCCGGCCTCGCTCTGGCAGACCGGCGCCCACGCGGCGTTGTCGAACGTGCTGCTCGTCCAGATGTTCGAGAGCGTGAGCGCGTCGCTGCTGTTGTCGGGATTGTAATAGGCGGAACCGCCGCCGCCATAGATATAATAAGCGGGCGGATGGGGCGTCGCCACGCGACCGGCGCAATTGTAATAGTCCTCCAGCATATGCGTCTGCTGGAGCAGCCAGAACGCGACGTACCCCTCCTGGGATTCCAGGACCGGGCGCACGCGTGTCATCATGGCGCCATCGCCGAATACACTGCGGAAGATATTGCTGATCTCGACGGTCCGCTTGGCGGTGCGGCGTGCCGCCCAATTCCAGTCGTTGGTATCGCCGTCGAAGTTCAGAGGGGATCCGCCTGCGTTCACCTCGCTGACCGCGGCGTCGTGATTCGTGCCGCTCTGTGTGAAAGCGCCGGCCGTGTTCCACACCTCATTGCTGAACTCTACATAGACCTTGAGATTGGAGTTCAGCGGCGGATACACCGGTTTGGCCTGCGGGCTGCCATACGGATTCGTTCCGTCGCTGCCGAAAGCGATCAGGTTGGCCACGTTGGTGATGTAGGCGTCTGTCGCACCAGCGGGGATGCAGATCCACATGTCCTTGCCCGTCTCATTGCAGAGGAGGACCGCATATTCCCACGGGCATCCCTTGCCCTCCCAGCCGTATGCCGGATCGGATACAACATACGAGGCATAGGCCGGTGGAACACGGTCGCTCCAATTGACCTGCGCATTGCCGTTCGTAGCCAGATAATCCATGAACCGGATGGTCCCGAACTTGCTGATCAGGTTCTTGATCGGGGTCGTGAAGTTGGTCGACGTGGGGTAGCTGGTGGCCGCTCCATACGAGGTCGGCCGCATCAGCTTCGCGTTGGTTACGCCCGTGTTGGCGGCGCCCGACGAAGTCCGCCGGGTGCTGGTGAACGACAGGTTCAGATCGGAATTCGTCATCGTCACCGTTGCGGTGGTGAGGTTGGCGGACGGATCATAGACCTGGTTCGAGACCGTCCCACCGCTGCAGCTCACGGTTGCCTGCCCGTTGAACGACAGGGCGTACGTCCCGCTCATATCGAGCCCCTGTCCGGCCCACACGTAGATGTTCGCGTCCTGCGTCGGCCAGCCATTGGCGTCGATCGGGGCGGCCGCACCCGACGAAGTGCTCCAGTTTCGCGATTGCTTGAACGCGTCCGCGAACAGCAGGTCAGGTTCCCAATCACCCGCGTAGGTGATGGTGATGCCAACGGGCGAGCTGGCCGATGCCGGCGCCGAAACCAAGGCCGCAACCATACATATCAGCATTACAGCTGCGGTGTTAATATCCCCCGGGAAGGATTGAGAACGCCTTATACAGTTCATTTTCATCGTTGTCCCTCAAAAATCGCCTTGATCATCAGGGGTAGCATAGCGGTGACCGATAGCATCTCCAGATTCAAGGCAGACTTTGTGGCATCGCAGGCCGGCCGAAAAGACCCACATGCCGCGCTGATCGCCAAGTGCAACATCAGGTACTTGGTCCGGAATTCCAAGCATGGGCCAACCGTCGCGCCGGTGCTATGGGGTGAAACCCGTCCAGGCCGCTAAACATCCAAAAAACGCTTCACCCCGTCGCACAAGCCGGACGGCACGCAAATCGTCTTTCAATAGCGGGAAGATCGCCAGCGGGACACTACGGGTCCCCTACATCAAGCTTCGACGCGTGCTGAGGTCTGTGCGAAGGGAAAACAGGCAGTGAGAGCGGCCCTGCCGGCAGCCGGGCCTGCAGCGGCAGACGGGGCCGCGATGCCGGCTGAAGCGATACGATTGGCGGCTCGCTTCCCGCGGAACGACCGACCATCGTCTGATCCTTTCGATCATCATGCGCCTTCTGATCATCGAGGACGACGAAAAGACCGCCGACGCGTTGGCCACCGGGTTCACCCAGGCGGGCTATTCCACGGCCACAGCACGGACGGGTGAAGACGGGTTCTTCCTGGTTAGTGCTGAGGCATTTGACGTGGTGATACTTGACTGGATGCTGCCAGGGCGCAGCGGCATTGAGATTCTGAGGACCCTTCGGGCTCGCGGCATGAAGACCCCGGTGCTTCTGCTGACGGCCCGGGATGCGGTCGACGACCGGGTGATGGGGCTGGAGAGCGGGGCGGACGACTACCTGGTCAAGCCATTCGCATTTCCGGAGCTGCTGGCGCGCATCCGTTCGTTGCTTCGCCGCACCGCACCCGCAGCCGAACCATTGAGAAAAACCCTGGCCGACCTTGTCGTTGATCTGGAGGCGCGCCGGGTGTGGCGGGCTGGAAAGCCGATCGAATTGACCCCGCGGGAATTCGACCTTCTGGTGTACCTGTTGCGTCAGCCCGGCCAGGTGGTAAGCCGCGAAATGCTGGCGCAGGAAGTCTGGCGTGAAACGAATCGCCTCACGCCCCTGGACAACGTGATTGACGTCCACGTTGCGCACTTGCGCCGGAAAGTGGACGGGGAACGGCCCGTGAAGCTCATTCAAACGGTGCGCGGCATGGGCTTCATGTTGCGGGAAGGAAACGGCGAATGAAGGCCTGGTGGCAGCGCTGTTCCTCGCGCCTCAGGCTCGCGGTTTGGAATGTTGCGGCTGCGGGTGTGTTCGCCGCCCTCGCGGTCATCGCCGTGAAAATGTCGGGGGCCGCCGCAGGCGGCATGGCGTTTGGGGTTGAGTTCGGCACAGGCCTGTGCGCCCTGGCGGCTTTCGGCATCGCGAGCTACACCATCGCCAGCCGCCTGCTGGCTCCTGTCCGCGATATGGCTGAGCGGACGAGCCGATTGTCCGTACAGACGCTGAGTGAGAGGCTCCCCGTGGCCAATCCCTATGACGATCTGGGGCGACTTGCCACCGGATTCAACGAGGCGGTCGGGCGGTTTGAGAACGCCTATTGGGAGCTCGACCGGCTGGCGGCAAACGTCTCCCACGAGCTGCGCACGCCGCTCACAGCGATGCGGTCGGTTGGCGAAGTGGCTCTGCGCGGGCACGACCCGGCGCTTCTGCGCGACGCGCTCGGCAGCATGCTGGAGGAGATCACGCGGATGAACCAGCTCATCAACCGGCTGCTCCTGCTGGCTCGGGCCGACAATGATGAGATCCCGGTGCAATTGGAGGCGGGGCTTGTGGCCCGCGTGCTGGACGAAGTGATGGACGTGTTGGGCCGCGTTGCCGAGGAAAAGCAGCAACGGCTCCAAGTGGATTGTCCGGATCACCTGCTTGCGATCTTCGATCCGGCATTGCTCCGCCTGGCATTGATGAACCTCGTGCAAAACGCGATTCGCTACAGTCCGTCATCCAAACCGATCCTCGTGCGCGGGCTGGTTGGCGATGAATCCGTCGACATTGAGGTCATTGATGAAGGACCCGGGATCGGGGCAGAGCACCAGCAGCGCGTATTCGAACGGTTCTATCGTGTTGACAAGGCTCGCTCGCGTTCCGAGGGCGGCGTCGGGCTGGGCCTGGCGATCGTCAAGTGGGCGGCGGAGCGCATGGGCGGCTCGGTCGAGCTGGAGAGTGAACCGGGGCACGGCAGCACGTTCCGGCTGCGGTTGCGGCGGGTCGTTCGTCGCATGTGATTTCGCAGTGCGGGGGCATGGCAACCGGCGCCAGCGATTCTTAACGAATCTTCAGAATCACTTCAGTAACGCTGGGCGCGTCTTGTTGATAGAGTGGCCTTGTCTCCCCGCCACCTGCGAATGCTGCCCTCTTGCCGGGCAGGCCCTCCATGTACTGGATCAGCAAATCGATTCACCAAATCCGCCGGCTCAACCGGCGCACGCTAATCTTCCTGGCGGCATTGGGACCCGGGATCATCACGATGATCGCCGACAACGATGCAGGAGGGATCTCCACCTATGCGCAAACGGGCGCCAAGACCGGATTCAACCTGCTATGGGCGATGGTCATCCTGGTTCCCATGGCCTATTACGTGCAGGAGATGACGGTGCGCCTCGGCGCCGTCACCAAGCGGGGTCACGCCGAGGCCATATTCGATGGTTTCGGCAAGTTCTGGGGCTGGTTTTCCATCTTTGATCTGGCGGTGATCAACTGGCTGACCTTGGTCACCGAATACATCGGCATGACCCAGGCGATGAGCCTCTTCAACATCCCTCCATGGATCACGTTCTTCTGTGTGACTTTTCTCATGCTGGGCATCGTGATCAGCGGCAGGTATTGGACGTTTGAGAAGATCACCCTTTTCTTCTGCCTTTTTAATCTGGTCTACATCCCCGCGGCGATCTGGGCCATGAAGACCGGGTACGTCAAGGAGGGCTGGGTCGCGGTCGGGAAGGGCTTCTATCATCCGAATTTCAATCTCGGCATGTCCGGCGTGGCCCTGCTCACGTTGATCATGGCCAACATCGGAACCACCATCACTCCATGGCAGATCTTCTTCCAACAGTCGGCCGTCGTGGACAAGGGAATGGAGATCAAGGATATCAAATACGGGAAGTTCGACACCCTGTTCGGTTCGATCATGACGTGTGTTGTCGCGGCCTTCATCATCATTGCCACCGCGGGTGTGTTCTATTTCAACCCGGATCAGAGCCTGGGCCTGCAGAACATCGATTCGGCAGCCAAGACGGCCGCGGCCATGCCCCAGGTTTTGCATGGTCAATGGGGGCAGTGGGCCAGGCTGCTCTTTGCCATCGGGCTCTTTGACGCCGGGTTGCTGGGCGCGCTGTGCATCTCGCTGGCCACCAGTTGGGCGCTGGGCGAGGTGTTTGGTTGGGCCCATTCGCTCAACAAGACCGTGCGCGAGGCACCGTGGTTTTATGTGGCCTATGTGCTCATGCTCATGTCGGCCGGCGTCGTCTCATTGGTGGCGTCAATCGATGTCCAGAACATCATCACGATCTTCGTCCAGGTCGTGGCGGTGACATTGCTGCCGGCGGCGCTCGTGTTCCTGAACCTGTTGCTCAACGACAAGCCGCTCATGGGCGAACACGTGAATACGCGGTGGCAGAACATCGCCAATTGGAGCATCACGGCCTTCGTCATTGTAATCTCAACGGCCTACGGTGTTTCGGTCCTGTTCCCAGAATGGTTTGGTTCAGGCAGTTAACCCCATGGAGGAAAAACCCCGATGAATAACTCCAAAGAAGACAGCTCAGGCGGGAAAAACCCTGGCGCCGTCACGGGAACCCATGAAGATTACCAGCTCCTCTATTTCGCCCACCTGCTCGACCGCCGGATTCGTCTCGACCAGTCGAACAAGAAGAACGGCCGGCTGACGGACCTGGTTTTCCGCCTGACCGAGCCGTATCCGGAGGCGGTCGGAATCTACATCGAACACGGCAAAGGCTACTCGTCTGAGCTCATCCCATGGGAAAGGGTCGTGCGCATCGAGCCGGAAGCGATCTTCATCAAGCCCAATGACGCCGGCGGCCCTTACCCGAAATTTGCCGACCAAAAGGGCTGGATCCTGCTCAACGAGCATCTGATGGGCCAGACGATCCTCGACATCGACGGCCGGCGCACGGAGGTGGTCAACAACGTCCAGCTGCTCTTTTCCAAGGGCAGGATGATCATGGTCCACGTCGACATTTCCTTCAACGGTTTCCTCCGGCGGTGGGGACTGGAGCGTTTTGCCTCGACAAAAAACCGGATGATCTCATGGCGCTTTGTCCAGCCGCTGTCGGTCGAGGATCACACGAAGGACGTGGTGACGCTCTCGGTCGCGCGCGAACAGGCATTGGATCTTCCCGGCGAAGACCTGGCTGACGCCCTTGAGGTGTTGTCCGGGGACGAACAGCAGGCAATGTTCTCCGCCCTCGATCCCGACAAGGCCGCCGAGGTCCTGGTCGAGGCGGAGCCGCGCGCCAGGAGGCAGTTGATCGCATTCCTGGGCGGGGAGAAGGCGCGGCTCGTGCTGGCCAAGTTGTCCGTGCCGCAGCTCGCCGATCTCTTCTCCAATCTCTCGCACGAAAAGGTCACCGAACTGATGCGGTTGTTGCCTGCGAACCGGGCGACGCGTATTCATGCTGTCATGACGAATCCGGAGGTGCTGGCCTCGGCGTTGATGAGCGACCGGTTTCTCGCGTTTTCCAAGGAGACCCGGGTGTCCGACGTTCTGGCGACGCTGCGCTCGACGCCCTGCGACCGGCGGAACATCTCGTACATCTACCTTGTGGGAGACCGGGAGAAGTCGCTCGTGGGTTTGGTGGACCTCCGCGATCTGGTGATCGCCCAACCCGATGCCAGCCTGGGTGACCTGATGATCGCGCCGGTGGTGACCGTGGAGCGCGACGCCTTGAGGGAGGACCTCGTGGATTCGTTCGTCAAATACCAGTTTCGCATGCTGCCGGTGGTCAACGTCCATGATCATCTTCTTGGCATTGTGCGCTACAAGGACCTCATGAAGGACGCGAAGATCGAATTGCCCGGCTGAACCTTCCTCATGCCACTCATCAAAACCACGCGCACCGCCCGGTTCGCCCTGTGGGCCTTGCGCGTTTATCTCCTGGTCCTGTTGGCGCTGATCGGCCTGAAGTTCGTGCGGATGTCCTCGGGCGCGGCCGACAAAGGAAAGGCGACAGTCGACCCGGCGGCCGCCCATGGGCCCAAACCGGTCCCGTGAGCCGGCGACCGGCCTCTTCTCATGAGCCCACGGTGTTTCGTCCTGCGCCTGGCCTGCGCGCTGGAATGCCGGGTGGCCGTTGAGGTCAAATGCCAGTGGCGCCACCGCATCTTCAATAGGATGCAACCGGTCAGGATCTCCGCGTTGTTTGGAGGCGCCGCGCTCCTCTTTGGCGTCGCCCTCCAGGGTTACGCCGCGGAGACGGCAACCGATCTGCAGCCGGCGGCCGGCCAGCCGCAGACCTGGAACTGGCACGTGCAGAACACCAATGTCGTGCAAGCAACGCCCGGGTTCTTCTCCAAATATTCCGGCCCGGACAGCTTGGACGACAAGGGCGAAATCCAGCATACCCTCTCTTTTGATTTGTTTGCCGGCGCGCAGCTCTGGAGCGGTGCGGAGGCGCACATTGACGGGCTGATGTGGCAGGGATTCGGCCTGAGCAAGACTGAAGACGTGGACGCTTTCCCAAACGGCGAGGCATTCCGCCTCGGGACGCGGGACCCCAAGGCAATCATCGCGCGTCTTTTTATCCGCCAGACGTTCAACCTCGGTGGGGAATCAGATGCGGTCGGGGACGACGCGCTTGATCTCGCCGGCCATCGGACGGCGTCGCGCGTGACGTTTACGCTCGGGCGAATCAGCGTGAAAGACATCTTTGACAACAACACATACGCCAACGACCCGCGCACCCAGTTTATGAGCTGGGCGCTGATGGCGAACGAAGCATGGGACTATCCGGCCGACAGTCTCGGATATATAACCGGGTTTGCCGCCGAGTTGAATCAACCCGGCTGGGCTGTGCGTTATGGTTTCTTTCAAATGCCACCCGTGTCAAACGGCATGGGCGACAACGATCATTTCCTCAAGGCGTGGGGGATGGTGACAGAATTCGAGCGCGACACCACTGTGGCCGCCCATCCCGGGGCTGTGCGTCTGCTCGTTTTCCACAACCGGGCTCATATGGGCAGTTATCAGGAGGCGCTCGATGCGCCCGAGCGGCCAGCCGACATTGTGGCGACGCGTGCCTACCGGTCGAAGGACGGGGTTGGCGTCAACCTGGAACAGGAGTCCGCGGCGAATGTGGGCGTCTTTGCGCGCCCTGGCCGGCGGACCACAGGCGCCATTCTCGTCAAAGTGCCTTGCCCACGGAGAAAGCCCTGCCCACAAACTGGCCGATGCCATAGTAGGCCTGCGTGTCCGGGGCAAAAACCAACGGGTTCATCTTCTTGATGGCCACCAGCCCGCCATCCAGCACGGATTCCTCTGCCTTCACGTCCAGAACCTCCCCGACAAACTGCGTGTGCAATCCCAGCTCGATCGTCTGCACGAGCCTGCACTCCAGCACCAGGGGGAACTCCTGCACATACGGCGCGTCAACGAGGTCGCTCTTCACCGGCGTCAGCCTGGCGACTGCGAATTTTCCCACGCTCCTGCCTGACACCATCCCCAGATAATCCGCCTGGTTGACGTGTTTTTCGGACGGGATGCTGATCGTGAAGGCCCGGCGCGCGATGATGTTCCCGTACGTCGCGGTGGCCTGGCGGAGGGAAACGGCGACGCAGGGCGGCTTGGAACAACAGATGCCGCCCCAGGCAGCGGTCATCGCGTTGGGCTTGCCAGCCTTGTCGTAGGTCCCAATGACAAGCACCGGAGTCGGGTAAACGAGGGTTTTGGCCCCAAGAGACTTCTTCATGATGGACCATGCTCTATGCTGAATCTGGATCGCAGCCAAGCTCCGGGTTGGAACTCACTCTGGAACGCGAGGGCATGTGCCGATTGACGGTGGCGCGCGTGGCAGGGGCGCCCTGCCCGCCGTCTCGTCCTCCGTAGCCTTGGCAAAGGAGGAAGCCTCCGGCGAAGGCCGGGCCTTGCCCCTGTTGCCTGGCGCACGTCCACGGGCGACCTGCCCCTGTTGCCTGGCGCGCGTCCACGGGCAGGATGCCCGTGCCAACTGCGCGCGCCAGACGCTGCCGTCAATCGGGAGCTGACCTGCTGCCGCCCGCTCGCAATCTGGTTGACCGCACTCGCACCATTGAGTCAAAACCTTGTTCCCTTCCCCCCGGAAGGAATCCCTGTCTCCACCCTCGCTCCCATGAAAAAGACCCTCATCATCGCGGCCCTTGGCATCTCAGCCACGGCATTCGCCCAGAAATTCGACGGCCTGGCGCTGACTCCGCCGATGGGCTGGAACTCCTGGAACACGTTCGCCGCAAACATCGACGAGGATTTGATCAAGGGCACCGCCGACACCATGATCGCAAACGGGATGCGCGACGCCGGCTATGTCTACATCGTCGTCGACGACTGCTGGGAGGCCAAGGAACGCGATGCCGACGGGAACATCGTGGCGGACCCGAAGAAATTTCCGAGCGGAATGAAGGCGCTCGGCGATTATCTGCACAACAAGGGTTTCAAATTTGGAATCCACAATTGCGCCGGCACCGAGACCTGCGGGGGATTCCCCGGCGGCCGCGGCCATGAGTACCAGGACGCGCTCCGCTACGCCTCCTGGAGCGTCGATTTTTTGAAGTACGACTGGTGCGCCCACGGCACCGCGGACGCGCGCGAGACCTACAAGACCATGCGCGACGCGCTGCACAGGGCCGGCCGGCCGATTGTGTTCAGCCTGTGTGAATGGGGCCAGAACAAGCCCTGGGAATGGGCCGCCGACGTCGGCCACATGTGGCGCACGACCGGCGACATCATGTCCGCCTACGACGCGCGCCAGCGGTGGGAGAGCGGCTGGAAGCTCATCCTCGACCTGCAATACACGCTGGTTCCCTCCGAGGGTCCGAATGGCATCGGGCAATTCGCCGGCCCGGGCCACTGGAACGACCCGGACATGCTCGAGGTGGGCACCCGGGGCCTCACCCTGGCGGAGTCGCGGGCGCATTTCAGCCTCTGGTGCGTCATCGCCGCTCCGCTGATCGCGGGCAACGACGTCCGCCACATGTCAAAAGAGGTGCATGACATCCTGACCGACAGGGACGTCATCGCCATCGACCAGGATCCGCTTGGCAAGGAAGGCTGGCGCTTCCGGGCCGAGACCGGCCGCGAAATCTGGGTCAAGGAACTCACCGGCGGCAACTGGGCGGTCTGCGTGCTCAACACGGCGGACGGCGCAAGGGACATCACCACCGACTGGTCCGCCATGAGTGTGCTTAACGGCGAATACGCGGTGCGCGACGTCTGGGCGAAAAAAGACCTCGGCACCACGCGCACGCCCCGGATTGACCGCGTGGAATCGCACGACGTGGTTTTGTTCCGGCTGACGCCGGTGAAATAGCGCCGGTTTTCGCCCGTTTATTGCGTTTCTTGGAGACGCGCCGCCCTTATTGCGTTGCCTGGAGGCGCGACGCCCTTATTGCGTTGCCTGGGGAAAATCCGGCTACGCGCCCAGGCCGCAGGCCTTGCGCGCGCGGGCCAGCACGCGGCTTGCGACCGCGCGGGCGCGGCCGGCGCCGGTGCGCAGCACTTCGTCAACGTAGCCGCGGTTCGCAACGAGTTCGGCGCGGCGGGCGCGCGCCGCGGCAAAAAAGCTCCAGTAATGCTCGAACAGCGCCTTCTTCAGGTCGCCATAGCCCAGCCCGCCGGCGCGCAAGCGGTCCTCGAAGCCCCGGGCCAAATCCCCGGGCGCGACGAGTTTCAGGAGCTGCACCGCGATGTTCTTTTCCGCATCGGGCTTGGGCTCCTGGGGCGTGCGGCTGTCCATGACGATCGACATGATCCGCTTCCTCATCGCCTTCTCCTCGCCGAAGATCTCGATCGTGTTGCCGTAGCTCTTGCTCATCTTCTGCCCGTCCAGGCCCGGCACGGTGGCGACCTCCTCGCGGATGGCCGGCTCGGGGATGACGAAGGTCTCGCCATAGGTCTGGTTGAACTTGATCGCGATGTCGCGCGTCATCTCGACATGCTGCTTCTGGTCCCTGCCGACGGGAACGAGGTTGGAATCGTAGAGAAGGATGTCGGAGGCCATCAGGACCGGATAGGCGAACAGCCCGAAGTTGGCGGCGACCCCCTTGGCCAGCTTGTCCTTGTAGCTGTGGGCCCGCTCGAGCAGGCCCATCGGCGTGAGCGTGCCGATGATCCAGGTCAGCTCGGTCACCTCGGGAAGGTCCGATTGCCGGAAGAACACGCTCTTTTCAGGATCGAGCCCGCAGGCGAGGAAATCGAGCGCCACGTCCTGCGAATTCCGGCGGCGCTCGGCCGGGTCGGTCAGCGACGTCATCGAGTGATAGTCAGCGATGAAATAGTAGCATTCGCCCTGCGCCTGGAGGTCGATCGCGGGCTTCATCATGCCGAAATAGTTGCCGATATGCAGCGCCCCGGAGGGCTGGATGCCGGAGAGGATCCTCATGGTGTGACAGATGCATGGGCGCGCTCGCGTCAGCCCTCGATCGCGACCAAGGCGTATGAGCAAGTGCGGGAATGGGAAACTGGGCAAGAGGGAATCTACCTGCCCGTCTCCTTGCAAGGCAGCGCCGTGCAGGAGACAGGCCTGCAGGCGATCTTTCTCGCCCGCCGTCGGGCCCGGCAATCGGTCAGCCTTCCCGCGGGATGGACTCGACAGTGTAGCGGGGCCGGCTGATGTGCCCCGCCGGCAGGAAGCCTCCAAAGGCGATCGCCGGCGCAACGAGCGCGCGCGGTCCGAGCAGGGTCCCCGGATTGAGGACCGCGTTGCAGCCGACCTCCGCGCCGTCGCCGAGGATCGCGCCAAACTTGCGCAGGCCCGTCGAGCGCAGCCCGGCGCCGTCGCGGACGAGGACCTCGCGGTGATCCAGGCGGAAGTTCGAGCAGATCGCCCCGGCGCCGAGGTGCGCCGCGTTGCCCAGAATGGAATCGCCCACGTAATTGTAATGCGGCGTCGCGACGCGATCCATCAACAGTGCATGCTTGTACTCGCAGGCGTTGCCCAGCACACACCGCTCGCCGACGATGACATTGCCGCGCACATACGCGCCCGGGCGGATCTCGCAGTCCGCGCCGATATACGCCGGCCCGATCAGCGTGGCATAATGCGGCAGCCGCACGCTCGGGTGAATCCACAGCGCCCCCTCCGCATGCACCCCGGGCGGCAACGGCGGCAGCGGGGCGTCAAAACGGAACGCCGCCAGGGCCGGGCCGATCTCCTTCAGCCATTCCCAGGGCGGGACTTCAGGCAGGAAATGAGCCGCGAATGCGGCGAGCGACGGGGGCAGTGTGAAGAAATCGGCGGCTTTCAACGCCTTCAGCCATAGCGGCGCCGCGTTCTCGGCCAACAAAAAAGAAACCCTGCGCCGGGGAGGGATCAAAAAAAGCGGCTGGTGTCGCCACCAGCCGCTTTTGTGAAATGGAGCGGGCGAAGAGACTCGAACTCTCGACAACCACCTTGGCAAGGTGGCGCTCTACCAACTGAGCTACGCCCGCGAAAGGGAATGTCGGACTATGGTTTCGGCCCCTCCGCCGTCAACTGGTATTTTAACCGGGAACGCCATTCGCCATTCGCCCGCATTCGTGAACGGGGTGAACATCCCGCCATCCCTGCCCATCCTCTGACCCCGTCACTCGTCCCCTACCCGCCCACGGCGCACTTTGACGTCCGCCCGATGCTTCTTCGCCTGGATCATCCTGATCTTTTGACCACGGCTCTTCTGGCGGCTTCTGCGGCGAATCCTCTCCTGTTCGTCTCTCAGCTGCGCCGCGGCCGCGCGCCGGCGCTCCTCCAGCTTCCCGCACAGCCGCGCCCACGCCTCGGAACGGTTCACCGCCTGCGAACGCTCCGCCTGGCAGCGGACCTCCGCGCCGGTCGGCCGGTGCCGCAGCCGGATGGTGGAGGATGTCTTGTTGATTTTTTGCCCGCCCGGACCGGTTCCCCGCACAAAATGTTCCTCGACGTCACCCGGCTCCACGCCGAGCGCCGCAAGCCTCCGGCGCACATCCTGCTCGATTTGCAGTGGAAATCCCGCCATGGCTTTGCTTTTCTCCTGTGAAACTTCGTCAACCTCCGGCAGTCAAAGCAAGAGCCAAGACCGCAGGGGTCTGATCATTTCCCGCGACACGCCTCCAAATCCAGCCTTTTCACTCCGTCCCACCCAGGTCTTTTCCCATGCCCAACGGTCCCGTCTGGTCCAACAAACTCCGTGCTGAAATCGCCAAGGCCGTCGTCGGTCAGGATGACATCGTCGAGCGCCTTCTGGTCGCGCTGCTCGCCAACGGGCACGTGCTCCTCGAGGGAATGCCCGGCCTCGCCAAGACGCTCCTCGTCCGATCGCTCGGCCAGGCGCTGGGCGTCCAGTTCGAGCGGATCCAGTTCACGCCCGACCTCCTGCCGAGCGATGTCGTCGGCACGATGGTGTTCCAGCCCAAGGAGGGCACGTTCACGCCGCACCGCGGGCCGATCTTCGCCAACCTCCTGCTTGCGGACGAGATCAACCGTGCTCCCGCCAAGGTCCAGAGCGCCCTGCTCGAGGCGATGCAGGAGCGCCAGGTGACGATCGGAGGCCAATCCCAGGCGCTCCCGTCGCCTTTCTTCGTGATGGCGACTCAAAACCCGATCGAGCAGGAGGGCACCTACCCGCTGCCCGAAGCCCAGACCGACCGCTTCCTGTTCAAACTGATCGTGGATTACCCCTCATCCGAGGAGGAGAGCACGATGATGGAGCGCTGGGGACAGGTGACGATCCAGCCCGCGCTGGCCGCCGTTTCCAGCGGCCAGGAGCTCATGGCGCTGCGCCAGGAGGTCGACCGCGTGCACATTGCCCCCGAGGTCCGCCGGTACATCCTCTCCCTGGTGCGGTCGACCCGGATGCTGGCCGAGCGCACCGACAATCCGAGCGCCCGGCGCCAGCTCAATTTTGGAGCCTCCCCGCGCGCCTCGCTCGCCCTCTTTCAGTCCGGCCGCGCGCTCGCCTGGTTGCGCGGAGACGATTTCGTCTCGCCCGCCGTCCTGCAGGAACTCGCGCCCGACATCCTGCGGCACCGCCTCGGCCTGACCTACGAGGCCGAGGCCGAGGAGATCACCACCGACAGGATCATCGGCCAGATCATCGAGCGCACGCCGGTGCCGGTGGTCACGAAAAGCTAGGGCGCCGGATGATCGCGCGATGAACGGATCTCCCGAGCGCAACGCTTCCGCGTTTCAACCCGCGAGTTCCTCGGCACTCGCCCTGCTGCGCCGGCTGGAGTGGCGCGTGAGGCATGCGGTCGAAAATGTGCTCAGCGGGGAATACCGTTCGGCATTCCGCGGGCGCGGCATGGAGTTCGACCAGGTGGTCAAATACGAATTCGGCGACGACGTGCGGGACATCGACTGGAATGTCACCGCGCGCCTGGGCGAGCCCTACCGCAAGAAATTCGTCGAGGAACGCGAGGTCACCCTGCTGCTCGTCTTTGAGGATTCCCCCAGCCTGCAGTTTGGTTCCGCCGACCTTTCGAAGCGCGAGGCGTTGATGGAACTCGCCGGCCTGGTGATGCTCCTGGGCGCGGTGAACCGCGACCGGGTCGGATACGTGTACACCGCGCCCGACGGATACCACCTGAGGGAGCCCGTCCGCGGCCGCGGTCCGATCCTGCACGCCGCCTCGACGCTGCTGGGCATGCCCCCGCCCGCCTTGCAGGACCAGCCGGCCAGGGCCGAAACCGCGCCGGGGCTTTCCGCCCCGCCGTTCATCGTTCCGCCGGCCGCGCCGCGGGCCGGAGCTCCCCAGGAGGCCGGCCGCGGCCGCAAACGCCCCGTCGCGCCGCCGGCCTGCGAGATTCCCTGGCAGCTTCTGGCCCGCTCCGCGCCGCGGCACAGCATCCTCATCTGGCTCTCCGACTTTCCGGCCCGCGAAGCGCCCGAGGGCTGGGGCGTGTTGCGCCGCCGCTACAACACCATGGGGTTTCGCATCGACGACCCGTGGGAGCGCGCCCTCCCCGCCGGCGACCCGCTCGTGGCGTATGATCCGCTTGCCGGCCGCCTGGTCACGCTCGAGGGCACCGCCGCGCAGCGGCTGGCGCATGTCGAATGGATCCAACGCCGGTCGGCGGCGTTTCGCGATATCTTCCCCGACCCGCTCAGCCGCCTCGTCGTGAGCACGGAAGAATCCCGCCTCGACGCCCTGGTGCGGTTCTTCCACGCCCGCATGAACACCCGCTCACGGGGGTGAGGGCGGAGGAGCGGAGGCCGAGCGCATGAATCCAGTTTCCAAATACCAACTGACCTGAAATGAGCTGCGGGAATTACATGCTCCACGACCCCTGGTGGCTGCTCGCGCTGGCGGCGATTCCGCTCGTGGTGTGGCTGCGGGGCCGGCGCGGCGTCCCGGCGCTTGTGGTGCCATTCGCAGCCGCCTGGTACCGTCCGTCGATCGTGACGTTTTCGCGGGTGCCGGTGGGCGTGGGGGTGGCGGGACTGTCGCTGCTCGTCCTGGCGCTCGCGCGTCCGCAGCGGGTGGACGACAGGCGCCAGGCCCGCCAGCAGGGTTATGACCTGATGCTGGCGATCGACCTTTCGGGGAGCATGCTGGCCGAGGACAATCACCGGCCGGGCGAAGGCCCGAATCGCCTTCAAGTCATCAAGCCCGTGATCCAGGCGTTCATGCAGAACCGGCCGAATGACCGGATCGGCATCGTGGTTTTCGCCACGCAGGCCTATACGCTTGCGCCGCTCACCTTTGACCACGCATGGCTCTCCCGCCAGCTCGACCGCATCGAGATTGGCGTCATCGACGAGAACCATACCGCGATTGGGGACGGGCTCGGCGTCGCGCTGACGCGTCTCGAACAGGCGGGCCGCGAGGAAGGCAACCGCCGGAAGGGCGCTTTCATCGTCCTTCTGACGGACGGCTCGAACAACTCCGGCGTGCTGACCCCGGCGCAGGCGGCGGAGATTGCGCGGGCCCGGGGCATCCCGGTGTACACCATAGGAGCGGGCAAGGATGGATACACCTTTCTGCCGGTGAAGGACCAGGGGCAGACGATCACGTACACTCAGATCATGGCGGATCTCGACGAGAATGCGCTGATCAGCATCTCCGAACAAACCGGCGGCCGCTTCTACCGGGCCCGTGACGCCGGGACGATCGAGTCCACCTTCAAGTCGATCGACCAGGCCCAGAAGATCGAATTCGAGGCGAAATCCTACCTGCTCACAGCGGAGCTTTTCCCGTGGTTTGCCGTGCCCGGGATCCTCTGTGTGTCTTTCGCGGGGCTCGTCCTGGCATGGCCGTCCCGGCGGGTCCGCCCCGCCGGCGGCCGCCCGCCCGCCCTCAGCGGTCGTTCCCCCCGGTCATGATCTTCTATTGGCCCCATCTGCTCTGGCTGCTGGTCCCCGTCATCATCCTGGCGGTCGGGGATTCCGTCCGGCGGGGAAACACGGGGTCGTCGCAGCCGTGGCCGAAGATTCTGCGCGCGTGGGCGGGGGCGCGGCAGGCTGCCGTCGGCAATGGACGCCACAACACGCGCGGACGGCTTTTGCTCTGGTTCGGGCTCGCCTTCGGCATCGTCGCCCTCGCGCGCCCGCAATGGGGCCGGGTCGAGGAACCCGTATTCGACCAATCCCGGGAAATCATCATCGCCCTCGACCTGTCGCGCAGCATGCTGGCGCCCGACGTGCGGCCCTCCCGCCTCGAGCGCGCCCGGCTGCTCATCCAGGGACTCCTCGACGACCTGCGCGGGGAGCGCGTCGGCCTCGTGGTGTTCGCCGGCACGGCGTTTCTCCAGGTTCCCCTGAGCGCCGACTACGAGATACTGAACGAGTTCCTTCCTTCGCTGGATCCCGCGTTCATGCCGGTGGGCGGCACGGACTACGATGCGATGCTGCGCGCCGTGCTTGACGCATTTGGCGCCAGCGGCACAGCCGACCGGTATCTCATCGTGCTGAGCGACGGCGAGAGCCAGACCGAAGGATGGCGGGACCTGCTCGATGACCTGCGGACAAGGAACATCCGGGTGATCAGCCTGGGCGTCGGGACCGCGGAGGGCGCGTTCATCCCCGATCCGGCGGGCGGGTACGTTAAGGACGAGCGCGGCGCCGTCGTGCTCTCGAAGCTCAACAGCTCCACCCTGCGGGAACTCGCAGCCGCCACCAACGGCGTTTACGCGGACGCCAGCACGTGGGTGGATCTCGGGGCGCTTTTGAAGCAGACCGTAGCATCGGGCCGCCGCGGGGAGTTCAAGGAGCGGAGCCAGATGCGGCACATCGAGCGCTTCCAGTGGGCGCTGGCCCCGGCGTTGTTGTGCCTGCTCCTCAGCCTGTGGCGTGAATTCCCCGTCCGGCCGCGCGCGCGCAATCTCCCGCTGGCGTCCAACGCCGGAAGGCGGTTGCCGGCGACCGGACAATCCGCACCGCCTGTGGAGGACCGGACCCCGAAGGCCGGAGCGGCCGTCACCGCAGCAATCCTGCTCGTCGCGCTTTCCGCTCTCGGGCTGCCGGCATCCGGCTTCGCCGCGGAGGACACCTCGGTGTACGGAGCGCCGCTCAGCAAGCTCGTGGAACAGCTGTCGGCGCAGCCGGCGCTCTCCGCCGCAGATTGCGCCTCGCTCGCCCGGGAGACGATCACTTGGGGAACCCGGCTGCGGAATGCGGGCCAGCCGGTCATGCCGGGACCGGTCCGCGATGCGCTGGCCGGAGTCGACGCTGGAGAAAAGCTGTCCAGTCAGGCGGCCGACTGGGCGCGGTTTAGGGATGAGTTGCAGGAATTGCTCAAGAAACCGCCGGAGCCGCCTCCTCCGGAGCAGCAACAGCAGCAGCAACAGCAGGAGGAGCAACAGCAAGAAGAGCAGCAGAAGCCTGAATCCCAGGCCAAACCTCCGCCGCCACCCAAGCCCAACCAGCCCAACACGAGCAACACCCAGAAAATCGGGGGTCAGCCCCGCCAGCCGCAAGAAGCGAAGGCCGACCCGTCCCTGGTGCTGCCCATCCAGAAGCTCGACCAGCTTCGGAATCAGGACTCCCCGGCCGAGCTTTTCCAGATGCTCGACAGCCGGGACCAGAAACCTCCTCCGAAGAAAGGCCGTGATTGGTGAATTTCTCCATGTCCCGCTTCATCTTATCGAGCCTGTTCCTGCTGACGCTGTCCTGCGCCGCCTCGCCAGCGCAGCGCGTCTACTGGGAGCCCAACGCCGGATCGCTCGCCTTTGAGCAGGCCAGCCCGCTCCAGCTGGTCTTCGAAAACTGCGCGCCCGACGGCGACCCGAAGCTGCCGCCCCTCGACGGGTTGGAGCTCGTTTCCACCGGATCCGAGTCCAGCTACGCCATGGTGAACATGAGCGTGACACGAAAGCGCATCTTCAACTTCGATGCCCGGCCAACCAGGCGTCCTGAAGTGCGCATCCCCGCGTTTGACGTTCCGACCGACAAGGGCGTGCAGCACGTCGCCGCCGCGACATTCGCCATCGGCAATGCCACCGTGGGCCACACGGCCATCCCGCTCGAAACAGCCGCAAAATGCAGCCTGGAGCCTGCCGCCGGCGAATTCTGGGCCGGCGAGGTCTTCCCGGTCACCTATACCCTGGACGTTGCCGAGCGATTCAACCCCCGGGCGCAGGGCTCCGTCGTGTGGACGCCGGCGCCGCTCACGGTCGAGGAGTGGAGACAGCCCGAACGTTTCTCAAAGACCACGGACGGCGAGGCGCGGGTCGGGCTCATCTACAAGAGCCGGGGCTTGATTGCGACGCCGGGCAGCTACCGGATTCCCGCGGCCACGCAGGAGATCGTGCTTGAAGTGGGCACCACCGGCAACCTGCTGAATCCCTTTTCGTCCCCTGAAGTGTTGAAACACAGGGTCACGAGCAACGAACCCTCCCTGAGCATCAAGCCCCTGCCCGACGGCGCCCCCGCCGATTTCGGAGGCGCGGTCGGCCAGTTCGCGCTGACGTCGAATGTCGTGCCCACCACAGTCGCCGTCGGAGAACCTGTCACATGGACGCTCCAACTGACCGGAACAGGCAACTGGCCCGATGTGCACGGGTTGCAGGCGCGGGAAGTCTCGAAGGATTTCAGGGTGCTGCAGCCGCAGGCCAAGCGGACGCCGGCGGAAGGCAGGCTCTTCGACGCCACGCTCACCGAGGACGTCGTGCTTATCCCCGCCAAACCGGGATCCTACACGCTCGGGCCGGTGACCTACTCGTACTTTGATCCCCGCACGGGCGCCTACCGGACCCTCCAGACCGAGCCGACGACGATCACGATCACCCCGCCCGGAACCACCGAGGTGAACAACCGGCAGCTCTTCACTCCACCGCCTTCGATTGCCTCAACGTCGCCGGCGCAGGCAACAGGAGCCCTGGCGCCCCACCTGGCGGCGCCACCATCGGCCCCGGCGGCGATTCCCCGCGATCCCCTGCCCGGCGCCGATTCGGGACCGGTGCCTTTCGAGGAGCCCTGGTGGTCTCTCTGGGTGCTGGGGTCCCTGCTCTGGCTGGTTCCGGCCTGGCTGATCATGGCGGCGCTGCGCTCCCGCCGGACCGATCCGCTGCGCGCCCGGCGCGAAGCCCGCAGGCATCTCGGCCAGATCCTCGCCGGCCTGCCGCACGCAACCACACCCCGGGCGCGGATTCAGGCGCTCCATGACTGGCAGCGCCAGACGGCGGTGCTTCTCGACATCGCCCACGCGGCTCCTCATGCCGCCACCATCCTGGCGCACCAGTCCGGCGACCCGGAGGACAAGGCCCGGCGCGGCGCCGACGGAGCTCCCTGGGCGAGGCTCTGGGCTGAATCTGACCGGGTTGTTTATGGAAAGGAGAACCCCCTGCCTGCCGACTGGATCATCCGGGCTGAAGCGGCGCTCGAAGCGACGCGGGTGCCTGACTGGCAGTCGTCCTCGCTCTTCCACCGGCGGAATCTCCTGCCCTGGCTGGCCGGCAACAACGTCCTGACGCGTCCCGGCAGCGGGGTCGTCAGCGCGATTATTGTCCTGTTCTGCCTGTCCTTCATCGCGCCCGCGGCCTTCGGCGCGAACGCGGTTGACCCTGCGGGCGCCGGGACCGCCGAAAAAGCCCCGGGCTACTTTGCCAGCCCCCGCGAAGCCTATGACGCAGGGGACTTCCCGGCGGCTGAACAAGGCTGGCGCGCGGCCGTCGTCCGCGACCCGACGGATTGGATCGCCCGGCACAACCTCGGCCTCGCCCTGGCGCAACAGGGGCATTGGCCCGAGGCCGCCGCCCAGTGGACCTCCGCCTTCCTCCTCAATCCGCGCAACGAATCAGTCCGCTGGCATCTGGCCCTGGGCTACGAACGCGCCGAATACACGCCCCCCGGGCTGGGCGAGTTCGCGGCGGCTTCGGGCCCCCATCTGCTGGCGCGCCTCGCATCACCCGCGGAATGGCAGTGGCTGCTCGTCGGCGGGGGCCTTCTGCTCGCCGCGGGACTCCTCATCCTCCTGCTCCGCGCCTACCGCATCGTATCGGACCGTTGGATACTCCCCGCGGCCTTCACGGCCGTCGCGGCGGCGCTGCTCCTCGCGCTCGCCACGCTGACGGCCCTCCATTTCTACGGCGAGGCGGCTGATCCCCGCGCCGCGATCGCCTGGCACCAGGTGCTGCTCCGGTCGATCCCCACCGAGGTGGACACCCGGCAGAAGACGTCCTCCCTGCCCGCCGGCTCGCTCGGGGTCGTCAACAAGGAGTTCCTGGGCTGGGTGCGCCTCGCGTTTGAAAACGGCCAGACCGGGTGGGTCCGCCGGCAGGACATCGTCTGGCTGTACCGGTAGCGCGGCGCCGCCCGCCTGAACACCCCAATTCCTGCCCGGCAGCGGGGGAAGGCTGCGGGCGGAGCCCGACACGCTGCTGCGCGAAAGGATTGCCGTCCGGGGCGCAGGATCGCGATGATGCGCCCATGAAATCCTACCGAAAGGAGCTCTGGTTTGACGTGCCTGCCCGGCGGGCCTTCATCAACATCACTCCGCAGGTCGAAGCAGCGTTGGCGGAAAGCGGCATTACAGAGGGCCTCGTGCTCGTGAACGCGATGCACATCTCAGCGTCGGTCTTCATCAACGACGACGAATCCGGCCTGCACGCTGATTTCGAGCGATGGCTGGAAAAGCTCGCCCCGGAGAAGCCGCACAGCCAGTACGCACACAACCGCGGGGAGGACAATGCCGACGCTCACCTCAAGCGGACCATCATGGGCCGGGAGGTCGTAGTCGCCGTAACCGGCGGGCAGCCCGACTTTGGGCCGTGGGAGCAGATCTTCTACGGGGAATTCGATGGGATGCGCCGCAAACGGGTGCTCGTGAAAATCATCGGGGAATAGCGGAGAAGGAAAACGCCTCGTCGGGCCGAATCCCTTCAACTTTCTCGTGCACGTTTTGTTCACGCTGTGGACATCCGCGCGAAGATGTTCGCACCCATGAATGCGAGCCCAGTTTCCGACACGGTCTAAGCCGGATCCATGCAATTGACATTCGTTCCGCCCTGCGTTGTTGCCGACCAACAGGTGGAGCGCGTTGTCCCCAACGCGCCCGGAGCGTCTTGGGAACAAGCCGCCCCACCTCGTTCCGTTCCTTTGTCAGGTGACGCTCAATAAGGGCGGTGACCGCGCCGCGGCAGGCGGGCTGCCAGGGAGCCACGAGGCCCTTCCGTGGCTGCAGTCTGGTTTGACCTGGCTTGGGTCACCGATATTCATCGCCGTCATGACCCTTCGCTCCCTTGCCCTTTGGCTGGCTGGCGGCGCTTTGCTCACCCCGGTCCCCACGCTCGGCGGAAACCCGATCGTGACCGACATTTTCACGGCCGATCCCGAAGCGCGGGTCTTCGGCAACCGTCTGTATGTCTACACTTCGCACGATCTCCCGGAAGCCACCTACTGGGACATGGTCGACTGGCGGCTGCTCTCGACCACGGACCTCGTCCACTGGCAGGACCATGGCGCGATTTTCAGCCTCAAGGGCTTTGGCTGGGCCAAGCAGTGGGCGTGGGCTCCCGACTGCGTGCACGCGAATGGAAAGTATTATCTTTTCCTGCCGGTCGACCGCACGAAGATTGGCGTCGCGATTGCCGATTCTCCGACCGGTCCGTTCAAAGACGCGATCGGGAAACCCCTGCTCGACAATCGGACAATGCCGGAAGCGGGCGTGGAGCCGATCGACCCTGCGGTGCTGATTGACGACGACGGCCAGGCCTATCTCTACTTCGGCTGCCGCAACGCGAGAGTCGTCAAGCTCGATCCATCGCTTACGCGTTTCGCCGGTCCGATCGAGGCCGTGCGGTTGGTGGACGACCAGGGCAATCCGATCCCGGTTGCCGCCCCGGACACGAATCCCGTCCTGCCCCAAGGCTACGGCGAAGCCCCGTTCATCTTCAAACGTGCCGGCCGGTACTACTTCGTCTACTCGAACGGCTGGGCTCCCGATTCAACCCAGGTGTACGCCATCGGCGGCTCGCCCATGGGCCCGTTTACCTACGCCGGCAAAGTCATGGAGCATGCCGCCTCCGTAACCCAACACGGCTCGGTGGTGGAATTCCGGGGCAAGTGGTACGTGTTTTATCACACCAGCGAACTCTCCAACGGAAACTCCTTTCGCCGCTCCGTTTGCGTCGACGAGTTGACGTTCGCTCCCGACGGCAAGATCAACACGGTGAAACCGACAAAGACCGGCCCCGTTCTGTCCGCGCCTCCTCCCTGAGGGGCCATTGAAAAGAACTAACCTTAGCTCATATCAAGAACAACGGCTGTGTGACAAATGCTTCCCTAAGAATGCCAATGACCGGACAGAAACCGGACAGTCGAAAAGCTCACGCCTTAGATCAATCGAAATGAGACTGCCATATCATATTGCTAACAAGCAATATAGAATTTGGCGCGCCCAGAGGGAGTCGAACCCCCAACCCCCAGATTCGTAGTCTGGTGCTCTATCCAGTTGAGCTATGGGCGCGTGAAGGAGGGGAACGGAAGCAAGCTTTCGCCCGGCACTGCAAGCGCGAAATGAAGGCGCCTCGGAACGCGGGCACATCTCCCGATTGACGGCAGCGTCTGGCGCGCGCAGTTGTGGCACGGGCATCTTGCCCGTGAACGCGCGCCAGCCAACATGGGCAAGATGCCCATGCCACCTGCGCCACCGTCAATCGGCAGATGCGCCCCGGCGGATCCGCCCGCCGCTTTTTTCGTGTCATTTCTGCAAATCCGTGGTTTCCCTCCCTAGCTCATGCGCTTCGTCAAATATCACGCCCTTGGCAACGACTACATCGTCATGGATCCGCGCGACCATCCCCCGGGGACGCCGCCGAAGCCGCAGCGTGTCCGCGCGATCTGCCACCGCAATTTCGGGGTGGGATCGGACGGAATCCTCTGGGGGCCTGTTCCCACGACGAAGGCGGAGTTCGGCCTGCGCATTTTCAACCCCGACGGCTCGGAGGCGGAGAAAAGTGGCAACGGCCTGAGGATCTTCTCGCGCTACCTGTGGGACCAGGGTCTCGTGAAGACCCCCCGCTTCACGATCGACACGCCCGGCGGCGTGGTCGAGGCCGAGATCCTGGACGAGCATCGCATCACAATCGCGATGGGCCGGGTGAGCTTTGACAGCGGGCGGATCCCGGTCGCCGGCCCGCCGCGGGACGTCCTGAACGAATCGATCGCGATCCAGGATCGGACGTTTCGTTTCTGCGCGGCGACCATCGGCAACCCCCACTGCGTCATTTTGCTGGCGGAGATCTCTCCGGAGCTCGCGAAGCAGTACGGCCCCGGCATTGAGGTCCATCCGCTCTTCCCCCGGCGCACCAACGTCCAGTTCATGCAGGTGCTCGACCGCGGCAATATCCGCATCGAGATCTGGGAACGCGGCGCAGGCTACACGCTCGCGTCGGGCAGCAGTTCGAGCGCGGCGGCGGCCGTCGCCTTCCGCCTCGGCCTGGTCGACCGGCAGGTCACCGCGCACATGCCCGGCGGGCAAATCGGCATCGAGATCGCGCCGGATTTCGCGATCCGCATGACCGGCCCCGTCGTCAAGGTCGCCGAGGGCGTGATCCACCCGGAGATGTTCTCCGTGAACCTCTGAGGCTTCGCCGAAAAGCCCGGCCGATCGCGGCAGCGGCCGGGACTTCGCCTCAACTTGAAGCGGAAACGGCGGCGGTTGAAATCCGACGGCTTTGGCTTGGCGGGCGCCGGCGGCGCCGATAGCATGCCCGGGTGATCGGGTGGCTTCATGACGGACTGCTTTTCTGGTGGGGGTTGTTCTACTGGAACCTCCGCAAGAGCTTGTTCCGCTGGCGGGGCGGAAAAGAGCGATGCCCCTGCCAAAACCCCAGCGACTCGGGCCGGGCAATGGAGACCGCCTGCGATGCGGCGCACGCCTGGGACAACCCCGCGCGCTTCCGCCGCGTCTGTCCCCTGCTGGTCGACACGCCGGCCGGTCTGCGGTGTTCGGCCGACGCCAGGGACGTGCGGCCGTTCTGGGGCCGGGCCGCAGCCTACGGCCTCTCGACCGCGGCCGGAATCTACATTGCAGGGGTGCTGGCCGTGTTTGTCGTCCTCCGCCTCGTGGGCTACCCGCTCTCGCCGCTTTCGGTGGTCTGGCCGGGGCGCTGGCACGACCTGCGCCTGGCCCGCAGCGAATATTTCGCCGCCCGGGCGCGGCGCGCGCTCGATGCGCACAAGGTCAGCGATGCAATCCTCTCCTTGGACGTCGCGTATCACAACAACCCGCGCAACTACGACGTCGCCTTTCAACTCGCGGAGCTGACCTCGATCGGCCAGCCCGAGTTCGCCGATCCGATCTTCTCCGCGCTGATGCGCGACTTCCCGGACCGGCGCGCCGGCACAAGCAAGGCGTGGTTTCTGTCCCTGCTCATCCACGGCCGCTTCGCGCGCGTCGCCGAGATCGCCTCGGCACGGCTGGTCGACGATCCGTCGCAGAGGCCGGCATGGCTGCACGCCCTTTTCAACGCCACGCGCTATGACCGCGATGACCGGCCGCTGCGCGACCTCGTGGCCCGGGAGTCGGGCAGGCTGGAGCCGATCGACGTCGCCCTGGTCAATTCCGAGCTTATGATCCGCCAGGGACAGGGGCTGCATCTGCTCTCCGGGCTGACCGCCGAGCTCCCGCCCTCCGCGGGCGCCTATGCCCCCTACTTCCAGGTGAGCCGGCTGGAAGGGCTGGGGCGCCCTGCCGAGGCGCTCGCGATGCTCGATCGCTATGCCAGGACGCAGCGCATTTCCGAAGCCGACGATCTTCAATTGCGGCTCGGCATCTTCGCGGATCTCGGCCGGCAGGACATCCTGCGGTCGCGCCTTGCACAGGACCCCGTCAACGCCCGCGACCTCGAAGTGATCTCCACCCACCTCGTGAGGCATCCCGATCCCCTCGCGGTGGCCGCGCTGGGCTCCTGCATCAAGCGGTCCAACCTGCGGCCTGACGACGCGACATGTGCGGGCTACACCGCGTTCTTTGTCGCCTGTGGAGCCGCAAAGGACTGGGACCAGATGCACGCCGCCGGCGAAGCCTTGAGACAGATCACCGAAACCCACACGGCCCGTTTTGACGCAATCGAGGCGTTCTTCCGGCGGGAATCGGAGGGCAGGATCGAGGCCGTTATTCCCCTGCTGCCGGGGTTGTCCCTGGATCTTATCTACGCCCTGTACGACCGGTATGAGAAGGGACCTCCAGCGGTTGCCGCCGGGGCTTCTTCAGGCTCATGATCGCGCTTGTCCCTACCTGCACGGACATATTGGTAGGGCGCGACGGCCCGGCGCGCCGTTTTTACCGGGCAGCCCGGCGGTCCGCCCCTGCCCGGCTGACCTGTTCTTCGCGGGGCGCCGCCTGTTTCCGGTGCGCGCTGCATGAGCCAGGTGAAGAAGTGTTGACAGAATATTTCCGTTTATAGTTAATTTCCTTCTTACGCCATCCTTTCATGCCTCTCCGCGTGACCAGCAAGGAAAGAACCGTCCTGACCGCGCTCGCGGTCCTTTTCGTGCTCGGCGTGTTGGGGTTGCTGGTCCTTTGAACCACCCCACGGCGCCCCCGCCGGGTTTGGGATTGCCTGCTCCGGTCAAACCGATGACATGGCGTCCCGCTGATCTGAAATGAATGACGACCCGATCTCCGCTTCGAATCCGCCGCTGGATCCGCGCCCGGCCGGCGGATGGGCCGCATCTGCATGCCTGCGCGGCTGGCTCCCGTGGTTCCTCGCCGCGGCGTTTGCCCTGTTCGCGGGTTTTATGCTGCAGGCGCATCTTTCCCTCCAATCGGAGATTGTCGTTTTGCGGGAGCAGCGGGCGTTGGACAGCATCGAGGTGAAAACCCTGCGTCAGCAGATCGAAGCCGAACATATCCTCTCCGCCCGCCGCCTGGCCGACGCACGCGGCGCGGATCAGGAGGCGCGGGATCTCGCGCGGCTCCAGGTCGTTCCTCTTTTGCCCCCGGCTGATGTCGCATCCGGGTTCCTGGCGGTGGCTGTGTGGAACCCGGTTTCGCAGGAGGGCGAGCTCGTTGTCGCCGCGCTTCCGGCGCCTCCGCCGGACAAAAGTTACCAGCTCTGGCTGTTCGATCCCGAACACCCCGCCGGGACAAGCGCCGCGGTGTTTGCCGTCGATCCGGCATCGAACCAGGCTCGCGTCCCCTTCAAACTGGACCGCTCCGGTTTGACCGGCGCAAGCCTCAAGATAAGCCTCGAACGCAAGGGCGGTGCAGCGGCTCCTGAAGGCCCGGTGGTATTGGCGGGCCGTTAGCCGACATGTTCAATGCGGCGGGTGGGCCGCGGATGCCGGGCCTCCACCTGGAACTGGCGGCATTCTCCACGCGAAAATCTTCGCCACCGGCCGGTTTTTCCGTTTAGGTGCCGTGGCCTGTGGTACGATCAGTTAGGCGTCCGGTACAAACCCTCGCCATGAATTCTTTTCCCCCGTCGGGGCTGCGTTGGGCACTTCGCCTTTGCCATCAGTGGAGTTTGCGTCTGCTTCCCGCCATGGCCTTCGCTGTCGCCAGCCGCGCCCAAACCGCCAATCTGACCGTCGACGCCACCCATGCGGTTCGAACCGTGGACCAGCGCCAGTTCGGCGCCAATGCCGTCGTGTGGGATCAGGCGACGGCCACGGCTCAGACGATCGCCCTCGTGCAGGCGGCGGGCCTCGGAGCCGTGCGTATTCCCGGCGGCGGGGAATCCGACGTGTATGATTGGAGCACGAATGAAAGCTATCAGAGCGCCGGCGTGTTGGCCGGATGGACCTGGCCGGCCGGCTTCGACCAATTCGCGCAGCTCATTACCAGTGCAAACCTGCAGACGTTTGTCACAGTCAACTACGGCTCCGGAACTCCGCAGCAGGCGGCGGCGTGGGTTGCCTACGCCAACGCCAGTTCCACCCTGCCGGGCACGGCGGCTGACGTCCTGCTCGGTGTCGACACCTACGGCGTGGATTGGAAGACCGCGGGATTCTGGTCCAGCCTCCGCGCCTCGAAGCCGCTCGCGACGGACGACGGCCGCAATTTCCTCCGCCTGGGCCGGTCGAGCCCGTTCGGCCTGAAATATTGGGAAGTCGGCAACGAGTGCTATGGGACCTGGGAGTACGATGTTCAGAAGGTCCAGAACGACCCGGTCGAATACGGCACCCGGTTCGCACAATACTACGCGTTGATGAAAGCGGTCGATCCGACCATCAGGATCGGCGCGGTCGCGACCACCAGCACCGAGGGGCCGTATAACTACCCGACAGAGGCGGTCACCGATCCCGTGACCCACCAGCAGCAGACGGACTGGGATCATGTGATGCTGGGCACGATGAAGAATGCCGGCGTCATGCCCGATTACCTCATCTGCCACCGCTACGAGCAGAACGCGGGGCAGGAAAACGACGCGACGCTGCTGCAACTGGCCAGTGCTCCCGCAACGGGCTGGCCGGTTGACGCCGCTCTTCTTCGCGGCCCGCTGAACGACTTTTTCGGCGCCGCCGCGGCCAACGTGGAACTCTGCGTCACGGAAAACAACTCCGTCCATAACGATCCGGGCAAGCAGATGAACAGCCTGGTCAACGGACTCTACATGGCCGACAGCCTGGGCAGTCTGCTCCAGACCGAATTCAATTCGATGGTGTGGTGGGATCTGCGCAACGGACCGAATACCAACAGCGATGGAACCGCGCTGGCCGGCAACATGAGTTCCTCCCTTTACGGATGGCGCATGTACGGTGACTACGGCCTGCTTTCGATGCCCTCCTTATTGACCCCTGAGACGACCTACTACGACGCGTACCCGCCTTACTACGCAATGAAGCTGCTTTCGCATTTTGCGCGCGGCGGCGACACCATCGTGCAGGCGGCAAGCGACAACACCCTGCTTTCGGTCTACGCCGCCAGGCGCGCCGACGGGTCGCTCTGCCTGCTCGCCGTCAACAAGAGCCCGACCAGCACGCTCTCCGCCAATGTCAGCCTGACGGGGTTCACGCCGCAGCCGGCGATGACCGTGTATTCGTACGGCATCCCGCAGGACGAGGCGGCGCGCACCGGCAGCGGCTCGCCCAACGTCGCCGTTTCCAGCCAGAGCCTGCCGGGGCCCGCCTTCACATTGTCGCTCTCCCCTTATTCGGCGACGGTGTTGTCAATCACTCCGGCCGTGGCGGCCTCGATCACGACGCAGCCCCAGAATCAGGCCGTGAAAACGGGGCAGGCGGCGACTTTCACGGTGGTGGCCGGGGGCTCACCGGCTCCGACCTGTCAGTGGCAGTGCTCGGCGGACGGCGGTTCGACCTGGGCGGACCTCGCCAACGACAGCACCTATTCGGGCGTGAAGACGCCGACCCTGACCGTGAGCAATGCGGTGATCGGGCTGGATGGAGACCAGTATCGCTGTGCGGTGACCAATGCGGTGGACACGGCGACGAGTTCCGCCGCCGTGCTGTCGGTGAGCCTGAACGACCAGGCCTTGGTGCAATTGCTTTATCTGGACGTGCTGGACCGGCCGGCCGATGTGGGCGGGCTCGCCAATTTCGTCGCGGCGCTTGCCGCCGGGCAAACGCCGTCCGCAGTGCTGGGCGACCTGTTGGGTTCGCCCGAGTACGGTCTGCGGCAGGTCGAGCCCGTGATCCGGCTCTATTATGTCGCGCTGGTGCGGCCGCCCGATTACACGGGCCTGCAGAACTGGTCCAACGCCCTGCATGCGGGCGCCCTCACGCTGACCCAGGCGGCCAACCAGTTCGTCGCCAGTCCGGAATTCCAGCTCCGCTACGGCACCCTGGACAACATGCAGTTCGTCCAGCAGCTCTACCTCAACGTGCTCGGGCGCGAGGCCGACACCGCGGGGTTGAACGACTGGTTGGGCCAGCTCAACGACGGAACCAGCCGCGGGGCGGTGATGGTCGGCTTCTCGGAGTCGAACGAGTTCAAACAAGATGTCGCGAACGAGGTGGAGATCGTGCGCCTCTATTTTCTGCTGCTGCAGCGCATGCCGACGGCGGCGGAGCTCCAGGAATGGACCAGTTTCTTGAAGGGCTACAGCCAGACGGACACCCTGTATGCGCTGGGCTATCCGCCGGGACTCTCCGACACGGATTACGTGCAGGTTGTCTTCCGTGGTTTATTGCGGCGCGACGCCGATGCGGGGGCGCTTGGCGCGTTTGGCGCCGCGCTTGCGGCGGGCACGCTCACGCACGGCAGCCTGGTGGAGACCGTGATAAACTCGGACGAGTTCAACCGCTTCGTGGCGCCGGTTTCGCGGTTGTACGTCGGGGCCCTGCAGCGCGTGCCCGATCAGGCAGGCCTGGACAATTGGGTGAACTTCTTGCGGGCGGGCGCCTCGCTGGAGGACATGGCAGATGTGTTTGTCGCGAACGAGGAATTCCTGCTCCGCTATGGCGCCCTGAACAACCAGCAATACGTGGCGCAGCTTTACCTGAATATCCTGGATCGCGAGGGAGGTGCGGATGAGCTCGGCTATTGGACCGGGCTGCTCAACTCGGGCGGCATGACCCGCGGACAGGTCCTGATCGGCTTCTCGGAGTCGCAGGAGGCGGTCAACCTGCTCGCGCCGACGCTCCGGACCTTCCTGCAGTATTTCACATTCCTCAACGCCGCGCCCACCCAGCAGGAGCTCGATAATTGGAAGAGCTATCTGACCGATCCGATCGACCAGATGCGCGCCGCGTTGTTGACCGAGCCGGAATTCACAAGCAAAGGGTGAGGCCGGCTCCGGATGCGTCCCATCCTGGGAGGATTGCGGAGATGCCCGCGGCGGGAAGCCTGCCGGAACACCGAGGCGCGCGATGGATGTGGGTGGATTCTTGTATTACAGTAGTGGTGGATCGCTCATTTTCGCGAGGATTTCTCCGGCCAGGTTCCCTGCTCACTACTCGCTACTCGATGCTCGCTACTTTGGTTGCGGCTCCGCCGCGCCAGGCATCTTTTTTGTCGAAACAGCCCTGACCGATTGCCTCTTGCTTGTTTCTTGCCACCGGTATTCCTGTAACAAAACTCGCTTGCCCATGATTCTCAGGCCCAAGGTCCGCGGTTTCTTCTGTGTGACCGCCCATCCGGCCGGCTGCGCCGCGCACGTCCAGGAGCAGATTGACTGCATCCGGCGCCAGAGGCTGATCAAGAACGGCCCGAAAACGGCGCTCGTGATCGGCGCCTCCACGGGCTACGGGCTCGCCTCGCGGATCACCGCCGCATTTGGCTCCGGGGCCGCCACGCTGGGCATCTTCTACGACCGGCCGTCAGAGGAGGACCGGCCGGCCACGCCCGGCTGGTACAACACAATCGCGTTTGAGCGCGCGGCGAAAAGCGCAGGCCTCCATGCGCGAAGTCTGAACGGAGACGCGTTTTCCGATGCAATCAAGCACCAGGCGCTCGACTTGATCCACAGCGAACTCGGACCGATCGACCTCGTCATCTACAGCCTCGCCTCGCCGCGGCGCGTGCACCCCAAAACGGGGGCCGTCCACAGATCGGTGCTCAAGCCCGTCGGCCGGCCCTACACCAACAAGACCGTGGACACCGATCTCGGCATCGTGTCCGACATCACGATCGAGCCGGCGACCAGCGAGGAGATCCGGGATACCGTGGCCGTCATGGGCGGCGAGGATTGGGAACTCTGGATGCAGGCGCTCCAGACGGCCGGCCTGCTCGCCCCCGGCGCCACATCGGTTTCGTATTCCTACATCGGCCCCGAGGTCACGCGGCCCATCTATCGCGACGGGACGATCGGGCGGGCCAAGGATGATCTCGAGCGGGCCGGCCACCGGATCGATGCGATGCTCAAGGCCAAGGGCGGCGGCCGGGCGTTTGTCTCCATCAACAAGGCCCTGGTGACCCAGGCCAGTTCCGCCATCCCGGTGGTGCCGCTCTATATTTCCGTGCTCTACAAGATCATGAAGGCCCAGGGCACGCACGAAGGCTGCATCGAACAGATCCAGCGGCTCTTTTCCACGCAACTGTACGATGGCGCCGCGCCGGCCTTCGACGAAGGCGGCCGGGTGCGGCTCGACGACCGGGAAATGCGGCCGGAAGTCCAGCGGCAGATCCTCGGGCTTTGGCCGCGGATCACGACGGAAACGCTCGATGAACTGACCGACATCCAGGGTTACCGGGCCGACTTTCTCAAGCTCTTCGGTTTTGGCCTCGCCGGCGTCGATTATGAGGCTGACATCGATCCCCATCTGACCTTTTGACGAAGGCCGTTCGCGAGGGCCCCCGACACCCGGCCTGAATCCACATCCATGCGCGCAGTGATCCAACGAGTTTCCTCCGCCAGCGTCAAAACCGCTGACGGCATCTCCGGCGAGATCGGCCCCGGCCTGCTGGTGCTGCTCGGCGTCGGCAGGAATGATGCGCCCGACGATTGCATCTGGCTTGCGAAAAAGATCGTCAATCTGCGCCTGTTTCCGGATGACGCGGGAGAGATGAACCGCGCGGTCAGGGACATCAACGGCGATCTGCTTGTCGTCAGCCAGTTCACGCTGCACGCGAGCGTGCGCAAGGGCACGCGCCCTTCGTTCAACGACGCGGCAAAATCCGAGGCCGCCGGGCCGCTCTACGAGGAATTCATCCTGCAGTTGCAGACGGCCCTGGGGCGGCGCGTCCAGACGGGCAGGTTTGGCGCGCTCATGAAGGTGGCCCTGGTGAACGACGGGCCGGTGACGATCATCGTCGACACGAAAGACCGGGACTAGATCGCCTTCGCCTTCTAGAGTGGACGTCCGCCCCGGACGCCGTTTTCCTTCTGGGCTTCGCAGGCGACCACGGCCTGGCCGCCTGCGGCGATTCCCTCCCCCTGCGCCTGCTGCTCAACTGACCCTGCCTCCATGGAAACAACCGCTTCCTCCACACCCCGCGAGACGCTCAAGACACTGCCCGGTGACGACGTGCGCCAGATCATGTGGCGTTACCAGGACCGGTATGACCTCCAGATGCTCGTCCAGGCCGTGCGCAGCGTTGCACGCGGACTTGTTGCGCGCCTCGTTGCGCAGGGCGCCCGGAACACCCACGAGTGGACCGCCGAAAAGGCCGGGCTGCTCAATGCCTACGATGAGGCCGGCATCACAACGTGCTTCATGGACCCGGCCCAGGGCGGATTCATCGAGGGCCCGAAGAACCTCGTCCTTTCCCTGGTCGCCTTCGAGCTCTCGTGGGTCGACGCCGGCGCGGCGACCGGCAGCCTGGCCGGAAACCTCGCCCTCGAGCCCATTCACGAACGGGGCACCCCGCAGCAGCGCGACCACTACATGAGCCGGTGCGTGCCGCCCCGGCCGTTCGAGGACCGCCGGGCGTGGCGCGGCGCATTCAGCCTCACCGAGCCGCTGCCCTACGTCGGCGTCGAGACCGGGCTGCTCGCCGGAAAGGTGCGCATCGCTGAATGGAAGGAGGGCCGGGAGCCGCTGCTCAAGGTGGACAAACGCGCCCGGTTCATAACGAACATGGCCTTCGCCAATTTCACGACGGTGGCTGTGGACACCGACGACCCGAGGATCAAATCGAGCTGCATGATCATCCTTGAGGAGACCGATCCGGGCGTCTACGACCGCGGCGCGCCCACGCACAAGATGGTGCACCAGCTCTCCTCGACGCAGGATCCAGCGTTCAGCATGACCGTCCCGGCGAGCCGGATCATCGGCGGCTACACCGTGAAGGACGGCGTGATCATCCCCCGGTACAGCCACGGCGAGATCATCGAGGCGGTCTTCCGCCGCACGCGCGTGACGGTGGGCGTCATGACCGCCGCAAAGCTGCTCTCCGCCGTCGAGCCCGTCATCCGGTACCAGCGGAACCGCTTCCGCGGCGCCGCCAGCGTCAATCCCGGCATGCCGCGCTTCGAACTCGGCCTGCAGCAGAAGGAGGACTGCCTGCAGCGCCTCGTCAACGTCTGGGCGACGGGAGAGGCCGCCTCCTCGCTCGGGATGGCCGCCGCCCGCCTGTTCGACCAACTCGATCCGATCGAGAAAAAGAAGGACGAGGTCTTCGCCGCGCAGGGGATCGCCGGCGGCATGGCCCAGATGAAGGCGTTCCGCGCCGTCGCGAAACAGGCGGTCGAATTCATCGCCCTCTCCGCCCAGCCCGCCGATGCGCGGGACGCCGCGCGCTACGAGGCCCTCAAGGCCGACACGCTGGTCCAGTACCTCCTGCTCGATTGCCAGGCCAACATCCTCTGCCCCGCCACCAAGCTCTGGAACACCGGCCACGGCGCCACGGTGATGCGCGAGGCCGTCAGCCTCATGGGCGGCTACGGCGTCACCGAGGATTGCCCCGGATTCCTCGGGCAGAAATGGATGGATGCGCAGCTCGAGGCCACGTACGAGGGCCCCGAGGCCGTCCAGCGCCGCCAGATCTCAGTCACCATGACCAACGAGGTCTTCCTCGCGCTGTTCCGCTCGTGGATCGCCGACCTTCGCGCGATCGCCGCGCGGAAGCCCGACATCGGCGCCTGCACGCTCGCCAACGCAGTGGAGCTCTGGCTGTGGACGCTGCAGCACCTGCAGGGCGCGAAGGATGCCAACGGCGCGAAGCTGTTCTCCGGCAACCGCCACGGCGTCGTGTTCCCGCTGGCCGACGCGCTGTGCTGGCTGCTCGCCTCGCGGTTCCAGATCCTCGACGTGCTCGAACTCGAGCGCCGCGGCCCCGAGAATCCCGTTGTCGCAGAGGGCCTGGCCGGAACCGTCAACTTCTTCTCCGATCTCTGCGCGGTGCAGGCGGCCGGCGCGGCCGGCGAGTCCGCCCGCATCTGCGCCGAGCTCATCCACGGCTACAACGCGGCCGGAAGTTGTTCCGCGGACAGATGCTGCTGCCCGGGGCCGGCCGCCGATGCGCTCGATGCGTTCGCGCAACTGCGCCTGAAAGTCGACGCCTGCCTCGCCGGTTCGCGCCTCGCCAAGGACCGCGCCGCCGATGCGCTGACGACGGTCATGATCCCCGAGGCGCTGGACTACCCGCGGTAGCCGCGGGGTTTGCACCACAGAGTTCCTAGGGCGGCTTCGCCGCAACCGAATGCGATGATAAGATTTCGCCCACGAATATACACGAATCTGCCTGGCGCAGCAGAGCCGCAACCAAAGGTGGCGCCAGTCTGTGACCGGCGATTCGCCAGGCGAAGACTGGCGCTACTCTCCTGTCCGCCCTCACCGACAGCGCGGATTGATTCTCAGCTGCGTTCCATCTGTAGGGGCGCAGACTTGCTGCGCCCTCCCAAAAGGGCGCGACCAGCCTTCGCAAGGCTACGGCACGGCAGGCAAGATCGCGCCCCTACGCCGGAGGAATGCTTGTCGGTTCGGTTCGATCGACCATGAATCCCCTGCAGTCCGTGATATCAGTGTCCTCGCCTCTTGCTCCATTCCGCCTCCTTCCTTCAGCGTCCTGCTTAGGTGATTTGTCCGTTCCCATCCCTCTGTGAGCTCCGTGTCCTCTGTGGTTCCAGATTTCCCTGAATCCTTGTCCGCCCCCGACCGCCAGTCGATGAACGTCGACATCGTCTGCGTCGGCTTCGGGCCGGCGATGGGCGGTTTTCTCACGACGCTGGCGCCGAAACTGACGAAGGAGGACGGCATGCCGGTGGTCGGAAGCGCTGCGGCGCCCGGGATGCCGCTCCAGGTCATCTGCTACGAACGCGCGGACGACCTTGGCTTCGGCGTATCGGGCGTGGTCACGCCGGGCCGCAGCATCAAGGCGAGTTTCCCCGGGTTCGATCCGGCCCAGATCCCCATGGCCGCGCCCGTGAAGCACGAGCGCGTCGCGTACCTCCTCGATCCGATCGGCGCCAGCCGGCGATCATTGGCACTGCGCTCGGCCGACGGGTTGATCCGCGCATTCCGGTGGGCGCTGCCCTACGAGCACCATGCCGTCAACCTGCCCTGGGTGCCGCCGTTCCTGCGCAAGCACGACGGCCTGATTCTCTCGATGGGCCAGTTCATGCAATGGGTGGGCGCGCAGGTGATGAGCTCCGGCGCCGTGCAAGTCTGGCCCTCAACGCCCGTCGCAAGTCCGCTGGTCGAAGGCGGCCGCGTCGCCGGCGTGCGGCTCATCGATCAGGGGACGGATAAAAAGGGAGCTCCGGCCGGCGGCTTCATGCCGGGAATGGACATCCGCGCGGCCCTTACCGTGGTCGGTGACGGCCCCGTGGGCGCGATCGGCCTCCAGCTCGACGAGCGCTTCGGCCTGCCCGAGGGCAACCATCAGCATGATTGGGCCGTCGGCATGAAGTTCGTCGTCGACCTGCCGGCCGGCGTGGACCTGGAGGCCGGAACGGTGTTTCACACCTTCGGCTATCCCGAGCCGGAGATCTTCGGGTTCATGTACGTGCACCCGGGGCAAATCGCCTCGCTCGGAATCTTCGTGCCGTCGTGGTTCGACAACCCGGTCCGCACCGCCTACCGCTACCTGCAGCATTGGATGATGCACCCGTACCTCTGGCGCTTCCTCAAGGGCGGCACGCTGCGCTCGTGGGGCGCGAAGACCCTGCAGGAGTCCGGCCGCCGCGGCGAGCCCCACCTGGTCGGCGACGGGTACGCGCGCATCGGCGAAGGCTCCGGAAGCACGAACGTCCTTACGGGCTCCGGCATCGACGAGGCGTGGGCCACGGGCGCGCAACTTGCAGAAGCCATTCTCGAATTGCTGAAGGCAGGCAGGCCGTTTACCAGGGAAAACCTGGACGCCGCCTATGTCGCCCGCCGCCGCGCGAGCTGGGTCGAGCGCGAGGGCCTGGTGGCGGAACGCGCCCGCAACGGGTTTCAGCGCGGGGTCGTGACCGGCCTGATCGGCATGGGCCTGACGGGATTGACCGGGGGCCGCCTGAATCTGCGCGGCCGGCCGATGCCTCCGCACCGGCGTCTTCCGAAGGTCGAGCAGTATTACAAGGGCCGTATCCCGCCGGCGGAGCTCGCGCGGCTGCGCGCCGGGTGCGAAGCGAAAGGCGCCCCGCTGCACGACGCCCTGATGGACCGGTCAGGCTGGCCTGCGATTCCGTTCGACGGCAGGCTGCTCGTCTCGCACCAGGACGCGCTGCTCATGGGCGGGAAGGTCCAGGCGCCCGGCGGTTATGCCGACCACGTGGTGTTCATCGATCCCGCGCTCTGCCGGCAGTGCGGCGCCCGCATCTGCATCGACGCGTGTTCCGGCCAGGCGATCACCCCGGGACCGGATGGCGTGCCCGCGTTCGACCGCGAAAAATGCGTCTATTGCGGCGCGTGCCTGTGGAATTGCTCGCAGGCCCGCCCGGGCGATCCGGAGCGGATGAACGTCGACTTTCGCGCCGGCGCGGGAGGCCTGCATTCGGCGGAGAACTGACGGACAACAACGGGTGGCGGCGGCATGCGTGAGCAGCGCGCGGGGTGCTCGTCCGCCCTGGCTCCGGCGCATCCGCCGGGACGGTTCCGCGACCGCTCCGCCCCCGCCCCCGCCCCGCCGCGCCGCCCGGTTTCAATACGCCGTCTTGGGCGGGAAAATGACGTGCCGTGCGGTGCGGGCGATGATCTGAAGGTCCAGGAAGATCGACCACTGAGTCACATAACTCATGTCGAGCTCGATCCGCTTTTGCAGAAGGCCCGGATCGGTAATCTCGCCGCGGTAGCCGTAGGCCCGCGCCAGGCCCGTGATTCCCGGCCTCACGAAGAAGCGCGTCCGGTAACCGGGTCGTGATATGAGAGTCGCGCATGAGTTCTCTTGGGATGCTGCGACAGAAATTGAGAGGCATTTGGCCACTTTTAAATGAGCGGACCCGGCGCTTGACGGCCGCGAACGAAGCGATCCAATTGGGTTATGGCGGAGTCTCCCTGGTCCATCGGGCCAGTGGGTTATCTCGGAAAGCCATCACCAAGGGCATGGGTGAGATCGAGCAAGGGGACTCCTCGCTGGCCGAACGCATCCGACGCCCTGGCGCTGGGCGCAAAAACCTCACGGTCACGGACCCGGGCCTGCTGGCCGCGCTGGACGATCTGATTGAGGGCGGAACCCGTGGCGATCCCGAATCTGCCCTCCGGTGGGTCTGCAAGAGCACGCGGACACTGGCCGGCGAATTGAGCCGCCAACGCCATCCCGCCAGCTATGTGCGAGTCGCCCAACTGCTGCACGAACAGAACTACAGTCTGCAAAGCAATCGGAAGCTGGAGGAAGGCGGTGACCACCCGGACCGGGACGCCCAGTTTCGGTATATCAACCAGAGCGTGAAACGGGCGTTGGCGGCAGGGTGGCCGGTCATTTCGGTGGACACCAAGAAAAAGGAACTGGTGGGCAACTACGCCAATCGCGGCCAGCAATGGCTTCCGGCCAAACACCCCCCCTCGGTTCAGGGGCACGACTTCCCAGGTCCGGAGGTGCCGCGGGCCTACCCATACGGCATCTATGACGTGGGGCGGAACACGGGATTTGTGAACGTGGGCACCGACCATGACACGTGAGCTTTTGCGGTCGCTTCGATTCACGGTTGGTGGCGTTTGGAAGGCCGCGCCCTCTATCCGGACACGCACACGCTGCTGATCACCGCCGATGGCGGGGGCAGCAATGGTTGGCGTTTACGACTCTGGAAATTGGCGTTGCAGAGTTTTGCCGATCAGAGCGGGCTGTCGTTGTCGGTCTGCCACTTTCCGCCGGGCACCAGCAAGTGGAACAAGATCGAACACCGGTTATTCTCGTTCATTTCCTCGAACTGGCGGGGTGAGCCGTTGCGGGACTACCAGACCATCGTGAATCTGATTGCCGGAACTACGACCGCCAAAGGATTGACGGTGACCTGTCGGCTGGACCGTCGCAAGTATCCCACAGGAAGAAAAATATCCGCCGAGGAGATGAAGCAGGTGAATGTTAAACCCAACCGGTTCCACGGAGAGTGGAACGATGTCATTGCGCCTCACCCTCAGACTTCCACTTGATACCTTTATTTATTACCGCCTTCTAAGCAACCCGAGGTATTGATCGCCGGTTGAAGCGGGTGATGAACTGCGCGCTCATGGAACGCCTGGCTTGGCAGAAAACAGATTCCCGAAGCGGCCTCGCGCCAGCGAGTGGATCGGAAATTCGTAACCATTGGTGTGCATTCGTGGGCGCCGCGTTCAATTCCGATCCGTTTCAACCGCAGAACAAAACTTTGCCCACGAATCGACACGAATCTGCACGAATGGACGGACGAAGTAATTCGTGCCCATTGGTGCCTGCCGGCCATAGGCTTGGCGACGGCTGGTGCATTCGTGGATCTGATTTGGTCCGGTGAAGAACGCACGCACCAACTCACCTGCCTCGCGGCATAGGGAAACCGTGCAAGAAAAAGAGGGTTTGAGGAGATAGCAGCTAGGCAAAGCTCCGCGGACGCCGACTGCCACCCCGGGACGGGCGCGGCCCGGCCAAAGCCATGCGACCGCACCTACCGCACCGGACCCCACCGGCGTGTGAACGGATAATAGATGAACAGCGGCCGGCCAATCACATCCTTTTCAGGAACGAATCCCCAATAACGCCCGTCCTTGCTGTTTGCCGAGTTGTCACCCAGCCCCAGAAACGCATGCGGCGGCACCGTCATCGTCCTTCCGTCAGCCAGTCCGCCCACGTTCCGATACCCGACATAATCTCCCTGTCTCCGCGCGTTTTTCTCAAAAACCGCCGCGCCCGCAATCGGGCTGCCGTTGCGATAGAGGGCAAAGTCTTTGATCTCGAGCGTATCGCCCGGCCCGCCCACCAGGCGTTTCACGAAATACTGGTCCCCGTCCTCGTGCTTCAGCCCCTCGATGTTCCCCGTCCGAAAGACAAGACCGCTCCCGACCGGCGGCCGCATGAAATGGTAGCTGATCCGGTCCACAAAAAGCTGGTCGCCCGTCATGACGTCGAAAGACAGCACGCGATCGCCCGCCCGCATGTGCCTCCCCGTCTTGATGCAGAACAGTTTTTCGCCGTCCACAACCCGCACATCAAAATTCCTGCTGTCGATCTTCTCGCGGATCTGCGTGCGGAAGTTTTCCGGCACATAACTCCCCCCCGCCGAAAAAAACGCGTTGTAGACCAGCCAGTCGAGATCGAAGTCCAGCGGCACCCGCACCTTCACCGGTTCATCGTCCACAAACAACGTGCACTCCCGCAGCTTCGCCGGAATCACCAGCCAGGAGAAGCCGTCGACGATCTCGCTGTGCACATAGCCGCGGCTTTCAGCCCCGCCGATGGGAATCAGCACTTCGCCGTCCGCCGGCGCGTCCAGGCGGTGCGGCCTCGCTCCAAACGCCAGGAAGCGGACACCCGTGGCCAGGATCCCCGGCTCTTCGGCGCGTCCCTTGAACACCTCGGGCGTCATCCCGTAATAACTCGGCCACATCGAGTTGGTCGGGATCTTGAACGGCTGCAGAAAATAGGTGCGGATCCCCAGCACAATGATCGCGGCCACCATGAAGAACTCCACGTTCTCCACCATCGCCGACTTGGGATAAAACGTCCCTCCGATCTGTTGCAGCATGCCTTCCAGCGATTCGATCCCCAGCTTCAGCCGCGCCGCGTCGGCCCGCTGATCCAGCTTCAGCTTCAAGGCGGCAATCCTCTCCCGCAACGCCTGCAGTTGCGCCTCGGTGAGCTGGTCGCGCCGATAATGGAGGATCTTGTCCGCGAGCAGCAGCCAGTTCCTGGCATTCTCCCGCATTTTGCGTTCGGTCGAAAAAAAGAATCCAAACACGGTGGGTCCGGGGCTAATTGTTGTTCTTGAGAACCTGGATAAAGGCATCGGGCGGAATCGAAACCCTGCCGATCTGCTTCATCTTCTTTTTCCCTTCCCGCTGCTTCTCCAACAGCTTCTTTTTCCGCGTGATGTCTCCGCCGTAGCATTTCGCGGTGACATCCTTGCGCATCTGCCGGACGTTGTCCCGGGCGATGATTTTGCCGCCGATCGCCGCCTGGACGGCTATCTTGAACATCTGGGCCGGGATGATCTCCGCGAGTTTTTCGCAAAGGATCCGCCCCTGTCCCTCCGCCTTCGACCGGTGGACGATGCTGGCGAACGCGTCCACAGGCTCGCCGTTGACGAGAATGTCCATCCGCACGAGATCGGACACCCGGTACTCGCCCAATTCGTAGTCCATCGAACCGTAGCCGCGGGTGATGCTCTTCAACCGGTCGTTGAAATCGACGAGGATCTCGTTGAGCGGCAGCACGCAGGTCAGCATGACGCGCGAGGCGTCCAGCGTCGTCGTGCGATCGCACGTCCCCCGCTTCTCCATGACGAGGTTGAGGATGTCTCCCAGGCAGGAGTTGGGGATGTGGAGGGACGCCGTGAGCGTCGGCTCATAAATCGCCTCGATCGAGGACGGATCCGGCAGATTGATCGGATTGTCCACCTCGAAGGTTTCGCCCCCGTGCACCGTCACCTTGTAGACGACGCTCGGAAAGGTGGAGATGATGTCCACGTCGTGTTCGCGGCGGATGCGCTCCTGGATGATCTCCATGTGCAGGAGGCCGAGAAAGCCGCAGCGGAACCCGAACCCGAGCGCGACGGAAGTCTCGGGCTGGAAGACAAACGCCGAGTCGTTGAGCCGCAGGCGGGCGACAGCCGCCTTGAGCTTTTCGTAGTCCTGGGTTTCCAGCGGATACAGACCGCAGTAGACCATCGGGTGCACCTCCTTGTAGCCGGGCAGCATGGCCGTGGCGGGCCGGGTGGCCTGGGTGATCGTATCCCCGATCTTGATATCCCCCGTGGCCTTGATCGTGCTCACGACGTAGCCGACGTCGCCGGCCCCCAGTTCGTCGCACGGTTCCATTTTGGGATGAAAGGCTCCGACCTCCTTCACCTCCGCCTTTTGTCCCGTGCTCATGAGCATCATCATGTCCCCCGCCTTGATCGCCCCCGAGAACACCCGGACGAAGGCGATGACGCCGCGGTAGGAGTCATACTTCGAGTCGAACACGAGGATGCGGGTGGCCGGAGGGTCCGCCCAGCGCGGCGGCGGCACCCGCGCGACGATCGCCTCCAGGATTTCGCTGATGCCGATGCCCGATTTCCCGCTCGCCAGGATCACCTCCTCGGCGGGAATGGCGAGGATGTCCTCCAGCTGGCGCGTGCAGAGATCGAGGTTGGCGCTCGGAAGGTCGATCTTGTTGATCACCGGGATGATCTTGAGCTTCTGGCCGAACGCCAGGTGGGCGTTGGCAACGGTCTGCGCCTCGACGCCCTGGGCCGCATCGACCAGCAGGAGCGCGCCCTCGCAGGCCGCGAGGGAACGGGACACCTCGTAGGAAAAGTCCACGTGACCCGGCGTATCCATCAGGTTGAGTTGATAGGTCTTCCCGTCCTGCGCCGGGTAGCTCATGGTCACCGGGTGCATCTTGATCGTGATGCCCCGCTCCTTCTCCAGATCCATGGAGTCGAGCAACTGGTCCTTCATTTCCCGCTCCGTGACCGTGTGGGTGAATTCGAGCAGCCGGTCGGAGAGCGTCGTCTTGCCGTGATCGACGTGGGCGATGATGCAGAAATTGCGTTTGAGGGTGACGTCCATGGCGGCGTGCGGTGGGCATCCCGGCCAGCCGTTGGCGTCGGGTGCGGATGAAAACAGCCAATTTGAGGCAGCCCTCCGCTGCTTTCAAGCGGCGAAATCGGCCCACTCCGCGAAACTCCGCACGGGCCAATCCCGGTCGATGCGCCGCACGAGGCCGGCCAGGACCGCCCCCGGCCCAAGCTCCCAAAACTCGGTCGCGCCCGCGGCCGCCGCGCCGCGCATGCAATCCTCCCACAGCACGGGAGAAACCACCTGTTTCACAAGCGCCGCGCGAATCTCGTCGGGCCCGGCGACCGTCCGCCCGGTGGTGTTGGTGAAGACCGTAAGATTGGGGCGGTTGAAGACGACGCCATCGAGACAGGCGGCAAACGCGGCCCGGGCCGGCTCCATGAGGCGGCTGTGGTACGCCCCGGCGACGTTGAGCGGGATGACCTTCCTCATGCCGCGGTCCCGGGCTGCGGCGATCGCCGCGCCGATCCGGGTCTTCTCGCCCGAGATGACGATCTGGCCCGGACAGTTGAGATTGGCCATCTCAACCCCGAATTCGCGGCAGAGTTCGTCAACCTTGCCCCGCTCTTCACCGATGACGCTGGCCATCGTGCCGCTGCTTTGCTCGCACGCCAGCTGCATCAGGCGGCCGCGTTCCGCGACCACGCGCAGGCCCGTGGCAAAGTCAAAGACGCCGGCGGCGGTCAGGGCGGTGATCTCCCCGAGACTGAGCCCAAACGCAAACGCCACGCCGTCCAGCCGGCCCTGCTCCTGCAGGATCCCATGCAGCGCCATGCCGTGGACAAAGAGCGCCGGCTGGCAGATTCGCGTCTGCGTGAGCTCCGCGTCGGGGCCCTCGAAACAGATCCGGATCAGGTCCCAGCCGAGCACCCGGTTCGCTTCCTCGTAAAGGGCGCGGGCGCCGGCCGACCCCGCACACAGGGACCTGCCCATGCCCACCTTCTGGGCTCCCTGACCGGCAAAAAGAAGTGCGCGTGACATGGCGGAAAGGCGGTCGTTAAACCGGCCCCCCGCCCAAAATCCAAGCCTTAAAAGCGGTCAAGCTGCGGGAAATATTTCTTTTCATCCGCCTCATGCGAGGGCGGCGGCGCCGCCGAATCCCGGCGCGGAGGGGGCGCATCCGCCGAGGGCATCGGCCCCGGAAGGCTGTCAGGCTGTGGCGGCGCGGCCGGGGCGGCGGCGACCGGCGGGGAACCAGCCGCCGGACCGGGCCCCGCCGGCGGCTCCTGCCGGAGCGCATCGAGAAACGGATTGCCTTTCGGGGGCGCCACAGGCGCCTCAGTCACAGCGGCGCCGGACGGCAATCCCTGCGGAGCGAAGGCGCCGTCCGCGGTTGCGGGAGCGCCCGGCGCCATTCCAAACAACACCAGGTCGTGCGGCGAAATCCAATGCTGGAGCAGATCGGAGAACGACCCCACGTCGCCTGCCTTTGACGCCGGTGATTCCGCATCCCGCAGAGAGGGCGCCCGCTGCGCGCGGTCCCTGATCTCCTGCTCGCGGTAGAGATAAAGCATGAAATCCGGATCGTCGGAAGCATGCGGCGCAGCGTCTGCCGGCTGGCGGCCGGGCTGGAGGTCGTGGCGCCGCGGATCCGCGTCGGTCCGGGGCCGCTCCATCGCGTGCACGAGCCATTGGGTATCCGGCGCGCGTTTTCCCGGGGCAACAGCAGGATGAGCGGATGGAACCGGCGCCGGTTCCTCGGCCGCCGCGCGCAATGCGGGGATCCCAACGGAGGGGCCTCCCGACGGGGCATTGAGCTCAGACGCAGCGCCGGATTTCGCGGCCTTGAGTTCGCCCTTGATTTGATCGAGCGGCGGCGGCTCATCTTCGGCGCCAACCCAGGCCGCCGCAATCAATGCGGCCATCACGGCCGCGGTCATCGGCACTGTTCTCATGCGTCCGGGTTTCTGGTTTTGCAGGTCCGGCCAGCCATGGTGCGGATGGAGACGATGACGAGAGAGAGGAAAGACCCCTTGGCGCCAGCCGCGGCCCGCTCAACCGCCCTACTTCACGAAGATCCCCTTGAGATTCATGTCGAGCGCCTGTGGATTCGGCGAGAAGCGCAGGCCTTCGGCCTTGCTGATCTTGGCGGCCTTGATAAGCCGGAAAAGGTCCCTGTTGAACGATCTCGATCCGGATTCGTCGCCGGTTTCGAGCATCTGCTGGATCTTCTCAAAATGGCCTTCAAGGAGGAGATTGCGGACCGTCGCGTCGGCCACGAGAATCTCCAGCGCCGCGTAGCGCCCGCCGCCCTCGAGGGCCGGCATCAGCTTCTGGCAGATGAAACCGCGGATGGCGCCCGACACCTGCCGGCGCGCGTGGGCGATCTGGTCGGCCGGGAAGAACTCGAACAACCGGGTCAGCGCCTGCTGGGTGGTCGCCGCGTGCATGGTCGAGAAAACCAGGTGGCCGGTCTCGGCGGCGGAAATCGCCGTCTCGATCGTCTCCTTGTCGCGCATCTCGCCGATGAGGATGATGTCGGGGTTCTGGCGCAGCACCGCCCGGATCGCCAGGGGGAAATCAGGCACATCGATGCCGATCTCGCGCTGTTCGAAGATCGATTTGTCGTCGGTGAACGTGAACTCGATGGGATCTTCGATCGTGATGATGTGGCGGTCGAGGTTCTGGTTGATCCAGTTCAACATCGCCGCCATGGTCGAGCTCTTGCCCGAACCGGTGGCCCCGCACACGAGAAGGATTCCGTCCTTTGAATTGGCGAGCCGGATCAGGACATCCGAATCGAGGTTCAGCTGCTCGAACGTCGGCGGGCGGCTCTTGACATAGCGGAACACGATGCTCGCGGTGCCGCGCTGCTGGAAGGCGTTGACGCGAAAGCGGCCGATGTCCGCCGCGGCATACGCGTAGTCGACCTGGGCGGCGTTTTCCCACATCGTGCGAAAGTTGCGGGGCACCGTCGTGTTGATGAACCCCCGCACCATGTCGCTCTCGATCGGGTCCATGTCGACGAGCTTGAGCCGGCCGCTGATCCTGAAATAGGCCGGCTTGTTTGATTTGACGACGATGTCGCTCGCATCGGCATCGACGGCGAGTTTCAAGACTTCGTTGAAGAGTTCGACGGGATCCATGGCGGAGGAGGGTAAAGGCGGCCGAAAAAAGGATGTGCTTTTTGTAGGAGTGTCTGCTTTGTTCAGCAAGGCTACATTCCAACATCTTATCCCGACATGAAGTTGCGCCCCCTCACCGGCACCCTCACAGCGCTCGTGACGCCCTTCCGGCAGGAAAAGGTCGCCTATGACGACCTTCGGTTCCTTGTCAATTTTCAGGTAAAATGCGGAATCGACGGCCTTGTCCCCGTGGGTTCGACCGGGGAATCGGCAACGCTCACCCACGAGGAGCACATGGACGTGGTGCGCTGCGTGATCGAAACGGCGGCGAAGCGCGTGCCGGTCGTCGCCGGCACGGGCTCGAACTCCACGCTGGAGGCGCTCGATCTCACGCGCGCGGCGCACGAGGCCGGGGCGGATGCCATGCTCGTCGTGGCGCCCTACTACAACCGCCCGACCCAGGAGGGGCTCTTCCGCCACTTCGCGCGGGTCGCCGAGGCGACGGACCGGCCGATCATCCTCTATTCCATCCCGAGCCGTTGCGGCATCGAGATCGGAGTGCCGGTGGTGGAGCGCCTGCGGGCGAAATATCCGCATGTTCGCTACATCAAGGAGGCCGGCGGTTCGGTTGACCGTGTTGACCAGCTCAAGCTCGCCCTGGGCCGCGACCTGGTCGTCCTCAGCGGCGACGACGCCCTTACTTTGCCCTTCATGGCCGTGGGCGCCGAGGGGATCATCAGCGTCGCCTCCAACCTCCTGCCGCGCGAGTTGGTCAGGCTCTCCCACCTGGCGCTCGATGGAGATTTCCCGGCGGCCGCCCGCCTGCACCGGCGGCTCTACCCGCTCTTCAAGGCGCTGTTCATCGAAACGAATCCGGCGCCCATCAAGGCGGCGCTTGCGGAAGCCGGCCGCATCGGCTCCCCCGAGGTCCGCCTTCCGCTCTGTGAACTCAGTGCCCCCGGCGCCGCGGCGCTGAAGCAGGTGCTGGCTCGTTTTGCCCTCTAGCCGCCCCGCGCCATGTCCCTCACCCTTTTTCTCAACGGGGCGCGCGGCCGCATGGGCCAGGCCGTAATCCGCGCCGCGCCGGAGGCCGGATGCTCCATCGGCGCCGCCGTCGACCTGGGCGACCCGATTCCTGCCGGCCTCGGGAACTGCGACGTGATCGTGGATTTCAGCACGCCCGCCGCCTCGGCAGGCCTGATCCGGCTGGCCGTGGAAAACCGCAAGCCCATCGTGATCGGAACCACCGGTCATGATCCGGAGGAGAAAAAAAACCTGCTCGCGGCCGCCGGCAGGGTGCCCTGCGTCTGGGCCGGCAATTTTTCGGTCGGCGTGAACGTCCTGTTCCATCTCACCCAGCGGGCGGCGCACATTCTCGACGGCGGGTACGATGCCGAGGTGGTGGAGATGCACCATCGTTTCAAGGCCGACGCCCCCAGCGGCACGGCGGCCCGCCTGGTCGAGATCATCCTGCAGGAGCGCAAGCTTACAGCGGAGGCGCTCCGCTACGGCCGCAAAGGCATCACCGGCGCGCGCCCGCCGCAGGAGGTGGGCGTCCATTCCCTGCGCGGCGGAGACGTCGTCGGCGATCACACCGTCATCTTCGCAGCCCTTGGCGAGCGGATCGAGCTCACCCACAGGACTTCGGACCGCGCAATCCTGGCCCGCGGCGCCCTCCGCGCGGCGGCATGGGTTGTCTCGCAGCCGGCGGGTGTTTTCGACATGCAGGACGTGTTGGGTCTGCGGGACTGAACCGATGATCACCAGCCTGCAGGGGATGCTGGCCACGGCCTCGCCGCTCGTCGCGGTGGTCGAGATCAACGGCATCGGCTATGAGGTGTGCATCCCGACGACCACGGCGGAGAAGCTTCCGGCCCCGGGGTCCACCGTGCGGCTCCACACGCACGTCGTCTTTCGCGAGGACTCCCAGACGCTCTACGGTTTCGCCACGGCCGCGGAGCGCGATTTCTTCCGGCTGTTGATCGAGAAGGTGACCGGAGTCGGCCCGAAGATGGCGCTCAGCGTGATGAGCCGCCTCTCGCTGCCGATGCTGCAGCGCGCGATCGCCGCCGGCGATGTGGCCACCCTGGCCAAGTGCCCGGGTATCGGCCGGAAGACGGCGGAGCGCCTGGTGATTGAACTGAAAGACCTGTTTGTCCCCACTTCCGGCGCCCCGCGGCGGCGCCCGGGCCCTCCACTGTTTCCGGAGCCGGAGCGGCGAACGCCCAGGGCGACGCAGTGATGGCCCTCATTGCACTCGGCTACAAGGCCGCCGACGCCGACAAGGTCGTCCGTCAGGCGTGGATCTCGCTGGGGCCGGCCGCCACGACCGAGCAGTTGATCAAGAAGGCCCTGGGCTGACGCCGGATCGCGCGTCCGCCGCGCAATTCGTCCGCGGTCGACACCGCGCCGCTCCCGCTGGATCACGTCATGCAGCCCTGCGCAATGGAGTGGCGCCCGTTTGGGGCGGAAGAACTGCATGGCAGAGGGTCGGGCGCCATCGCGCCGAAGCCCAGGGTTTTTTGTTTTCAGGGCATGATCAGCAAATGAAGCGCTCAGGCGGGCGCGGGGTCCCGATGGAGGAGTTCGAAAAGGTCATTCCGGCCCTGTCGCAGGCAGATTTTTCCCGGATTGTCGGCAAAAAGCATCTTCACCGCTCACCGGCCCGATCCGGATCGAAACGGAAAACCATGCGACCGTTCCCCGGGGCATCCTCTTCCCTTGACTCAGGAGGGACTTGGAGTAGCCTCACGCGCTTTTTCCAGAATGGCGCAAGAGCTGAAAGACACGCTGCAACTGCCCCGAACGGATTTCCCGATGCGCGCGAGTCTCGTGCAGCGGGAACCCGCGCGCCTGGCACACTGGGAAAAGCTCGGACTCTACGACGCCGTCCAAAACCGGCGCGCCGGGGCGCCGGTTTTCCTGCTTCACGACGGGCCCCCGTTCACCAATGGCGACGTTCACATCGGGACCGCGCTCAACAAGACGCTGAAAGACATCATCCTTCGCTACAAATCGCTCCGCGGCTTCCGCACGCCGTACGTGCCGGGCTGGGACTGCCACGGTCTGCCGATCGAGCAGAAAGCCGCCAGAGCGTTGCGTGAATCCGGGAAACAAGATGCAGTCTTTACCACGGTCGAACTGCGCAAATACTGCGGTGATTTCTCGGAAGGTTGGATCGAGAAACAGAGAAACCAGTTCAGGCGTCTTGGCGTTCTGGCGGATTGGAAGCACGAATACCGGACCAAGGATCCGGCCTTCGAGGCAGACATCCTGCGAACGTTTGCCGCGTTCATCGAGCAGGGTCTGGTCTACCGCGCCAAGAAGCCGGTCTATTGGTCCATTCCGTTCAGAACCGCACTGGCTGAGGCAGAGGTCGAGTACAGGGACCACACCAGCCCGTCGATCTGGGTCAAATTCCCGGTTCCTCCTGCGGAGGCCCGGAAATTTGGCCTGCCCGCCGACAAGCCGCTGTTCATCGTCATATGGACCACGACGCCGTGGACGATTCCGGCGAACCTGGCGATCGCGGTGCATCCGGATTTGGTCTATGTTGTCCTCGATGGTCTCCAAGACCGGGTCATTATTGCTGAAGCGCTCTTGGGCACCTTTTGCAAAGAAACAGGGTACTTGGTGTGCAAGGATGCCTGGCACGAGAGTCTGATCGATAGTGAATGGGTCAAAGGTGGTCATGCTGCGATGAGTCCGCACATCGTGCATAAGCCGCCGGGAAAGGCTCTCGAACACCTTCAGGCCCGACATCCGTTCATCGACAGGGCCTCGCCCGTCGTGCTCGCGGAGTACGTTACGACGGATAGCGGCACGGGCTGCGTGCATACCGCACCGGGTCACGGCTATGATGACTATCTTACCGGACTCAAGTACGGCCTTGAGATCTATTGCCCGGTCGGCGGTGACGGCCGCTTCGTGGACGACGGGCGTATCCCGGCCGACCTGGTGGGCTTGACCACGCTCGAAACGGTCGATGATCTGGCCCGAAAGCGCACCTCGCCGGCCAATGTCGCGGTGCTGAAGAAACTGGCGGATGCCGGCGCGCTGCTGGCCAGGCAGGAACTCGCCCACAGCTATCCGCACTGCTGGCGTTCCAAGACGCCCATCGTTTTTCGCGCGGTCGACCAGTGGTTCGTTTCGCTCGACAAGGGGGGTGCGCGCCAGGCCGCCCTGGACGCCATCGGAAAGGTCCAGTGGATCCCGGCATGGGGCGAGGCGCGCATCCGCAGCGCCGTCGAGTCGCGACCCGACTGGTGCATCAGCCGGCAGCGCTCGTGGGGCGTGCCGCTCCCGGCATTCTTCGACGGCCGGGGAAGGGCGTATCTGGATGCCGGAGTCGTCCGGGCGATTGCCGACAAGGTCGAAAGCGAAGGTACAAACATCTGGTTTGATGCTGCAGAAACGGGTTCGACGGTCGGACTTCTTGCTGGAATACCTCTGCCCTCCGACTGGCGCGAGCAATCCCCACTGTATTGCGGCCGGGATACCCTCGATGTCTGGTTTGATTCCGGATCGACCCATATAGCCACGCTGCGCCGGGGCGTGGGAGGGACCCGGTGGCCGGCCGATCTTTACCTCGAGGGCAGCGACCAGCATCGGGGCTGGTTCCAATCCTCGCTCTGGACCGGCGTGATCGCCTGCGGCGGCGCGCCGTACCGGGCCGTCCTCACCCACGGCTTCATCGTCGACGAGGAGCGCCGGAAGATCTCCAAGAGCAACACCTACGAAAAGCCCCAGACCAGCGACTCCTACATCGCGGAGTACGGCGCCGATGTCATGCGCCTCTGGATATCGTCGCAGAATTTCCGCGACGACATCCCGATCTCCCGGGAGATCCTCTCGCATGTGGGCGAGACCTACCGGCTGTTGCGCAACAGCTTCCGGTTCCAGCTTTCCAACCTTTACGATTTCAAGCCGGAACTCGACGCGGTGCCGGTCAGCCGCATGGGCGCGCTCGACCGCTGGGCGCTGCACCAGACCGCCGAGCTGCTCCGCCAGTGCACGGAGGCCTACGAGGCCTGCGAATTCCACCGGGTTTACCAGCTCTGCAACCAATTCTGCGCGGTGACGCTTTCGGCGACCTATCACGACATCCTGAAGGACCGGCTGTACACGCTGGGCGCCAACCATCCGCTTCGCCGCGCCTCCCAGACGGTGCTGCGCCATATTCTGGATACGCTGGTCCGCGTGCTCTCCCCGATCATCACGTTCACCGCGGACGAAGCCTGGTCGTTTGCCACGGCGGGGGTCGAATACACCGGAGGGTCCGTGCACCTGCAGGATTGGCCGGTGGCGCCCGCCGAATGGACCGATGCCGGGCTGGCCCGGGAATTTGACGATCTGATCCTCAGGGTGCGCGGGGACGTGAACGCAAGGCTGGAATTGCTGCGCCAGCAGGGGGGCATTGGGAAATCGCTGGATGCCGCGGTCCGGATCTCCGGGATGAAGAACGACGCAACCTTTGCAGCCGCCTTCAAGCATCAGGCCGAACTCGCGGAACTCCTGAATGTGTCTTTTGCGGAAGTCATCGAGGCTGCCGCGGACCCAACCTTGACCCTCGACGTCATTCCCGCGCGCGCGCGGGGCTTCGTCCGGTGCCCGCGCTGCTGGCGCTGGGTCCCCGCCCTCGGGCCGACGAGCGCATTTGGCGGGATCTGCCCGCGATGCTGCGAAGCCCTCAACGCCTGAATTCCCCACCGCCAACCTCCTCCGAACCATGGCCAAGAAACAAAAGCCCGTCCCCGCAAAGAAATCCGCGAAGCCCGTTGCGAAAGCCGCCGCGCCGGTGACCAAGGTTTCGCCTGACAAGCGTGCTCCGGCGGCGAAGACCCCGGTTCCCGCGGCGAAATCCGCCAGGGCGGACGATCTCAAGCGCCGGATTCTCGAACGCAAGACGGTCAAACCGATCGCGTTCAGCCTCGACGAGGTGCGCGAGATCGCGAAGAGGAATGAGAAGAAGGCGGCAAAGCCGGTCGAGGCTGCGGCGGGGAAATCCTCCGCCGGCTCATTATCCGCCGAACCCGCCTCAAAGGGTTCCAGCCAGCCGCCGATTCCCAATCACATCAAGGCGGCCTCCCTCTCCGACATCCTCGGCTTCAGCCCGGGCAGGGCCGACAAGGCCCCGCCGAGGGACGATGATCCCGAGAAGGTGCCCGAGAAGTACCGCCGCTACTTCAAGCTGCTCGTCGACCTCCGCAACCACGTATTGGAATCCCTGGGACAACATTCCGAGGAGACCCTGAAGCGTTCCGCCAAGGAAGACGCCGGCGATCTCTCGGGCTACGGCCAGCACATGGCCGATGCCGGCACGGATACGTTCGACCGCGATTTCGCCCTCAGCCTTGTATCGAGCGAGCAGGAGGCCCTGTCAGAGGTGGAGGCGGCCATCGCGCGCATCAAGGCCGGCACCTATGGGATATGCGAGCTCACCGGCAAGCCGATCGGCAAGGACCGTTTGCTCGTGGTGCCGTTCACCCGCTATTCCGCCGAGGCCCAGAAGGAGCTGGAGAAGACCAAACATCATTCCATCCAGCGCGCGGGCATCTTCGCGGACACGACGTTCTGAGGAAGGTTCCAAACTGGCCGAGGAAGAGCCTGAAGAATGATGCCGAACCCGCCTGGCACGGCGGCGCAGCCGCGCCCGTGCTTCGAACGCATCCTGGCCTATCGATGGCTGCTCGCCCTGGCGGCCGCCGTCCTTCTGCTTGACCGCGCCAGCAAGGCGTGGATTTGCGCCCGCCTCCCCTATCCCACCTACGGTTCGCCCGGGCACATCGTCGTCATTGCGGGGTTCTTCAATCTGGCAAATGTCGGGAACACCGGCGCCGCCTGGAGCCTGTTCAGCGGATGGAGTTCAGCCCTTGCCCTGCTGGCCGTGGCGACGCTGATCGCGATCTTCGCGTGGCGGCACCAGCTTGGCCTTCGGGCAAGGATCGTGCAGATCAGCTTCGGACTGCTTTGCGGGGGCATCCTGGGCAATCTGCTCGACCGGCTGTTCTACCGGCATGTCATCGACTTCCTCGATTTCCACTTCGGAAGCTACATTTTCCCCACATTCAACGTCGCGGATTCCGGAATCTGTGTCGGCGTCGCCATCTACCTGCTCCATTCCCTGCGGCAGTCGGGCGCATCGGGCAGGACATGACCTGAGGCCCGATGCCGTGGGGGTCCCGTCGGCGCCCCGGCGCCGTATCCTCAAGGCGGTGCATTGGAACGGACAGGTTCCCCGCACCTGGCGTTTTCGGGGATGCCCGATTCCGGATCACGAGCGGCCCGGCGGCGCCTCCAACTGCGCAATGCGCGGCGCACCGGATACCTCACCGCGCCATGATAGAGGGCCATGATCACCAGCATGCCGAAAGCCGCATATAACATGCCTTCGACCGTTGTCGGCACCGCCGGCCTGAAGGCGCGCCATGTTGAGCGAGCAATGGAAAGGTCGACGTGGCGCAGGAAGACCAGCGGGCGCATGAGAACCGATGCACCACGGAGTGCGGCATCCGCCTCTGACAGGGCATTCACGCGGACAACGGTGGCATGCATCAACCGGCCAAGACCGGCCACGGTCCAATCGGAGGAGGTCTGGCTCCTGGCCATCAGCTGGTCAAACGTCAGTCCCGATTTCGCCGCCATCTCCTGGAATTGCCCGAGCTGCCGCCGGGCTTCGTCGAGGTGCCCGCCCAGACGTTGGAGGTATTGCTGGATGAACTCCGGAAGCTGCGAACACAGGACGGCACCTGCGACGCAGAGCAAACGGTCGATCAGGCCGTCGCCCGCGGACACGAGGGACTGCAGCGGTCGGATCAGGCGCACGTCCGACCATCGCCCCGTTTCCCGGGCGAGGCAAGCCTGCGCGCAGGCGGCCGCACCTTCACCCGGGGCGGAAATACGCCTCCGCCTCCGCCCGGTCCTCGGCAATCCGCCGGCGAAGTTCCCCGACGCTTTCGAACTTCCGTTCCGGCCGGAGAAACTTGAGCCATTCCACCGTCACCCGGCTCCCCTCAGCAAACGGGCACGGGCCGAGGAGGTGCGCCTCAAGCAACGGCGCGCCGGCGTCCGCGATCGTGGGCCGCAAACCGTAATTCGCCACCCCGGGCACCGCGGGACCGGCCGCGTCGCCGGCGACGCACACGGCATAGACGCCGTAGCGCGGCTTGAGCTCGGGCTCCCAGGGCACATTGAGGGTCGGAAAGCCGAACGTGCGCCCGAGCCGCCGGCCCGGAGTCACCCATCCCTCTGCAAAATACGAATACCCAAGGAGCATGTTGACCTCATCGATCCGGCCCGCTTCGAGACAGTCGCGGATGCGCGTGCTGCTGATCGGCTCGCCGTCCCACTGGATGCGCGGGACGCTCAGCACCGACACGTGATGCCTCGCCGCCTCCGCCAGCAGCAAATGCACGTCCCCCCGCCGGCCGGCGCCAAACCGCCAGTTCTCCCCCACATAGACGCCCGCCAGGTGCGGCAGCCGGCCCAACAGATGCGGGAGGAATTCCTCCATCGTGATCTGCGCGAATTCCGGGGAAAAAACCTGCTGGATCACGGCATCAACGCCGAGCCGGAGCAGAACGCGCAGTTTCATTTCCGGGCTCATGAGCATGCGGGTCGGCGCATCGGGGTTGAACAACCGGCTCGGATGAGGCCAGAAGGTCAGGACCCCTGCCAGACCGCCGCTCCGCCGCGCAGAGTGCACCGCCGACTCGATCACCGCCTGATGACCGAGATGGACGCCGTCAAACATCCCGATGGCCAGGTGCAGCGGCCGCGGAGGCAGATCCACCTGGTCGAGGCTGTTGAACTGCGCGGGGAGCTTCATGCCGGTTGCGCGGCGTCCCTCACGCGACGAGGCTCGGCACGACCTCGCGCACGGGCAGCAGCCGCTTCTCGATCTCGGCCACCGGCAGCTTCTCGATCTCTTCCAGCGGCAGCGCGGCCTCGATGCGGAACTTGTCCGTCGCCGTGCGGCGCAACGCACAGAGATGCCCGCCGCAACCGAGTTTCTGTCCCAGGTCATGCGCAAGGGTGCGCACATAGGTCCCCTTGCTGCAGCGCATCCGAAAATCGAGATGGGGCAGGGCAAAACGGGTCAGCTCGTAGCTTGAGACCCGGATGAACCGCGGCTCCCGCACGACCTCTTCGCCCTTGCGCGCCTTCTTGTAAAGCGGCACGCCGTCCACCTTGATCGCGGAAAACATCGGCGGAGTCTGGTACTGGTCCCCAAGGTAGCTCCGCATCGCCGCGCGCACCTCGTCCTCCGTGAACGGCGGCACCGGGCGCGTCTCCATCACCTCGCCGTCGGCGTCCTGGGAATTGGTGGTCTTCCCCAGCTCGATCGTCCCCTCATATTCCTTGTCCAGGTTCGTCAGATACTGCGACACCCGCGTCGCCTTTCCGATCAGCATGATCAGCAGGCCGGTTGCCATCGGGTCGAGGGTGCCGGCGTGGCCGATGCGCTTCATCGCAAGCTTGCGGCGAAGCCGCGCCACGACGTCGTGCGAGGTAAAGCCGGCGGGCTTGTCCACGAGTAGAACACCTTCGAGTTCCTTGGGCCTTCCGAGCATATGAGAGGGAATCCTTCCCCGGGGTAGAACCATCACCCAAGGCCGTCCGGATGCAATGCCGTTTCTTCAGCGTGAAACGCCCGGCCTCCCTCCCGCTCGCGCGCACGCGGGGCAGGATCATCCCCCGGCGGATCTGCCGGCATCGCCGGGGCGTGCGGCGTGCGCAACCGCCGCCCTTCAATCCAACCACCCGGCGAAATCGTCAGGGCATGGTCCCGATGATCCGGTTTCCGTGCCTCCCGCCGGGCCCAAAACCCTGTTGTCAAGGCGGTCCGCCAAAGCGGCCAGAAGCCGTGGATAGAACGCGGCGAGCCTCTCCCCGGCGACATCCAATCCCGCCGCGCATGCGTGCCCGCCGCCGCCGAACCGGCCGGCCACCAAGTCGAGCCGGCAGGCCGGATCCTTCGCCCGCAGGCTCGCCTTGAGGCCGCCGGGCCGCTCCTCGATCAGTCCGCCGATCTCCACGCCGTCAACAGCCCGGGCGAAATCCACCAACCCCTCCGTGTCCTCGGGCAGGCTGCCCGTCTCCGCGAACACGCCGTCCGGCAGCACGCCGATGCAAATCCGGCCGCCGCTCTCGAAGCGCAGCGAGGCGAGAAACCGCTGGATGAGCCGGAGCTTGCCCGCAGTCTCGCGCTCGTAGAGTTCATAGCCGGCCTGCGCCGGCCTCGCACCGCGCGCCAGCAATTCGGCTGCGACAAGAAAAGTGCGCCGGGAAGTGGAATTGAAACGGAACTGGCCTGTGTCGGTGAGGATGCCGACGTACAGCCCCTGCGCCGCCGCGGCATCCACCGCCAGCCCGCAGTCGAGAAACAGGCCGGCCAGGATCTCCGCCGTGGCCGCAGAGGTGGAATCGACGAGGTTGACCTCGCCGAATCCGCCATTTGACAGGTGATGATCGACGACGCCGAGCGGCGCGGGGAAGCGCTCTTTGATGGAACGGCCTGCCCGGTCATGATCGGCGCAATCGACGAAGATCGCGGCATAGTCATGCGCCGCAAGTTCCCCGGGGCGGAGAAAGGTCACGTCCCCCAGGAGGAACTGCAGCCGGCGCGGCACGGCGTCAACGTTCACGCAAACCACGTCGTTCCCCAAGGCGCGCAGAACCCGGGCCAGCGCCACTTGCGAGCCGATGCAATCTCCGTCGGGCCGCGCATGGCCGATCACCGCGACCGCCCGGCCGCCGAGCTTTCTCAGCAGCCCGGCGAACCGCGGCGAGAATTCGGGATAAAACGTCTCCATCAGGTCAGGCGCGTCGTTTCCGGTTGAACCTGCGGGGCAGGACCTTCCTTCGCCTGGAGGTCATCCAAAAGCTGGATGACGCGCGTGCCGCGCTCCGGCGAGGTGTCGAGAATGAACGCGAGCCTCGGCACGTTCTTGAGGACGACGGTCTTCCCCACGATGTGGCGGATCTCGCCGCGCTTCTCCTCCAGCCAGCGTCCGCACTCCACCTCCGCCGGTTTTCCACCGACCACGGAGTAAAAAACGCGGCCCTCGTGCAGGTCAGGAGAGATGATCACGCCCGTGATAGTGATGCGCACCGTCTCGCTTTGATGGCGCGTGTGCAGGTAGGCGCTGATCTCGCGCTGGATGAGCTCGTTGATGCGCAGGGTGCGGTTGCTCATTTGATTGCGGATTTCAAATGCCGGACACCGGAAAACCAGCCACCCTCTCCGCTCTCCGGTATCATATATCCGGTTTCTATAAGGACGCCCGGACTTTCTGAATCTCGAGGCACTCGATGATGTCACCTTCCTTGTAGCCGTCGAATCCGTCGATCCGGATGCCGCATTCGAGGCCTGCGCGCACATCGTTGGCATCGTCCTTGAAGCGCCGCAGCGTGCCCACCTTGCCTTCGAACACGTTCTCCTTGCCGCGGCGGACCCGCGCCGGAGCGTTGCGGCTGATCCGCCCCTCGGTGACGAGGCAGCCGGCGACGAACCCCTTCGAAACGGGGAAGATCTGGCGGACTTCGGCGGCACCCAGCTTGACCTCGCGGAGATCGGGCTCAAGGAGGTCCGCCATCATCTCGCGCACCTTGTCGCCCAGCTCGTAGATGATCTCAAAAGTCTCGATCCGCACGCCGTGGTGCTTTGCCAGCGGGGTGACTCCGTTCTCGAGACGCGTGTTGAAGCCCACGATCACGGCGCCCGCGGCGCCCGCCATGAGCACATCGTTCTTGCCGATCAGGCCGACGTCCCCGGAAACGATCTCCAGGGCCACCTTCTGGCTCTTGATTCCGTCGAGGAGGGCGCGCACCGCCTCGATCGAGCCGGATACATCGCATTTCAACACAACCCGCAGCGTCTTCTGCTGCGAGGCGGCGATCTCGGCGAACAGCTTCTCGACCGAGACCTCCTTCGGTTTCGAATCCAGCGTGACGGTCTCCTTGTTCAGGCGATCCTGCGCCTCTTCGGCCAGCCGCTCGGCTTCACGGGCGTTCTTCGCCGCATGGAACATCGCGCCGCTGTCCGGCGTGCCGGACCACCCTATGATCTTCACCGGCGTGGACGGCGGCGCCTCCTTCACGCCTTCGCCCTGTTCATTGAACATCGCGCGCACGCGGGCGCAGTGCGGCCCGCACACGATGGCGTCGCCCGTCTTGAGCGTGCCCCGCTGCACGATCACCGTCGCCGAGGGCCCGCGGCCGACGTCGATCTGGGATTCGATGATGACGCCTGCGGGCTCCGCCTTCGGGTTCGCCCTGAGTTCGAGGACATCGGCCTGCAGAAGGATGTAATCAAGCAGGTCGGCAATGCCCTGGTCCTTCACCGCAGCCGTTGGCACCGTGATTGTGTCGCCGCCCCAATCCTCCGGGGGAATCCCCCGCTCCTGCATCTGGGCTTTGACCCGATCGAGGTTCGCACCCTTCATGTCCATCTTGTTGACGGCAACGATGAGCGCGACCTTGGCGTTCTGGATGTGTTTCAACGCCTCGTCCGTCTGCGGCATGAAGCCGTCGTCGGCGGCCACAACGAGGACCGCGATGTCCGTGACGCTTGCGCCCCGCGCCCGCATCTTGTTGAAGGCGGCATGACCGGGCGTGTCGAGGAACGTGATCTTGCGGCCCTTGACCTCGACCTGATAGGCGCCGATGTGCTGGGTGATCCCGCCGGCCTCGCCCGCGGCGACGTGGGCCTTGCGGATGGCGTCGAGCAGCGACGTCTTCCCGTGGTCGACGTGGCCGAGAATGCACACGACCGGCGGCCGCGGCTGGAGGAACCTGGATTCGTCTTCCGCAGGCTTCTCAACCTTCGCCTTGGGGACCACGGGCGCGGCCGTCTCCCCGCGATGCTTGATCTCGAGCATGCAGCCGTGGCGCTCGGCAATCTTCATCGCCACGCCCTCCTCGATGCTCTGGTTCATCCCGGCGAAGATGCCCATCTCCATCAGCTCGCCGGTCAGTTTGAACGGCTTGAGCCCCAGCGCAGTCGCGAAATCGCGCACAATGACCGGCGGCTTGAAATGAATGATCTTGATGTCACCCGACGCGACCACCGTGACCGACGGCGTCAAGGCGGGAACCGGCAGCGGCGGAGGCGCCAACGGATGGGACACCGGCGGCTGTGGCGGGCTCGATTGAAGGCCCTGGAAAGGCGCCGGAGGCGGTGCGCCGAGGTGGGCCGGCGGCGGGATCGGAGGCGGGCTCTGGCGAACCGGCGGCGGAACGGCGGGCGGAGGGAAGATCCGCACTGGCGGCGCGACCGTGACCGGCGCCGGCCGGCTGACCGGATGCACAGCCGCCGGGGACCGGCTCTGGATCGGAGGGGAAATGCGCATCGTCGGCAGCGTGGCCGGGCGCGGGGCCGGGAACACCACCTGCGGACGGCTGGCCCTGGCCAGTTCCTCCTTTTCGCGGGCTATGTCCTGCGCCGAGCGGACAAACACACCGGCCGGAACCCGGGTTGTGAAACTCGGAGGCTTTTCGCCCTCCCCCGGGACGGGTCCACCCAGTTCCTGAACTCCGGCGGATTCACCGGGCGTCGGGCCCGCCGGCGCCTGCGCAGCGGGGGCGGGTGCGACCAGCTTCTTCCCCAACTCCTGCTCCAACGCCTCCGCCGTGATCTTGTCGACCGTGCTAGAGACGGTCCTGACGGGGTAGTCCCGCTCCTTCAACAAGGCCAGGAGGTCCTTGTTGTCCATGCCGAGTTTCTTGGCAAGTTCGTGAAGGCGGATACTCATCAGGAGCGGAAGAGGGCGGGCGCGTTCAAGCGTTGGAAAAACGGCTTCGTCACTTTTGGGTGCCGGCGTAGGCTGCGACCTTCTTGAGGATGTCTTCGGCCTCTTCGGTCGTGAAGCCCGCCTCCACCAGATCGCCGGATTCAACCCCCTCGAACAACTCGACGGAAGAGAAACCCGCTGCGACAAGGCGCTGGGCGATGGCATCGTCGATGCCGGGGATCCTGGCCAGGCCCGAGGCCGCCAGGCCCTTCTTCTGCTCCAGCGTGGTCGGGGTCGCCTGGAGTTTCATGATGTCGATCTTCCAGCCGATCAGGCGCGAGGTCAGGCGGGCGTTCTGGCCCTTCTTGCCGATCGCAATGGCCAGATCCTCCTCCAGCACAACGATGGCAATGCGGCGGTTCTTCTCGTCAACGACGATGTTGCGCAACACGGCCGGCTTGAGCGCCTCGGCCACCATCTCGCGCGGGTCCGAGTAATAGCGGACGATGTCGATCTTCTCGCCGCCGAGCTCGCGGACGATCGATTTCACCCGGGCTCCCCGCGCGCCCACGCACGCCCCGACGGGATCCACCTTCGGATCGGCCGTGGACACCGCAATCTTGGTCCGGTAGCCCGGCTCCCGCGCAAAGGCCTCGATCTTGACCGTTCCGTCCGCTATCTCGGTGACCTCGAGTTCAAACAGGCGGCGGACAAATTTGGGGCTCGCCCGGCTCAAGATGAGTTCCGGGCCGCGGCTTGTGTTCTCGATCTCGAGCAGCAGACAGCGGATGCGCTCGCCGGGAGCATAATCCTCACCCGGCACCTGCTCCTTGCCCGGCATCATGGCCTCCGCCTTGCCCAGGTCGATGAACAGTTCGCTGCGTTCCCGGCGCCGCACAATCCCCGTCACGATGTCGCCGACCCGATCCTTGAAATCGTCGTAGATCCGTTCCTTCTCGAATTGGCGCAACTTCTGCATGATCGCCTGCCGGGCCGTCTGGGCGGCGATGCGGCCGAGGTAGGAAGGGTCGATCTCCCTTTCCAGCGTCTCGCCGAGCTGTGCGCCGGGCTTGAGCACCTGCGCCTTGTCGAGGTGGATCTCCGTCTTTGGATTGCTGATGGAATCAACGACCTTGAGCAAAGTCCACGCGTGGAGCTGGCCGTTCTTGGGATTGATTTCAATCTTGAGCTCCTGGCCCGAGTTGACGCCCTTCTGGGCTGCCGACTTGATGGCGTTGACGATCGCCGCAATCATGTCGTTGCGACCGATTCCCTTTTCCTTCTCCATGTATTCGAGGACGGAAAGGATTTCGCTGCTCATTTGGATTGATTTGTGGAAAAAAAAAGCGGGCCAAAGGCCCACTTTTTACAAAGTGAACTTGAATTGCGTCAAGGGTGTTGGGCGCGCCAAATGATGTCAAGTCCCACGCCGGTGCGCCTCGGTAAGCCGCGCCGGGCAATCTGCGGCGGTTCATCCGGCTCCGCGGCATGCAGGAGACGGGGCGCCCCACCATTGCCGGTCCGACCGGGGCCGGGGTTCCGTTGCGTGGCAGTTCGCGCCCATCCTCTGCGCCGCCCCAGGGCCCCGGGGCGATGGGGAGCGCTCCCTTCCCTCCTCGGGAGCCTTCAATCGCGTTTTGACATCGCCCACGCCCGCCCTACTCTGACCCGCTGCGTCAATGCAACAGCTTCATGCGTACTGGCGGATGACCTACATCGAAGCGCCGAAGTCGTCCCACAACGGCCGGCTCTTCACCGATCTTCCCGCACAAGGAGACGATCGCGCCGCCCTTATTCTCCATCGCGCCGCCCGGTCGTACCTTGTCTTGAACCGTTTTCCCTACAATCCCGGCCATCTTCTCGCGGTCCCGTTCCGGGCTGTGGTCGAATTGCGCGATCTGGAGGCCACGGAATGCGCGGATCTGATGGAGAGCATCGTGCTCGGGCAGGAGGTGCTTCGGGCAGCCGTCAATCCCGACGGATTCAACATCGGGTTCAACATCGGCTCCGCCGCCGGCGGGAGCATTCCCCATCTCCACGCCCACATTGTGCCGCGCTGGACCGGGGATACCAATTTCATGCCCGTGATCGGCCAGACGCGCGTCCTCCCCCAGGCCCTCGAATCCACCTATGACCGGCTGGTCGCGGTCCTTCCCGGGGTCCTGGAGGGGAGAAACCGGCATCCCGGGCGTGGTCCGCGAACAGGACGCCGGCCTCGAAAGACCGGCTGAAACGTGGCGGCTTTCCCCGTCGGCCGCAGCGAGCCAATCATCGTGTCTTCAAAAACCCTCTATTATCAGAGTCCGCGCCACCTGCATCAGCTCTACTGTGGCCGCGACGAGAACCTGCTCGCGGTCGAACAGGCCTTCAACGTGAAGCTCGCCACCCGCGAGGACTGGCTGAAGATCGACGGCGCTGCCGCCGACGTTGTACGGGTCGAGGATTTCTTCGCGTTCTTGAGCGAAGGGCGGCAGCAGGGATTGACCCTGCGGAACCAGGAATTCAGCCAGCTTCTGGCGGGCTTCGCCCGCGGCGACGGCGCTGAGATCCGCAAGCTCTTCGCAGAACCGCTGGTGATCGCGACCAACCGGAAGAGCATCGTGCCCAAGACGGTCGGCCAGAAGCGCTACCTGCAATCGATTGAAAGGAACCCGGTGGTCTTTGGGATCGGGCCCGCGGGCACGGGCAAGACCTACCTCGCCGTGGCGGCCGCGATATCCGCTCTGCTCAGAAACCAGGTGCAGCGCGTCGTCCTCACCCGGCCCGCGGTCGAGGCCGGCGAGGCGCTGGGCTTCCTGCCCGGAGACCTGCGGGAGAAGATCCTGCCCTACCTGAGGCCGCTTTACGATGCGATGAACGAGATGCTCGCGGCCGAGGATGTCGCCCGGCTGGTCGAAAAAGGAACGATCGAGATCGCGCCGCTCGCCTATATGCGCGGCCGCACGCTGTCCGGCGCCTTCATCATCCTCGACGAGGCCCAGAATACCACTCCCGAACAGATGATGATGTTCCTCACCCGCCTCGGCGATGATTCGCGGATGGTCGTGACCGGCGACATCACCCAGATCGACCTTCCGCGGGCCAAGCAGTCCGGCCTGCTCCAGGTCCAGCATATCCTGGGCGGAATCGCCGGGATCGACTTTCATTTCTTCACCGGCGCCGACGTCGTGCGCCACCCCCTGGTGCAGAAGATCATCGAGGCCTACGATCATTACCGGCATCCCATCACCGCGGACAGCGACGACGAGGAGGACCGGGGCTAACCCGGTCGCAGCCGCCCCGTCTCTGCCCTCAAACCCTGCAAACCTTCTCCATGGCCTTTCTCCAGAAACTCCGGCTGTTCCGCAGCGGCGCCTCGCTGCGCAAGCGGCGCAAGACCGTGCGGACCTCCGTCGCCGGGACATACCTGCAGCAGAGCCAGCCGGTGGGATTCCTGATCTTCATCATCACCGTTGCAGCGATCGTCCTCATCAGCTTTGTCGGAGTCTCGTCGGCCACCCTCCCCGTCCTTCCCAACCAGCTCGCGATGGTGCGCATCGTCGCGGGCGCGCCCTTCACGTTCGAAAGCAGGATCAAGACCGAGCTCGACCGGACGCAGCTCCGGAACCGTGTGCCGCCGGTCTTCGACCTCGAATCGGCCCCGCTCCAGCAGTTTGAGGTCAATCTGCGCGAACTGCTCGCGGGTTTGGAAAAGATCGACCGCGATTTTCCCGCAGGAGGGCCTTCAGGCTCGCCGGGCACCTTCTTGTCCGTCGCGCGGCGCACCGCCGCCATCGAAAGCCTTGTCGAGTCCTTCAATGCCAAGGGCCCCTACCGGGCGGCGGTGGACGATGTGGCGATGCTGCTCGCGCTCGGCAGCGCCGCGACGCGGTCCTCAATCGTCGAGAACGGTCTGGCCGCACTGCGCGAGATCTACCGCGAGGGCGTGTATGACGCCGGCAGCAACCTCACGCCGCGCGCGTCCGACAGCGTCGCGATGTTCCGCATCCGGCGCCCCGGCGGCGACATCGCCCAGGTCCGCGTGCAGTCAATGGAGGAGGCGCTCACCTTCCTGCGCATCAACCTCGCCGCCGAAGGGATCAGCCGCGAAGCCACGCTCGCGCTCTTCCGGCTCTTCCGCAACGGGGTGACGCCAAACCTGATCTTCGACATGGCGGCCACCGAGAGGCTGCGCCAGCAGGCGATCGCGGACCTCAGGCCGGTGCTGGTCACCGTGGAGCGCGGACAGACGATCATCGAACCGGGCACGCGGGTGACGCCGGAGCAATACGAGATGCTCGTCGCCCACCGCGACTTCCTCCTCCATAATGGCGATGTCGCCCGCAACGAGGGGCTGCAGCTGTTCGGCCGCATCCTCCTGGTGCTCGCGATGGTCATGGCCTCGGTGTTTTACATCCGGCTGGAGGACCCCGAGACCATGCGCAGCAACGGCCGCCTGGCGCTTCTGGCCCTCGTTGTCATCCTCAATCTCGCGCTGGTCCGCGCCACTTACTGGATCGGCGATCTGCCCTATTTCATGGAGAACACGGCCATGGCGTCGCTGCTGCCCTATGTCGCGCCGACGGCCCTTGCGCCCCTGGTCGTCGCCATCCTCATCGACGCCGGATCTGCGATCTTCATGGCGCTGTTGATCTCGATCTTCACGGGCGTCATCTACGGCAACCGCCTCGACCTCCTCGTCATCACCTTCCTCGCCTCGATGATCGGCATCTTCTCGTGCCGCGCCATCCGCAGGAGAAGCCGGGTCGTGCGCGCCGCCGGGCTGGGCGGCCTGAGCGTCGCGTGTTTCGCCCTGCTCATCGGCTTCGCCGACCAGCTTCCCCCGCTGCTGGTCGCCGGAGAGATGGTTGCCGGCCTTGCGACGGGCGTGCTCACCGGCGTGGCGGTCGCCGGGTTGCTCCCCGTGTTCGAAACCCTGTTCAAGCGGACGACCGACATCACCCTGTTGGAATTGACGGATTACAACCATCCGCTCCTTCACCGCATGCAGATGGAGGCGCCGGGCACCTACCATCACAGCCTGGTCGTCGCCAACCTCGCCGAAAACGCCGCCAACGCCGTGGGCGCCAATCCCCTGCTCTGCCGCGCCTGCGCGCTCTTCCACGACATCGGCAAGCTCGCCAAGCCCGAGTACTTTTCCGAGAACCAGCGGGACGGGGTGAATCCCCACGACGGGCGGGCGCCCTCGTTCTCCGCGCTCATCATCAAAAGCCACCTCAAGGAGGGCGTCGACCTCGCGCTCAAATACAAGCTGCCCAGGGCCGTTGTCGATGTGATCCAGCAGCATCACGGCACGACGTTGATCCAGTCCTTCTACCAGCGCGCCCGCGGCGGCGAGGGCCGCCCGGCGCCCTCCCCGGCTCCGGCCGCGGCGTCTCCCGCCCCCGCCGATCCGGCTCGTCGGGGATCGCCGGCGCCCGTCAACGAAACCACGTACCGCTACGACGGCCCGAAGCCGCAGTCCAGGGAGAGCGCCATCATCATGCTGGCCGACGGCGTCGAAGCCGCCACCCGCTCCCTGCGCCGCGCCACCCCCCAGCACCTCGGCGAGCTCATCGACCAGATCTTCAGCCGCCGGCTGGAGGACGACCAGCTCACCGACGCGCCGGTGACGCTTGCCGAGCTCAGCCAGATAAAAAGCAGTTTCGCCTTCACCCTGCTCAACATGCTCCACGCGCGCGTCGCCTACCCGCCCGCGGTGGATGCACCCGAGGCGCTCCATGTCCCCAAGAATTCGGAGCAGGGCACGGGCTAGCGGCCGCGGAGCGCGGATGCGGGAGGCGGGAGGCCCGGCCCGCCGCCGGCCTCCGGGCGCCGATGGTATCCATGATATTGATACGTACGCCCGCCCGCGCGGGGGCGGAAAGGCGGCGGGACATCCCCCCGGGCCGGAAAGCCGGACGGCCTCCGGCATCCCATCCCCGGCATATCGGAGGCTCGTCCACATCCACAACGGGCACCCGCGGCTGCGGCTCGACCGGCGGGCGGTGGCGTCCCTCATCCGCCAGCTCGATGCCCATGCCGGGGAGATCCTTGGCCGGCCGGCCCCCTCCCCTCGTTTCGCGGATTCCCGGGGCGTGCCCTGCGGGGAGCTTTCCATCGCCTTCCTGACGGATGCCGCGCTTGCGCGCCTTCACGCCTCCTTCCTCGGCGATCCCTCGGCCACCGATGTGATCACGTTCGCCGGGACTCCTGCGTTCCGCCACGCCGGCGAGATCTGCGTTTCGGCCGACGCGGCGTTCTCCTTCGCCGCGGGGCACCGGCGCGGTTTTTCCGAGGAACTCGCCCTCTATGTCGTGCATGGCTGGCTGCATCTCGCCGGGCACGATGACCGGCAGGCCGCGAGCAGGAGGCGGATGCGCGCCGCCGAGGCCCGCGCCCTTTCCCTGCTCCGCGCCCGTCGGATGATTCCAGCATTCGCCTTTGCCCGATGGCCCGCCGCGGCTGTTGCACCGCTGCTGTAACCCGAACGGGGGTGCTCAAAGGCCTGCGGACAGTCGTGTCCCGGCGTCGTCAGCTCAAGCACGATCGAAAACGGCTGCCCGGCGGTGAGGGCGGCCCGCGTGTTCCGGTTTACGGTGGGTTGCCGGCCGGGCTGTCTGGCGTGAGCCCGACACCTGCCGCGCCTTCCCCAACCTGCCCCGCAGTCGTTCGGGAGATGACAGCTGCGCCAAAGCCTGCAGAAGGAAGACGGGCTAAATGCTCATGGCGTGATAACCGCCATCGACAACCAGTTCGGCCCCCGTGATGAACGACCCCGCGCCACCGGCCAAAAGAAGCGTGGCCCCGATCAGTTCACGCGCCTCGCCGAAGCGTTTCATCGGCGTGTGCCCCATGATGTCCTTCACGCGTTCCGGCGTCAGCACCGTTCGATTCTGTTCCGCCGGGAAAAAGCCCGGGACCAGCACATTTACCCGGACGTTTTTCGGCGCCCATTCGCGCGCGAGATTCCTGCTCAGATTGTGCACCGCGGCCTTGGCCGCCGAATAGGTGAACACGCGCGAGAGCGGCACCATGCCTCCCATCGAGCCGACATTGATGATCGATCCGCCCCGCTCCCGCCCGGCCAGGTATTGGCCGAACACCTGGCAGCCCAGGAAGACAGCCTTCAGGTTCACCCGGACGATGCGGTCAAACTCATCCTCCGTGATTTCGAGGAACGGGGTCGCGGAATTCACCCCCGCGCCGTTGACCACGACATCAACCCGGCCGCACCGCCGGAGGACCGCGTCCAGCAACCGGCAAAGCTGCCCCCGGTCCGTGGCATCCGCCGCGTGGAACCAGCCCTTCCCCCCGAGCGCGGCGATCCTCGCCAGCCGCGCCCCCGCCTTTCCCTCGTTCCGCCCGACGAGTACAACTTCCGCACCCGCGCCGGCCAGCCCCTCGGCCATCGCACCGCACAATTCGCCGGTTCCGCCGATGACCACGGCCACCTGCCCTGAGAGGGAGAACAGGTCGTTGAGATATTCCTGGTTTGACATGTTGGAGGCCTCAGTTCGCCAAGAAGCGCGATTTGGGCGGATGGCGCAACGGCAAATCCGCGGGAATCTGGGCGGCCCCGGACTGTCGATTCCCCGGGGTTGAGTTTCCCGGCGGCCGGGCTTTTCTTGGGGGAACATGCTGCATATCCCGATCGAGGACAACTTCGACAACGTCATCAGGAAGGCGCAACGGGGGCTCCGCCTGACCGACCGCGACCTCGCGCAGCGTGCGGGAATCAGCGTTGAGGAACTCGTGGCGCTGAAGAACGGCGTGCCCGACGAGCGGGGCATCAGGGCCGTGGCTCCGGTCCTCCGGCTGGGCGCCGATCCCCTGGTTGTTCTCGCGAAGAAAGCCTGGTATCCGGAGCAGGTGATCCCTCCGCGCGGCTTCGCGATGTTCAATACCCCGTATGGAGACATGGCGGTGAACAGCTACCTCGTGTGGGATCCGCGCTCCCGGCTGGCCGCCGCCTTCGACACCGGCGCCACCTGCGAACCGATGCTCGGCGCCATCGCGACTGAAGCGCTGACGGTGCGCTACCTCTTCCTCACCCACACCCACGAGGATCATGTCGCGGACGCCGCCCGGCTGGCAGCCGCGACCGGAGCGGAAATCCACGCATCCGAGCGCGAGCCGTTCCCCGGCGGAAGGACGTTCCGGGAGAACCAGACGTTCCATCTGGACGCGGTGGCAATCAAGACCCTGCTCACCTCCGGCCATTCGCCCGGGCAGACGACCTACTTCGTGACGGGTCTGGCCTGGCCGCTCGCAGTCTGCGGCGACTCGATGTTTGCCGCCTCGATGGGCGGGGGCCTGGTTTCGTACGAGGAGCAGTTCCGCAACAACGTCGAGAAGATCTTGACGCTCCCCCGCGACACGGTCATCGCGCCCGGCCACGGCCCCCTCACCACCGTGGCGCAGGAAAGAAGGCACAACCCGTTCTTCGCGCATTAAGCCGCCGCGCCGACGCACGGCGGCTTTTGAAAAATGGCTTCCGCCATTTTCGTTCAACCCATGGAAGGTGGACCGGATGGCTCGAGACGCGACGCCCCCGTCGCGTGCGCCAATCGATTTACGGGAGATAACGAAGCGAACGGAGCGCGCTCCGGCGACGTTTCCTTGGAGGGCGCCGCGCTGTCGGCGCCGGCATCAAGTTCGCTCTGCGTGCTTTGCGCTCCCTGCGGAGAATCACAATTCAACCTGATCATCCGCAAAGAACGCAAAGAGCGCCTGGGCTGGATCTCGATCCCCGAAAGCCGGACTTTTTCAACCACAGAGCCGCAGAGGAAGCGGAGGTAAAACCAAGCACCGGGAAGCTTCACCACGAAACACACCAATCACCTAGCGCGGCGGAGCCGCAACCAAACTCAATCCAGGGCGTCAATCGTCGATGCAGGGCACAACGGACCCCGCATCGCGATTAATTTGATGTCTTGCGGCCGTTCATCTGTGCCATCTGCGTTATCTGCGGTTCGATTCCGATCTGTTTTAACCGCAGATAACTCAGATAGTCGCAGATCCCAAGCCATGGATACCCGCATGAATGCAGATAATGTGGAGATCAGTCAGATCGTGATTGGTGCGGCCATGAAGGTGCTCAATACGCTCAGACCGGGCCTCGACGAGAAACTCTACGAGCGAGCGCTCGTCATAGAACTCCGCAAACAGGGAATTCGTTGCGAGCAGCAGAAAGCTCACGACGTACGCTACGAGGGAGAGCTCATCGGGACCCTCGTTCCAGACCTCATCGTTGAGGACAGACTCATCGTCGATCCTAAGGTCGTCACGGCGTTCAACGATAGCCATGTCGCGCAAATGCTCGGCTACCTGAACATCACTGGGCTCAAGACCGCTCTGCTCCTCAACTTCAAATACAACAAACTCGGCATCAAACGCGTATCCCGATCAACCTGATGAATTGCGACCGTTTCTTGCATCTGCGTCATCTGCGTAATCTGCGGTTCAATTCTGATCCGTTTTAGCCGCAGATAACTCAGATAGTCGCAGATTCCACGCCACCGAGAACGGTATCCCGGTCATCCCGCATGACTTTTGTTCTTTTGGGGCATTTTTGCCTCTTCGTGGCCAAGCAGATTCTGCTTTCATCGCGGTTCGCGAGGATTCTGCATTACTGTAGTACGAAAGGGCCCATAGAGCGGTCCGGTTTCGTGTGGTTCGTGTTTTTCGTGGTGAACATCCGCCTCCGAGCCAGGAGATGTCTGGATAAAAAGACCGGAGACGGAATTGACCACGGATCGCACGGATGGAAGCAGAACGACGTAGTCGGATGTAGAACGTCACCCGTCTGACCCTCGAGAAGCTGTGTTCTTGGCGGAGGTGCCCGTGAAAACTCCACCGCTGAATTTGCGGTTGCACGATCCGGCAAATTGCCGGATGCTGTTTCCATGCCAGCCTTGACGAAAAAGAGACTCCGCTCGCACGCCAACCCCGATGTCCGGGTGGAGGCGCGCGTCTCGCGCGATTTCAAAAGGACGCTGGAACACGCGGCAGCCGTGACGGGGCACAAGACGCTGAAAAGCTTTCTCATCTTCTCACTGCAATCCAGCGCGAGCAAGGCGCTTGAAGATCATCGGCTCGCCCGGCTCACGGAGCAGGAATCAAAGAGCTTCGTCCAAGCCTTGCTCCATCCCGACGCGCCCAACGCCAAATTGCGCGCTGCTTTCGGTCGCTATCGCGGAGTCACCGCTGCCTGATGGCTTTCCGCTTTGAGCCGCTGACCAAAGCGCACGACCGGACGAGCTTTCGTTGCGGAACCGCGCCGTTGGATGCCTACCTGCAACAACTCGCCTGCAAGGATGTGGAGCGGCGGGTGACGTCGGCTTTTGTGATGGTGGACGATGCGGCGCCCGCGACCATTGTCGGCTACTACACGTTATCCGCCTTCGCCGTCGAGATCGGCGAGCTGCCGGAGTTGCTGCAAAAGAAACTGCCACGTTACCCACGACTGCCGGCGACACTGCTCGGACGCTTGGCGCGGGATGAACGATTCCCAGGCACGGGGCACTTGCTGCTGATGGATGCTCTGGCGCGTGCTCACCGCCAGTCCTGGCAGGTCGCTTCGTTGGCGGTGGTCGCCGACGCGAAGAATGACGCGGCTTTGAGTTTCTATCGCAAGTTTGGATTCGCCCCACTGGGCCATTCTGCCAACCGGGTTTTCCTGCCGATGGGCACGGTCGAACAGTTGGTGCAGTCGCCCGCCTGAATTGCGGACAAATCAGGTTCCACGATTAGGCCTTATCCGGGTTGCCGCATCTGTGCCACTCCGTCCGCTTAAGAATGCTCCCCACACCTAGGCTCCTCGGAGGAGTGGACGGAAATGCGTTCGATGGTCGGCGCGGAATCCGGCAAACTGGCCCGGCGCTCAGAAGGCAACACGCGCACCAACGAAAGGTGGAACTCGGTGATGGCTTGGAGGAGGGGCAAGAGCCCAGTTCCGTCAATCACGATCTCAGCGCTGGAGAATATGAGCCGCAACGTTTCTCCGGCCGGCCCTGCCCGATGCTCCACAGCGACAAAGTGAATCCACGGGAACACCCACGTTCTTCCGGCCGCCGCGTGTACCGAAAGCATCTTGGCACCCTTGAAATCCACGGTGTGGCATGCCGAGCCGTAGTTATACGATGAACCGCGCGCTTCTGAGAGGATCATATGGTAATGCGTTGGCGTTGGCTGTTTTGTGCAGTGATCTGGAGAAAATACCGCTGCCGCCGGAGACGTTCGAAGTGGGACGTGGCGTCTCCGATTCGGATCGATCCCTCGACAGCCTCCCGAGCCACAGGCGTTTCCGTGCTGGCATTCAGATCCATGGCGAGAGCGCGGTCGCCGCTGCGCGCGATGTTCGCCCTCAGCTCTGCTTTGCTTTCCGTGAACACCGTCACCCGTTTTCGGCCTCGGGAGATGGCGACATACCACTGGTTGCCGTTGGTCGCCGCCCGGCAGGCGGAATCGGCCACGAGCACGGTATCGACGGTTTTGCCCTGCGAGGCGTACGAGGTTACGGCATAACCGCGCCGAAAAAGCCGCTGATCGGGAGCCAGGGTTTTCGCCGTACCAGTATCGGTTTCGACTTCGAGTGAGCCGTCGCCATTGACCTGCCGGACGGTGACCAGCTCTCCGTTGGCGATCCTCTGCCCATCTTGGGTCCGGCCGTTGAACTTCAGTTGCAGCCGGTCGCCGGCAGCGACCTCCATTTCGCTTTCCGTGGCGATGCTCACGCGGTCGGCTCGTCGGTAGCTTAGCGTGGAGCGCCGGCCGTTTTTCAGCAGAACCAATCCGCGGTCGTTTGCCTCGACGATGGAACACGCGTCGCCACGCTTGAACCGACCGTAGCCCTTCCTAAAGACGGCATGCGCTCCCGCTGGAATGAACCGGGCATCGCGTTTCTGGGCTTCGGACAGATCTACCGTCTGAAGGATCTTGAGCGCAACTCCCTCGCCGATCTTGCCCTGCGACCGCAGCGCCTCGCGAATCGCTTCATTTGCGCGGTTCACTTCGTCCCACGTCTGGGCAACGACCAGAGTCTTCTCGCCACGGCCCACGCTAGCTAGGTATTCACCGGCCAGGAGCGCCGGCCTTTCCGCTGCCGCCGTTTCGCGGATGCAGCCCATCCGGTCGAGCCGGTCGAACGACTCTTCGATTCTCCCATCTGACGCCGCTTTCACTGCCCGGCGATAGTCAGCGATGAACGCCCTCTCGCCGACCGACTTCGCCCTATCAGGATCCTGCCGCCGAATTTCCCGGAGAACGGCCGGCTTCAAGCCGGCATGTTTCTCAATTGCCCGCAGAACGTCGGAAGCTTCAACCGCGCCATGCTGCCGGGTGTCGCCGGAAAGAACGAGCCGCCCGCCGTACTTTTGAACCAGACCGACTAATTCGCTCATCTGCCGCGCACCCACCTGCCCAGCCTCGTCGAGCAGCACCACCGGCCGGGCGGGTAGATCCCGCGCTTGCAGGCACCTGGCAAGCGTCGTTGCCGCAAGCCCGTCCGCCTCCAAGTCCCCGGCTTGTTGCCGCTGCGGCGTCAGCACGACGACAGGCCGCCCGGCGGCTTTCAAACCGTCCACGACCGCGCGCAAAGTGCGGCTCTTCCCGGTCCCGGCGGCTCCCTGAAACAGCGTGATAAAGTCCTCGCTTTTCAGAATCTGGTCCACGGCCTCCCTCTGTTCACTCGAAAGCCCTGCTGGCGGCACATACGACGCATTCAGCGGATCGAGTTGCCATTGCCCATCGTGAGCCGCCCGAACAACCGCAATCTCCCATTTCAGAGTCTGCCGCGACGTCAACCGCCGAGTCCCCTCTTCCTGGAAGTAGCCCCGCCGGTCGATTTCCGCCCGAAGCTTCGCCAGGTCGAAGTCCTGTCCCCGTCCCCGCGCCAGCGCCGCCGACATCAGCTCATGGTCCTGCACGACTGCCCGGCGCTCGAATAGATGCTGATCGGCCCAGGTCACGATCTCCGGCACGTCGGCTTTGACCGGATAACCCGGCGGTCGAACCCGCACCCTGGCCAGTGTCGCCCGTTCGTCCGGTGACAGTTCCTCACCCCAGGACGCCCGCAACCGCCCCGCCGTCGAGTCCTTCTGCTTTCGGCGCCGCTTTTCCTGCGCCACCCGTTCCCGCAGCCTGGCGACGTTACTGGGCTCACCGTCTTTTTCGATCCGGCGTCTGGTCTCTTCATCGATCTGCCGGTGCCGCTTGGAGAACCGGTCGATCACGGTTTTCGGCACGCCCCGGATTTCAAAATTCCGGCTGTTGTTCTCGATTTCATAGCCAATCGCCCGCAACCCCTTGCCCATTTCGTGAAAGTACAGGTTCTCGGCGAATTTCTGCGCCCGGTACATCCCCGACGCGTGCAGCGCCTTCCAGCGTTTCTCGACCGGATCGAACGTCGCGTTGAACACCACGCAATGGGTGTGTAGATGCGGATCAAGTTCCCGACTCGTATCATGCCGGAAACACGCAGCGACCACGTTCCCAGTCACCCGCTCGCTGTTCTGTTTCGCCGTTCGCACCCGAGTTTCCGCGTACGTTTCCAGTTCGGTCATCGCCACCCGCACTGCCCGGTTGTGCAACTCCACGATTCGCTGATCCTGATACAGCGCGACAACCGAGATACTCTTTGGCGGACTGATCACGAAGTCATAGAAGATGCGCCGATTTGGCTCGTCCTTTCCTTCCTCCCGCCGCGTCGAATTCATCCGCTGCGTCAGCCGTTTTCCCGTCGTTGGATCGATCCCGCTGCACAAGTCGAGAAACGCCTTCTCTTCCACCTTGCCGCTCATCCCGAGACTCAAGGCACCTTGTCCGATCCGCTCACCCATGATGGTCCGATCCTCCGCGTAGTAATCCCCGACTTGCAGATGCTCACGGAAGTATTCCCGCGCATTCTTCAGACTCAACTGTGCCTTCGGTCGAATCATCGCACCTGCCCTCCTCCGCCGACTTCCGGCAGCTTTTTCGTAACGCAAGAAGCGTTACTGTGAAATCGGAACACGTTTCCCCTTGATCGAAATTCAAGGTTTGCCGACGTGGCCAATACCGGCTCCGCATCCGCGGTCCGGCGATCGAGGCGCCAGGACAGCCGGAGGCACGACAGCGCCAACCGGCCATGCAGGCCTTTCCCGCATGTGAAACATGCCCATTGGCCACGACGACGCAGCCGGCGCGACAATCTCTCACCGGCTGAAAGATGCCGTCCACGGCAACCGCGACCGGCAACGCCAGCACGCTGCCGACTGCGCCCGGCAGCGTGTTCGCGTTGATCCTCGCGAGATAATGCGGTACGCGGCGCACGACCTCGGGGCCACTCCCGCGTCGGGACGTTCTGTCCCGCCTTCGTCGTGCCCCGAACACCTGCGCCGGCCCGGGCCGACATGACCCAGGCGGAGGCCAGACCGCCAATCCGAGGCCGCGCCTCATCTTGCCGGCACACTGCTGGACAACCCCGGTCGCCCTCCGCTCCATTGTCGGCGCACCGCAAGCTCCGCTTCGCTCTCCAGCATGCAGTGCGCCCGGAATCGCGGTTAATCGACGACGCGGGGAATGCGGGCGTCAAGAGACTGCGGGACGCCGAACACCGGCCGGACACACACGGCGTTGCCTGATCGCGCTTCATAGACCTGGGAAAACTGGCGATCACCAACGGGCGGAACGGACGCCTTCGACAAAGCCGTGAACCTGCTTTTTCGGAAGCCGCTTGTGCCGCAGTCCCGGCAATGGCCGGAGGATGCCACGGGCGAGCAGGCGGTACACCGTCGGCAGCGAGACACCCAACACGGTGGCGGTCTCCGTCACCGAGTAGGTAAGCGGCTCCAAAACCGGCATAGCCGGCGGAACCGCGGATTGCGACGCAAGGGAATCAGGGGTGGATTGCAGGTGCATGGGAGGATTCTCTCACGGTTACGGAAAAAGAAATAGGGTCAGCGTGAGGGGGTGGGCACTGACCCTATTTCCGCAGGTGCCGTGCCGGCGCCGAACGACACCTCGATGGTTACAGCCATACCTGTCTGCCACGGATTCCTCCTCGGCGGCACACCGGCCGACGATCGCCAATTCTTGGGACCCCTACCCTAAGCAAAAGCGTGCTCCTGTTCTTTCCGAAATCGCCGATGGCACAGCCCAGACATCCTCGGCATGAAAATCCTCCTGCACCAACCGGAAATGGTTATTTGGGCTTGCATACTGTGTTATCTACAGTATTGTGCGCAGCAGTATGCAGCATACCAACCAGTCTCTGCTCGATACGCTCGTCCCGGAGATTCGCCGCGGCGGGATTGTCCTGGCGGTCCTGGCCGGGCTGAAGCAGGAGGAATACGGCTATTCGTTGAAGCGGTGGCTCGCCGAACACGGCGTCGAAATTGACGAGGGCACGCTCTACCCCCTGCTCCGGCGCCTCGAGAGCCAGGGTCTGCTCACGAGCCGCTGGGCTCTCGAGGAACAGCGCCCGCGGCGCTACTACCGCCGGAACGCCGCCGGCGAGGCGCTGCTGCGCGACCTCACCCGGGAATGGAAGACTTTCACCAAGAACATCGGAGGATTGCTGCCATGAACCAAAACGAGACCGCCGACCTGATCGATCGCTACCTGCACGCGGTGGGCGACGAACTTCCCAGGGCGCAACGGGACGACATCACCCGGGAGCTGCGCACCCTCATCGAGGACAAACTCGAAGAACGATCCCGCGGCCAGGCGCAAACGCCCGGCGTCGCGCTCACCGCCGTCGTGCTCGAGGAAATCGGCGAACCGTCCTCCGTCGCCCGGCGATACGACATCCGGCCCCAATACCTCGTCGGCCCCCGCTACTATCCGGTGTTCCTCCGGATCGTGAAAGCCGGCCTGACGGTCGTGGCGGTCGTGGTCGTGCTCACCACCCTGCTCAGCTCGGCCGCCGTTTCCGGCGGCGCGGCCCCGGAATTCGATTTAGCGACCCTCGCCTCGATGGTGGGGCGCTATATCCAGGTTGCCATCGGATTGTTCGCCTGGGTGGTACTCGTGCTGGCGGTCTTGGAACGCATCCAATCGCGTCGCCCGCCGCCGGTTCGCCCATGGCACGCCCGTGACCTTCCGGCGGTGCCGCGCGCCCCGGAGGATCGGGTCAATGCACCCGGACTGACCGTGGGAATTTGCGCCGTTTGCTTTGTCCTCTGGATGGTAAATGCAATTCCCCAATGGATCGGCGTTCTCATGGTCCGCGATGGCAGCGCGCCGGAATTCGTGCCGCTCGCCGCGTTCGGAGTGAAGCTTCCCCTGCTCGCGATCAACCTCTGGCTCACGGTGGGCCTCGAACTCAACCTCATCGTGCTCGGCCAGCACCGGTGGACCCCGCTGACCCGATGGCTCGAGGTCGCAGTCGGTCTTCTGGCCACCGTCGTCGTGTATCTGATCGCTAGGCACACTGAACTGCACGGCCCGCCCGGATTGCCCCAGGTCGACCCGGCGATGCGTCTGGCCGGACGGTTCCTGTTCGTCGCAGCGTTCGTGGTCTTCCTCAACCCGCTGCTCCGGGCGATCCGCCTCCTGCACACCCCCCAGTCTCCGGCAGCGAACGGGCATTGACAGGAATATCGCCCGCTGCGCCGTCCCGCGTATGGCGCCCCGGACTTTCTCCCAACCATTCGGTCTTGATGCTTACGTCTGTCCCCTCCGCACGGGGATTCGAACCCCGTGATACGTCTCCATGCCGCAGTTTTTTGTCAGCGGTAGTCGACTCGTTAAGGGTCGCCAAACCAATCGATGAGCCAGGGCAACTAGAAGTGAACCTTGGCAGCCTGGGCGGTGCTGTGCTCTTGTCGGAGATGGCCATACGTCCGCATCGCCAGGGCGCCGCCGTCTGCGTGTCCGAGCCATCGTGAGACAGTCGGGATGTCCACGCCCGACTCGATGCAGCGCGTAGCGAACAGATGCCGGAGATCGTGGTGCGTGATCGGCTTCACCCCGGCGGCCATGCACGCCGATCGCAACGCTCCTTTGCATTCCCGGACGCGTAACACCGGCGTGTCCCCGGGCTCGTCGCCCCGCCGCCCGCGTATTTCGTTCAAGAGTTCGGCCAGCGGCGGAAAAATCGGGACTACCCGGTCACTGGAGGCCGACTTTGTACCTGCGATTGCGAGGCGACCCTTCTCCGGGTCGAAATCGCGCCACCGCACGCCATTCGCCTCTTTGATGCGAGCGCCGGAATAGGCCAGGAATCGGACGAGGTCCGCACAGTCCTTGGACTGGCGTGCGCCGGCTTCTGAGACGTTCTTGACGATGGCATGGAAGGCCGCGACGGACGGCAGTTCCAAGCGCTTTTGCCGCATCTTGGCCTTGGAAACGCCCGCGACGGGGTTCTGGTAGGTGACGCCGTGTTCGCGAGCGATCTCGAAGATGGTCCGCAGCGTATCGACGCATTTGTTGAACGCCGACGCCGACATTCCCTTGCGGACAGTCTTGGCCTTCGGCGCGACGAACCCGGTTCCCTCTCGCAGGGCCGAGACGGCCCAATGCTGGCAATCCGTGGGCGTCACCCGGCGGGCATCGCGGAGCGGCAGGTCGCGCCAGGTTTTCAGGATGGCTTTGACGGCGGTCTCGCGGCGGACCTTTGTCGCCGGCCTCAAACCCGGATCGTTCTTTGTCCGCACCAGGTAGATGTTGATGAACCGCTCAACTGTCGTTTCGCCGCCTTGCGGCAGTGTCTCGGCCGCCGCGACCATGCCCTTCGAGCGTTCGTCCCGCTCAACGTCGCCCAACTTCAACTTCGCGACCGAGAAAACCTTGGTCTTGAGCGTCCGCCATTTTTCCTTGCCGTTGACTTTGACGCGGGCGTAGTAATTCCCACTCTGTCCGTTGCGAAGCAGATTCGTTACATTTGTTCTTTCCCACGTTTTCCCACCTTTGACCGTTTTCATGCTCAAAGCGTAGAAAAGCGGTGTAGAAAATGCAAATCGTAATTTGATCTTGCTACGTAAGTTGGTTATAATTAATTATTAAGGCGCGGTAGCCAAGTGGTAAGGCCGAGGTCTGCAAAACCTCTATGCGTCGGTTCGATTCCGACCCGCGCCTCCAACTCGTAAGTTATTACTCGTACGTATGTTGCGTGACTACTACTGTCTCAACAAGGTCATAGTAACAGCCGAGGTAACACCCACGCGTTAAGGATTCCTGGGTTTAAGAAACCTCCGGTGGGCATCAGGGAAAACGAATCCCGGGCCAAGACACACGCAGACCCTCGCCTTCTCATGTGACACTGTTTTCCCGCTGTCCTGAGTGGGCCTGTTCAAGCCGGATTTTCTCGTTCGCGTAGGAGTCGTCGTTGTTCGCGAATCGGGCACTTCAAGCCGTCATCGGCAAGTCCTGAGGCTGATCAAGGCGCGCTACCATACTATACATTTGGTGAGACGGGACTCATTCTGCGCTGGGATGATTCAAAGACCCTTCTGGCTACCTGCCGGCCCGCCGTGCCGGCCGCATCGATCCGGTCTCCGCCCTGCGCGCAGAGTGAGTCTTTAACCAGTCTCGATTACCCGGCAATCGACCAACCGCTGATTGCCTGACTGGAGAAGACTTACCCGCGGACACGCAGGTTAAGCGTCTGGCGAGGATCAAATGGCAGTCATCCGAAATCAAACGACGTGGATGTTTCGTCCTGATCCATGACCATGCGATAGCCCATTTGCCGGTAGGCGCTGCTCCTCCGGCGAAACATCGCCACAGTAAGCCCATTCCCTTCGTCCAGGTAATCATACACACGTATTTCCCGTTTGTCGGCGTGAGAACGATGCAGACGACCGGCGTACTGGATCAGTCGGCCCTTGAAGGAGAGCGGCATTGCGAGAAAAAGGGTGTCCAAGCGAGGAATGTCGTAGCCTTCGCCAATCAGCGAAGCGGTGGCAAGCAACACAAACCTCCCGCCCTCCAGGAAACGCCGATCGATTTCATCCCGGATTGCCTGCCGCTGCCTCTTTCCGACACCGCTTTCAAGCCGGTAGATCTCAGCATCCGGAAAACCATATTGGCTCTTAAGTTCAGCTTCGAGTTTATCGAGGTGGACCTTTCGATCTGAAAGCACAAGCGGACACCGGCCCTCATCAACCGCGGCACGAATGTCCCCTGCGATCTGTTTCAACCGGCCAGCGTCCGCGACCAGAGCCTCCCAAACGGCGTGGATGGGCGGTCGTTCCCCCAAGACACCCGGAACGTGGAATGAGCTTCGTCGAACATACACGGTTCTGGGCGCCCCTTCGTCGGGTGCAACGTGGATAGTGTAGCGGATTGGACCGCATTGCAGATGGAGAAGTTTTTCCAGACCGTCCTTTCGGGCCGGCGTGGCCGTCAAACCGACAATTCTTCGGGCCGGGCACGCCTTGAGCAGCGATTCAAAGGTGACGGCTGGCACGTGATGGCACTCATCGACGATCACCAAACCGTATCCCTGGAAAAAGGCCGCATGATCCTCGATGCGGGCCAGGCTGGGTAGCATTGCGATGTCGAGTTTTCGCGTCAGCCGCCGCGTCGCTCCACGCCATGCTCCGATCTCTTTTCGTTTCGCGATGCCGAGAAATCGAGCCGCCTCCTTGCGCCATTGATCGAATAGAAGCGCACGGTGGACCAGAATCAGCGTCGAGGTCCGGTGCCGGGCGATAAGCGCACAGCCCATGACCGTCTTGCCCGCGCCCGGCGGCGCGCAAAGGACCCCGTAATCATGCTTGGCCAGCTCCTGAACGGCTGCTTCCTGCTCGGGGCGCAACTCACCATGGAAGGTCCAACCGACCCGGTCCCCGTTTGGACGGACGTCTTGGATGGTCACGTTTGCCCCGGCCGATTCCAGAATGGCAACCGCGGCGCTCATCGCTCCGCGAGGGAGCACGAGCCGGTCCGGGTACCACTCACCGGCAAAAATGAATCTCGGCGTGTCATAAGTTGCGAATCGGAGCCGAAGTTTGTGGTGGAAAACCGGATTGGCGAATGTCGCCAGCCGTTTGAGTGCGGCGAGTACCGCCACGGGAATCGTCCGCGGTACGTGCAGGCGGGAATCCAACCGAAGGGTTACGTCGCCCGTGATCATCCCCGCCTTGATCGAAGGACGGGACAAATCCAGCGCGCACTCGTCACTATCCAGCGCGAAAGCGATGTCATCGCTCCCGCCGGATACGAGCGCGGTCATTGGAGTAATCTGCCCAAGAATCCTGTCCAAGTCTTCCCGGTGGAGTCGTTGAACCGTTGTCAGGAATGTCCACTGGTCGGCGTACGGCTCCAAGTGATCGTCGAGAAACACCGTGTTACCCATCTTCCGGGGGCCACCTGCCAAAGGCAGGGCAATTAGGTTGCCGAAACCACCTTGGGGCATCGCATCCTGGTTCGGAAACAGGCGGTCGTAGGCACTCAAGCTCATCATCGGGCGCATCGCGGACGCTTTCGCCAGCAGGATTGTCCCCAAGCGCCGCGCCAGAACCGCCGGAACGGGCTCGGCAAAGAAGATCCAGGCATGTGCTCCGTTACCCGACCGCGAACGTTCGATGCCAGCAGTCACCCCAGATCTTTCGGCGGCCTCTTTATAGGCGAGAACGTTCTCCCGCCATCCCTCGCCGTCGAAATCGGCGGCGAGAAAGATGCATGAATCATCCTGCCGCAGTGCATAAACGCCTATCGCCTGCTGGCCACGGAGATGTTTCTCGACGACACTATCGTCCAACGGAAGATAACGCTTGCCGAACGCACCCGCTTCGTGATCGGTGACGTAGGCCGGCGAGTAACCCTTCTTTCCAGAGTGTGTGTTCTCCCAGAATTTAGGATACACGTCACGCCGAGCGCCGAAGAGTTCGAGGAAGAGAGCGATCTTCTCTTCCGGGTTCAGCATCGTCGCAGGATGGTCGGCGCGGCCGGCAGCATCGAACAATGACCTCGGCCCACTTTGAAGCTTTCTCAATTCCTCTTCCGTCGCGCGTTTTTGGCCCTCAAGCGTTTCAATCTCCCGTCGCAATTCGGTCACCCTGGACATGCGGAGGGATTCCGCGTCTTGAGCCTGGCTGCGCTCGATGCTGTTCGGACCGGGTGGTTCCATCCAATTCCCCTCGCTGATCTGGATTTTTGTAGCGGGAATTAACTCCATCGCCCTCACGCCTACGCCGTTTGCAGCCGGCGTTTGCGGAGCACGAAGCGGATTTCAACGCGCCGTTCCACGGCCGCAGCAATGCGGTTCAACATGGCAAGTGAATGGCCTTCGTAGTCAGCATCTTCCAAGCGGGAAATCACGGATTGAGTCGTGCCCACGCGGCGGGCGAGCTCGGCTTGTGAAAGGCCTGCGCCCTGCCGGAGCTGATAAATCTTGTGGGCGACTTCACGGTTGGCGACCTCTTCCTCAAACATTTGCTGACGTTTGGGATCGTTCCCGGCGATGTGGGTCAGAATCTTCAGGGCGTCGGTGGTGGTCTTCTTAGTCATCGTCAATTTCTCCTCTAAATGTGTGGATGGTCGGGCTGGCGGTGAAGGCCGCTTTACGGGCAATGGCACGCTTGATGTCGGCGGGTGGCACGGCGGCTTCCTTGGTCAGGCAGTGGGCAATGACGGAAACGGTTTGTCCGTGGAAGAAGTAAAGCAAGCGGTAGTTGACGGAACCAAATCGCACGCGCAATTCATGGACCCCATCGCCCAGATAGTCGGTCTCCGGTCGGCGCAATTCGTGACCGAGAAGCGCCAGGCGAGCGAGAGCAGCTCGGCATTTGTCGTAGGCTCTTGAATTCGTCTCATTTAGTTCTTTTAGCCAATCGACCACGGGCGCATCGCCTTCCTTCTCTTGATAAAAAACGACTTAAGTCGGGGGCATCGAATATTGGGATAACGGTATCGCATTATTGCGATAGTCTGTCAAAAGCTATCTGAGTCTGTCCATCAATCAAATCGCAGTTTGTGGCGTTGCCCTTCCACGGGGATTCGAACTCCGAAACGTCAGATTTTGATCGCGGCGACTCTCCGCGCAACCGACGCGCAGCCAGTCACCGATACCGCGATAGCAACAAGCGCCAAAAGAGATAAGATCCCAGTTTTCATCCTTGATGCCGACGACTAAGACGACCCATAGCCGTCGGCTAACGCCACAGGCTCGTCAGCAGTCTGCATGACGTTGCCCCGCAACCGACATTCCGGCTGTAGCCGTTGCCTCCCTCGCCTGGGTTGGGCAATACCTTTTCAAACTCCAGTTCGTCCCTAATCCTCACTCCTCCGTGTCCTACGAGGGGGATCTCTGGTTTGAGCTCTCTGGCCCTGGTAACTCCGTCAAGGTGGACGGCGATCAATCGGAAACCACACGCTGTGTAGAATGCGATCGCTGGCGCATTATCGTTCGTCGTGATGAGCCATAGCCTCTTTATGCCGCGGCGCGATGCAAGGTTCGAGATCGATTCGAGCAACCTCCGTCCAACGCCTCTTCGCCCAACGAGCGTGTCAACCGTGACGATCTCGATCTCTGCTGATCCCTCGGCATAGAGGAGCAGGCCAATCTGTCGGTCTTCCTCGGAGGCGATGATGCCCGGAAGACTGCGGGCATCGTGCTTCTTACCCTTGCTGATAATGAACGGACCATTCCATCGCTCGCGGACGAGGCTTGTGATCCATTCAGAGTCGGCGGGGTAAGTGTCGCGGATTATCATCTTGATGCCATTAAGGTAGCACAGCCGGTTGCCCGACGGCCCCCTCGCTGATCCCGGCGTGCGGTATTCCCGCACCGGGTTCGTCAAGAGAGCGCGCACGCAGAAGGATTTTGGTAATCATGGGGGTACTCCGTCGCGGCCATGATTCGCGAATCGCGAATTACTGTCAACGCACTGGCTGCTTGCCCACTTCCACCGTCAGTTGCATTTAGAGCGAATTTGTGCCCAACGATCCCGTCCGAGGCCGAAGAAGCATCGACAGAACGCGGAGTTATTCTGGAATCCGGGCAATCAGGACATCGCGGACTCGTTCTGCCGCCACGTCGATGTCGTAGTCAATCTCTGGCGGAAGGACCTTGCTCATGTCGGCCCGAAATGCGCGCGCAAACGTCTTTTCCTTCAGGCTTTCGTCGAATTGGGATCGCGTGACCTTCACGCCCTCGCGCAGCATATATGTCGCAAAGGCACCCACCACTCGCCCCGGATCCACAAGCGGCCCGGCCCCGCGAGCAACGTTCTGGTCGTGGCGGACGCACGCCCGGTCCAGATCGAACAGGTCTCGACCCTGGGTCCACTGGAAGAGCGCGCGCATCTTCGTTCCAAGCATCTCGTCGAGGGCGTACGACTTTAGGACCACCGTTCCATCCAGCCCAGGAAGCGGCGGAGCGTACGAGAAGTCGGCCAGATCATAACACGGATGCCGCTCGTTGAAATTGACCTCGATCTTGATCTTCATCTCCGAAGGCGGTGCCACAGTCGGCACATAGGTATACGTCAGCCGGCGGATCTTCGAAGGCAGCGCCAAATTCCTCGCCTCCACTTTTAGGAATGCCAATGCGCGGCCGGTTGGCTTGCCAAGCAGGGGTTCCAGCACCCGTACTAGCGCACGCTCGATGTGGGCAACCGGGCGACTACCGACCAAGACAAGATCAATGTCCTCCGAGTACCGCGCCGCCGGAGCCAAGTGCAACTTGTGGAGCGCGGTACCACCACGCATCGCGACTTGCCCAAAAAGAAAGGGATCGCGAAAGATCGCGACCATAGCCTGGGTCAGCAGGAGATCCTGCTCCACTTGTGCGTCCGTAGCCCATGCGGCGCATTTGCGCCACGCGATGATTTCCTGCCGAGATTTCACAGGCTTGCCTCCACTTTCGTGTTCAACCAAAGCCGCCAGCGTTTGTCGAGCGGGGCGCGCCCAACCGACGCTCGTGGATCGAGCGACCGGGTTCTCGGTCGCTGCTGGGCAATCCACCGAGCCAACGGCGCCGTCCGGTGCTTGGCTCCCACATGGTCGAGGAGCCACCCAAGCCGTTGGGAGGTGGCAACGTCATCCTCCTGAACGGCCGCCTGCAGCAACTCCCGGGGCCGAAGGCGCGGCGTCAACTCAGTCAACGCAGCTGCGATCATGTTGAACCCTCCCGAAACATCGGGGTAACGCACGAGGTCCACGGCGGTCGCCTCAGGCGTGCTCACCCTAACGGCGCCACTCTCAGAATTTCGCAGCTCTACCGGCGTGCGACCGGCCGCCATTTTTGTAATAAAGCAGACCCGTTCCCGTCCAACCCGGATTGGCCGCAATTGGCGGGAAACCACAACCTGAGTCTCCTGGACAGCAAAATGGGATGCCCCATGCCATTGGGCGGCCGTCAACAGACCCACGTAATAGTTAGGCACCCCAAGGAAGCGCATCAGCGGATCGAGATACCAGTCGAGCGGCGGCGCCCCCATCGAGTGATGCTCGTGGGGAACAATCACAAAAAACGGGTGCCGAGGGAGCGGGCGCACCAACCGACCCTCCCGTTTGAGCCGGCCAAGAGCAGCACGGCGTGCCGCGGCGCTCTGCCGGGAGTCCTTCGCCAGCTCTGCGTCCGTGAAGCAGTACTGGCCCTGACGCTGGCGCGCATCGACAAATGCGCTCACCAGTCCCCGGTATTGGCGACTGTCTCTAGGCCTTCTTTCCGTGCTCCGCATATTCATTACGATACATTCGGTGTCTCGTTATGCGTATCTATAGCATATTGGCAAGCTCCACCGCGAAGGAGATCTCGGCCCTACGTAGCCGCCGCCTCACCGACTCACCGAATGCCTATAGGCACGGTCTTTCCCAGCAGCAACTTCACCACTTCGAGATGCCCTCCATAGGTGGCAACAATGAGCTTATCCGCATCAACCGCCGCGCCTTTTTCCAGCAGCAGCTTCACGACTCCAACAAAACCCTCCCAGTCTGGGGCAATTCGGAAGCACCCGATTCACCTTTCCGTTCAGCGACCACCCCACCGCCAATCGGATTGTATTCCTGGGATATTTCCTTCCATCTGACCGCTAATACGATGCCCGGCACCCGATTCCTGACGCGAGGATCCTGGAGCGCGAGCTTGACCCGAGCGATTTGCAGGACGGCATCACAGCTGCCGAGAATCGCGTGCAGGTCGCCGGCCAGTCTCTTGAGGGCGGCAACCGTTGACTTTTTTGTCGAGTAGGCCGGTCACGTGGTTTGCCCTGCTGCAAGCGGTCTCAGTCTTCTATTTCGCCCCCGCCTTCCGCAGCAGATCGGCGATGTCCATTCTGCTCTTCTCCTCTGCAAGCCGAAGCGCGGTCCGCCCCTTAAATTCAACGTTGGCGTTTGCCCGTTTTTCCAGCAACAATGTCACTCCGGCAAAATCTCCGTTCTCGACGGCTACCACCAACGCCGTAAAGCCCGTATTGGCTTTCAAATCTACCGTCGCGCCTCTCTCCAGCAAAAGCTTCATGATTCGAAGATGCTCCCCCTGAGTAGCGATAATCAGCGGCGTAGCCCCCTCCGCGCTTTTGGCATCTACAGCTGCGCCCTTCTCTAGCAGGATTTTGACTACCTCATACTGCCCATAGGCCGCTGCGAACATCAACGGCGTGAATTCCATGTCACCTCTTGCATTCACCATTCCTGGGTCACCATCTAATATAACGCGAACCTCTGCCGACTTACCAGAACGCGCTGCATCGATGATCGAAATCATTTCCCTTGAGATCAGCGTTCCTCCTCGCTCTTTTCTAATCTCAAGCAACAAACCACCTCCCAAAACAATGTCTCTTTCATCCGAAATTCCCATTTCCCTGCCGCCAATAATGATACTCTCTACATGCCCGTCATCAATCATCGCCCCAGATTTAAATCTATAGAGATTCGTTAACACTACCTCCTCTCCAGCTGCGCTCTTATGTTTCTCCAAAAGACGTAATTCTGCCTCATTGTCATTCACATGGCTTAATCGCACAAGGCTCCGTTCTATTTTACCAGTCGTACGGAGAAACCCAAACCGATCATGATAGAAAACGTACGAGAAGCCGTCAGAAGTTTCCAAATCAACCGGATTGATCACTTCGATCACGCCTTCGTCTCCTCTCCAGCTGCGCGAAATACTCAATACGTTTCGGTCGAGCTTCCCGCTTGCGAATGAATATAGACTTTTGACATATACAAGTTCACCATTCGTCGACCATGATTCTATAAGCTGCAACAACGTCCCCTGTTCTCCAATACTGACGAAACTACTAGGGAACACGCCCACCATACGCGCGACACCATTACCGTCCCGGCTCAACACCAATGTCTTAAAATCCATCAAAAGCACGGATACAAACGAATTATTGTTAAGCTTAGGCAGCCAATCGGTTCCATCAATATCCAATTTGGTAACACGAACATCCAATTTCTGATCAACATTCGACTCGTGTAAGCCAACGGCGACGGAGAGGCCTTTTTGGGTGAGCGCACAGAATGACGTTTGATATATTTCCCCCGGCCTTAATACCAATATGGTGGGTCCTCCACACCCCGAAGTGTTGATAACAAATAGAATAACAACACTAATTACCAGTGCTGCGGAAGGCCATTGATATTGAGTGCTAAAACACGCCACCCTATGCTGCAGTGCTCTGTACCCATTGTTCAGTCGCGATAAATCCTTCATGGTTTGTCTCTATTTACTATGCTGATTAAACCTCATACAATCCAACTGGGCTTAATAGTTGACTGCGAAGGTCGTTGATTCGAACGGGCGGTTTCTTAATACGCCATGGTTGGGTTTGCTGAAACGGCAAGGTGGATTTTAGGAATAGCTTGGTTTTGTGAAGTGGTCGATGAGGCCGCGTCCGGAGTTTACGACTTTGGTCGGTCTCACTTCGCGTCGCTCTTGCGAGGACTGTCCGTCTCTTGTCCTCCTTCAGTGGCTTTCTTCGCGAGCATCTGGCATTTCCTTACAACGGCTTCAGCCGCATCCCAGTCAGCCCTGCTCACAGAAAACTTCTCATTCACGTGCTCGAACGTGGCATGATCCGTGTAGATCCACACCGCAGCCTGCTTCGCATCGGTGGAAAGACCGTTGGCTTCACTCAGGATGCAGGCGAGGACCGGATCTGGGGAAGTCATCGAGAATGTGGTGTTCGACGACGGATTGTCCTTTTCGAACTCCATGCAGTACCCTTCGAGAAAATAGGTCGTGGGACCTGTGCCGCTGACTACGATCACGGAACTTGGTTCGTAGCTGTCGCCACCCGTAGCACGACCGCGTACTCCTGCAACCACCATGCTTTGGGCCGCAGCATCCTGACTCTGCAGGCGAGTGCCCGGCGCAATCGTCAAGCTGAGGATTCCGGGGCCAGCCTGAGCCGCCTTGGCAACAACCAACTCAATTGCGTCGCCACTGCTGCCGCCATTGCCGCGGAAGACGGCGGATACCCGACCAGATGCAAGAACGGCAGCTAAATCCTCGGCAACAACCGGGCAAGCAGCCACCAGGAACAGTACCAACGCGAAGATGGCCCGATTGGAAGGGCAAGATTTCATGGCAGGGGTAAACAATCTGACTGAGCGTCAGAACGCAGAAAACCCGGCAATTCACAAGAACCTTCAAGCGTGCGGCCCAGACAGCGGCCGAGGATAGCCTGACGGAGAGTGATTTGTTTCAAGATTGCTCTCGATGAATCATTCCCCGCTGCAACGACGATGCAGCACCATCCACGACCACGCCTCGCCATATGGCTTCCATTTGTCATCGCCGGAGTGGGCTTGACGCTTTCCGGCACAATCGCGGCGCATCGAAAGGACGCCTCGCGGATCCATTATCGCTGACGAGCAATCCGTCCAGAACAACGGAATCTCAGAGAATGCTTGAGATTTCGCCGAATCCGGCACCCTCCACCTTTCCATTGCAGGCAGCAAGGTTGGTTTGGATGGTCTCGTCTGTAAAAGCATCGCACCGGCTTCCTTGGTTTCCGCCTGGTTTTCTTTTCGGTTTCCATCTGGTTTCCGTTTTCGCGTGTTTCCCGGTGTTTCGCCGGCCTTTCAAGTCGCACGCCTCAAAGTGAAAAACAAAACTCCCCTCGCAAGGGGAGTTGAGATGGATGGTGGACCCTACTGGACTCGAACCAGCGACCTCTTCCATGTCAAGGAAGCGCTCTAACCAACTGAGCTAAGAGTCCGTGCCGAAAGAGGGGGAATAAGCAGCATTCCGCCCACGAGGGCGCAAGCAAAAACCCCTGGCGGCCTGTCGGGCGCCACATCTCCCGATTGTCGGTGGCGCAAGTGGCATGGGCATCTTGCCCATGTTGCCTGGCGCGCGTCCACGGGCAGGATGCCCGTGCCACAGCTGCGCGCGCCAGAACGTCACCGACAATCGGGATGTGCGCCCCTTGTCGGGCATCGCCCTTCAATCCGCCGGATGAAAACGCCGGGGCGTTTTCACCGGCATCTGCAGCCGCGGCTGCGCCGCCGGGGTTTTCATTATCGTCCTGCCTGTCGCACGAGAGTCGTGGCACGGCCGTCCCGCCCGTGGTCCGACATGCTCCGGACATGAGCAGGATGCGCATGCCACCCGCGGAGCCGCGTGCAAGATCGCTCGTGACAGTTGTGCGGCGGGAGCTAGAACAGAAGCTTGTTTTCCGCCGATATGCGCCGCTTAGGATTGGGATTCCTCTGTTTTTTCTGGCTGGCGCCCGCTCCGGTCGCCGCCATCCCCCTGGACGCGACGCTGCGGGCCGACGAGCGGCGCAGCCTGCAGCGCGAGGCGCTGCTGGTCATCGAGCTCCTGCAGGGGCTCCACTACTCGGACCGGCCGTTCCGGGACCTCAACTCCCACGAACTCCTGGACCGCTACCTGGAGAACCTCGACTCCGACCATCTGATGTTCACGGCGCCGGACGTGGAGTTCATTCACCATCGTTTCGACCGGGACCTGAAACCCGTCTACTTGTTCAAGGGCGACCTCCATCCGGCCTTCGAGATCTACGATCTGTTCGCGGCCCGGGCACTCGCGCGCTGCGGATGGATCGATCAACGCATGCAGCGTCCGCTTGATCTCACTGAGGATGTCAGGGCGGTGGTCGACCGGCGGAAGGCCGCGTGGCCCTCCGCCGATGACACTGCGGATGCCTTGTGGGATCAATGGCTCCGGCTCGAAGTCATCGATGAGATGCTCGACGGCCGGGACCAGTCCGCCGCCGTCGCCGACGTCCGCCGCCTCAATGAGGAATTCCGCAGGCAGATCGAGGAGATGGACCCGCTGGCGGTGCGGGAACAGTTTCTCAATTCCCTCCTCGAGTTCTTCGATCCGCACAGCGGCTATTTTTCCCGCGACAGCGCGCTGCAGTTCAACGCCATGATGTCGGGCGCCGTTGTTGGCATCGGCGTCGACTTGCGCAGCCTCCACGGGCGGTTCGTCGTCGAGACGGTGCAGCCCGGCGGGCCGGCGGATCGCTCGGGCCGGATCAATCCGGGTGACGAGATCGTTTCCGTCGCCGAGGCCGGCGGAAACGCGGTGGAGGTATCCGGCCGGCGGCTGCGCGAACTGGCCCCGTTGATGAGCGGCGCGCCAGGGAGCAAGGTCACTCTTGCGTTCAAGCCGCAGGGCGCGGGCAAGCCCGCGGAAATCACCCTGGAAAGGGCCCGTGTCGAGATCGCCCGCGACCATGCCTGGGGAGCGGTGGCGACCCTTCCGGGAGGAGACCGGCCCGTGGCCGTCGGCTTGCTCACTCTGCCGGCTTTTTACGGCGCCTCCGGAGACGGCTCACCCGCGGCAAGCGTGAGCGCCAACGTCCGGGAATTGATTGCACAATTCTCCGCCCGGGGAGTCGAGGCGGTGGCCATCGATCTGCGCGACAATGGCGGCGGACTGCTCGACGAAGCGGTGAAGCTGGCCGGGCTGTTCATCCGCAAGGGCTCCGTGATGCTGGTCCGCGGGCTCGATGGCAACGTGGTGGAACACCGCGATGATGATCCGTCGGTCGCGTTCGCCGGGCCATTGGTGATTCTCACCTCCCGCAGCAGCGCCTCGGCCAGCGAAGGATTCGCCGGCGCGCTCCAATGCTATCACCGGGCTGTGATCGCCGGCCCGGAGTCGACCTTCGGCAAGGGAACAGCCCAGGACATCATCGACCTGCGCAAACTCGATTTGGGCACGCCCGCCCCCCGCCAGGAGGGCTGGGGCGCATTGCGGGTGACGCGGCAATATTTCTTTCTGCCGGACGGGGGAACGCCCCAGCAGAAGGGCATCGCCTCCGACATTGTGCTGCCGAGTCATTATTCTCCAGAACCGATGGAGAAGGATCTGCCGCATGCGCTGCCGGGAGAAGTCATCGCCGCCCATCCCCAGGCCGACGCCGTCCAGGGGATCGCGGTGGTGACGGATGACGTGCTGGGCCGGCTGCGCGCGGCCAGCAGCGCACGGATTCGGGACCTGCCGGAGTTCGCCCTGCAGAAACGGGCGATCGAATTCCGCCGCGCATGGTGGACGCGCAGGGAGCTTTCGCTGTTGCTGGACGTCCGCAGGCGCGAACGCGCCGGCGAAGACCAGACGCGCGCCGCCTTGCGCAAGGAGCGACAGGAGCTGGAGGCTCAACTGGCCTGCCCGACCTCATCCATCGACCTGGCGGTCGTCGCTGAGAACGACCGGATCCATCAGGCGGCGCTCCGGGCGCGAACCCTGCCCGACGGATCATCGTGCGTGAACCATTTCTTCTGGAACGTCTTCTATTACGAGCTCTCACCCGGCGGGCGCATCCGCGAGGTGGGGGTCAACTCCCTCGATTTCGATGCGCTCGCGGCGGACCCGGGGTCGTTGGCTGCGGCGTGGAAGCGGGCGACGAGCCTGCCGCTGGCGGATGGTCAGGTCGCGGCGATCCTGGCTGACCTGAGGCGTCGAAGCCGGACCCCGGACGAGGCGACTGACATACCCGCGATCTTCCGGCAGCAGACAGGGCCGGAGATCGCCGCACTCGTGCTCGCTGCCGGGATGGATGCGTTTTTCAAGAAGGCGATTGAACTCGACGGTGAGGTATTGCGCGAACACCCGGGCCTGGATGTGTCCCTGCGCGAAAGCCTGCGGATCGCCGCCGATTGGGCGCGCCTCCTGCCGGCAAAATCGCTGGCGCAGCCGGGACCGTAACCGGGCCAAAACCGTTCGACAAAGTGACGGAGCAAACGGAGGCGGTGGAACGAGGCAAAGCGGGGAATTGAGAAGCACGGCCCAGTTCTCGATCATTTTGCTGGTAGATTTCACGGATGACGCAGGATGTGAGTCCGGTCTGTCCGCGATTTCCCGATTTCGCGGTTTTCCGGTTTTGCACCCGGGCCGTTGACACTCCGATTCCCGTCCTTCAGACCCGTGTTCGATGCGATCTTCCAGCCTGCCACCTCCATGAGAACCTGCGTCTGCTGTCTTTTGGTCATGCTGGCTTGTGCCACGCCGGTTCCGCGGCCTTTGCGCGCAGCCGATCCAGTCAAGACTTCTCCCGCGCCTGCTTCACCGGCCGACAAGGCTGACGACGGCAAGGACGAGAAAACCGCCGGCAGGGCACCGGCGAAGCACGATGCATCACTCGATCTTTACTGGCAGGCGCTCAAGCTCTTCCGGGATGGCAAGGCGTCTGACTGGGAACGCGGGCGGGCTCTGCTGCAGGATGCCGCCGATCAGGAAAACACGCATGCCCAGAACTACCTCGGCACGTGTCTTCTCAACGGCAACCACGGCTACAAAAAGGACGCGCGCAAGGCGGTCACCTGGTTCCGCCTCGCCGCCGGCCGCGGCAACGCGTTCGCGAAGGCCAACCTCGGGTTCTGCTGTTTTGACGGCACCGGCGTCAGGAAGGATCATGCACAGGCCGCGGAGTGGCTCAGCGCAGCCGTGGCGGCCGACGCGGACTTTTCGGCACCGGAACCTCCGGCTGACTTCTTCGCGCGCCCGGAGAAAAAGACAGGCGAAGCCGACGATACACTCTCCGGCGACTTGCCGGTCAATCCGGCAGACCAGACACGGGCCAGCGCGCACTTCGTGCTCGGTGAGATCGCGACGGGGAGGAACGACCTCCCGCTCGCACAGGAGCATTATGTCAAGGCCGCGACAATGGGCGATGCCGGGCGTGCCGGCATTTTCCAGGCAGCCATCAAGGCGGCGATCAACTACGCCTTCGGCACGGGGACATCCCGCGACATGACAAAGGCCAATGAGATGCTGGATCTGAGCAAGAAGCTTTCGCGAAGGATGTTGACGGTTTTTGCCCATAACCTCGTCGAGGAGAAGAAGCTCGACGATTTCGCCCAGGCGGATGTTGAGGATGAGATCTCCGCCGCCTCCGAGAAGGTCCAACACCAGATCCAGTTCGAGATCGCCGGCTCATTTGCCGATCCCAAGTCGAAGGATTACGATGCCCGCGAGGCCGCAAAATGGTACGAGCTCGCGGCTGAGGGCGGCGAGCCGTGGGCCATGCTCTCCCTCGCCCTTATCTACGGCGACGGCCGGCTCGGTCAGCCCGACCCGGTGAAGGCATTCACCTGGTTCAAACAGGCAGCGGACAAGGGGAATCATCTGCTTGCCTGGGCGAACCTGGCGATCTGCTACCAGAACGGACTTGGCACTCTGAAGGATCCCGAGAAGGCCGCGGCAATCTTCAGGGCGCATCGCGACGAAGACATCGTCTGCTACCTCGGTTCGATCGGACAGTGCCCCGGGGGCATTCTGACCTACGAGCGCGAGGTGCAGCTCAATATCGACTGGGCAAAGAAGAACAAGGATCCTCAAGCCGAGTGCCTCCTTGGATTGCGGTACATGCGCGGATGGGGGGTCAAGGCTGACCGGGACGATGCCATCAGCTGGTTCAAGAAGGCAGCCAAGGCGGGCAACAGGAATGCTCTCTGCGCGCTGGGCGTGCTTTATGACGATCCCCGGAACCTGTTGGAGTGCGAGTCAGTGGGCGAACGCCTCGCAAAAGCGGCCGAGTGCTACCAGAAGGCGGCCGATGCCGGAGATGCCAACGCTACGGCCAACCTCGCCGTCTGCTATTGGCGGGGCTGGGGGGTGAAACAGGACAAGGACCATGCGATTGCACTGTATGAGAAATGCCTCCAGGAGAATCCCGATCAAGTCTCTGCCCACTACAACCTCGGGGTCATTTATCAGGCTCGCTACAACAGTGCATTGGCGACCGGCGCGCGCGATGAAAAGTCCGAGGATCTGCAGGCGAAGATGCTGATTCACTATCGCGAGGCGGAGCGGTTGGGCAATGCGATCGCATCCGAAAGGCTCGGGTGGTTCGCCTATGAGGGCAGGCTGGTGAAGCAGGACTTCCACGAGGCCTACATCCATTTCGATACGGCAGCGGGGCTCGGCTCGACCGTAGCCCATCGCATGCTCGGGCAAATGCACGAGAATGGCGAGGGCGTCCCGATCACCTATAGGGACGCCGCTTATCACTACCGGCTCGCCGCGCTCGGTGGCGACGCCGAGGCGCTGAGCCGCCTCTGCAATTTCTACATCACGGGCAAAGGCGGGTCGCAAGATCTTGATCGCGCCCTGTTTTGGCTGGGCAGGTTGATGCAACGAGGCAACGCCAGCGCAATCATCGCATACGGAAACGCGCTGTTAGCCCAGGCGGATTACGCCGACGGTCGGAGACTGTTTGAGCAATTGGTGGCCACCAAAGAGAATGCCTTCAGCCTGAGCACAACCACAAACGAGACTCTGTCCGTCAGCTTCATGAAATCGAAGGCAGATTGGATCAAAGGCGCGGCTCTTGAACGCCTCGGCCTGATTTACGAACGTGGATGGGGGGTTGACCCAGATCCGTCGAAGGCCCGGATGTATCGGGAGAAGGCCCTGGGGTTCGACAACGAGACGGCAATCTATGATGTTGCACTCGATTTGACCCGGGCCGGGAAGAAATCAGAGGCGCTGCCCTTGATCGTGAAGGCTGCTGCAAAAGGTCTTCCCCAGGCAAATTTCAGCCTGGGCGATCTTTATTGCAGGGGCAACGGTGTGCCAAAAGACACAGCCAAGGGAATAGGGTTGATCCGCGAAGCTGCCAGGACCGGATTCGTCGACGCCCAGTTCAGCTTGGCCGAGGCGACGCTGCAACACCTGCCGGACGCACCGGATCTCGAAGAGGCGATCCGCATGGCCGAGGCGGCTGAAGCGCAGGGCCATCCCAAGGCGAAGGAGGTTCGCGAGCAACTTGAGGCGCTGCGCGAAAAACAGCCGGCTGACACCTCCTCCTCGTCCGCCCGCCCGATGTGAGATAACACCATCCGAAATCGTTCTTTCTTCGCCGCAGCCGGCGGCCGGCGCAAACAGGCTCGCCACATTTCCGGGCGTTGTTATTGGTGCGGTTCTCAAGGATTTCACCATGCGCACACGATTGCTGTTCGTCATTCTGGCCCTCACATCCGCCGCGGCCGCAGCCGCGCAGGATCTTCCGGCGGTCGCCCTCCCCGCCCCGCAGACCGGCGGCGGAAGGCCGTTCATGCAGGTGTTGAAGGAGCGCGCATCCCGCCGCGAATTCGCCCCGGATCCGCTGCCGCCGCAGGTGCTGTCCAACCTCCTTTGGGCGGCCTGGGGTATCAACCGTCCGGATACAGGCGGGCGGACGGCGCCGTCGCCGATGAACCGCCAGGAGATGGACGTCTACGTTGTCAGGGCCAACGGCGCATTCCTGTACGAGCCCAGGGAAAATTGGTTGAAGCCGGTCGCCGGGGGAGACCTCCGCGCGCTCACCGGCATGCAGCCCTTCGTCGCGACCGCGCCGGTCAACCTGGTCTACGTCTCCCGCGCAGGCGGCTCGGGCAAGGGCCAGGCCGAGTCCGGCGGGATCCAGGCGGGATTGATCAGCGAGAATGTCTATCTGTTCTGCTCCTCCGAAGGGCTCGCCACCGTCGTTCGCGGCAGCGTCAATCGCGATGCGCTGGCCAGGGCGTTGAAGCTCCCCGCCGGCCAGAAGATCATCCTCGCCCAGACGGTCGGCTATCCGGGGAAGTCCTGAGCGGCATCCGCGAAGCCCGCGCAACAGGACGGTTTCTGCGCCGGACGGACGGAAACGCACAGCCGGGGGCGCCTGCCCCGGGCCGGGCTTGGCGGGGCCGGCAGGAACGCGAACGTTTTCCCCCGGGCGGTGAATGAGCGGAGGGCCGCCGCCGCGCCCGCGAAACCCCGGGCGCACACGGGCTAAGGATGGCGATCGCCGCGCAGGGCCCAGGCCAGGGCGCAGCCGAAAAGCGCGGCGTTGGCCCCGCTGAACACAACCGCGAGCCAGAGTCCCTGGGCCAGGTTCGCTCCGAGGCAAATGACCGTCAGCGCGAGCAGGACCGCAGCCGGCGCCCATGCCTGCCGTCGGGCGCGCTCCCCGGCCGAGCTCCGGTTCTCTCCCAGGAGCACGAGGCCGAAGGCCAGGGTGAGACTCAGGATGAACCAGCCGGCCAGGGCCATCCAGGGAAGGCCCGGGAAGACGCCGTCTGCCGGCGGTGAGCCCGTTGCTGACCCCACCGGCCACCTCCATTGGCCGCGCAGGGGGCCGACTACGGGGAGGATCATCAGCGCCATTTGAACCGCCACCAGGGCGGAAAACGTGGAAACTCCCGCCCGCCACTCGCCCCACAATCCTTCGACCACCATAAAGCCGCCGCCCGCGATCGGCCACCAAAGCAAAGGCGCGCTGAGCGGCACCCGGCCCAAAAGCAGGGGTTGATATCCGGCGAACTCGATCTGCCCAAACGAAAAACCCTCCCGCTGGGCGAGGCGCATCGCGAGCAGGCTCATCGCCATCACCCAGGCCCAGCACGCCCAGGCCCGCCCCACTCCGACCCGCTCGCGCCATGCCAGACCCACCACCCAGCCGCCGCCGGCCAGCAGCGCCAGCCATCCCCATGCGCCGCCGCCGGCCGCCCCGTGCTCCGCCTGCTCCGCCAGCTCCCATGCGACGGCTGCCGCGAAAACGCCCGCCGCCATGCGGAAGTGCCAGGCCGCAGCGGTGCCCACCATCGTGCGAGCCCCGGGTTTCACTCGATGTTGGCGACCTGCTCGCGCACGCGCTCCAGCTCGTTCTTGAATTCGATCGCCGCCTTCGCGATCGGAAGATCGTTCGCCTTGCTGCCGATGGTGTTCACCTCCCGGCCGATCTCCTGCAGAATGAACTCCGCCTTCCGGCCGATCTCGCGATCGCTCCTGAGGAGCTGCTCAAGCTGGTCCAGATGACTGCGCAAGCGTGTCAGCTCCTCGCTGATGTCGCAACGGTCGGCAAACAACGCGACCTCCTTCCGCACGCGTTCGTCGTCCAGGTTGAGCTCCAGTCCGGCCTCGCGCAGGCGTTTGAACAACAGATCGCGGTATTGCCCGGGCACGTGCGGAGCCCGGGCGGCGACGGCGTCGACATGGCCCTGCAGTGTTCCGACGCGCTTCAGCAGGTCAGCCTGCAACGCAGCCCCTTCCTTCGCGCGCATTGCGAGAAGACCCGCCAGAGCTTCGCCCAACGCCGCCATCAGGGCGGACTTCGCGGCGGCGCCGGCCGGCTGTTGCAGCGGCTGACGCTCAGCGCTGGCGATGCGCCAGAGAAGATCGGCCGTCACCTGGAACGGCACCCCGCGCCTTCCGGCAAGCGCCTTGAGACGGTCGAGAGTCCGCCCCACCCCCTCGTCGTTCCAAACGGCCCCCGTTTCACCGTCCTGTCCGTTCAGTTCCACATCCACGTGCACTTTGCCGCGGACCAATGACCGGCGGATTTCGGCGCTGATCTCCTGTTCGAGCCCGCTTTCCCAGTCCCGCGGAAGCTTGACCGTCAGGTCCAGCGTCTTCCGGTTCACCGAGCCCACCTGCACGGTGAGCGTGAATCCGCCGAGGGCCGCCGCCGCCCGTCCATATCCGGTCATGCTGTTCATCGGAAACAGTTCAAACGCCAAACGTCCAAACGCCAAACAAATCCCGCAAACCCGATGCTCTTCCGAGCGCCTTGAGAATCGCCGCTGAGCCCAGGCCCGGCTCATGCCCGGGCATTACATGGCGCATCGTGCGTCTCGTGACTTCAGCCGCGCTGATCGAGGTGAGCCGCGACCTGCTGCACGTCCTTGTCGCCCCGGCCGGAGAGGTTCACCACGATCAAACGGTCCGGCCCCAGCTCCCGAGCCCGCCTCATCGCGTAGGCCAGCGCATGCGTCGATTCCAGGGCGGGAATGATGCCCTCGATGCGGGAACAAAGCTGGAAGGCCTCGATCACCTCCTCGTCCGTCGCATATCCGAACTCGATGCGTCCGCGGTCGCGGTAGAATGCGTGTTCGGGGCCCACCGCGGCATAGTCGAGTCCGGCGCTTACCGAATGGGTCTGGTCGATCTGCCCGTCGGCGTTCTGCAACAGAAAGGTCTTGCATCCCTGCAGCACCCCGAGCCGCCCGCCGGCGAAGCGCGCCGCGTGCTCGCCCGGGCGGATGCCGCGGCCTCCGGCCTCGATGCCGACAAGGCGGACGCCGGGGTCCTCGATGAAATCAAAGAACAGCCCGATGGCGTTGCTCCCTCCGCCAACGCATGAGATGAGCTCGTCGGGCAGCCGGTTTTCGTGCGCAAGGATCTGTTCGCGCGCCTCAATGCCGATCACGCGGTGGAAATCCCGCACCATCATCGGATACGGATGCGCCCCATACGCCGTGCCGAGGATGTAGTGCGTCGTGCGCACGTTGGTCACCCAGTCGCGCATGGCTTCGTTGATGGCCTCCTTCAGCGTCTTCTGGCCCGCCTCGACGCTGCGCACCTCGGCGCCCATGAGGCGCATCCGGAAAACGTTCAGCGCCTGGCGCTCCATGTCGACCGCGCCCATGTAAACCACGCACTCGAATCCAAATTTCGCGCACACGGCCGCCGTGGCCACCCCGTGCTGGCCGGCGCCGGTCTCGGCGATGATGCGCCGCTTGCCCATACGGCGGGCGAGGAGCGCCTGGCCGAGCGCATTGTTGATCTTGTGCGCGCCGGTGTGCAGCAGGTCCTCGCGCTTCAGGTAGATCTTCGCGCCGCCGCAATGCCGCGTCAGGCGCTCGGCATAATAGAGCGGCGTGGGTCGCCCGGCATAATCACGCAGATGGCGGCGCAGTTCGTCATGGAAGGCGGCATCGGTTTTCGCGGTCGCGTAGGCCGCGCCGAGCTCCTCCAACGCAGTCATCAAGGTCTCGGGCACAAACACGCCGCCATACGGACCGAAATGGCCCCCGGCATCGGGCAGGGAAAACCGGTCGAGAGTTTCAGCAGGCGTCGTGGCAGCGCACATGGGACGGACAAGGTGGCTTCTGATCCGCCTCCAGGCAACGGCGAACTTGGGGGATCATCCGCCCGCCACCCCCAGACGCGGGCGAACGCAGCGTCGGGCGCGCGGGATTCTCCTGAACCGACTTCCATGCGCTGGCAGGAGTTCTCCCGGATCCCGCCTGATCGCAGGATCCGGTTGTTCCGACGCGGGGTGCCTCAGAGGATCAACATGGCATCACCGTAGCTGAGAAACCGGTATTCGCGGGCAACCGCCTCGGCGTAGATCTCCCTGATCCATGCCACGCCATCGGTCGAGCCGGGGCTGAGAAAGGCGGCGACGAGGCAAAGCAGCGTTGAACGCGGTTGGTGGAAATTCGTGATCAGGGCGTCGACTCCGCGAAAAATGAATGGCGGATAAATGAAAAGGCCCGCTTCGGCCACGCAATCAGCGCCCGCGGCGGAGTCCTCCCGGCGGAGGAAGTCCTCGATCGTCCGGACCGCGGTGGTTCCGACGGCGATGCGCCGCCTGGCCCGCTCCGCCAGGCAATGCTGGGTCGCCGCGGGGATCTCGTAGATTTCCCTGTGGATCACGTGCTGCTCGACGTTGTCCGTGGCGATCGGACGAAACGTGCCGAGCCCCACATGGAGCGTGACGTCGGCGAACCGGACGCCGCCGGCGGCGAGACGGGCGAGCAGCCCGGGCGTGAAATGCAGGCCTGCCGTGGGCGCGGCAACCGCGACCTGATGAGCCGGGTCGGCATAGACCGTCTGGTAACGCTCCAAGTCCTGCCGGCGTTCGTCCGCCGTGTGGCGCCGGTGAATATAAGGAGGCAGCGGCACCTCGCCGAGCCGGTTGGCGACCGCAACGATGGATTCGCCGCCGGGCGCCGAGAATGCGACTCGCGCGAGGCCGTCGCCCTGTTGGGCGCGAACGACGGCCGAGAATGCGCCATCCCGCGCAAACCCGGCGCCGGCAGGCAGTTTTCGCGCAGGCCGGAGCAGGCACAACCATTCGTCGGGCGGCCCGGAAACCGAGGCGCCCCCCGCGACAGGACGCAGCAGGAGACACTCAACCCGCCCCCCGGCGCCGCGCCGCCCCAGCAGACGCGCGGGCAGCACGGCGGCGTTGTTGCGGAAAAGGAGGTCGCCAGCCCGCAGGAAACCCGGCAGATCGCTGAAGGTCCGGTGCTCCAGGCGATGCGCCTGGCGGTCGACGACGAGCAGGCGCGACTGGTCGCGGGTCTGCGCCGGGGTCTGCGCAACGAGTCGCGCGGGGAGCTCGTAGTCAAAGAGGGCGGTGGAAAGGCTCATGGCGGCAATACAATGGGATCCCCCAGCCCGGCGGTCCGTCCCCTGCCTTCGTGTGATTTCCTCCTTCGGCGGGCCTGCCGGAGGCATTCTCCTTTCCGCTGCAGGCCAAAAAAAATGGAGCCGAGCACTGGATTTGAACCAGCGACCTGCTGTTTACGAAACAGCCGCTCTAACCAGCTGAGCTAGCTCGGCAAACAGAGGGGAGGGATTTCGGGACTTTGGGGACGTGAGGCAAGCTTTGTTTTTGTGTGACACAAAGTGGGGTCTTCCATCCGCGCTGGGACACAGGTGAGACACGGTGGCGCGTCAGGCGGGTTCGGGCAAACCCCCTAAATTCGGGGGAAAGATTCTTAGTAGCCTTTAGACAATGACTTATACACGGATGCGCCCACGAGGCATGGGCATTGCTTAGGATCGAGCATGAGCCACATTCTCGGTATTGATCTAGGCACGACCAACTCCTGCATGGCTGTCATGGAGGGTGGCGAGCCCGTGGTCGTCCCCAATGCTGAAGGCGGGCGGACGACCCCATCCGTCGTGGCTTTCACCAAGACTGGTGAACGCCTCGTGGGCCAGGCCGCAAAGCGCCAGGCGATCACCAATCCCCAAAACACCGTCTTCTCCGCCAAGCGCCTCATCGGCCGCAAGCATTTCGAGGTGCGCGAGGAGGCCAAGAATTATCCCTTCAAAGTCGTCGAAGGCAAAAACGGCGATGCGTATGTTGAAGTTGTGGCCGACGGCAGGACGGAGCAGTTTGCCCCGCAGCAGATCTCGGCGATGGTGCTGGCCAAGATGAAGGCTGATGCCGAGGCCTATCTCGGCGAGAAGATCACGCAGGCCGTCATCACCGTCCCCGCCTACTTCAACGACGCCCAGCGCCAGGCCACAAAGGACGCGGGCAAGATCGCCGGCCTGGAAGTGCTGCGCATCATCAACGAGCCCACAGCCGCGTCGCTGGCCTACGGACTCGACAAAAAGAAGGATGAGAAGATCTCCGTGTTTGACCTCGGCGGCGGCACGTTCGACGTCTCGATCCTTGAGATCGGCGACGGGGTGTTCGAGGTGAAGGCCACCAACGGCGACACCCATCTCGGCGGCGACAATTGGGACGACGCCATCATCATGTGGCTGGTCGACAATTTCAAGAAGGACAACGGCGTGGATCTCCGGAAGGATCCTATGGCATTGCAGCGGCTGAAGGAGGAGGCGGAGAAGGCGAAGATCGCTTTGTCATCCGCGCAGTCGGTCGAAATCAACCTGCCCTTCATCACCGCTGATGCTTCAGGGCCGAAACATCTCAACGTCACGCTGACGCGGGCAAAGATGGAGCAGATCTGCGACTCCCTGTCCGAGCGTTGCATCCAGCCGTTCAAGAACTGTCTCCGGGACGCCGGGCTGACGGCGGCGGAGATCGACGAGCTCGTGCTGGTCGGCGGCATGACGCGCATGCCCAAGATCGTTGACATCGCCAAGGCTCTGGGCGGCAAACAACCGCATCAGGGCGTCAATCCCGACGAGGTCGTTGCGGTTGGCGCGGCCATCCAGGGTGGCGTGCTCAAGGGCGAGGTGCGCGACGTGCTTCTGCTCGATGTCACCCCGCTCACCCTGGCAATCGAGACCTACGGCGGCGTGGCCACGCCGATGATTCCGCGCAACACGACGATCCCGACCAAGAAGTCCCAGGTGTTCTCCACGGCAAGCGACAGCCAGCCCTCGGTCGAGATCGTCGTCACCCAGGGCGAGCGCCCGATGTCGCGGGACAACAAGGTGCTCGGCACGTTCCGGCTCGACGGCATCCCGCCGGCGCCGCGCGGCGCCCCGCAGATTGAAGTGACCTTCGACATCGACGCGAACGGCATTCTCCATGTGTCCGCGAAGGACCTCGGCACGGGCCGCGAACAGAAGATCACCATCCAAGGGTCCTCCGGCCTGTCAAAGGACGAGGTTGAAAAGATGACCCGTGAGGCCGAGGTCAATGCGGAGGCGGACAAAAACCGCCGGGAACAGATCGAGGCCCGCAACCAGCTTGATTCCGTCATCTATCAGCTTGAAAAGACAGTCAAGGAGACCGGCGACAAGATCCCGGCCAACGTGAAGTCGAAGATCGAGGCGGGCATTGCCGCCGCGCGAAAGGAACTGGAGAGCAACGATGCGGCGCGGATGCGCGCAGCCATCGAAAACCTCACCAAGCTGGGCGGGGAGATCTATGCCCAAGCCCAGCAGGCTGCCGCGGCCGGCGCGGGCGCCGGCGCCGCGCATGCCGCCGCCTCGTCCTCCCAGGGAGAAAAGAAGGCGGGCGGCGAGAAATCCGATGTGGTCGACGCCGATTTCGAGGTCGTCGACGACAACAACAAGAAACCCTGATCCGCGGCTGGTGCGCCGCGTTTCTCAAAGGGGGAAGGCTCGCGTTTTCTTCCCCGAACTCCATCCTCTCAATCCAAACCCAAACTCAATCCATATGGCCAACGTAAAAATCAAGCCCATCGGTGATCGTGTTCTGGTCGAACACATCGAGGAAAAAGAGCAAGTCCGCGGAGGCATCATCATCCCGGACAGCGCCAAAGAAAAACCCCAGGAGGCGAAAGTCATCGCCGTCGGCACCGGCAAGAAAGGTGAAGATGGCAAGATCCTGCCCTTCGAAGTGAGCGTCGGGGACCGCGTGCTGATCAGCAAGTACGGCGGCACCGAGGTGAAGATCGAAGACAAGAAATACACCATCGTCCGCGAGGACGACATTCTCGGCATCCTCACCTGAGTCGCGCCGATCCCACCTCAAACTCAAACTCTCAACTTTAATCTTCCCACTATGCCTGCCAAACAACTCTTATTCGATGAAGCCGCCCGCCAGAAGATCCTGCGCGGTGTGGAGCTTCTTTCGCGTGCCGTCAAGGTGACCCTCGGTCCCAAGGGCCGCAATGTTGTCATCGACAAGAAATTCGGTTCGCCGACCGTCACCAAGGACGGCGTGACCGTCGCCAAGGAGATCGAACTTCCCGATCTCTTCGAGAACATGGGCGCCCAGATGGTCAAGGAAGTCGCCTCAAAGACCTCCGACGCGGCGGGCGATGGCACGACCACCGCCACGCTGCTTGCCGAGAGCATCTACCGCGAGGGCTTGAAGAACGTCACCGCCGGCTCGAATCCGATCTACCTGAAGCGTGGCATCGACAAGGCCGTCGAGGCCACCGTCGCCGAGCTCGCCAGGATCTCCAAGAAGGTAAATGACCGCGAGGAGATCCGCCAAGTTGCCACCGTCTCGGCCAACTGGGACGACACCATCGGCAACATCATCGCCGATGCAATGGACAAAGTGGGCAAGGACGGCACGATCACCGTTGAAGAGGCCAAGTCCATCGAGACCACCCTCGAAGTCGTCGAGGGAATGCAATTCGACAAGGGCTATCTCTCGCCGTATTTTGCCACCAACGCCGAGGCGATGGAGGCCGTGCTTGAGGACGCCTATGTCCTGATCCACGAGAAGAAGATCACGAGTCTTCAGGACCTGCTCCCGTTGCTCCAGACGGTGGCCAAGAGCGGCAAGCCGCTGCTGGTCATTGCCGAGGAGGTCGAGGGCGAGGCGCTGGCTGCGCTCGTGGTGAACAAGATCCGGGGCACCCTCAACGTCTGCGCCGTCAAGGCCCCGGGCTTCGGCGATCGCCGGAAGGCAATGCTCGAGGACATCGCGATCCTCACCGGCGGCCGCTGCCTGACCGAGGATCTCGGCATCAAGCTCGAGAACGTCACCATCAGCGACCTCGGCAAGGCGAAGCGCATCACGGTCGACAAGGAGAACACGACGATCGTCGAGGGTTCGGGCAAATCGTCCGACATCCAGGGCCGCGTCAAGCAGATCCGCAGGCAGATCGACGAGACCACCTCCGACTACGACCGCGAGAAGCTCCAGGAACGTCTGGCCAAGCTCGCGGGTGGCGTCGCCGTCATCAATGTCGGCGCCTCGACTGAGACCGAGATGAAGGAGAGGAAGGCCCGCGTCGAGGACGCCCTCCATGCGACGCGCGCGGCGGTCGAGGAAGGCATCGTCGCCGGCGGCGGCGTTGCGCTCCTGCGCTGCGCCAATGTCATTGACGAGCTCAAGCTCGAAGGTGATGAGAAGATCGGTTCACAGATCGTCCGCCGGTCCATTGAATACCCGATTCGGATGCTCTGCGCCAACGCGGGCGTCGAACCCGGTGTCGTCGCCCAGAAGGTCATGGATGGGAAGGGCAACTTCGGCTTCAACGTTGCCACAGGCGTATTCGAGGATCTCGTCAAGGCCGGCGTCGTCGATCCGACAAAGGTCACCCGCACTGCGCTGCAAAATGCATCCTCGATCGCCGGCTTGCTGCTGACGACGGAGTGCATGATCACGGAGATCCCGGAAAAGAAGGAGAATTCTCCGGCTCCGGGAGGCGGCGGCATGGGCGGCATGGACTACTGAGTCCCCTGGCGGGCAGTCCCGCGCTGCAACAATTCAAGGCGCTCCGGCTTCCGGAGCGCCTTTTTTCTTCCCGCGCCGCCTCGCGTCCGCTGCAGCGCCGCCCTCATCGCATGCCCGACGAGAGGATGCCGCGTGGTCTGGGGCGCGCCGAAGTCCGGTTCGGGACGCAGGCCGGCATGGCTTGTCGCCCGGTTCCCCGCCCCACCCCCTCGGAATGAGGGCAGCCAACATCCGGGCTTCGGCCTTCGCCCGCCTCACATCGACTCAACTGCCGACGGCAAGCTCATCGAGCAAAGTCTCGCAGAACTGGTCGTTGAGCGTAGTCAAATAAGTCGTCCAGTACGAGAGGTCCTGCCCGGTGGGCGCAGTGTCCAGAAACGCGTAGTAGGTCAGGAACGTCCGGAGGATCGGCGCAAACAGATGGATCGCCTCCTGCGATTCGGAGAATCCGATCAGCACCTGGCCTCGCGTCGAGCCCGAGCCGAGCAGGTTCACCCAGTCTTGCAGCCCCGCCGGATCCGGCGCCCGGCCAAGCACATTTTGATAGAGCAATGTGACGTACTGCGTGTCGTCCAGGCTGCCATAGGTCAGCTGGAATTCCGGGCTCGCAACAAATGCGTCCGCCACCGACTCCAGCGTGTTGCCCGCCCGCATATAGTTCACCCAGTTATCCAGGCCCGGTGCATCCGGCACGCGGCGGAAGGCCGAGAGGTACAGCCGCGACACCGGGCCAACATACTGGCTGAACTCGCCCGAGCTCAGCAGCGTGTCCACCAGCCCGCCATGTGTGAGTGTGCCGGCATCCAGCGCGCCGCCAAAGGCGCCCAGCGCCCCGGAGTCCGCGTTGCGGCGCAGAAATCCCTGGAAAACGAGCTGCACATAGTCGGATGAATCAAGACCCGCGGGATAGCCTTGGGCGAACAAAGTGTCCGTCTCGTCATCTCCCTGCAGGAAAGCCAGCCAGCTCTGCAGCTCCGTCGCGGTCGGCATGCGCTGCAAGAGGAGGTAATACAGCCGGATGATCGCCACCTGATTCGCCATGTCGGCCTTAAACTCGTCCGACTCCGAGAACCCGACCAGCACCGTCCCCCGACTTGCCCCGCCGGCGAGCAGGTCCACCCAGTCCTGGAGCCCCGCTTGATCCGGCGCGCGGCCAAGCACATTTGCATAGAGCAAAGTCACGAACTGCGTGTCGGTCAGGCTGCCGTAGGTCTGCTGGAACTCCGGGCTCGCGACGAACTGGTCGGCCGCCTGGTCGAGCGTGAGCGCGCCCGCATGCAACGCGTTGGACCAGTTCTGAAGCCCGGCGTAGTCCGGCATCCGCGCGAACGCCGCGTAATACAGCCGGATCACCGGCTCGACCTGCCAGGCAACGAATTCCGGGGAGTTGATCAGGTCTCGATACACGTTTGCGCGCGTGAGCCCGCCGGACATCGCCGCCTCGTAGGCCGAAAGCGCCCCCGGGTCGATCTGCCGGCCGAGCACCAAGGGGTAGATCTGCTGCAGGAAGGCCGGGTAATCCGCCAGGATCACCGTCAGCGTTTGAAGCGCCGAGACGGGAGTGTAACTCGTCGAATCGGTCGGCGTGAAGGTCACGCTCAACATCTGGGCGCCCGCGGGAAGCACGGCCCCGGCCGCCGGCGCATACACGAAGGTGCCCGGCACGTTGGCCGTGGCGTTGAGCTGCGCCGACGACAACGCCGTGCCGTAGTTGACCGCCGCCGGAGCCGCCCATGTGATCACGGGAACCGCCCGGGCGGTCTGGGTGATCTTCCGGATCTTGTTGTTGCCATAATCCGCCACGTAGACAACGCCCGCCGGGTCCGCCCCCACACCTTGGGGATTGTTGAAACTGGCGGCGGTGCCCGAACCATCCCCTGCTCCGGAGTTGGAGCCTCCTGCCAGGGTGATCACCATCCCGGCCGGACTCACCTTCCTGATCGTGTTGTTGCCGGAGTCCGCCACGTAGACATTCCCAAAGACATCCAGCGCCACGCCCGCCGGACCATTAAAACTGGCGTAAGCACCCGAGCCGTCCGTCCACCCGCCGTAGTTGGGGTTGCCAGCCAGGGTGCTCACCATCCCGGTCGGGCTTATCTTCCGGATCTCGCAATTGCCGGCATCCGCCTCATAGACATTGCCCGAGCTGTCAACCGCCACGCCCGCCGGTCCATAAAAGCTGGCCTCCGTGCCTGCGCCGTCCGCCCACCCCTGGCTGCCGCTGCCAGCCAGGGTCGTCACCACCCCCGCAGGGCTCACCTTGCGGATCTTGTTGTTGCCTTGATCCGCCACGTAGACGTTGCCCGCGGCGTCCACCGCCGGCCCCGTTGGCCAATTGAAGCTCGCCCGGGTGCCCGTGTCGTCCGCCGACCCAGCGCTGCCGCTGCCGGCCAGGGTCGTCACCACGCCCGCAGGATCTATCTTCCGGATCATGTTGTTGTTGGTGTCCGTCACATAGATATTGCCTGAGGCATCCACCGCCAATCCCGTCGGATTATTGAAACTGGCCGTGGTCCCCGTGCCGTTCGCAGACCCGGGACTGGCGCTGCCAGCCAGGGTCGTCACGAATCCGGCCGGGCTCACCTTCCGAATCGTGTTGTTGCTGCAGTCCGCCACATAAACGTTGCCCGAGGCATCCACCGCAACATCGCCCGGAGCATTAAACGCGGCGACAACGCCCGATCCATCGACCGAGCCGGCAATCACGCCGCCAGCCCACGTCTTCACGACTCCAGTCGCGCTCACCCGCCGGATTTCGTTGGCGGCACTATCCCCGACAAAGATGCTGCCCGATGCATCGACGGCCACGCCCGCCGGACGTTCGAAGCTGGCAGCGGTGCCCATGCCGTCCACCAATCCGTATTTCCCGCTGCCGGCCAGCGTTGTCACCACACCCGCTGAGCTCACCTCCCTGACCTTGCTGTTGAAACTGTCCGCCACGAAAACATTGCCCGCGGCGTCCACGGCAACGCCGGTCGGACTCGAAAAACTCGCGCCGGTGCCCGTGCCATCGTTCGCACCGGAGCTGGTGTGGCCGGCCAGCGTTGTCACCACGCCAGACGGACTGATCTTCCGGATCTCGTTATTGCCCGAGTCAGCAACAAAGACATCGCCCGCGGCGTCCACAGCAACGCCGGTCGGATCGAAGAAACTGGCGCCGGTGCCCGTGCCATCGTTCGCGCCGGAGTTGGTGTGGCCGGCCAGAGTGACCACAACCCCCGCCGGGTTCACCTTCCGGATTTTGTTGTTGCCGGAATCCGCCACAAAAACATTGCCCGCGGCGTCCACAGCAACGCCGGTCGGATTCAAGAAACTCGCAGCGGTGCCCATGCCGTCCATCGATCCGTATTCCCCGCTTCCGGCCAGCGTTGTCACCGCGCCGGACGGGCTGACTTTTCGTATCCGCTGATTTCCGGAATCCGCCACATAGACATTGCCAGAAGCATCCACTGCCACGCCATACGGCGTCCAAAAACTCGCAGCGGTACCCGCGCCATCCAGCGCCCCGTAATCCCCGTTGCCGGCCAGCGTCGTCACGATCCCGGAAGGACTTGTCTTCCGGATCTTGCAGTTGACCGTATCCGCCACATAGACGTTGCCAGAGCCATCCACCGCCACCCCACTCGGTTCATCAAAACTGGCCTGGATCCCCGTGCCCTGCCCATCGGTCGAGCCGGTGTTTCCGCTGCCTGCCAGGGTTGTCACCAAGGCGATCGGCGGAGACGGCAGGTTGACCTCCAGGGTCACGGGATTGCTGGTGGCCATGCCATTGGAATTCGTGGCGATTGCAACGATCGGCGTCGTGTCCTGGGCGTTGGAGATCGTGAGCGTATCCGTGGTGGCCCCCGACGCAGTGCTGTAGTCGGGCTGCAGGCCATCCAGGACCACTGCGCCATTGATGGTCCACTGATAACTTGGAGCAGGATTCCCACTGGCCGCGACCGTGAATGTCGCCGTTCCTCCTTGCGACACGGTTTGTGACATCGGCTGCGTCGTGACCACAGGCGCGACGCCTGTTGTCGGGGTGGTCAGAGCGGCGACGAGGCTGCCCAGATTTGGGGAGCCGAGGCCGGTGACCAGATTGTAATTCGCGCCGACCGTGTAGGCGCCGTTTCCCGCGGTGCTCGAAAAACCATCAGTTCCTTTTGCTGAACCGGTGGTCATCTGGTTGAACGAAGACGTGCCGCTGAGAGGATAGATCTTCGGGCCCAGCAGACCGACCGGGCCCAGCCCGGCGTTCGCCCGGGCCTGGTTGACCAGCGCGCAAAGACCGCTCCAGATGGGCGCACTCATGCTCGTGCCCCCTGCGGCGTAGGCGCTGCCCTGGAAAAGAACAAATCCGGGGAAATTGCCCGCTGCCAGTGCCGCAACATCGGGCACGCAGCGCATTGTGCCGGAAGGAACCCCCAGGCCTGTCTGCCATAACGGACGCGGGATGGACCCGCTGATTCCGCCCGTGCTCGCAAGCGAACCGGCATCAGCGGAGAGAGGCTGGCCGTTCGGCAGGCACCAGCCGCATTCGGTCACCGGGAGCGCCGGGCCTCCGGCGGCATTCTTGGTGAAGACAACACAGGTGCCGCCCACGCCGGTGACAAACGGGTCCGACGAGGGATAAGAGGGGGCCGTGGTCCCGCTGGGGTCGTAGGGGATCGTGGAACTGTCGCTCTCAGCGCCGCCGGTCGACCCGTAATCGCCGGAGCAGCCGAAGAACGTCACCCCGACGGCGGTCATGGCCGCGTAATACTGGGAGTCCGGCAGGACCACTCCGGGATCCCAAAAGTAGCTCGTGGTTGCCTGGTGGATCGACGGGTAGGTCGTCTGGCTGAACAACCATGATTCCAAATCCTCGGCATCGATCGAGGAGAAATAGACGACAGTGGCTCCAGGCGCCATGGCGCTCGCCCATTCGAGATCCATCGTTTCCTCCAGGTCGGCGCTCGAAGGCGTGCCGTGCGGATCGATCTCAACGAATTGCGCGGCTGTGGTCGGGAGGCCACATGCCTTCCAGAACGCGGTCAGATCCCCCGGATTGACGTGAGTTTCGCCGCGAACGACAATTGTCTGCCCGGCCCCGCTGAGGCCGAGGCCGGAAGCGTTGTAGAGTTGGGCGATCGTCGTTGGGGAAATACAGCCTGTTGCCGGCGCAATCGGAGTGATCGTCTGTGAATGGACCGGCCGCAAGTGCGGCTGGAGTTTTCGGATGCCGATGACGCAGTCAGCGAGCCCGGCGGGAATTGAGGGAGGAGTTATTGCGCTCGTGTATTCCCTGCCATCGGTGCCGACGACGCGCGCAAATCTCATCTGGAGCGCGGATTCGACCCGGGTGACGGAACTGCTGGCGAACACCGTCATTCGGGACGCATCCTCGTCCCGTACAGCCATGCCCTGCGCCCTGGCCCAGGCGGCGACCTTCGCCCATGTTTCCTGGGTCGGGAGGAACGTGGCCTGCATTTCACCCATCGAAATGACATCGCCCTTCCGGATGCGCGACTGGAGTTCTTCATAGTTCCGCAGCTTGAGCGCGAAATTGACGGACTGGCCGGCTGCGAGCTCTGCTCCTGTGAGTTCCTGCCGGATGACCGTGCCGGCCCGGTGCGGCGGGCCTCCAATACAGGTATTCGCGATCGCGTCCGTGAATACCTTGCGATCGGTGGATGGCCCCGCGGAGGCGCCGGCGCAAAAAACGAAAAGAAACAGAATCAGCCTAAACGGTGTTTTCACCTCAACGTGGCAAAATGATTCCCGACGATGCGAAGACACGTCAGACCGACATAAGTTTCTTCATCTGCTCCTGGAATTGCAGGCGCTTCTGCTCGAATTGTGCGGTGCGGGCGGCAAGGTCCTTGGACTCCGCCTCCAGCCCGGCTTTTTCCGCCTCCAACTGCAGGCGCTCGTTTTCCACCCGGGCTGCCTCCTTCTTCGCCTGGTTCCTGTCCGCCGCAAGCTCAGCCTCATACTCCTGCAATTTCGCTTCCCGTTCGGCCAAGGCCTTGGAGCGTACCTGCACCTGCGTTTCCGTCGCGTCGAGCGCCCGCCGGTGCTCCGCCATGGACCGTTCCTGCTTCTCCACCTCCGCCTTCAAACGGGCCTCCTCCGCCTCAAGTCGGGCAAACTCCGAGGCCAGCGACTCCTGTTCATTCTGCGCCGCCTGCTTCTGCCGCTTGTTCTCCTGCGCAAAATTCGCCCGCGCCGCCTCCAGTCGGGCGGCTTCCTCCTCGATAGCGGCCTGTTGTTTGGCCAGCGCGCGCCGCTGCTGGTCCAGCATCGCGCGCTCGACTTCGAGCTGCTCCGTCTGCTCGGCCGCGAGTTGCTCCGCCTTCCCCGCCTGCTGCTTCGCCTGCTGGTCGAGATCAGCCTTCACCTTGTCGAGGCGCGCCTTCTCCGCCTTGATGGCCGCCTCCGCCTCCGCCGCACGCTTCCGTTGGGCGTCGAACTCCGCCTTCTCGCGCTCCAGCGCCTGCCGTGCGTTGCGCTGCTCCGCCTCCGCCTTGGCAAGAGCCTGACGCGCCTGCGCATTCTCCGCCTCCAGCTTCTGCCGCGCCGCGCTGAGCTGGGCAGCCTGCTCCTGGGCGGCCTTTTCACGAGCTTGGATTGCCTGCTCACGCGGCCCGCTCTCCTGCGCGAAACTCTTGCTCGCAGTCTCGACCCGCGCCGCCTCCTCCTGCAACGCCGCCTGCTGCTTGGCCAGCGCACGCCGCTGCTGGTCCAGCATCGCGCGCTCGACTTCGAGCTGCTCCGTCTGCTCGGCCGCGAGCTGCTCCGCCTTCCCCGCCTGCTGCTTCGCCTGCTGGTCGAGATCAGCCTTCACCTTGTCGAGGCGCGCCTTCTCCGCCTTGATGGCAGCCTCCGCCTCCGCCGCACGCTTCCGTTGGGCGTCGAACTCCGCCTTCTCGCGCTCTAGCGCCTGCCGTGCGTTGCGCTGCTCTGTCTCCGCCTTGGCAAGAGCCTGACGCGCCTGCGCATTCTCCGCCTCCAGCTTCTGCCGCGCCGTGCTGAGCTGGGCAGCCTGCTCCTGGGCGGCCTTCTCACGCGCCTGGAGCGCCTGCTCACGCGGCCCGCTCTCCTGCGCGAAATTCTTGCTCGCAGTCTCGACCCGCGCCGCCTCCTCCTGCAGCGCCGCCTGCTGCTTGGCGAGCGCACGCCGCTGCTGGTCCAGCATCGCGCGCTCGACCTCGAGCTGCTCCGTCTGCTCGGCCGCGAGCTGCTCCGCCTTCCCCGCCTGCTGCTTCGCCTGCTGGTCGAGATCAGCCTTCACCTTGTCGAGGCGCGCCTTCTCCGCCTTGATGGCCGCCTCCGCCTCCGCCGCTCTCTCTCTCTGCGCCTCCACCTCTGCCGCCAGCCGCGCGCGTTCCGCCTGCAGCTTTGTCCGTTCGGCCACCAGACTGTTCCGATCGCGCTCGACCGTTTGCAGCGCATCGCGCTGCGCCGCCTCTGTCTTGCCCATCGTCTGCCGGACGAGCGCCTGCTCCGCCTCCAGCTTCTGCCTCGCTGAGGTCAGTAAAGCCACCTGCTCCTTCTGTGCCTTTTCCTGAGCCGCCAGCGCCTGCTCCCGCTGCGCATTCTCCTTCGCGGCAGTCTCCATCCGCGCCGCCTGTTCCTGCAGCGACGCCTGCTGCTTGGCCAGCGCTCGGCGCTGTTGTTCCAGCATCGCACGTTCCACCTCGAGCTGTTCCGTCTGCTCGGCCGCGAGCTGTTCGACTCTCCCCGCCTGCTGCTTCGCCTGCTGATCGAGATCAGCCTTCGCCTTGTCAAGCCGCGCCTTCTCCGCCTTGATGGCTGTCTCCGCCTCGGCCGCACGCTTCCGTTGGGCGTCGAACTCCGCCTTCTCGCGCTCCAGCGCCTGCCTCGCCTCGCGCTGCTCCCCCTCCGCCTTGGCAAGAGCCTGACGCGCCTGCGCATTCTCCGCCTCCAGCTTCTGCCGCGCCGCGCCGAGCTGGGCAGCCTGCTCCTGGGCCGCCTTTTCACGCGCCTGAAGCGCCTGCTCACGCGGCCCGCTCTCCTGCGCGAAATTCTTGCTCGCAGTCTCGATCCGCACCCCCTCCTCCTGCAGCGACGCCTGCTGCTTGGCCAGCGCACGCCGCTGCTGATCGAGCATCGCGCGCTCCACCTCGACCTGCTCCGTCTGCTCCGCGGCCTGTTGCTCCGCCTTGGCCGCCTGCGCCTTCGCCTGCTTCTCAAGGTCAATCTGCGCCTTCTCCAGCCGCGCCTTCTCCGCCTTCGCCGCCGCCTCCGCCTCGGCGAGCAGCTTCTGCCGCGCCCCGGCCTCCGCCGTCGCACGCGCCCGCTCGGCCTGCCCCGCCGCCAGCTCCGCCTTCTCGCGCTCCAGCACCAGCCGGGTCTCCCGCTGCTCCGCATCCACCTGCGCCAGCGCCCGCCGCGCCTGCGTCTTCTCCGCCTCCAAATTCTGCCGGGCCGCCTCAAGCTGGGCAACCTGCTCCTTGTAGCCCTTCTCCCGCGCCTGCAGCGCCTGCTCCCGCTGCGCGCTCTCCTGCGCGAGCTTCCTGCCCTCGGCGTCCAGCCGCGCCGTCTCCCCCTCAAGCGCCGCCTGCTGCTTGCCGAGCGCACGCCGCTGCTGATCGAGCATCGCGCGCTCCACCTCGACCTGCTCCGTCTGCTCCGCGGCCTGTTGCTCCGCCTTGGCCGCCTGCGCCTTCGCCTGCTTCTCAAGGTCAATCTGCGCCTTCTCCAGCCGCGCCTTCTCCGCCTTCGCCGCCGCCTCCGCCTCGGCGAGCAGCTTCTGCCGCGCCCCGGCCTCCGCCGTCGCACGCGCCCGCTCGGCCTGCCCCGCCGCCAGCTCCGCCTTCTCGCGCTCCAGCACCTGCCGGGTCTCCCGCTGCTCCGCATCCACCTGAGCCAGCGCCCGCCGCGCCTGCGTCTTCTCCGCCTCCAAATTCTGCCGGGCCGCCTCAAGCTGGGCAACCTGCTCCTTGTAGCCCTTCTCCCGCGCCTGCAGCGCCTGCTCCCGCTGCGCGCTCTCCTGCGCGAAATTCTTGCTCGCAGTCTCGATCCGCACCCCCTCCTCCTGCAGCGACGCCTGCTGCTTGGCCAGCGCACGCCGCTGCTGATCGAGCATCGCGCGCTCCACCTCGACCTGCTCCGTCTGCTCCGCGGCCTGTTGCTCCGCCTTGGCCGCCTGCGCCTTCGCCTGCTTCTCAAGGTCAATCTGCGCCTTCTCCAGCCGCGCCTTCTCCGCCTTCGCCGCCGCCTCCGCCTCGGCGAGCAGCTTCTGCCGCGCCCCGGCCTCCGCCGTCGCACGCGCCCGCTCGGCCTGCCCCGCCGCCAGCTCCGCCTTCTCGCGCTCCAGCACCTGCCGGGTCTCCCGCTGCTCCGCATCCACCTGCGCCAGCGCCCGCCGCGCCTGCGTCTTCTCCGCCTCCAAATTCTGCCGGGCCGCCTCAAGCTGGGCAACCTGCTCCTTGTAGCCCTTCTCCCGCGCCTGCAGCGCCTGCTCCCGCTGCGCGCTCTCCTGCGCGAGCTTCCTGCCCTCGGCGTCCAGCCGCGCCGTCTCCCCCTCAAGCGCCGCCTGCTGCTTGCCGAGCGCACGCCGCTGCTGATCGAGCATCGCGCGCTCCACCTCGACCTGCTCCGTCTGCTCCGCGGCCTGTTGCTCCGCCTTGGCCGCCTGCGCCTTCGCCTGCTTCTCAAGGTCAATCTGCGCCTTCTCCAGCCGCGCCTTCTCCGCCTTCGCCGCCGCCTCCGCCTCGGCGAGCAGCTTCTGCCGCGCCCCGGCCTCCGCCGTCGCACGCGCCCGCTCGGCCTGCCCCGCCGCCAGCTCCGCCTTCTCGCGCTCCAGCACCTGCCGGGTCTCCCGCTGCTCCGCATCCACCTGAGCCAGCGCCCGCCGCGCCTGCGTCTTCTCCGCCTCCAAATTCTGCCGGGCCGCCTCAAGCTGGGCAACCTGCTCCTTGTAGCCCTTCTCCCGCGCCTGCAGCGCCTGCTCCCGCTGCGCGCTCTCCTGCGCGAGCTTCCTGCCCTCGGCGTCCAGCCGCGCCGTCTCCCCCTCAAGCGCCGCCTGCTGCTTGCCGAGCGCACGCCGCTGCTGATCGAGCATCGCGCGCTCGACCTCGACCTGCTCCGGTGCTCCGCCGCAATCTGCTCGGCCTTGCCGGCCTGCAGCCTTCGCCTGCTTCTCAAGGTCAATCTGCGCCTTCTCCAGCCGCGCCTTCTCCGCCTTCGCCGCCGCCTCCGCCTCGGCGAGCAGCTTCTGCCGCGCCCCGGCCTCCGCCGTCGCACGCGCCCGCTCGGCCTGCAACCCGGCCTGCCCCGCCGCCAGCTCCGCCTTCTCGCGCTCCAGCACCTGCCGGGTCTCCCGCTGCTCCGCATCCACCTGCGCCAGCGCCCGCCGCGCCTGCGTCTTCTCCGCCTCCAAATTCTCCCGGGCCGCCTCAAGCTGGGCAACCTGCTCCTTGTAGCCCTTCTCCCGCGCCTGCAGCGCCTGCTCCCGCTGCGCGCTCTCCTGCGCGAGCTTCCTGCCCTCGGCGTCCAGCCGCGCCGCCTCCCCCTCAAGCGCCGCCTGCTGCTTGCCGAGCGCACGCCGCTGCTGATCGAGCATCGCGCGCTCGACCTCGACCTGCTCCCGGTGTTCCGCCGCAATCTGCTCGGCCTTCTCGGCCTGCAGCTTCGCCTGCTTCTCAAGGTCAATCTGCGCCTTCTCCAGCTGCGCCTTCTCCGCCTTCGCCGCCGCCTCCGCCTCGGCGAGCAGCTTCTGCCGCGCCCCGGCCTCCGCCGTCGCACGCGCCCGCTCGGCCTGCAACCCGGCCTGCCCCGCCGCCAGCTCCGCCTTCTCGCGCTCCAGCGCCTGCCGTGCGCGTGTCTGTTCCACATCCAGTCTCTGCCGCGCCGAAGCCAGCGCGACAACCTGCTCCTGGTGCGCCTTCTCCTGGGCCTGCAGCACCTGTTCGCGCTGCGCGCTCTCCTGGGCAAATCTCTTTCCCTCAGCATCGAGCCGCGCCGCCTCCTCCTCAAGCGACGCCTGTTGCTTGCCCAGCGCACGCCGCTGCTGCTCCAGCACCGCCCGATCCATTTCGATCTGCTCGCGGTGTTCCGCCGCGAGACGTTCGGCCTTTTCCGACTGGAGTTTTGCCTGCTGCTCCAGGTCCGCCTGCACCTTCGCCCGCTGTTCGAGATCCGCCTGGGCCTTCTCCAAACGCTCCCTCTCGGCCTTGACCGCCGCTTCCGCCTCGGCAAGGCGCTTCTGCCGCGCATCGGCCTCCGCCGCCAGCCGCACCTGCTCCTCGTGCACCTTGCCCTGCTGGGCCGCCAGCTCCTCAAGATCCCGCTCAAACGCCTGCCGCGCCTCCCGCTGCTCGGCCTTCTCGCGCTCCAGCGCCTGCTGTGCGCGTGTCTGTTCCACATCCAGTCTCTGCCGCGCCGAAGCCAGCGCGACAACCTGCTCCTGGTGCGCCTTCTCCTGGGCCTGCAGCACCTGTTCGCGCTGCGCGCTCTCCTGGGCAAATCTCTTTCCCTCAGCATCGAGCCGCGCCGCCTCCTCCTCAAGCGACGCCTGTTGCTTGCCCAGCGCACGCCGCTGCTGCTCCAGCACCGCCCGATCCATTTCGATCTGCTCGCGGTGTTCCGCCGCGAGACGTTCGGCCTTTTCCGACTGGAGTTTTGCCTGCTGCTCCAGGTCCGCCTGCACCTTCGCCCGCTGTTCGAGATCCGCCTGGGCCTTCTCCAAACGCTCCCTCTCGGCCTTGACCGCCGCTTCCGCCTCGGCAAGGCGCTTCTGCCGCGCATCGGCCTCCGCCGCCAGCCGCACCTGCTCCTCGTGCACCTTGCCCTGCTGGGCCGCCAGCTCCTCAAGATCCCGCTCAAACGCCTGCCGCGCCTCCCGCTGCTCGGCCTTCTCGCGCTCCAGCGCCTGCTGTGCGCGTGTCTGTTCCACATCCAGTCTCTGCCGCGCCGAAGCCAGCGCGACAACCTGCTCCTGGTGCGCCTTCTCCTGGGCCTGCAGCACCTGTTCGCGCTGCGCGCTCTCCTGGGCAAATCTCTTTCCCTCAGCATCGAGCCGCGCCGCCTCCTCCTCAAGCGACGCCTGTTGCTTGCCCAGCGCACGCCGCTGCTGCTCCAGCACCGCCCGATCCATTTCGATCTGCTCGCGGTGTTCCGCCGCGAGACGTTCGGCCTTTTCCGACTGGAGTCTTGCCTGCTGCTCCAGGTCGGCCTGGAGTTTCTCCAGCCGCAGCTTTTCCGCCTTGATCCCGGCATAAGCCTCGGCAGTCCGCCGCTGTTGTGATTCGACCTCCACTTCGAGCCGGCCCCGCTCCGCCTGCATCTTCGAGCGCTCGGTCTGCATCTTGGCCCGCTCTGCAGCCAGGTTGGCTTTGTCGCGCTGAAACGCCTGCAGCGCGCTGCGCTGCTCGATCTCCGCTTTGGCGGCGGTCTGACTTGCCAACACCTGCTCCGCCTCGATTTTTTGCCGCGCCGCGGCCAGCTGGGCGCCTTCTTCTTTCTGCGCCTTTTCCTGTGCCAGGAGCGCATGCTCCCGCTGCGCACTCTTTTCCGCGAGGCTTTTTTCCGCCAGCTCGAATCTGGCAGCCTCCTCCTGAAGGGACGCCTGCTGTTTCTCAAGGGCGCGCCGTTGCTGTTCCAGCATCGCGCGCTCCACTTCGATCCGTTCCCGATATTCCGCGACCACCTGCTCGGCCTTTTCCGACTGAAGTTTTCCCTGCGCTTCAAGCTGCGCCTGGAGTTTTCCCAAGCGCTGCTTCTCCACCTTGAGCGCCGCATCGGCCTGGGCGTTGCGCTCATGCTGCGATTCCATTGCCACCTCAAACCGGCTGCGTTCCGCCTGGAGTTTCGCCCGTTCAGCAGCCAGGGCCGCCTTGTCGCGCTCGAGCGCCTGCACCCCCTCGCGATGAGCCGCCTCCATCTTCGCAACGGCCTGATTGGCGAGCCCCTGCTCGGCCTCCAGCTTCTGCCGGCTTGCCGTGAGCAGGGCGATTTGCGCCTCGTGCTCCTTCTCCTGGGCATGGAACGCCTGCTCCCGCTGCGCATTCTGCCGGACGAGCTCCTTGTTCTCGAGTTCGAGGCGCCGGGCCTCCTCTTGCAGCGCCGCCTGCTGCTTGGCCAGCGCCTGGCGCTGCTGCTCCAGCATCGCCCGCTCCGCTTCAAGACGTTCCCTCTGCCCGGCCACCATGGCCCCGGCCCTGGCCGCGTTGTCATCGGCCTGCTGCGCCAGCTCAAGCCGCAGTTTCTCGATGCGCGCCGCCCCCTCCTTGATCTCGGCCTCGGCTGCGGCCACCCGCTCCTGCCTTGCCTCGATCTCGGCCGTCACGCGCATGTGTTCCCGCTCGAGCTTGGCCCTCTCCGCGATCAGGCCGGCCCGGTCCCTTTCGAGCGCCTGCTGCGCATCGCGCTGTGCGCTTTCCGCCTTGGCAGTGGTCTGCTTGATCCCGGCCTGTTTTGCATCGAGCTTCTGACGCGCCGCGTCGAGAAGGGCTGTCTGCCCCTGAAGCGCCTTTTCCTGCGCGGCGAGGGCTTGCTCCCGTTCCGCGATTTCCTGGGCAAGTCGCTTGTCCCCGGCTTCGCGCCGGGCCGCCTCCTCCAGCAACGCCGCCTGCTGTTTCTCCAACGCGCGGCGTTGCTGCTCGATCATGGCCCGTTCCACCTCCAGCTGCTCAGTCTGCTCCGCAGTAAGGCTGCCCGCTTTCGCAGCCAGCGTCGCCGCCTGGTGCGTCAAAGCATCCTGAAGCTCCGCCGCGCGCTGCTTCTCCACCGCGAGGGCAGCCTCCGCGTCAGCCCGCAGCCTCGCCTCATCCTTCAACTTCTCCTGGTCCTGCCGCAGCTGCTGGACCTCCTGATCCAGACTCTTCGCGTGTTCGCTGAGGGTCGCCGTCCATGCCAGCTCCTCTTGAAGCCGGCGCTGCGTCTCCTCGGCGCTTGCCAGCGATTGCTTCAGCGTCTTGAGCTCGCCGGAGAGGCTGTCCCGCTCCTGGATCGCCGCCTCCAACTGCACCTCCGTCCCGTTGGACGCGCTGCCCTTCCGGCCCGCCGCCTTCGTCACCGGCGCCGGGGCGGGCGCCCCCTCCGGCGCCTCCGAAAGATGCATGGCCAGCTCGCCCCAGCGGCCGAGCGCGGTCTCCTCGATCATCCCCGGCATCTTGTCCCCACTGCGGACCAGCGATTCAATGCGGCCTGCCAGGGCCTTGAAATCGAGCGGCGGGTTGAAGACGTCCCGCACGCCCAGCCTGATGGCCCGGATGATTTCCTCCAGCTCAAGTTTTTTGCATATCAGAATGATCTGGGATTCGGGCTGGCGTTTGCGCAACGACTCGACCGCACCAAGTACATCCGTCTTCGCCTCGCGATAATCGGCGATGATCAAATCGTAACGTTCCTCACCCAGGGTCGATTCCAGGTCCTTCTTCGGATCCGACGACCGCCAGTAAAGCGTCGACTCATCGGCCATCAGCGACCGGACGCGACGGTTTTGGTTCTCATTTCTGACGATCAGAATCTTCAGGGGTGCCTTAGCGGCGGGCACGGGCAGGGTCATAAGAAAGGGGGAAGGGGTGAATTAAGCCGATGCTAGGTTGCTTATTTAAGACCCGATCAGGGGGAGACTGCACGCACGAATTTCAGGGGGACACGGGCCTGCAGCTTTTCTGGTCGATTCCATTCTCATTCTCGCGCCAGACCATACTCTCAGGCATACGGGGGCATGACGTCAATAGCCGCGCGATCCGTCCCGCCTTGCCGAAGGCCTGACAGGGATGCCGATTTCCGAGCTTGCCCTGTGGTGCAGATTCCGTGCATTGTCGCGTCAATATTTGATTTCAAATAAACCTTCCCCGATCCTAGGATTGAGTTCCCGGTTCTCGCAAGAAGGACTTTGGTCGCGACAATCACCCTGTTGATCTTCCCCATTCCCTTATGTCCTCGCCCCAAGATAAAGGCTGCTTTCTCGAACTCAACGAAACGTTCCTGCTCGTTGCCAGGACAGTGACCCCCGGTCGCCCGGCGGTGATCGAGGATATACGGGAGGCTTCGCTCGACAACAAAACTGCCGTAAGCCAGGCGCTCAGCGCCGTGTTTCCGGCGGCTGGGCCTGCCGTCTGCGCGGTTCGTCCCCGGAACCGTTTCTTCCTGCTTGTTCCAGAGAAGGACACCCAAAAGGCTTCTTCGCTCGCCACGTTGCGCGCGATCTTCAGCAATTCGCCCTTTGCAAACCTTGGGCCCAGTGAGCTTGCCGGCATCGATGCCCGGAGCGGCCTGCCGCTTGATGGCAGGACGGGAGGCCGCTGGCTTGTGGCCGGCGCCCCAAAGGACAGCCTTGCGGCGGCCCGGACGGCGCTGGGTGAATGGAACATCGTGCCGACTCGTCTTGAAGCGGCTACGGTCAGCTTTCTGGGAGCAGTGCAGGCGGAACAACAGCGCGCCAAGGGAGCTTCGACATTGGTATGGGAGATTGGGGAATCGTCGTCGGACCTGTTCGTTGTCAGCGCAAAGGGGATTGAAAATGCTAAGAAACTCCCGTTTGGCCTCGACCAGGTGGCGGACAGTGTGCAGGCCGAGTTGAATCTGAAATTCAGGGGAGCAGCGACGAGGCTCTTCTTCAACGAGTTCTACGATTTCTCGGACATCGGCCCCAAGATTGCAGGACGGGTGGCCGGTTCGTTGGCGCCGGCAATCGCTGAGATCACGGCTTCCGGCGGCGCTCCGACCACGATGATCTGTGTCGGACTGGCTTCAAAACAGAATTGGTTCTCACAGCAGATGGCGAAGGCGTTGAATCTCGCGCCGTGGCAGCCCGACATCACAGCTTGGTGCAACAATGCGGGACTCACGTTCATCGGCAATACCCTGCAGCCCAAGCTTTCTCCGACTTGGCTCGGTTTCTTGGGCATGATGAGCGCCATCCCGGCAGATCGAGCCGAGACAGAAAGCGCCTGGCATCCGGGCTGGAGCACCGACGGAGTGGAACGGGAGGAAAAGCCCAGGGTAGCCGAAGTCGCTCCCGCCCCCGTCCCTGCCCCAACTCCAGCCCCTGCGGTAACTCCGGCGCCTGCGCCTGTCCCTGCCCCAACTCCAGCCCCTGCGGTAACTCCGGCGCCTGCGCCTGTCCCGGCCCCAACTCCGGCCCCTGCGCCAACTCCGGCGCCAGCCCCTGCGCCAACTCCGGCCCCTGCGCCCGCCGTCATTCCGCCTCCGGCACGGGTCCCCAGCACGCCGTCCGTGCCGAAGGTGATTCCTCCGACCCCGGCCGTTTTCGCAGCGGCTCCGGCTTCCCGGCCGCCCGCCCCGACTCCGGCTATCATTCCTCCCAGGGCGCCGGCACCAACGCCAGCGGCGGCACCTGTACAAGCGCCGGCAAAAGCGCCAGTCGCCCCTGTTCCCTCCACCCCGCCCGCTGCGAAACAGGAAAAGGATGTCTTTGTGCGCCAAGCCGCGCCCGCTCCGAAAGCAGCGCCTGCACCCGCGCGTCCAGCCGCCGCTCCTGCGCCCGCGGCCGCTCCTTCGCCCGCGGCCGCCCCCCGTCAGATTCCGGCCGCAAAACCATCGGCTGGCGCTGCACAGCCCGCGGCTCCGCGTTCATTCCTGACGGCGCCCGTGTTTCTCGCCGTTGTCGGGATTCTTGTGGTTGTCCTGGGGCTGGGCGCCTTCTTCTATCACAAGGTTAAAGTGACGGCTGAGGCAGACCGCGTCGCCAGGGCCCAGGCCGAGCAGCGTCTGCTTGACGAAGCCAAGGCCCGGCAGAAAGCAGAGCAGGAGGCCAAGGCCCAGGCCGAGGCGCTCAAGCGTGCACAGGAAGAGGTTGCTCAGAAAAACGCCGCAGCGGAAGCCCTCGCGAAGAAAGCCGAAGAAGAGGCCAAGCAACGCGAGGGCGATGCAAATCGCATTCTCAATGCCCGCGGTTCGCTGGCCATCGAGACGGAACCGCCCGGCGCCGCGATCGCAATCAGCAATTTCGCCGCGCGTGTGTCGCCAACGACTATTGAGGATCTGCGGCTTGGACGCTATACGGTCAACCTCTCCATGCCTGGGTACGACCCGATGAGCGTGCAGGTCGAGATCAAAGAAAACGCAGCCGCGAACCCCGGGGTGCTCAAGCTCGTCCGGCAGACCGGCAGTCTCGAGATCACCACGGATCCGCCGGGAGCCAGTTTCGAAATCCGCCCGGCGCCGCCACACGTTGCCGCCGAAGGAAGCCCGGAAGTGAAGAATGGCAAGACTCCCGCCACGCTTGCCGGACTCCCCACGGGTGAATACACCGTCACGTTCCGGCGCGAAGGCTGGCCGGAGCACGCCGAAAATGTCGTGATCGAACACGGCAAGACCGCGCACGTTGCATGGAAATATCTCGGAGGATCGGTCACAATCACCAGCGCGCCGGCCGGAGCTCATGTCACGCGAAACGGCGAGGCAATTGGCGACACTCCGCTGACTCTCAATGACCAGCTGCCGGGCGATGTGACCTACAACCTCGATCTTCCCGGTTTCCTGTCCGCCACGGTCGAGGGGAGGATCGAGGCTGAGAAGACCCTGGCTCTGGACACCAGTCTACGGGCTGAAGACCGCATCGTGTCTCCTCGCGAACTTGATGAACAGCCCGTGGCGGTCAAGATGGTCAAACCTGAGGTGGGTTATGAGATCACGAGAAACGGCGCAACTGCGACGATCTCGCTGGTGGTCGACCGCGACGGCACGCCCAAGGATATCAGGGTGGAATCGAGCACCGATTCGGAGTTTGGCAGGCGGTGCGTGGCTGCGGCTGCGCAGTGGCGGTTCAGGCCCGGCACAATCAAGGGCGTTCCCGTCAGGACCCGGGTGTCCATCCCGTTCAGCATCTAGTCCCCAACCTCCCGGAGGCTCAACGTCTCGTTTTGTTTCGCTCGGAGGCGCGCCTCCCGGGATCTCCTCCTTCCAACCGCGCTGGTTTTCCGGCGCGGTTTTTCTTTTTCGCGCAGTTGAAGCTCATCCACCCGCGCTGCTCGCGACCGGGCGAGGCGGCAGCAATCCTGGAATTCAGGCCGTCACAGAATCCGCAGCCGCAGGCCAGGGCACCCCCCCATCTTTGGCAGAAGGGCGATGCCCGATTCGGTTTTGCTCGCAATCCCGGGACGTTTCCCAAGCCTGCCCGGTTGATGGCTCCAAGGACGTTGCTGCTCTGGGATGTCGATGGCACCCTTTTGAATGCAAGTGGTGCGGGAATGCGCGCGCTGGCGTCGGCTTTGCGGCGGGTCTTCGCCATCGATGGATCCATCGACGGCATCGAGTTCGCCGGCCGGACCGATCGGTGGATCATGCGGCAGATATTCGCCAGATTCGGCCTGCCCGCCACCGGCGAGAATTTCGCCCGTTTTACGGACGGCTATGTGGCGGCGCTTCCCCGCGAATTGGAGGACTGCAACGTGCGCCTGATGCCCGGCATCCCCATCCTCCTCGATGCCGCGCTCGTCCGCTGCGACATCGCGCTCGGCCTGCTGACCGGGAATCTACGCCGTGGCGCCGAAGTCAAGCTCGGCAGCAGGGGTCTCTGGCGGTATTTCCCCTTCGGTGCGTTCGCCGACGATGCCGAGGAGCGCAATGAACTCGGCCCCCATGCGCTCCGACGGGCCCGGGCCCATCACCGGGTCGAGTTTGCAGCGGTCAATACCTGGGTGATCGGCGACACCCCGCACGACATCATGTGCGCCCGCGCCTTCGGCGCCCGCGCTCTCGCAGTCGCGACCGGCCGGCATTCGGCGGTCGAGCTGGGGACCCTCGAACCGGACGCTGTCTTCGATGATCTTGCCGAAGGGACCGACTTCTGGCGGGCCATCGATTGCGGATAGCTCTCCGGGTTTCCGAGACCGGGCTGCCTCCGCCAACCAGGATCACAGGGGAGGCTTGCCGTAACAAGAATGGGATTGCTGACATCGAACGGGGCTCAACTATCAAAGGCTGAAACCCGTCCTGGGGCGGCGCTTCTCCCAGCAGGAAATCTTCGTTCGAAGCATGAGCATATTCACCATTGCAATCGGATCCGACCACGCAGGCTTTCACTACAAGGAGGCCATCAAGCCCATGCTGCTCGCCGCCGGGCATACCGTGCGCGATTTCGGCACAGATTCCGACGCCGCGTGTGATTACCCGGATTTCATCCGCCCCGCAGCCGAGGCTGTGGCCCGCGGCGAATGCGACCGCGGCATCGTCCTGGGGGGGTCGGGCAACGGCGAAGCGATCGTCGCCAACCGGCTCCGCGGCATCCGCTGCACCGTGTGTTGGAGCGAGCAGTCCGCCGTTTGGGGGCGCGCACACAACGATGCCAACGTTCTTTCGCTGGGTGCGCGCACCGTTTCCCTGGACCTGGCTTTGACAATCGTCCGCGTCTGGCTCGATACCCCGTTCGAAGGCGGCCGGCACCTCCGGAGGATCCAAAAGATAGACAGCCCCCTGCCGGAGTGATCACCGCGCCTGGGGGTTCACCCTTCCCTTCCCGCCCATGAAAATCACCTATCTCGCCCACTCGTGTTTTCTCGTCGAAACCGCACAAGCCCGCCTGATCATCGATCCGCATCTCACCGGCAATCCGCTCGCGCCCGTCAGCGCCGCGGACGTCAGGGTTGACTACGTCCTCTGTTCGCACGGCCACGAAGACCACACCAGCGACGCCCTCGCGATCTCGAAGCGCTGCGGCGCCCCGATCATCGCCAACTACGAAATCGCCGAGTATTTCGCGGCCCAGGGGGCGCCGGCTCACGGGATGAACCCCGGCGGCAGCCACGATTTCCCATTCGGGCGGGTGAAGCTCACCCTCGCCTTCCATTCCTCCAGCGTCAATGCAGGGCTCAATCCGATCTATCTCGGCGAGCCCTGCGGCCTGGTCATCCGCGCCGATGGCAGGACTCTCTACCACGCCGGCGACACCGCATTGTTCCTCGACATGCAACTCATCGGGAAGATGGGTCTCAACGTCGCCATGATTCCAGTCGGCGGCAATTACACCATGGACATCGACGATGCCGTCGCCGCCCTCGATCTGCTCAATCCCAAGCTCGCGCTGCCCATGCATTACAACACATGGCCGCTGATCAAGGCGGACCCGGAGCAGTTCGTCGAAGCCGCTGCGCGGAACAAGCATGCCGTCCGTGTGCTCCAACCAGGCGAGTCCCTGATCGTTTGACAGCCCGTCCCCGGCCGCGGCGGCCGGCGGCAAATCCCGGCCGGGGCCGCGCCGCGGGACCGAAAAGCGGCGGCAAAGCCGTCCCTCGCCAGAACCGGCGGCCAGGGACTTCTTCCTGGATTTGGGCGCCGGATTCCCGCGCCCTGCAATCCGGTTTCCGCCCCCGGCTCCGCTTGCTTCTTGGAGCTTGAGCTGTAAAATTGCGCGACTAATATCTCTTCACCCCCATGAAAACACTCCGTTCCCTCACCCTGTTCCTCAGCATGCTCGCCCTGGCGGCCGGTCTCGGCGCCAGTGATTTCACAGGAATGATCCGCCTCAAGGTTGTCTCGCAGGAGAAGTCGGGCAGACGATCGAATGGCGACGGTTCGATGTTTATGAACTGTTATTATAAGGGAAGCTTGATGCGCACCGACGTGGAAATCGGCAATGGGCAGACCTCCAGCTCGATCATCGATACTGTGAAGCAGGAAGTGATCATCCTCATGCCCGAGCAGCATAAGTACATGGTGATGCAGATGCCGCAGCCCGCGAAATCCGACGCTTCAGCGGCTTCTTCGGCGGCTGCAGCCAAGGACGTGGAATTCGTTCGCACGGGAGAAACCGACACCATCCTGGGCTACAAATGCGAGAAGATCCTCGTGAAGAGCAAAGAGGGCGAGGCTGAGGTCTGGGGCGCCGAAGGCCTTGGAGTTTTTCAAGGCATGAGCAGCCGCGGTCCGATGGGCCGGCCCTCTTCGAAAAGCGCCTGGGAAAAAACCCTGGCGGCGCACGGATTCTTCCCGCTGCGGATGGTGAGCCACGACAAGTCCGGAAAGGAGCTGATGCGCATGGAGGCGGTCGCCATCGACATGCAGCCGCCTGCCGACTCGCTCTTTGTCCCGCCCGGCGATTATCAGAAGTTTGAGATGCCCTCGTTTCCCGGCTTTGGCGGCATGGGCGCCTCCGGCCAGGGGAATGAATGAACCCGGGCGTGGCCTGTGGTTGCTGAAGTCACGCGGATTCTGTCCGACCTCCATTATGGCGATCCCGCCAGCCGGGTGCGCTCGCTGGATGAGTTGCGGCCGTTGTTCGCCGGCGCCGACCGGGTGTTGTTCAACGGCGACAGCATCGAGACGCGCCGGAGCCCGATTTCGCGTCAAACCGACGAGATCCGCCGGGAATTCATCGAGTTCACCCGAAGCATGGGCCCGGGCTGCACGGTGGTGACCGGCAACCACGATGCCGACCTCTCCACCCTCCACCATCTCGAACTGCTCGGCGGGCTCGTCCTGATCACGCACGGTGAGGTGTTGTTTGATGAGCTGGTGCCCTGGAGCCGGGAGCTGCCGAAGATCAGGGAGTTCTACCGCATGGAACTCGCCGCCCTCCCGGCCGCCGCGCGGGAGGCCCCCGCTGAACGTCTGGCCGCCGGCAAGCGCGCCTGCGTGAGGCTGGAGCTGTCCGAGGATCCCCATCCCTGTCACCCTTGGGGACGTCTCCAGCGGACGCGGCGCATTTTCTGGCCTCCCCGCCGCACGCTGGCCATGTTCAAGGCGTGGCGGGAACTGCCGGGCCGCGCGGCGGCGTTCGCCAGTCAATTCCGGCCCGGAGCCCGGTTCATCATCGTGGGCCACACGCACCGGCCGGGGGTCTGGATCCGCCCGGACATTGTCGTCATCAACACCGGGTCCTTCACTCCTCCATTCGGCTGCTACGCCGTCGATGTTGCAGTCGCACAAATCGTCGTGCGCAAGGTGCGCCGTTCCGGCGGGCATTTCGTCCTCGGCCGGGTTGTGGCGGCGTTTGCGCTCGCCCCGACCGCGGATGGCCTGGCCGATTCTGCCGCGATCATGCCAAGACTGGCGCCGGCGCCATGACCACGGAATTCGGCTGGTGGGCCCGGGACGCCGACGGGCGAAGATACCAGGTGCGTGCGGCGGTTTTCGGCGGCACGATCACCTGGAGCCGCAAACAAGGCCACCATCAGCCTTGGGTGCCGTACGGCCCGCCTGCCGGCGAGGATTGGGATCTGCTTCTGGCCGAGGCCGCCAGGCGTGTGCCCCGACGCCTTCTTTCGCCCGCACAGTTTGAGATGATCAGGCGCCTGCGCCTCCGGCAATCCCCGTGAACGTTCAGGCACGAGGGCCGGTTGGCTTTCGTCGCCCTGCGGTCCGCAAGGCTCCCCGGCCCGCGCTCGGGCAGACAACAGGCGCCCGGCTGGGCCGCACTTCGCGCGGCTTTCTTTTTGCGTTCGCCCCCCGTCTTGTGACTAAATCGGGCCGACTATGAATATCCACGAATATCAGGCCAAGGCTTTGCTAGAGAAATTCGGTGTCGCCGTGCCAAAAGGCGTGGCGGCCCGTTCAACCGCCGACTTCGAACCGGCTCTCGCCGCATTTCCCGAAGGTCTTGTCGTCGTGAAGTCACAGATTCACGCCGGCGGCCGCGGGAAAGGCACGTTTGTCGACGGCTTCCAGGGTGGCGTGAAGATCGCCCGCTCCAAGGCCGAGGCGCTTGATTTTGCGCGGAGGATGTTCGGCAACACGCTCGTCACGGCGCAGACCGGCCCCGCCGGCCGCAAGGTGCAGACGATCTATTTCACCCAGGCGAGCGCCATCAAGAAGGAGTATTACCTCGCCATCCTCCTCGACCGCGTTTCCTCGCGGCCCGTCATCATCGCCTCCACCGAAGGCGGCGTTGAGATCGAAAAGGTCGCCCATGAGACGCCCGAAAAGATCGTCAAGGTAATCATCGACCCGGCGATAGGTCTGGCCGATTACCAGGTGCGCCAGATTCTCTTCGGCCTGCGCCTCAACCCCGCCGAACAGAAGAACGCCGCCAGGCTCGTCCGAAACCTGTACAACGTCTTTTGGGAAACGGACGCCTCCATGGTCGAGATCAACCCGCTGATCACAACGCCTGACGACCAGGTGCAGGCCCTCGATGCGAAGATCTCATTCGACGACAACGCCCTCTTCCGGCACCCGGAGATCGTCGCCCTCCGGGACCTCAACGAGGAGGACCCGAAGGAAACCGAGGCGTCGAAATATAACCTCAACTACATCGCACTTGACGGCAACATCGCCTGCCTGGTGAACGGAGCCGGCCTGGCCATGAGCACAATGGACATTATCAAGCATTTCGGCGGCAATCCGGCCAATTTCCTCGACGTCGGCGGCGGCGCGACCAAAGAACAGGTGGTTGCGGCCTTCAAGATCATCCTGACGGATCCGAACGTGAAGGGGATCTTCGTGAACATCTTCGGCGGGATCATGGATTGCAACGTCATCGCCGCGGGCATCGTCGAGGCCGCAAAAGAGGTTGCCCTCGAGCTGCCGCTGGTCGTCCGCCTCGAAGGCAACAACGTGGCCGCCGGCAAGGAAACGCTTGCCCGGAGCGGCCTGAAGCTGGTCAGCGGCGAAAGCATGGCCGATGCCGCCCAGAAGATCGTCAAACGGGTCGCTGCCTGATCGCCATGATCACCGTAAAAGAAATCGCCTTCACGGGCTATCCGGTTGCAGACGTTCCGCGCGCCCGCGCCTTCTACGAGAACGTCCTCGGGCTCAAGCCCAGCCTGCTCGTGGAACCCCGCCCGGGCATGTGGTGGATCGAATACGAGGTGGGCTGCGGCACCTTCGCCGTTTCCAACGCCTGGCCGCCATCCGGCCAAAGCGGCCCCAACGCCGCATTCGAAGTTGAGGACGCCAATGCCGCCCTCGCGCACTGCCGCGCCAGCGGCGTGAAGCTCGCGACTGAAATGATGGAAACGCCGGTCTGCCGCTTTTTCTGCATCAGGGATCCCGACGGCAACGGCATCATGATTCATCAAAGCAAGAAACCCTGACCCGAATGGCGCTTAGATAAGCCACGAGTGAGGAAAACAAACAAAACTCATCGCAGTCGCCGAGAAACGGATACGCGCATGAGGTGGCGGGGCTGGTTCAACAGTTGATAATCTTTCGGCCGTCGTTTTCGCGCCCGCGGCTCGCTTCGGTCTGGGCGTAGGGGAACAAGGTCATTGGCCAGACGGGCGAGGAGGGTGCGGCGGGCGTGGCTGCGATGACGGCGTGAGGACAAGGCACGGTCGGCCCATGCCTGCAAGGCGTCGAGTGCCCCCTTGAAGCTGAGGCGTTCGACGGGGACGCCATGAGCAAGTGCAGTCTGCACCAGCAACGCTCGAACGAGATTATAGGCGATCGCGTGCATCCAAAGTTCCCGTTCGATGATCCTTGGCGAGAGGCCGCGCAAGACGTCGAGCGCGAGGTTGGTCTTGAGCTGGCGATAATGGAGTTCGACCTGCCAGCGGCGGGCGTAGAGTTCGGCAATGGCAGAATCGGGGAAGGCCTTTTCATCGAGCAGTGAGGTGATGACAATCACACTTTGAGTTCGAAACCCGCGCACGTGGACCCGAAAGCGCACCAGGCGCACCGTCAGTTCCTCCGGCTGGTTTTCCCAAGCGCGCCGAGACTGCCCGGGCGGGCGCTGGGGTTTCTTCCAGGTTTCCCGCCACGAGCGATAGCGGCGAGAGCGCACGAGGCGTGCTTGGTGCAGTCGGATCACGAAATCGACCTTTCCCCCCATCAATTGGGCGAGAAAGAGCCAGCCGCAATAAGCGCGGTCGGCGACGAGCACTTCACCGGCATGCAAGCAGTGCAGCAGGCGGCGGGCGAGTGACAGATCGTGGGTTTTCCAGCCGTCCTCCACAAAAGTGAGCAAGCGTCCGGTGTGCAGACAGAACAGGCCGACTAGTTTGCCGGTGGGAAAACCGCAGCCGGGTTTTTGCCCGCCCGCATACGGCCAGCGGCGGCGGTTCTTGTTGGTATCTGGCATGGAGAAACCCGTGCCATCGATGAGCCGGACGGTGCGGCCGCGCCACATCCCCGGGGTTCGCGGCTCGAACCACCGGCTCAAAGCGGCGAACAACGCCTGCAGCCACGGCAGCGGCAGGCTGGTGCGGGCCTGACAATAGGCGCCGGTGGAATCCCCCGGCGGCTGGCGGCCCCGGCTTGCGGCGTCAGCCTGCAGGCGGGTCAACGCCCACCGGCAACTGGCGCCGCGCCGAAGCACCTGGCCCAGGAAGGCCCAGAACACCGCGACGCGGGGCAAATCCCGCTGGCGGCTGCCCGCGCCCTTTGAGGCTGGCACGAGCAGCCCGGCAAAATAGCTGCCGAATAACGCGGCCAGGCCGCCGATCGACTCGCTGGCGGCGTCCGCGCGCCGGGTTTGCACGCCCATGGGCGCACACTGCGCACGCAGCTGAGGGAAATAGGGGGTCAAGTTCATATAGGGCCGTATCTATCCGGCCTTAGCTTGACTAGCGAGCAAAATGGTGAACAAACTCGCCGTGATGCCCCCGTCTCGCCTCGCAAAACTGGAAGCCCGTTATGCCGCCCTCCGCCAGGAGCTTGCTGGCATTGGTTATCTCAGCCACGGCACTGTTTATCGGCGGCCGGCCGGACAACCCGGCACGCGCTTCACCTGGTCAACGAAGGTGAAGGCAAAAACCGTCAGCCTCGCCCTCTCAGCGGAACAGGCTGACTGGCTCGAGAAGGCCGTCGCCGAGCATCACCGCGTCAAGAAACTCCTCACGGAGATGCGCCGCCTCTCCCGCAAAATCATGCGAGCCCGTTTTCCCGATGCCGAACGACGTAGGCCTCTAAACAAGAAAGTCTTGCGCCTTATCTAAGCGCCATTCAACCCTGACCCTTTCTCATTATGTCCATTCTCATCACTCCCGAAACCAAGATCCTCATTCAAGGCATCACCGGCGCGTTTGGCGCCCGCCATGCGCAGCTTTCGCTCGACTATGGCACGCGAGTCGTCGCCGGCGTCACGCCGGGCAAGGGCGGCCATTTCTTTGAATACAAGGACCACAAGGTGCCGATCTTCAATTCGGTCGCCGAGGCCTCCGCGGCCACCGGCGCGACGGTGTCCGCCATTTTCGTGCCCCCGGCGTTCGCAGCCGATGCAATCCTCGAGTGCGCCGATGCCGGGCTCGACCTCGTCGTCGCGATCACCGAGGGCATTCCCGTGCGCGACATGGTGCGCGTGAAACGCGCCATGGGCGGCCGCACGACGCGCCTGATCGGACCGAACTGCCCCGGCGTCGTCACCCCGGGCACGGGTCCCGACTCCACCGGCGGCTGCCGTATCGGCATCTCCCCCGGCTACATTCACCGGAAGGGCCATGTCGGCATCGTCTCGCGGTCCGGCACTCTCACCTATGAGGCCGTGTGGCAGGTCACCTGCAGGGGACTCGGCCAGAGCACCTGCGTCGGCATCGGCGGCGATCCCGTCAACGGCAGCTCGCACCTCGACATCATCAAGCTGTTCAACGCCGATCCGGACACAAAGGGCATCGTCATGATAGGCGAGATCGGCGGCACTGCGGAGGTTGAGGCCGCGCGCTGGATCAGGGACAACTGCAGGAAGCCGGTCGCCGGGTTCATTGCGGGTGCCACCGCGCCGAAGGGCCGGCGGATGGGCCACGCAGGCGCCGTCATCGGGGGCGCGGAGGACACGGCGGCGGCCAAGATCGCCATCTTCAAGGAATGCGGCGTCGAGGTCGCCGTCACCCCCTCCGACATGGCTGACGCCCTCATCCGCGCCGCCACAGCCCGGCACAAGCGCCTGAAATAGCGCGACCGCTCAGCCGCCGAGCATCTCCAGGAACTCCGCCTCGTTGAGGATCGGCACTCCGAGCGACCGCGCCTTCTCGATCTTTGATCCGGCCTCCTCGCCGGCGAGCACATAGCTTGTCTTCCGGCTGACGCTTCCGCTCACACGGCCGCCGGCGGCCTCGATCCTGGCCGTGGCCTCTTCGCGCGACATCGACGGCAGTGTGCCCGTGAGAACAAATGTCTTCCCGGCCAGCGCCGCGCCGCCTTCGCCCGCCGGGCGCGCGGGGACCGTCGGGGATACGCCAAGGTCGAGCAGCCGGCCGACCAGGTCCCGGTTCCGCGGCTCGTTGAAGTGGGCGATGATCGCGTCGGCCATCGTTCCGCCGATTCCCCCGATGCTGAGCAGTTCGTCGCGCCGCGCCTCGGCGAGCGCCTCCAGGCTGCCGAACCTCGCCGCCAGTTCCTTCGCGGCCGCAGCGCCCACGTGCAGGATTCCAAGCCCGTTGAAGAACCGCCACAGCTCGGCCCGTTTGCTCGCCTCGATGGCGGCCAGAAGATTATCCGTCGACTTCTCCACGCTCTTCCCGAGCGTCAGGAGATCGTCGCGCCGCAATCGGTAGATGTCGGCAATGCCTTTCACCCAGCCTTTCTCGACCAGCGTGTCGACCATCGCCTCGCCCAGCCCTTCGATGTCCACGCCCGCCTTCGATGCGAAATGCTGGACCCGCCGCCGGATCTGGGCGGGGCAGTCGACATTCGGGCAGCGCACCGCGACCTCGTCCGCATATTGGACGACGCGCGTGCCGCAGACCGGGCATTGGCTGGGGAAGACGAAGGCCGCGCACTCCGGCGGGCGCCGGGCGAGGTTGACTCCCACGACCGCGGGGATGATCTCCCCGGCTTTTTCAACCTCCACGAAATCGCCGATGCGGATGTCCTTTCGGGCGATCTCGTCGCGATTGTGAAGCGTGGCGCGCGACACGGTCGTGCCCGCGAGCTGCACCGGCTCGAGTTCGGCCACCGGCGTGAGCACGCCCGTCCGCCCGACCTGGACGGTGATCGCGTTGAGGCGCGTCTCCGCCCGCTCCGGGGCGAATTTGTAGGCGATGGCCCAGCGGGGCGCCTTCGACGTGCTGCCCGCCTCCCTTTGCTGGGCGAACGAATCGAGTTTGATGACCGCCCCGTCCGTGGCGTAGGCGAAGCTGTGCCGGACGCGATCGAGCTCCTGAACCGCCCGCCACGTCTCGTCGATGCCCCGCGCCGTCCAGAACCGCTCGATCGTGGGGAGACCCAAGGCCTTGAGCAATCCGTGCAGGCCGCCCTGCGTTCCCGCCAGGCCCCCGGCCCGCGGCAGGCGCTCCAGCGCGGGTTCGCAGAATCCGAGCCCATAAAGAACGATGTCGAGCCTCCTGCGGGCGACGTCCTGCGCATCGAGCTGTTTGATCGTGCCGGCGGTGAGATTGCGCGGATTCGCAAACAGCTCCTCGCCCGCCTCCTCCCGTTCGCGGTTGATGCGCTCGAACTCCGCCAGCCCCATGTAGATCTCCCCGCGGATTTCAACAACGCCCGGCACATGGACCTCTTTCGCCGCCCTCGACCCCGCTCCCTTCAGCTCGCGGGGAAGCGTCTGGATTGTCCTGGCGTTTGCCGTGATGTCGTCGCCCTCGATTCCGCTTCCCCGGGTGACGGCGCGCACGAGCAGGCCCTTTTCGTAGGTGAGGCTCACTGCGATTCCATCGATCTTCGGTTCGACGACGTAAGCGAGGTCCTCGCGCCCGAAAAGCTTCACCAGCCGCTGGTGGAAGGCCCGCAAATCCGCCTCGGAATAGGTGTTGTCCAGGCTCTGCATCGGCTGCCGATGCCGGCAGGTGACAAAACCCTCCAGCCGGTCGTCCCCCACCCGCGCCGTGGGTGAATCCGCCTCCATCGACTCCGGAAACTGCGCTTCCATGCCGGCCAGTTCGCGTTTCAGCCTGTCGTAGTCGAAATCCGTGATCTCGGGTTCTGCCCGCCGGTAGTACAGCTCATCGTGCCGGGCCACTTCGGCGCGGAGTTGGGCAATGCGTTGTTGGGCTTCCACCGGTGTCATCGGCGGGATTAAGTCGCGGCCCCGGCCAAATTTCAACTCATGGCTGCGGCACCGGGGCCGGCGTCGGCTCGCGCTGCAGGCCGCGTCGGGCATTCCGACCCGGTCACAAGCAGACATCCCCCGGTTTGTTCAGCAAAAAGCATCTCCCCCGCTCCTCAACTGCATCCGGATCGAAGCGGAGAAACCATGTCCCCTTCCGGCGCCCCGGGCAGAACGGCAGTGACAAGACCGGCGCGCGTGTGTAAGACCTTTGGCCTCCTTCCCTCCTGCCTGGGACAATCCCGATGCCGGTTCCAATGATCCACTTGCTGAAGCGCAGTCGGGCGTTCCGGATCGTGGCGATCGGGCTGCTCCTGGCCGGGATGTTTTCGCTGGCGTTTGACAGCCTGAGGCGGGAATCGGTGACGCTCGACGAACCGCTTCATCTCACCGCCGGCTACACATTCTGGGCCTTCGGCGACTACCGGCTCCAGGAGAGCCACGGAGCGCTTCCGCAACGCTGGTTCGCGCTTCCACTGCTCGTTTCAAAGACCCACTTCCCGTCCCGGAGCGACGCCGACTGGCGCCATCCGGGTTACCTGGGATTCCGGACATGCTTCAAGTTCTTCTTCAATTCCGGCAACGATCCCGATGCCATGATCGGTTATTCGATCCTGATCTATCGTCTTTCCGACGCCGAGCTTCGCGCGGCGCTTCTGCCGTAGGCTCGCCGGGCCGGCCGTGCGCACCAAAGATCCCGCAGGCGCCGGATCCGCCGGCGCCCGGCAAAAGCAGGGCCCCGCGACCGCCCGTTGAATCGACTAGCCATTTTCTTTCCCATGTGGAGCATGGAAAGCCTTCCATGAATACCCGTCTTCCTGCGTGGTCTCGTTTCTGTTTCATCCTGCTTGTCCTGTCGCTCGCCCGCATGTTCGGCGCCGACCGGGTCGGCGCCTATGAAGGCGCCCGCTGGGCCGTTCTGGATGTGGCGAAGGTACGCGCGGCCGCGGCCGCCATCACGACGAAAACCCATGTCGGTTGCGACGAAGTCATCGTCGAGCAGCGCCTTGTGCGCGCCTACCGCGCGGACGGGACCGCGGAGACCCAGGACGAGACTTTCCTGAAGGTCCTCACGGAAAAAGGGAAGGACGACAACCGGCTCCTGCGCCTGAACTTCGAGTTGCCTTACTCGCGGGTCGAGGTCGTCCGGCTCGACGTGCTCCGGCCCGACGGCTCGGCGCTTCCGGTCAATGTCGCCGCCAACTCAAAGGAGGCGATCGACGACGAGCAGATGCAGATCAACATCTATGACCCCAACTCGCGCGTTCTCCAGGTGAACATCCCGGAGCTTGCCCCGGGCGACCTGATCCACTCCATCACGCGGGAGACGATCGTGCGCCCGATCATCGACGGGGAATACGCCGAGGGCTGCCTGCTCGAAGGCCGGGGCTTCATCCGCCACTTGGGCATCGAGATCACGGCGCCTGCGACGAAGGACCTCAAGAAGATCGCGATCCGCGATGAGATTCCCGGCACGGTGGCGGCCGCCTGCCGCACCGCCGACGACGGCAGCCATGTGCACACCTGGGAGGTCAACAACGTCCCGCGCATGTATGACGAGCCCGCGATGCCGCCGTATGAGGTCGTCCTGCAGCGCCTGTGGGTGAGCACGCTGCCCGACTGGCAGGCTGTTTCGCGGTGGTACTGGAACCTCTCGAAGCCCCACCTCGACGCGGTGTCGCCCGAGTTGAGGAAAAAGGTCGCCGAGCTCACCGCGGGCGGGACCGCCGGCATGGATCGGGCCAAGGCTCTTTTCTATTACGTCTCCAAGTCCATCCGCTACATGGGCGTGACGCCGGAAAAGGACCGGCCCGGCTTCGAACCCCACGACGTATGCCTCACCTTCGAGAAGCAATACGGCGTTTGCCGCGACAAGGCCGGCCTGCTGGTCGCCATGCTGCGCACCGCGGGCTTTGAGGCCTATCCGGTTCTCACGAGCGTGGGCAGCAGACGCGACATGGAGATTCCGGACTCGTTCTTCAATCACGCGATCGTCGCCGTCTTGCTCAAGCCCGGGGAATACACGCTGATGGATCCGACCGACGAGAACACCCGCGATCTGCTGCCGGCGGAGGAGGCGGACCAGAGCTATCTGGTGTGCCGGCCGGAGGGCGAAACGCTGAAACAAAGCCCGGTGCCCTCGCCCGCGGACAACCTGATGCGGATCAAGACGACGGGCTCGTTGAGCGCCGGCGGCCATCTCGAGGCCGCTTCCGGACTGGAATTCGGCGGCATCAACGACAATGCGTTCCGGGCCGCGTTTGCCCGGATGAAACCGGACGACCGCCGCCGCCTGTTCGAGGAGTTCGTCAAGCAGACGGTGCCGGGTTCAACATTGAAGGACCTGAAGCTCGAGCCCGAAAACATGCTCGACACCTCTGTGCCGGTGCACGCCACGATTGCGTTCAGCGCCAACGGCATGATCGCCAGCGGCGGCGGCACGGCCATCGTAAACGTCCCCTGGATCGGGAAGAGCTTCGGGATCGTGAACTACATCCTCGGCGGGACCGGGCTGGAGCGCCGGAAATACCCGATGCGCACGTTCGTCACGTGCGCGCTGGACGAGACGGTCTCGATCCGGCTCGCCGCCGGCTTTGAGTCGGCGCTGTCGCTGCCCGGCGGAGCGCCGATCGAGGACGGCTGTTTCACCTACAAGCAGGATTTCGCCTGGCAGCCGGGAGCGCTGACCGGACGGCGCGAGCTTGCCCTCAAAGTGGTGGAATTCTCGCCCGCCCAGTACCTCAGGCTGAAGAAGGCGCTGGAGCGGATTGAACTCGATGTGCGCAAGGCGCCGGTTCTGGCGGTTGCGCCCGGCGCGGTCGCGAGCCGGGGCGAATTCGCCGCGGCCGAGGTCCGCCCCGTCGAGTCCGACATCCGGGTGCTGGAGAGCCGCCACGAATACAACGTGCAGGACGCGCACGCGGCCATTCTGCGGGTTGTCAGCCGCCTTGAGGTGCTCACCTACCACGGCAAGAAGGAGTTCTCCGAACTGAAGATCCCGTTCAACCCGGCCTGCGAGGACGTTCACCTCGTCCGCGCCGTCGTCAATTCGCCCGCGGGGGTGCGGCGGGAGGTTTCCGAGGGCGAGATTCACGTGATGGACGCGGGCTGGAACGCCTCGGCGCGGCGTTACACGGGGGGCAAGGTGTTCGTCGCCAATCTGCCGGGCGTGGAGATCGGCTCGACCATCGAGTTCGAATACACGGTTGCCAGCCACGACCGGCCCTTCGTCTCCGCCTTCACGCCGTTCCAGGCGGACAACGAGATCGTGAGGAAGGCCGAGGTTGTGCGCGCGCCGGCAGGCCTGCCGGTCCGCACCTGGCTCACGGAACCGGCCGGAATCGTGCGCGAAAAACGGTCCGCAGACGCCGGCAAGGCGGTCATCGAATGGCAGGCGGAGCACGTGAAAGCGCTGCCCGCCGAACCCCTGCTTCCGCCCAACTGGGCCTTCGAGGCCGGCGCCGGATTCTTCGTCGGCGACGAGGGCGCCTACCTCGCCCGCCTGCACGAGACCCTGCTGGACCGCTCCCGCCATTCCGAAAAAGCCGCCGCGCTGGCCCGGGAACTCGCCGCCAAGGCCGGTCCCGGCGCCGCCGCCCTGCGCGCCATCCGCGACCACATCGCGCGCGCGATCCGGCTCGCCGGACCGGAGTTCCAGGAACTGCCCCTCGCCGAGCTGTCGCCGGCGGACACGACCCTGGCCGACGGCTATGGACACGCGGCCGACTGCGCAATCCTGTATCACGCGATGCTCACGGCCGCGGGCTTCCGGCCCGCCTTCGTCCTCGCCTCGGAACTCACGCCCGCCCCGGATCTGGTGATGCTCGCCCGCACCCTCCCGTTGCCCGCGGCGTTCACGACGCCCCTGGTGCGCGTCGACGTTGACGGCGTGACGTACTACTTCAACGACACGGACGAGTACGCGTGGCTCGGCTCCACCGCCCATGAAGGCCGCCTCGCGCTCACGCTGCCCGAGGGGCTCTGCACCACCGTGGAGGCGGCCGGCGGCGCCGCGACGCGTACGGAGGTGCTCTGTCACATGGCGGTCGACGACGACGGGAAGACCCGGATCCGCCTGCACAGCCTGTATTACGGGAACAAATACAATGAGAAGAAGAAGTACTTCGCAGAGGTCACCCCCGAGGACCGCGCCCGCTACCATCAGGGCGAGGTGGCGAAGATCGCCCAGGGCGCGCGGCCCGTCGGCGGCCTGATCACCCAGTTCGAGCAATACCCGGGCGTGGAGGAGTTCACGGTCGAGGTCGACCGCTACGCGATTGCGGACGGGCGGTTCGAGTATTTCCCGCTGCCGGTGGCGCCGCAGCTGGTGCCGGCCCCGGGCGACCGCCGCGAACTGCCGTTCTACATCGGCTGGCGGGATGACGAGCGGGTGCGGACCGAGATCGAGTTGCCGCCGGCACACCGGAAGGTGGTCATCTCGCCGCACAGCCAGGATCTCCAGGAACCGGCCGGTGGCGGCGCGGCGCATATCACCGCGGCGGTGGAAAATGGCGAGCTGATCCTGACCTACGGGATGACCATCTCCCCGGCGGTGATCCCGGCCAGCGGTTACGAGCAGGTCAGGGCCATTGACGCGGCGCTCAGGCAGAAATCCGCCAGGGTCGTCCTAATTGAGGCCGACGCCGCCGGCCCCTTAGGCGGAAAGAACTAGCGGGGCAACCCGCGATTGAGCCGGCGGCAGAACTCCGGCATCCCGCCTCCTCGGCACTTGCCTGCCGCCGGCGGGCTTGTTAGCCCAAATTCCGCAACTGGAGGCCGGTTTCGGGATTTTTCGCGTTTGTGGACCACGCAAGTGGTTGGTGGTGTGCGATCGGTTTTTCCAAAGGGCGTGTAGTGGCGACCAAGCCTCTATTCAGAGGGGCCGGCGGCTGGTAAACTGCGGGCATGTTTCTGAAGTGCAGCACCCGCAAAAAGGACGGCAAAGAGCATCGATCGTGGTCGGTGGTGGAAAGCCGGCGCTATGGCGACGGCAAGGTGGCGCAGCGGCATGTCCTATACCTGGGCGAGATCAACGACAGTCAGCGTCTGGCGTGGGAGCGTGCGATCACGGTCTTCGACGAGAGCACTGGCACGACGCAGCAACTGGCGTTGTTTCCCGCGGATCGCATTCCACCGGCGGGCGGCCCTGAGGCGGTGCAGGTTCGGTTGGATTCGCTGCGGCTGGACCGTCCGCGGCAATGGGGCGCGTGCTGGCTGGGCGACGAGTTGTGGCGCACCCTCCACCTCGATGATTTTTTCAGCGCGCGCCTGCCGCTGAACCGCGAGGGCACCGACTGGGAAAAGGTGCTGCGCATCCTCACGATCTACCGGCTGCTCTCGCCAGGCAGCGAGTGGCGGCTGCATCGTCAGTGGTTTGATACGACCGCGCTGGGTGATCTGCTCGAGGTGGATGCACGGGCCGTGCAAGACGACACGCTCTACCGCTGCCTGGATCTGCTACTGCCGCTGAAGGAGGAACTGTTCGGGCACCTGCGGCAGCGCTGGTGCGACCTGTTCGGTGCGACGTATCAGATCTTACTCTACGACCTGACTTCGACCTACTTTGAATGCAACGTCCCCGAGGGCGATGAGGATCCGCGACGGTTTGGCTACAGCCGCGACAAACGCGGGGATTGTGTCCAAGTGGTGGTGGCCTTGGTGGTCACGCCCGAGGGCCTGCCGCTGGCCTATGAGATGTTTCCCGGCAACACGGCTGACAAGACGACCCTGCGCGGGATGATCGAGACGATCCAGCGTCGCTTCGGCAAGGCCGAGCGCATCTGGATTATGGATCGCGGCATCCCCACTGAGGAAGTCCTCACCGAATTGCGCGCCGCCGATCCCAAGGTGCGTTACCTCGTGGGCACGCCCAAGGGCCGCCTCACCAAACTGGAGTCAACCCTGGCGGAGCTGCCGTGGAGCGAAGTCCGGCCGCAGTTGCGCGTGAAGCTGCTGCCGCAGGACGGCGAGGTCTATGTGCTGGCCCACAGCGGGGCGCGCGAGGGCAAGGAGCGGGGCATGCGCAAACGCCGGCTGAAGGCTTACTGGAAACGCCTGGCCGATTTGCAGAAGCAGGCGCCGCCACGGGATCTGTTGCTCAAAAAACTCGGGGCGGCGCAAGACCGCGCCGGCCGCGTCGCCACGGGCCTGGTCCACGCCGAAGTCTCGGCCGAAGGCATTTTGAGCTACCAGCTCGACCGGGCGGCGCTGCGCGCGGTGCGCCAACGCGAGGGCCGCTACCTGTTGCGCACCAATCTCGCGGCCGACGAACCCGAACTGATCTGGCACTGTTACATGCAACTGGTCTTCGTCGAGGAAGCCTTCCGCACGCTCAAGAATGACCTGGGGTTGCGTCCCATTTATCATCACAAGCCCGAGCGCATCGAGGCGCACTTGTTCGTCGCCTTTCTTGCCTACTGTCTCTCCATCACCCTGCGCCAGCAGTTGCGCGGCCTGGCCCCCGGCCTGATGCCCCGCGTGGTGTTCGAAAAACTGGCGACCCTGCAAATGCTCGATGTGATCGTCCCCACCACCGACGATCGGGAACTGCTCTTGGTGCGCCGCACCGAGCCCGACCGCGATGTCGCCCTGCTGCTCGACCGGCTCGGACGCTCGCTGCCCGCCCAGCCCCCGCCCAAAATCCGCACCCCGATTCCTCGCCCGTTGTAGTGGCGACCTTTGGAGTTAGCGGGGACCGTTGGAAAAACCGATCGCGCACCACCAATCACTTGCACGAGCCGCAAACCCGAAAAATCCAAAACCGGCCTCCAGTTGCGGAAGTCAGGTTAGCGTCGCCGGCATGATCGCCGACCCGGTCTTGTTCATCAAGCGCGGGTGCCCGCACTGCAGCGCGGCGGCGGCATTTTTTTCGTCCCATGGCGTCCCCGTCCGGATCCGGGACGTTTCCAGCAGCCGCGCCGACATGAAGCGTCTGATCCAGGTCAGCGAAGAGGGGGGGGGCCCGACGTTTGTCTGCGGAGATTCTGTCGTCTCCGGCTTCGACATCGAAGAGTTGCTGGACGAGCTTGCGGAGCGGCCCGACATCCGCATGCGGCTCGGACTTGGTGATCTCGATGACGAGCTCTAGGCCGCATGCCGTGGGACGTGCAATGCCGCCGGGGAATATGGCTGCCGCAAACCGGCTGGTGGCTCGATGCCCGTGGCGCGGTCGGCCGTTCATTCGTATCGCACGCGCACTCCGACCACATTGCGGCACATCGGGAGGTTCTTTGTTCCGCCGCGACCTCCCGATTCCTGCGCACGCGACTGTCCGGAGCCCGCGTGGAGCACATCCTGCCCTTCGGGCACACGGAACCGCTCGGCGCCGGAACAACGGTCACGCTCCATCCGGCGGGCCACGTGCTCGGCTCGGCGCAGTGTCTGCTCAACCACGAAAGCCACGGAACCCTGCTCTACACGGGTGACTTCCGGTTGCGTCCCGGCCTTGCGGCGGAACCCTGCGCAACGCCGCATGCCGACACCCTTTTGATCGAGACCACCTTCGGCCTGCCGCGCTACGTGTTTCCACCGGATGCCGAGGTGTTCACCGCCATTGAACGCTTCTGCCGCGAGGCCCTGGCCGACGGCGTTGCCCCGGTTCTCGCCGCCTACAGCCTCGGCAAAAGCCAGGAACTGGTGCTCGGGCTGGCGGCGGCCCGGTTGCCCATCATGCTTCACGCCGCGGCATTCAAGATTGCGAAGATCTACGAGGAACTCGGGGTCGCATTTCCTCCCTTCCGCCAGTTCGACGCCCCCTCGGCCGCCGGGCACGTGGTGATCTGCCCCCCGGCGTTTAACCGGGCCGCGCTTCTCCCGGCTCTCCCGAAGCGCCGGGTCGCGGCCGTCACAGGCTGGGCCCTCGATCCTCGCGCCCTTTATCGCTGCCGGTGCGATGCGGCGTTTCCGCTCTCGGACCACGCCGGTTTTCCCGATCTCCTCGCGTTCGTCGATCGCGTGCAGCCGCGCATCGTCTACACCGTGCATGGTTTCGCCAGGGAATTCGCCCGGACGTTGCGCGCCCGCGGCGTCGAGGCGTGGGCGCTGGGCGCGGAAAACCAGCTCGAATTGGGACTGGGTTGAGCCGGAACGATGCAGCCGGAACGGCTTTCATCCCCGGGTTGGCGGACGATTCTGCGTGCCTGTGCTGCCGGGAAGGGCCGCCTGCCCCGCGCCTTCCTCACGCGAAGTTCCTTGCGTTGGCCCGCACGGAAAACACTTTCAAGCGCGGTGGCGCCTCCCTGTCCTCAGCCAGTCATCGCCGCCTTGTTCCATGCGTTTCGCCCGGGTGTTTCACAGTCCGTTCTCCTGCACGACTTCGACCTGCACAAAGCCGGCGATGCCCGTCGCCCCGGGCCGCCCGGCCGGGATGGCGCTGTCCGTCATCCTCCGCTGTTTCGCGCTCGTGATCCCCGCCCTTCCGGTCCTGCGCGCGAGCCCGGGACCCTTCGCCGCCTTCACCGACGGCGAGACCTTCACCTACCATGTGGCCTGGGGCATTCTCTTCCATGCGGGTCAGATCGTCATAACGGCGCACGAAGAGAAGGACGCCGCCGGCGCCCGCGTTGTCCGGATCACGACGGACACCTCCACCCATGGCCTCGTCCGCCGGGTGTACGTCTACAACAACCACGCCGAAGGCGTCATCGACAAGGCGACCGGACGTTTGCTGCTTCTCCGCGAAAAGGGGTCCGACGGCAGGCATTTCACCGACAACGAGACGACCTTCGACTATTCACGAAAGATCGCCTCGTATGTCGACCGGGCGCATCCGGAACGCACCGCCGATGTTCCGATCCCGCCGGGCGATCCGATCGACCTCATCAGCGCCCTCGTGGAGACGCGGAACTGGAATCTCCAACCGGGGGAGAAACGCAACGTGCTGGTTAATTTCGGCAACGAGTTCTATCCCCTCGCCCTTTGCGCCGATGGCTATGATGAGGTCCGAACCCCGCTCGGGCGGTTTCCGGCGCTGGTTGTCATTCCGCGCATGGAGGAAAACCCCAAAGGCCTCTTCAAGCGCGGCGGCGAGATCAAGGTCTGGATCTCGCAGGCCGGCCAGCAATTGCCCGTGAAGATGCAGCTCAAGCTCAAGTTCGGCATGGCCACCCTGTATCTGACCGATTACCGGAAGGCGGCGCCTGCGCCCGCGACCAAGGCGGAATGATCCAGCGGATCCTGGTTTTGCGCGGCGGGGCGTTGGGAGATTTTCTGGTCACTCTTCCCGCCCTCGGCCTGTTGCGGGCGCGATGGCCGTCCGCACGGATTGAACTGGTCGGCAACGCCCATGCCGCCGGACTCGGCGTCCTCGGCGGTTATCTCGACGCAGCGCATTCCCAGCACGAGGCGCGATGGAGCGCGCTGTTCGCTCCGGCGCCGCTCCCTGCCGCGCTGGCCGACTGCCTCGGGGCATTCGACCTCATTCTCAACTTCTGGCCCGACCCCGACAGGATCCTGGCCGGTCGTTTTCCCCTGTGCCGCGGGCAGCTCTATCTGGCCGGATCGGCGGTGCCGGCAGTCGCGCCGGCCGCCCGCCACTTCTGCGAACAGCTGCAACCGCTGGGTCTGGCGACGGACGATTTCCAGAGTCGCCTGCCGTTTTTACCACGCCCATCGGGCGCGGCATCCGGCGAAATCCCGCCTTCAGATGGCGATCCCCGCCGGGCGCACATCGCGATTCACCCCGGGAGCGGTTCCTCGCGCAAGAACTGGCCGGACGAGCGATGGCGGGAGCTCATGGCACGGCTGGGCGCGCCCGTTCTTCTGGTGCTCGGCGAAGCGGAGCAGGAACGCTGGAGTGCGCATCGGCGTGCGGAATGGCCGCCGCCCGGCCGCCCGCCAATTGACGTCGCCGACCGCCTGCCCCTCCCCGCGCTTGCGGCCGCGCTGGGGCAGTGCCGGCTCTTCCTCGGGCACGACAGCGGCGTCAGTCATCTGGCGGCGGCCTTGGGCCGGCCCTGCGTGCTTTTGTTCGGGCCGACGGATCCTGCGCTGTGGGCGCCGCAAGGCCCCCACGTGCGGGTGATCCGCCGCGGAGCCACCCTTGACCCGATCAGCGTGCAGGACGTGGGGGACGAGGTGGAACGCGGCGGCCAACCGGTCAACCCATGAGCTGGATGATGCGGATGATCGGCAGGAACAGCGCGATCACGATGGTCCCAACAATTCCCGCCATGATGACAATCATCACCGGTTCGATGAGGCTCGTGAGGCCGGCCACCGCGTGATCGACCTCTTCATCGAACATGTCCGCGATGTGCCCCAGCATCGCCGGCAGCGTGCCCGTCTCCTCGCCGACCGCCACCATGCCGGCGACCACGGCGGGGAAGACGCCGCTGTCCGCCAGCGTCTGCGCCATGCTTTCCCCCTCCCGCACCCGCCGGGTGACGTTCCCGACGCTTTCCGCCAGGATGAGATTCCCACACGCGTCCCGCGCGAGATGAAGGGCCTGCAGCATCGGCACTCCGCTTCCCAGCATCGTGCCAAGGGTCCGGCTGAAACGCGCCACCGCCGACTTGAGAACGAGATCGCCCAACGCGGGAAGCCGCAGGAGCAGCCGGTCGAAGGCCCGCGCGCCGGCGGCGGTGCGTCGCGCCCGCCGCCCGCCCGCCCAGGCCATGACCGCCGCACCCAGAATCAACGCCCAGTGATCCTGCGCGAAGCGGCTCGCATGCAACACGCCGTTTGTGAGCGCCGGCAGGGGCGCGCCCTTGAGCACGCTCATGAAGATCCTCTCGAACCTCGGGACGACAAACGTCATCAACACAACCACGATCGCCGCCGCGACGGCCATGATGACGAGGGGATAGGTCATGGCTGAGCGAAGTCGGGCTTCGGTCCGCCCTCTCTTCTCCAGGTGGCGCGCGAGCCGCTCCAAAACGACCTCGATTCTGCCGCCGGATTCGCCCGCTGAAATCATGCCGACGTACAGCCGGTCAAAGGCCTCGGGATGGCGGGCCACGCCATCAGCGAGCGTGCCCCCGGACCGGATACCGTCCGCAAGCCCGGCGATGATTCCGCGCCAGGCCGGATTCCGCTCCTGGCGCGCCAGCAGGTCGAGCGCCTGCACCAGCGGCATCCCCGCTCCAACCATGGCCGACAGCTGCCGCGTGAAGATCCGGCGCTCCTGTTTGCCCGCCTCCTTCCTGAACAGCCGGCTCCCCCGCTTGATCAACGACGGCAGCCGGCCCCCGGGGCCCGCTTTGCGCGACGCCCCCGCTTCCGATGCCGCCTCCATCACGCGGGTCGGATGGAGACCGTGCGCCTTGAGTTCGGCGATGGCCGAATCCTCCCCGGGGCTTTCCAACCGCCCGCCGGTTTCGCGGCCCGTCGCCGCCTCGATGGCGGTGTATTCAAACGCGGTCATGGGGACGGTGTTGGGATCCCGGGCATTCGCCTCCCCGCTGTCGTTCTCGTCAAAGTCCCGGGCATCGGCGAATGACATTTTCCGGTTTGCGGAAATTAATATCCATTGAACCGGAATCATTGCGAGGATTTCTTTTCCCCGCCTGTCCGGCCCCGGCTGCGGCCCCATCTCCCGGAACGCCTTCAGAAAAGCCTCATGACCTCTTCGACTGTCGTGAGTCCGTCGCGAACCGCGCGCATGCCGGAGGCGCGCAGTGTTCTCACGCCCTGTTCCACGCCTGCCTGCGCAACGGCCGCAGCGGGCGCGCGCGCGAGGATCAGCTCGCGGATCCGCCCGGTGATCCTCAGCCATTCGAAAATGCCCAGCCGGCCCTTGTAGCCGCTCGCGCCGCAGGCGGCGCAGCCGCGCCCGCGAAAAACCACCGGCGCCGCCGCCGCCCCGATTCCGGACGCCAGTTCGCCCAGGAGGTCCGCCGGCGCCTCGACGGCTTCGCGGCAGGCCGGGCAGATGCGGCGCACGAGTCGCTGCGCCAGCACCGCCTCCAACGTGCCGCTGAGCAAAAACGGCTCGATGCCCATGTCGGTCAACCGCGTCATGGCGCCCGCCGCGTCGTTCGTGTGCAGCGTGCTCAGCACGAGATGCCCGGTCAGGGCAGCCTGGACGGCGATCCCCGCGGTCTCCAGATCCCTGATCTCCCCGACCATGATCACGTCGGGATCCTGGCGGAGGAACGAGCGCAGCGCGCTGGCAAAGGTGAGCCCGATGCCCGGATTCACCGCCACCTGGGTGATGCCTTCGATCTCATATTCCACGGGATCCTCCGCCGTCAGGATCTTCAGCCCGGGTGTGTTGATGAGGCGCAGGCAGCTGTAAAGCGTCGTCGTCTTGCCCGATCCCGTGGGGCCGGTCACCAGAAGCAGGCCGTCGGGCCGGCGCACGACCTTTCGGATGTCTTCCGCCACGGCAGGGGACAGGCCCAGCTCGTCGAGGGTCGCCGGTGCGGATGTCGGGTCGAGCACGCGCAGGACCACGCTCTCACCAGCCTGGGTCGGAAGCGTCGAGACCCGCAGATCGACGGACCGTCCGTTGCAGGTGAACCGGATCCTGCCGTCCTGGGGCCGGCGCCGCTCGGCGATGTTGAGGCCCGCCAGCACCTTCAATCGCGAGACAACCGCGGGCGCCCGCGCCGCCGGCGGCGCAGCCATCGCGCGCAGCGTGCCATCAATTCGGCAGCGGACCCGGAATTCGCCCTCGAACGGCTCGAAGTGGACGTCGCTGGCATGCTCGCGAACCGCCCGGCCGAGCACCGAGTCCACGAACCGGACCACGGGCGCATCGGCCTCCCGGGGTTCGAGGCGGATCGCTGCAGATTCGCGCCAAAGCGCGGCTCCGGCCTGATCGGGGCTTTCGTGCATAGGGGATGTGATTGTGAAGATCGCCCCCGCGCCCCGGCCGCGGGAACCGGAGCGGGCGCCCGCGCCCGCCCTACAATTCCCGCAGCTTGTAGCCCATCTGGATCAGCTTCTCGCGCATGACCACGGAATCCTGGGCTTTGTCCAGCGCCTCATCCGCCGTGACGAGCTCGCGGTTGACGAGGCTCATCAGGTGGGTGTCGAGCGTGATCATGCCGATCGAGGCGCCGGTCTGGATGTCAGAGTTGATGCGGAAGGTCTTGTTCTCCCGGATCAGCGAGGCGATCGAAGTCGTGTTGATCATGATCTCAAACGCGCTGATGCGCCCGCCGCCGATCTTCTTGCAGAGCACCTGGGAAAGAACGGCCTGGATGGAGCCGGCCAGCTGCGTGCGGATCATGTCCTTCATGTTCGACGGGAACGCGTCGACGATGCGGTCGATCGTCTTCGCCGCCCCGTTCGTGTGCAGCGTCCCAAAAACCAGGTGCCCCGTCTCTGCGGCGCTGATCGCCGCCTCGATCGTCTCCAGGTCGCGCATTTCACCGACGAGGATGACATCAGGATCCTGGCGCAGCCCGCGGCGGATCGCCTCGGAGAAATTCGGCACATCGACCCCGATCTCGCGCTGGGTCACGATGCAGCGCTTGTGTTCGTGGTAGTATTCGATGGGGTCCTCGATCGTGATGATGTGGCCCTCGCGGTTCTCGTTGATGTAATTCACCATCGAGGCGAGCGTGGTGGTCTTCCCGGAGCCCGTGGGCCCGGTGACGACGATGAGCCCGCGGGGGCGGAACAGGAGTTCCTTGACCTTGTCAGGCAGGCCGATTTCGCGCAGGCCGAACATCTTGTTGGGGATCTGCCGCAGCACGAGGCCGAAATTCCCCTTGGCCTTGAGCACGCTCACGCGGAAGCGCGCCTTGTCCAGGTAGGCAAACCCAAAATCGGTGCCTCCGTTGAGCTTCACATTCTGCACATGCGCATCGGGCGTGATCGCGAGCATCAGGTTCTCCGTGTCGCTCGGCGTCAGCGCCGGGCCGTCCACGGGCGTCATGCTCCCGCTCAGGCGGAGTGTGGGCGCCTGCCCGACCGCCAGATGAAGATCGGACGCGTGCTGCTCGACGACGATCTCAAGCAGGTCATTCATTTCGTAACTCATGGGGAATCCTCCGGTTCGCGCGGACTGTTGCGCGGGTTCCATCTTAACCTGGTTTCAGCCGGCGTCATCCCAAAAAAAGCCGCCACCGCAAGATTCATGTTCCGTTTGCATCCGCCGTGGTCGCGGCGAGCACCTCGTCAACCGTGGTCAACCCCGCCCGCGCCTTCCGCAGGCCATCCTCCCTGAGCGGGCGCATCCCCTCGGCGCAGGCCTGGCGCCGCACGAGCGCCGCGCCCGCCCGCTCGTGGATCAGTTCCTGCATGGCCGGGCTCACGATGAGAAACTCGAAGATCCCCACGCGGCCGGAATAGCCGGTGCCGCTGCATGCCGGGCATCCCGCCGCTCCCTCGCCCGCCTCCGGGCACCTTGCGGGTTCCCCGGCGGACGCCCCGCCTTGCTGCCGGGCACAACGCGCACAGACGCGGCGCACCAGGCGCTGGGCCACCACGGCGCGCAACGCCGACGCGAGCAGGAAGGGCTTCACCCCGAGGTCGAGGAGGCGGGTCACCGCCCCCGCCGCGTCGGTCGTGTGCAGCGTGCTGAATACAAGGTGGCCGGTCAGCGCGGCGTTGATCGCCATTCCCGCCGTTTCACGGTCGCGAATCTCCCCCACCATCACGATATTGGGCGCCTGCCTGAGGATGGCGCGCAACGCCGCGGCAAACGTCATTCCCACATCGCCCTGCACCGGGACCTGGTTGATCCCCGGCAGTTGGTACTCGATCGGATCCTCCACGGTGATGATCTTGCGATCGGGCCGGTTCAAATGGTGCAGGCATGCATACAGCGTGGTCGTCTTGCCCGAGCCCGTGGGGCCGGTCACCAACACGATGCCATCGGGCAGCGCAAGCAGCCGTGCCAGGGTCTTCTGACCGGCGCCGTCCAACCCGAGATCCGCCACGCTGCGGCGGATCTGCTCCGGTTCGAGGAGGCGCAACACCAGGCTCTCGCCATGCACCGCGGGCAGCGACGAAACCCTCAGATCCACCGTTCTGCCCTGCAGCGTGATCCGGGCGCGCCCGTCCTGCGGCAGACGTTTTTCGGCGATGTTCATTTCCGCGATGATCTTCAGACGCGATACCACCGCCCGCTGCAGGCCCGGCGGAAGGTCCCCGCCCGGCTGGAGGACTCCATCGACGCGGTGGCGGACCCGGAACCGCCGCGCCAGCGGTTCCAGGTGGATGTCGGACGCCCGGCGCTCCATCGCCCGGCCGATGATCGACTCGACGAGGCGGATGACCTGCGCGTCATCGCCGGCGGTCTCGGGGGCGGTCGCCCCGGGCGCTGCGTCCGCGTTCCGTGCGTCCAGCCATTCAGTCGACAGCGGCGGCGCCTCCGCCAGCCCCCCGGGCCGCTCCGCTCCGGCGCGCTCCTCCGCAGGCCGCCCGGGAGCGGGCGGGACGGCGGATTCTTCGGCGGCGTTCACGGGGAACATGGCGTGGATGACCCGCAAACGGGCGGCGTGCGTGCGGGCGCGCCGCCAATCCCGCAGCGGACGGTTCACGCCCCACCGTCAAACATCTCCGTTCAATATAGACAAACGATTTTTCTCATTTCCTGTAATTCCCCTTCCGCCGCAGGTTCTCCACGCCAGGGTCGGGGCCGTCCCGGGCCGCACCGGCCGCGACCCCATCCGGCCCCCAGGGGGAAGCCAGGAAGATTGTGCCTCAGGCGCCGCACGCCGCCCCGCGCATCTGCCGCGGAAGGCGCGCGGCCCGGGGGCCCGCCCGTTTCCTAACGGTTGAGGCTGAGCAGGAACTCGGCGTTGGATCGGGTCTTCTTAAGCCGCGAGATCAGCATCTCCATGGCCTCGACCGGCGGGATGCCCTGCATGGCGCGCCGGAGCGAATAGATGCGCAGCAACTCGTCGGGATGGTAGATCAACTCCTCCTTCCGCGTGCCGCTGCGCTCCATGTTGAGCGACGGGAAGATGCGCTTGTTGACCAGGTCGCGATCGAGGTGGAGCTCCATGTTGCCGGTGCCCTTGAATTCCTCGAAGATGACCTCGTCCATCTTGCTGCCGGTGTCGATGAGCGCCGTGCCCATGATCGTCAGGCTTCCGCCGCCCTCGATGTTGCGCGCCGATCCAAAGAACCGCTTCGGCTTCTGGAGCGCCGTGGCCTCCATGCCGCCGGTCATGATCTTGCCGCTGTTCGAGGCCAGGGCGTTGTACGCGCGCGCCAGGCGCGTGATCGAATCAAGCAGGATCACCACGTGCTGCCCGATCTCGACCAGCCGCCGGGCCTTCTCGATGACCATCTCCGCGGCGTGGGTGTGGCTCTGCGGAGTCTCGTCGAAGGTCGAACTCACCACCTCGCCCCGCGTGTGGCGGCGGAAATCGGTGACCTCCTCCGGGCGCTCGTCGACGAGCAGGATGATCAGGGTTGTCTCCGGACTGTTCGTCGAGATCGCGTTCGCCATGTTGTGCAACAACACGGTCTTGCCCGTGCGCGGCGGCGCCACGATCAACCCGCGCTGGCCGAACCCGACCGGCGTGAGGATGTCCACCGCGCGCATCGAGAACGTCCTTCTGATCGGGCACCTCGAGGAGGATGCGCTTCAGCGGATAGTACGGGACCAGCTCCTCAAAAGGCACGATCTTTGAGATCTCCTCGGGCTTCATCCCCATCACCCGGCGGATCCCCACCACCGAGGGGCAGCGCTCCTCGCCCTCCGGGGCGCGCACCTGGACCTCGAGCTCGTGCCCCCGTTTCAGGCCGTAGCGCCGGATGAGGCCCTCCGGGACGTAGGAGTCCTCCGGATACAAACGGTAGTTGACGGCCTTGTGCACCAGGAACCCGTGGCCCCGGTCGGTGAGATCGAGCCAGCCATGATCCGTCAGGCGGCGCCGCGACGCGCCGGCCATCTTGAAGATCGACGCGAGAAGCTCCTTGCGGTTGGGCGCGCCCTCGAAGGCGGCGCCGAGCCCCCGCGTGGCGGCCGTGAGGTCGGCGAGGGAGAGCCCGTACAGCGCATCGAGATCGATCGGCTCGCCGGGCCCGGAGGCCAGGTCGGCGGCCAGGGCGTCGAGCGCACCCAGGTCGGCAAAACGCGCGGGATCGGGCAGATCGCCAAACACCGGCGCGAGGTTGGACGGCGGCGGTTGCGGCGGATACGCGTTGCCCGCCTGGGGCCCTCCCAGCCAGTGCTTGCCCCGCTTCCTCTTGTGCCGCTTTCCCTTCTTGAAGAAGAACGGATCGTATCCACCGCCCTGATGCGGATAACCGCCGCCCTCGTCGCCGCCCCCGGCGAAATCGGGGCTTTCCGCCCCACCCCCCTCCCCGCCCGCGGCGGGAGCCTCCGCCGCGGAAGGCTGCGGCGCGGCCTCGGATCCGGGGGGAGGCGCAACCCTTTCATCTGACCCGGCGGCCACGACCGCCGGCGGCGGGGGCGGCGGGGGCGCGGCCTCCGGAGCGGGCGCCGGGGCCTGTTCCGGCACGGGCTCGGGCGCAGGGGCCACCACCGTCGCGGGCTTGGTCCGGTAAAAGCGGGAGCGGCGGCGGACCGGCGCCTTCGCCGGGGAATCGCCAGCTCCCGTCTGTTCCGGGGCGCCTGGGGCACCCGAATCGGAGGACGGTTGGTTGTCGCCGGGATGTTGAGGGGATTCCATAGATGCGTGGACAACCGACCTGTCGAAAGTGGGGAGGCGGTCTTTCCGCCGGGACGCGGACGGTCAAGGGCCCAAAAGCGAATTCACCAGCGCATCCACCTGGGCACGCAAAAAATCGGAAGAGCCGTCATTCAACAAAACAAAGTCTACCAACTCGATCTTCTGCGCCAAAGGCAGTTGCTTGGAAATCCGTTGTCGGGCGAGCGATGGAGGAAGTCCGCGCTGCTCCAGCCGGGCAAGTTGTACGGAAGGATCAGAGGCGACACAGACGGTTAAATCAAACCAATTCTGAAGGCCCCTTTCAAAGAGCAGCGGGACTTCCACCACCCAGGATCGCCCCGGTTCTGCCGCGAAAGCCTGCCGCCAATAGGCGAACAGCCGGGGATGAAGCAGACCCTCAAGCCAGCGCAGGCTCATTTCGTCCGGGAAAACGTGTTGGGCGAGCTGTTGCCGATCCACTTCTCCCGAAGCCGCAAACATGCCGGCTCCAAACCGGCCTCGAATGGCGTCGATGACCTGCGGATCCTTGAGGATGACCCCCTTCACAATGGCATCGGCGTCCAGGAAGCCAAAGCCGCGCCCGGCCAACATCTGCCCCGCGGTGGTCTTTCCGCAGCCCATCCCTCCTGTGAGACCGAGAATCATTGCCGCCAACGTTATTGGGAATTTGGCCGTTGGGAAGCTCCGAGATTCCGCTTCCAGAAGGGGGCGACGCAGGGTTTTCTCGCTAATGCCCATTATTGGCAATAAGCCAAGAAAGGCTGACGCCAGCGTTCCAAGCCGATCAATGTTCCCCATCGTCGACACAAAGGACGCCCGGGCGGCAGGATGACCCGCGGTGAAGATCGCCGCCCGCTGGCAGTATATCTACTCCGGCCTCCGGGCGGAGATCAGGTCATGCGAGGGATTCAACCAGGACACGGGCGGTGTCCGCCCAAACCGGCAGCGGCCGCGCCGCGGCCCCGGCGGCCAGCCGCCGCCATGCGGAATCATCGGTGAGCGCCGTCCGCAACGCGCCGGCCCACGCATCCCGGTCGTTCGGCGGCGCAACCAGACAGCCCCCCGCATCCGCGATTTCCCGCAACACGGGCAGATCGCTGCAGACGGAAGGCCGCCCTTTCCAAAGCGATTCCAGCACGGGAAGCCCAAAACCCTCGGCAATGCTGGGAAATGCGGTGACCCGCGCCGTCGCATGGAGGCGGTCGAGCAGGTCGTCCGGCGCCGCCTCGTGATAATGCACGCAAGGGCTCTTTCTCCGCATCGCCTTCAAACGGGCGATGATCGGGCCGCCAAAAAACGGATTCACGCGCCCGACCAGATGCAGGTCGAAATGGACCCCCGCCGCCCAGAGCGCCTCGCATACCTCCAGCAGGAAGAGCTGGTTCTTGCGCGGCTCCAAAATCCCCACGCAGAGCAACTGCGCGGCGGGCGGATCCGCCGGCGGCGCCACCCGCGGCTGCCGGTCAAAATCCGCCCCCAACACGAGCGCCCCGGTGACCGCGCGCACCGGCCCGCCCTGCCATGCCCAGAATTCCACCAGGTCGCGCCGGCTCGCCTCGGATATCGCCCAGACGCGGTCAAAGCTCGCGAGCATCTTCAGGTACTCCGGATGGCGCGCCACGCTCTGCGGCCAGGTGATCTGCGGATGGCGCAGCGGGATGGCGTCCGCAAACATCGCCGCCAGCCGGCACGGCGGCGCGCGCAGGAAACGCCAGAGGCCCGGGCGCTCCCGCTCGCAAAAAAGCTCCGCGGTAAACACCCAGTCATCCGGCCGCAGCGCCACGGCGGTCCGGGCGCCCCCCGCAACCCAGGCGCCCTGGCGCGCGCTCCACTGCACAGGCGTCGCACGCGGTCCCAGCTCCTCGCGCAACCGGGCGCTGATGCGCATCAATCCCGACAGGTGCCGGGCCAGTCCGAATTTCGTCACGTCAAAGTAGATCATGGGCGCGATTCGATTGCCGCACGCCTCGGAGCCGGGACGCGGCCTCCCGCGACCGTCTGTTCAAAACACGCCTGCAACCGCGCCGCGTTTCGCCGCGCGTCGTAGTTCTCCTCCGTCCAGCGCCGGGCCGCCGCGCGCAGGCGCCCCGCAAGTTCATCGTCTCCCGCGAGGCGCCGCAGGGCCGCGACCCATTCGTCCGGCCGGGCCACCTCGGCGACGAGCCCGGTCACCTCATGCTGGACCGCCTCCGCGGTTGCCGGCGACGGAGAGGTCACCACCAGGGTGCCCGCAGCCATGGCCTCCGGAATGACGTTGGGCAGCCCATCGCGGTCCCCGGTCGGCGCGACCACTCCCGTGTGCGACAGAACGTCCGCCCAGCGCAGGTGAACCCAGACCTCGGCCGGCGGGACCTCGCCGATGAAGGTCACCAGCGCGCCGAGGCCGAGCCGTCGCGCCCCCGCCTCCAGTTCCCCCCTCAATTCGCCTCCTCCCACAATCCGCGCCGAGAACTCCAGCCCCCCGTCCCTCAGAGCCGCATAAATCTTGAGCTGCTGCGCCAGCCCCTTCTTGGGCACCAGCCGCGCCACGCAGGCGAGGCGCAGCGGCCGCCGGGGCGTTCGCAGCGGTTTGAATTCGGGAAACTCCTCCAGCCCGCGGCGGATGACCACCACCTTCGCCGCGTCTGCGCCGCGCTCCAGCAGCGTGCGGCGCGCCATCTCCGTCGACGTGTGGACGAAGCGCGCCAGCGCAATTTTCTCCATCAGCCACCAATCGCCGCCATGTTCGTAGAGTTCGTAGGCATGCGCCCCGGTGACATACGGGATCCCCAGCACGCGCCACAACAGCCAGGCGGCGGTGGCCGGGCCGCCCGCCCAGGCGGCATAGACCACATCCGGCGGGTCCCGCCGGAACTTGTGCACAAAACACGTCGTGAAACCCGCCCCGAGCATGTTCTCCCAAAAATTCAACGCGGACGGCGCCCGGCGCCCGCAGGCGTTGACGATCAGCTCCCGGAGCATCGCGGGATGCCGCGCGGACTCATACGGGATCCACCACAGCAACGCCATGAAGAACCACCATCGCGGCAGGCTTTCGACCTTCGTTCCCCGGAATTCGCCGCCACCGCCCCACAGCGAATAGAGCCGCAGCCTGACCCCGCGCGCCTGCATCGCCGCGACATCGCGTTGCAGGAACGCCTCGGAGGTCTTCGGGAACGTGGTGAAAAGATATGCGACGCTGATCGGTTTCTCGGCCAATCCCCCGGAGCATGCAGCCGATCGCGCCGCGCGCAATCCCGGAGCTGAATCCCCGAATCGGCGGGGCGCCCGGCGGCATCCGCACGGTCGGAATCGGGGGGACAGGAGACCGTGTCAGCGCCTCCCCGTTCTCCGCTCCCCTGCCGGCCGGTGCGCGCGACATCCGCTCGCGGCCGCTGCGCCGCCCCTGATCACACGTGGATCGCCTCGCCAAGGACCGCCGCCGCGGCCTCCATCACCGCCTCGCCGAGCGTGGGGTGCGGATGAATGGCGGCGTGCATCTCGTCCACCGTCGCCTCCAGGGTCATCGCAAGGCTGAATTCCGAAATCAGCTCGGTCGCGTCGGCGCCGATGATGTGCGCGCCGAGGATCTCCCCGGTCGCGGGATCCGCCAAAACCTTCACAAAACCCTCGGACTCGCCGGCCGCCACCGCCTTCCCCGCCGCGAGGAAGGGAAACCGGCCCACCTTGTAGGCGATGCCTTTTCCCTTCGCCGCCTTTTCGGTCAGGCCGATGCTTGCGATTTGCGGCTGGCAATAGGTGCAGCCGGGCGCGTTCTTCACAAACCGTGGTTTCCCCTGGCCGAACATGCCGTTCACCGCGTTGACAGCGCGGAACATCGCCACATGCGCCAGCCAGGGCGGCCCGATGATGTCTCCGGCCGCATAGATCCCCCTGACGCTTGTCCGGTAGTTGTCGTCCACCCGCACGAAGCCGCGATCGAGGTCGAGCTTCACTTTGGGGGACAGCGCTCCATCGAGGCTGGCGGCCACGCCGATCGCCACGATCACGGTCTCCACCTCGATCGCCTCGCGCCCGCCCTCCTTCACCAGATCGAGCTTTACCGTATCTTTGCCCGCCGTGATGTTCTCCGCCTTCGTGCCCGCGTGGATGGCGATGCCCTGTTTCTCAAAGCTCCGGTGCAGCACCCGGGCCACCTCGTCGTCCTCGGCCGGCACGATCTGCGGCATCACTTCGATCAGGGTCACCCGGCTTCCGAACGCATTGAGGAAATACGCGAATTCGACCCCGATGGCCCCCGCGCCGATGATCGCCACCGAGGCGGGCGGCCGCGCCCGCGGCACCAGCGCCTCCCGCGAAGTCATGATGCGTTCGCCATCGACCGGCAGGTCCGGAAGGCGGCGCGGCCTGCAACCCGTGGCAAGCAGCACATTCTGCGCCCGGAAGAACTTCCCCTGGTGCTCGCCCGCGGTGATTTCGACCATGCCCGGCACGGTGACCTGCCCGCGGCCGATGAAGTAATCCACCTTGTGTTTGCGAAAGAGAAACTCGACACCCCGGGCCATCTGGTCGGCCACCGCGCGGGAGCGCTGCATGATCTTCGCGAAGTCGAACGACACGCCCTCGACGCCAAGGCCGAACGCTTCCGCGTTCCTGATCTTCAGGTAGAGCTCGGCGCTCTTCAGCAACGCCTTTGACGGGATGCAGCCCCAGTTGAGGCAGGTGCCGCCGGCCCGCTCCGCCTCGATGCAGACCACCTTCCTGCCGAGCTGCCCGGCGCGAATCGCCGCCACGTAGCCCGCCGGACCGCCGCCGATGACAATCAGATCATAAGCCTTGTTGTCAGACATGATTACGTGACCCATTAAGCCTGCGAAACGTCGCGCTGGCAACTTGCCGGGTCAAATTGAAAGCACGCGATTCCGCATTGGATGCGACGGGGGCGTCGCGCCTCCATGACCTTTCGTGGAGCAGCGGCGCCCCCGCCGCCGGACTCGATTTCGCTGAATCCCCAAAATGCAGTTGTCCCCTGCCACTGGATGCGCCGCAATCGGCGGCATGCCGAGCGCTGATTACCGGACCACCCCGGAGCCGGCGGACAAGATGCCGCCCGGAATCCTCTACATCGTCGGCAACGAGGCGGCCGAGCGCTTCAGCTACTACGGAATGAATTCGATTCTCGTCGTCTTCATGACCCGCTACCTGCTCGACCGCCAGGGGCATCCGGCCCACATGGGCGAGGCGCAGGCCGACGCCTGGTATCACACCTTCTCTTCCCTGGTTTACATCCTGCCCGTCCTCGGGGCGTTTCTCGCCGATGCCCTGATCGGCAAATACCGGACGGTCCTGTTTCTTTCCGTCGCCTATTGCTGCGGACATTTCGCCCTGGCGCTCGATGACACGCGCCCCGGGCTGATTCTCGGCCTCGGGTTGATCGCGCTGGGCGCCGGAGGCATCAAGCCGTGCGTCAGCGCAATCGTGGGCGACCAGTTCGGGGTGTCGAACCTGCATCTCCTGCCCCGCGTCTTCAGCTGGTTCTATTTCTCCATCAATTTCGGTTCCGCGTTCTCAACGCTGCTGATTCCATGGCTGCTCGATCACATCGGTCCGGGAATCGCCTTTGCGACGCCGGGTTTCTTCATGGTTGGCGCCACCGTGATCTTCTGGCTCGGCCGCCGCAGGTTCGTGCGCGTGCGCGCGGTGGGCGCCGGACCCTTCCTCACGGCGGTCTTCCGGCGCGAAAACCTCGGCGCGCTCGTTAACCTCCTCACGCTCGTGCCGTTTATCGCGATGTTCTGGGCGCTGTGGTCGCAGAACTTCTCCTCGTGGGTCGTGCAGGCCGGCAGGATGGACCGCCGCCTGTTTGGCGTGGAATGGCTCGCCGGGCAGATCCAGACCGTCAATCCGATCTTCATCCTCGTGATGCTTCCCCTCTTCTCCTACGCCGTCTACCCGGCGATCAACCGGTTCTTCCGCCTGACGCCCCTCCGGAAGATCGGGCTGGGCCTGTTCCTCGGGGTCGCGGCATTCCTCATCGTAGGGGCCATCCAGCTGCGCATCGACGCCGGCGGGCGCCCCGGCATTCTCTGGCAGATCCTCGCCTTTGTGGTCCTCACCGCGGCGGAGATCCTGGTGTCGGTCACCCACCTTGAGTTCGCCTACACCCAGGCGCCCCGGGAGATGAAATCCCTCGTAATGTGCACCTACCTGGGCGCGATTTCCCTGGGCAACGTCTTCACCGCAGCCGTCAACTTCTTCATCCAGAATCCCGATGGCACTGCGAAGCTTTCGGGCGCCGCGTATTTCTTTTTCTTTGCCGCGGTCATGCTCGTCACCGCATTCCTGTATCTGCCGGTGGCGGGCCTCTACCGGGGCCGGACCTGGACGATCGACGACGCGGCGGCCGCACGTTGATTCTGACTCATGCCTCCAGCCTACGAAAACGAGCCGCCTTCCGTAAGCTCCGCCTCCTCTTCGGCCAACTCGGACGCAAACGGCAGCTTGCGCAACTTCGGCATCCGCAGCGTCACTTCGCCGGCCCTGGTGGTCCCGTCCAACCGCGTCTCCGGATCGGCATTGCGATTTATTGGAGACACGGCGCCCCCGCCGCGTTTATCGCTGCCGTCAAAAGGTCAGGCGTTGTCTGGAGCATAAAACCCTCTGGCCAGCCGCCCTGCCTCTATTCCAGCAACGTTTGTACGCGTACCTGTGATTCAATTACCGGACACCGTTCGGCCGGTCCCAAAGCCGTATTTGGTTGGACGACCCGTTCGTGTCCAGCCCCGAACCAGAACTCCGATGTCACCCCGTTTTGCGCGACTGTCCTGAACTGGTTGAATGAGGTCCACGTCAGCGTTCGTCCGCCGCCGGAAGTCATGTTCCCGTCCGCGTCGTAATAGTAGCTATATCCGCCCGCCGTCCCCACAGCATGCGGCATGGCCTGCTCCCCAGAGCGGAGGGTGTAGCTGATTCAACCCCAGACACCAAAACCTGACCCCGTCCAGCGGGCCCCGTCCGGCGGGCCCTCGATCCAGGCAGTAGCTGCGTCAGAAACCAAAGAGCAAAATCTAGGCCCGTTGGATCGCCCAGATCACAATCAACAAAACATCACCCTCTGCAATCGTTCCCAGGCTACACCGGGTCCACTACAATCTACAAAACATGACCCTCTGATCACCTCTCGAACCGCGCATGCCCAGGCTCCGCGCCGAGCTCGCGCAAAAGGGCCTTCCTGCGGACGACGAGCATTGCGTCATCTACGCCATGTTTCCGCACGAGTTGGAGAAGCTCTACCAGGCGCGCGAGGGCAGGACGGCGCCTGCGGCGGCGCCGGCGATCAAGGCTCCGGAGCCGGCCCACCTCGCTGGTCACAGTACGGACAAGAAGATCAATCATCTCGCGCTGACGATCGACGGCACACGGCGCGAGGTCTCCGTGGAGGAATTGGCTTAGTTGATTTTTTTATAGAGTCGTTAGTCGTTGCACATGGCGTGGGGGAAGCGGCTTCTGCTGGAGGACGCTGGTCCCGCAGCGCCGGTTGGCCGTTTGGCGTCGAGGCCGTCGTCGAGTGCATTTTGCAAAGTTTGACCCCTTTGGATTGGCCCCTAGGCGTTCGCTGAGCCATCCGTTCGGGACCGATGTGCTCTGCTTCATTGCGGCGGCCAGCAATGCCTTCCCAGGGTCGGATTTCCTCGGTGGCAACCGGGTCAGGTCGATTCCGGCTGCCCGGGCGAGCTCCGCGAGCCGTTTCCCCCATGTCTCCTCGCGTTCCCGCCTGGCCTCCTCGGGCTCCAGACCGGCATAGCGCTCCAGGTCCGCGCCCCGCTGGGCTGCCTCGCGCCTCATCTCCCGCTTGAATTCGGCGCCGCCCAGGCACCAACCCCGGCTCATCCGGGCCGCCGCCAATTCCTTCTGCGCCCCCGCGTCGGTCGCCAGGAACTCCAGGTATTCCAGGTATTTTCTCCAGCCGGCCGCCGTATCGGGCAAGCCGCCGGCTGCCGCGAGGGCCGTCGAACCGTCCAGCCATTCCAACCGGTCCTTCCCGGCGAACTTTGGCAGGCTGCTCCAGGGATACTCCATCGCCTTCGCCGCCGGCACCACCCCGGCGCGCACCGGATTGAGGTGGATATAGTGGCACACCTGACCGAACGCATTGCCCGGCTCCACCAGCAGCGCCTTGTAGCGTCCCTGAAAAGGCCGCCCCACCAAGTGCCGATACCCGTTGTAGCGCCGGATCCACGTCCCCTGCAGCCACTTCATCCCCTCGCTCAGGTCCGGCTCGGCAATCTCCACCGCCAGGTGAAAATGATTGCGCATCACCACATAGGCGTGCACCTGCCAGCCAAACCGCCCGGCCGCTTCTCCGAGCGTCCGCTCAAAGGCCTCGGCGGCGCCCCGGCCCGCAAACAGATTCCGCCGGTAGTTGCCGCGGTTGATCACGTGGTAGCACGCGCCCGCAAATTCCACTCGCAACGGCCTGCTCATGCCCGGTCACCCTCGCCGGCCATGCAGCCATTGTCAAGAGTCAAGACCTGACGTGTTCGGATTGGTCCGCCCGCCGGAATTCTGCTGGAGGACCCGTTCGTGTCCAGCCCCGAACCAGAACTCCGAGGTCACCCGTCGCCGGCCATCCAACCATTGTCAAGAGTCAAGACCTGACGTGTTCGGATCGGCCCTAAATTCAGGATCCGTGTAATACCAGTCTTTGTTATCATCTGGCGGTTGAGGATCCAGTAGTGAATTGGCAGTTAGTCCATGCCATTGTTGATAATTGCCATCTTGGTCCTGGATACTGAAATTCTGTTTCCACTGATAAACGCTCGATTGCTGACTCGCATCTGTAATTACCGGCGTGAGTGTGATGGAAGCTCCAGCCATCCCAGGGTTTGATGTTGTAGAGTAGTTGTCAGACGTAACATAGCCGATGACTTTACCATTAAGAACAATGTTGTATCTAGCCGGAGTTCCAGAAGCCGAAGAAGTAGAAGTATTCTGAGCGCTTTCACTGTTTGGGGCGTTCGAGACGCTCGACTGAGATCGCTTGGGGATGGGGGTGTTTAATACGTAATAGAACGCAGCGAAGGCCGCTCCGTTCGCGTACTTGCCACCACCGATGGCCGAAGCAGTACCGCCCACGACGGACGAAAGGACCAAGCCGGCAAGCCAATTCTGCCTGGTCATCGATCCGACACTCGGTGCCATGGCCGCAGCCGCGAGGCCCGAGAGGAATCCCGAACGGAAGTCACCGCCCATCGCTTCAGAAGCGACCGCACCGACAACGCCGCTCGCGACAAGTCGCAAGAATCCATTTTCAATCTGCCCGGCACCGGCGGTTGCCATACCTATTATTCCGCCTATCACGCCGGCTTTGAATGCGTCGCCGAGGCTCCCGCCGTTGAGCAGGCTGCCGGAAAACCCTGAAACAGAACCGCCGGCCAACCCACCAAGAACGGGGTTCAATGTAACCACAGTTACAACGACGGCGACGATTATTCCGAGAATCTGGCCGCCCCAATCCTTCCAGAACGAATACCCGGTTGGATCGGTCGCATTCAGCGGGTTGTTTGCGCAATATGAGTAGCGGTTGTAGGATTGGCTGTTGCCTGGCGCCTGTACGAACGGATCCGCCGAGAGGAATCTGGCAAGCACCGGATCGTAGACCCGGCCGTTCATATGGATGAGGCCGAAGTCGTCCAGCATCTCATGGTCGGTGTAACCGCGGGTCACCTTGCCGCCGGAGCCGGTGTGGTTGTCCACCGTCGTCGCGCGCTTGCCCCAGGCGTCGTACGTGAAGCGTTTCTCCACCTGGCCGTACTCGTTGGTCACCGCGTCGATCGAACCGAGGGCGTCCTGGTGGAGGTAGCGCGTCTCGACCGTGCTGTCGCTGCGCACCGTGTGGACGGCGGTCCGCCCCAGGGGCGTCATGATGTAGTCCTTCAGCTCGACAAAATTGCCGGGCGAAGTGACTTTTTCAAAGAGCGACCCGACATAGACGGTCGTGGTCCCGCCGGAATTCTGCTGGAGGACCCGTTCGTGTCCAGCCCCGAACCAGAACTCCGAGGTCTTCCCGTTCTGCGCGACCGTCCTGAGCTGGTTGAACGAGGTCCACGTCAGCGTGCGCCCGGCGCGATCGTTCCCGGACTACAACAAATCCACTACAATCTACAAAACATGACCCTCTGCGATCGTTTTCGCTCTGCGATATGCCACCCGCCGCCTCCGGGCATGTAATGCGCCGCCAAACTACCCGCGGCGGAACTAAATGCCGCCGCATAGAACCCGTGTCTGAATTGTCCGCCTTGAGCCTCTGTTAGTCCGCCCTGAGTTACGCCATGTGTCAGAGCGCGGCCTCCCTCAATCAACGGATCGGTCATCTCGGACCCGGCGGTCCCCGGAGCATACATGCCGTCGAAGAATTGTCCAACACCATAGGCCATAGCCGCGCTCGCCGCGCCCCACGCCGCGCCGATCACACCTGCTCGAAATGCGTCACCTATGTTCCCTCCGTTTAGAAGACTTGCGGAGAAACCCGATGCAAATCCTCCGGCCGCACCCGCGCCAACGACGGCGCCAAGACTGTGTAATCCCGCGACGAATGCTTGCCAAAACGTCGCGCCACCCGGCCCCAGAGTGGCCGTCGCAACCACAGCGACAACAATGCCGATGATGGAAGGAAGAATCCCGCCAAGAGCGGAATACCCGGTTGGATCGGTCGCATTTAGCGGGTTGTTTGCGCAATATGAGTAGCGGTTGTAGGATTGGCTGTTGCCTGGCGCCTGTACGAACGGATCCGCCGAGAGGAATCTGGCCAGCACCGGATCGTAGACCCGGCCGTTCATGTGAATCAGGCCGAAGTCGTCCAGCATCTCGTGGTCGGTGAAGCCGCGGGTCATCTTGCCGCCGGAGCCGGTGTGGTTGTCCACCGGGGTCGCGCGCTTTCCCCAGGCGTCGTACGTGAAGCGTTTCTCCACCTGGCCGTACTCGTTGGTCACCGCGTCGATCGAACCGAGGGCGTCCTGGTGGAGGTACCGCGTCTCGACCGTGCTGTCGCTGCGCACCGTGTGGACGGCGGTCCGCCCAAGGGGCGTCATGATGTAGTCCTTCAGCTCGACGAAATTGCCGGGCGAAGTGACTTTTTCAAAGAGCGACCCGACATAGACGGTCGTGGTCCCGCCGGAATTCTGCTGGAGGACCCGTTCGTGTCCAGCCCCGAACCAGAACTCCGAGGTCCGCACCTAAATCGTCACATCAAAATCCGCGGCCCGTAGCCGGGCGAAGGCTGATTGCTGGAGCTTGTCGGAGCTATTTCCGAGGTAAAGGGTGAGGCATGACCCCCTCGGATCGGCCCGTGCGCACGGCATGCGGTCCGATCCGGGCGGTAGCTGCGTCAGAAACCAAAGAGCAAAATCTGAGCCCGTTGGATCGGCCCCTCATCCTCCCGGTCCCATCGCAACACCTGTTCCATTATACACAGCTACCTCATTCGTGACTTTGATCAAGTCCACGTTGGCAATTCCAAATCCACCACCAACACTGACTAAAACCCCCATCCTAGAATTACCGAAGAACACAGCAACAGGTCTTCCATTCGCAGTCGTTACAAGACGTACCTCTTGCCCAGCATGAGGCACTAATCCGATTATCTTCCAGTCAAAAGCAAATGGAAGCACATAATCTCCAGGGCGAGCACTCATGCCAAGATCCAACTTACTTACATCTATGTTCTTTTTTCTAACGTTTTCATCGACCCAACTCATCACTTGCCGCCTAGTTTCGGCATCTTGCATGCGCGTGACAAGTCTATCAAGCTCCCGCGCCTCAGAACCGACGCAACTTATTAGGCCCAACAAGGAAACCGAGGCGACCACGATCTTCGCGATTATTTCTCCAGTGCCGTATTCTATTTCCATATATAGCCTTATATTAGCCTGCTTGGACAGCGACTACTGTCCATCAAATGTCCTATAAGTATAATAACCTTGCTTCGCCCATGGAATAGCTGTACCGATCTGCCGAATATTATACGCTCCACCACCGTCGAGGAATTGCGAGATATTCCAAACAGAGATTGATCCGGTAATGACCGGTATCGCTATTATGGGCGGCATGCCCAGTCTAGCTTGGATCATTCCTTGATAGAAATAATTGATGTCTCCTCCGTGCGTTATTGGCCCGCCTCCAATCTGGAAATTCTTGGTGGCAGTATGGACACGCGTGTCATCAGTTCCTGGGATTCGATAGAAGATAGTATCCGCTTCTTTCATGAATGATGCAAGTCGGATTGGGTGGAAAATGGAAATGTCAGCCGCTTCGATTTGCTGGTGGTAATAACCCTCCAGGAAAGAGAAATCATCGTTTGAAATCTGATAAACTCCATACGGATTCGCCTTAAAAAAGCTCCGCATGCTTTCCTGAATCGCGAGGAAATGTTTTCGCTGATCTATACAGTCGCCGGAGGGTTGAGAAACGGTCGACTGAGATCGCTTGGGGATGGGGGTGTTTAATACGTAATAGAACGCAGCGAAGGCCGCTCCGTTCGCGTACTTGCCACCACCGATGGCCGAAGCAGTGCCGCCCACGACGGACGAAAGGACCAAGCCGGCAAGCCAATTCTGCCTGGCCATCGATCCGACACTCGGTGCCATGGCCGCAGCCGCGAGGCCCGAGAGGAATCCCGAACGGAAATCACCGCCCATCGATTCGGAAGCAACCGCACCGACAACGCCGCTCGCGACAAGTCGCAAGCATCCATTTGCTATCTGCCCGGCACCGGCGGTTGCCATGCCTACGATTCCGCCTATCACGCCAGCTTTGAATGCGTCGCCAAGACTGCCGCCGTTGAGCAGGCTGCCGGAAAACCCTGAGACAAAACCGCCGGCCAACCCGCCAAGATAGGGAGATCCTGTAGCGAAGGTGACAACAACTGCGACGATTATTCCAAGAACCGGGCCGCCCCAATCCTTCCAGAAGGAATACCCGCTTGGATCGGTCGCATTCAGCGGGTTGTTTGCGCAATATGAGTAGCGGTTGTAGGATTGGCTGTTGCCTGGCGCCTGTACGAACGGATCCGCCGAGAGGAACCTGGCCAGCACCGGATCGTAGACGCGGCCGTTCATGTGGATGAGGCCGAAGTCGTCCAGCATCTCGTGGTCGGTGAAGCCGCGGGTCATCTTGCCGCCGGAGCCGGTGTGGTTGTCCACCGGGGTCGCGCGCTTTCCCCAGGCGTCGTACGTGAAGCGTTTCTCCACCTGGCCGTACTCGTTGGTCACCGCGTCGATCGAACCGAGGGCGTCCTGGTGGAGGTACCGCGTCTCAACCGTGCTGTCGCTGCGCACCGTGTGGACGGCGGTCCGCCCCAGGGGCGTCATGATGTAGTCCTTCAGCTCGACAAAATTGCCGGGCGAAGTGACTTTTTCAAAGAGCGACCCGACATAGACGGTCGTGGTCCCGCCGGAATTCTGCTGGAGGACCCGTTCGTGTCCAGCCCCGAACCAGAACTCCGAGGTCTTCCCGTTCTGCGCGACCGTCCTGAGCTGATTGAACGAGGTCCACGTCAGCGTGCGCCCGGCGCCGGAAGTCATGTTGCCGTCGGAGTCATAGGCGTAACTGTTGCCGCCCGCGGCCGTCACCGCATGCGGCCTCGATCCGCCGTAGACGTAGTTGCTGCTCCCGACGTCGGACTTATTCGTGATGTTCCCGAGCGCATCGAAGGCGACCGTGACGGTTGCGCCGCCAACGATGCGATGGCTCTTCAGCCGATTGAGCCCGTCATAGACCTCGAAGCGCTCGTCCCGTCCGGTCGCGGTGTCCAGGCGCTGGGTGACATTGCCCAGAACGTCGTAGCAGTACTGCAGATATTCCACGCCTATCCCGGGGCCGATCCCGATGCCGGCGGTGATTGCGCGCACCCGGCCGGTCACCGGGCTTTGAACCCGGTCGTAGGTGAGGCCGTTGCCGAACATCGACCCATCCACCTGGCCCCAGATCGAGTAGCTGTCGGCCTGCCAGAACACCTGCCCCTGCACCACTTCGTTGGTGTACCCCGTGCGGAACCCGTTGCCCTCGCGCACCTCCTTCAGGAATCCGAACGCATTGTAGACGTTCCTTACCTTGAAGCCCGACGGATAAGTCAGGTACTCGGGCCGGCCATAACTGTCATAGGACTGGCCGGCTGTGTAGGCCGTCCCGTCGATCGTGCGCTGAACGGAGATCGGGCGGCCCAGCGAGTCGTAGGTGTAGGTTTCCGAGTAGGTCTTGCTGCGATCCGCGGAGCCGGTGACCTGGTAGAGCAGGCCCTTCCAGGTCGAAGCGCCGTTGGGCGCGGTGTCGTAGGTCCACGTGGTCGTGATTGCGGGAGTGGGAGTTGGACTTCCCGGCTCGACGCGCGAGGTCATCCGCCCCAATGCGTCGTAATAGAGATTGGTCGTCTGGCTGTTCGCATCGGTCTGCGAGGTGAGTTCGCCTGCGGCGTTGTAGTGGTAGGTCCACGTCCCCATGTCGGGATCGATCATCTGCGTCTTGCGGCCGCGCACATCGTAGCCGAGCGTGGTCTGGACGGGGGTGCCGTCTTGCTTGTACACCGTGGTCGAAGTGGGGTTGCCGCAGGCATCGTAGAAGTATTCGACCCTGCCGTATTCGACCGAACCGGACCCCGCGCCCTTGTTGTTGATCCGCCGGACAACCTGGCCCTGGCTGTTCTTCTCAACGCGCTCAATCTGGCCCTTCGGATTGGTGGTCTCGGTGGCGAGTCCCTGGTAGCTGATCCAGCTATAGGCTACGCCGCTTGTCGTGTCGTCATTGGGCGTGCAGGTCTGCAGCGGCCGGTCGAGCAGGTCGTAGGCGATCACGGTGGCCCACCCGCCCGGCGCTGCGCTCCCTCCCCCAGACGGACAAGTTGGACATCCTCGTACTTGCTCATGCCGACAAGCTCGCACCGGCTCGCCTCCGGGATCGACGTGTCGCGCCGGATGGCGTCGATCAACAAGGCGGCGCGTTCGCGATGGGCCTCGTCGCCCGCACGAGCGGCTTTGAGCAGCGCTTTCGCCTCGAGCAGCCTCGCTTCCGCATTCCGGGAATAATCCGGATGTGCAAAGCGAAACGCCTGGAACCCGTCGGCCAACTGCGTGAAAAAGGCGCGCTGGGCCTCTTTGGCCTTCAAAGCAGCAGCGGTGTCGCCGCCTGCGTGCGCAACCGGCGCCCTGGCCCGGCTGCGCTCCATCAGCCGCGCCCACTCCTGATCGACCGGCGCCAGGGCCTGTGCTCCGGCGGCCCCCGCGGCCTGTTCGGCCTTCGCCTTTGCCCGTGCCCGCAGAACCCCGAGCCACTCCGCCCCCAGAAGGAGCAAAATTGCACAAAGAATAACCAGCTCCGACCAGTCGGAGCAGTTTCAAGGGGTAGAGGATCGACTATTCGCATCTTTAGATTTGGAATTTCCGTGCAATGTCAATCGCCGATCCGCAAAAATCTTTCGTGAGTGCGTAACTGGATTCTGCCCTGACAGCCGCCAGGAACCCGCAGGTGACTGGCACAGATGCGGGTTTCGCGGCGGATATCCGAGTCGCGGCGGGGATTCCAGTCGGCGGTGGGGCGACATGCCTGAGGCATGAGCGCCGCCTCGGCCCGCTGGCGGCGGTCAGCTTGCCCGGGCGTGGAAAGGTCGGGCTGAAGCCCCTGTCCAAGCTGCGGCATGCCCGCTGCAAGGGCTTAACTCACCCGAGGGAATGCGACGTGGCTGTTGAGGCCTCCAGCGCCCCAGAGGCTCCCCATCAGGTCTTGATCTGCGCCCTAGCCTCCGTTGGTGAAGGCGGGATTGTCGAGAAAGCTCTCGCGCATCTGGTCGTCGAGCGTGGCCAGATAGGTCTTCCAGTAATCGAGGTCAGATTGTGCGGGGGAAGCGCCAAGAAACGCGAAGTAATGGAGGAAGGTCCGCACGGTCGGCGCAAACAGGGCGATCGCCTCCTGCGACTGCGCAAAGCCGATGAGGATCTGCGAGCGCGTGGCGGTCCCCTTGGAGAGCTGGCTCGTCCAGTCCGCCAGGCCGGCGGCGTCGGGCTCGCGGCCGAGAATGTTCTCGTAGAGGGCGGTGACGTAGGCGTTGTCGTCCATGGCGCCGTAGCGGTTCTGGAACTCCTGGCTCGCCGCAAACAGGTCGGCCATGCTCTGCAGCGTGTTGCCCGCGCGGACGTACTTCACCCAGTTGTCCAGCCCCGGCTGATCGGGCACCCGCAGGAGCGCGGAAAGGTACAGCCGCGCGACCGGGGCGACATCCTGCTGGAACTCGTCGGAGCTTATGATCGCGTCCACCAGGCTGGCATGGGTGACCGCCCCGGCGGCCATGGCGGTGCCGAAGGAGTTCAGGGCGCCCGCATCCGCGTCGCGGCGCAGGAACCCGGCGTAGACGGCCTGGATGTACGCCGTGTTGTCGATGCCCGATGGATACGCGAGGGCGTAGAGGGCGTCCGTCTGCCCGTAGCCCTTGAGAAACCCGATCCAATTCTGCAGTCCCGCCGCCGCCGGCATCCGCTGCTCCAACAGGAAATACAGGCGCACGATCTCAACCTGACTGGCGCTGTCCGCCTTGAACTCGTCGGACTCCGAAAAGCCAATCAGGACGGCGCCGCGGCTGGCGCCGCCGTCGAGCAGGCCCACCCAACCGTTCAACCCCCCCGTGTCAGCCTCGCGTCCCAGCACGTTGCGGTAGAGCTGCTGGACGTACCCGGTGCTGTCCAGCGAACCGTATTTCAGGCTGAACTCCGGGCTTGCGACGAACTGGTCGGCCGCCTGCGTCAACGTGAGCGATCCGGCGCCCAGCGCGTTGGACCAGGCCTTGAGCCCGTCGTAGTCCGGCATCCGCGCGAGCGCCGCGTAATAGAGCCGGATGGCGGGCTCGATCTGCCGTGCGCCGTATTCTGCCGAACCCAGCAGATCTCCGAGCACCGACGCCGGCGTGGCCCCGGCGGCGAGCGCCCCCTCAAAACTGGCGAGTCCGCCGGCATCGGCCGGCCGCCCGAGCACGTCCGCAAACAGAAGCTGCACCAGGTCCTTGTCGCTCAGGCTCACGGCCAGCACGGCCGCGGCGCTCGTCGCAAAACCCACGGCGTTGGTCACCACGCAGCGATACTGGCAGCCATTCAACGCCATCAACGCATCCTCCACCGTCAGGATTGACGTGGTGACCCCCGAATAGGTGCTGTCCCCGGCAAGATCCGTCCACGTCCCGCCGCCATCCGACGAGACCTGCCATTGAAAAGTCGGAGCCGGCACACCGCCGGCTGTCACCGTGAACGTCGCCGTCTGCCCCGTTGTCACCGCCTGGGCGGAGGGCTGGTCCACGATGCCGGGGACGACGGCGGGGTCTCCATAGATGATGCCGCGCCCGCTGGTGGCGAGATACACCCGGCCAAAGACGCGCGGATCGCCGCTGATCCAGTTGATGTAGCCGAACTGGTGCCGGTCGTCGTTGATGCGGGTCCACGTCGCGCCGATGTCGTCGGAACGGAAGAACCCGACAACCCCGGCGACCTTGCCCCACAGGAAGACTGCGGGATGAGTCTCTCCGGCCGCCGCTTGCCCGAATCCCACCTGGTAGGCCTCCTGGACGCTGGAGACAGCGGTGAAGCTGCCGCCGGAATTGGTCGAGCGGAGCAAACCGTTCCCCCAGGCGGGCAGCCAGAGGTTGCCTTCGAGTCCCGGCACCGCGCGCATCGGACTGGCGCCTTCTGGAAGGCTGGCCGCGGTGCCAAAGGTGGCGCCTCCGTCCGTGCTCACATGGAGGAGGCCGGCCGTCCCGTCATAAACATAGAACTTCGCCGGGTTGACGCGGTCGGCGACCGGCGCAAATCCCGCGGGCGCGCCGCTGCACGACTTCCACGTCGAGCCGTGGTCCGTCGAATAACTGGGCGCCGTCGACGATTCGGCCCAGACGAAGCGCGCCCCGTCGGCCGAGACGGCTATCGTGCCGCCGTTGCTGCTCGCGGAGGGCGCGCTGCTGAAGACCGTCCAACTGCTCCCTCCATCGTTTGACCAGGCCCCGCCGGTTGCGTTGTAGAATGTGCGCGCCATCACCTGGGGGAAGGTCTCCGCAAAATCGATGCTGCTGTTGCTGCCTTCCATCGGCACGAGCCGGCTGGCCGGCGCCACATCGACATCGTCATGGCGAAATCCATCGACATCCCCCACGACGCTCACGAGCGGCGCGCCGGACGGGGGGCTCACGACCATGCCGGGAACCGTCTCTTCGAGCCCGGCGTCCCGAAACGTCCAGACCGGCGCGGCAACGGTGACGTCATCGCTGGCGAAGAGGCCGTAGCCGGTGACAAACAGCGCCCGGGCCGGGTTGAATGGATCGACCTTCACGTCAGCCGTCCAGTGGGGCGTGCTCGCCGCCGCCCATGGCGCAGAAGACGTGTCGAGCGATCCGCCCAGCAGGATGCCTTTCCAGGTGCCGCCCCCGTCCGTGGAACGATAGATCTCATCGTGCGGGCCCCACCGGTCGATGGTGCTCACCACGAGCGTGAGGGGATCCGGCGCGGCGACGCTGAGCCCGCCATAACCCCACGATCCGGCCGCCGGCGTGATGTCGGTCCACGCGCCGGTCGTGGCGTCCATTTTCCAGACCGCGCCTGCACTCGCGCCGTTGGGGCCGAGCGCATTGCTGCAGGCCAGGTAAAGCGTGCGGCCGCCGGCTGCATAACCCATGTCCGCGTGGTGCGGCATGAGCCCGGTCGGCTGGCCCGGCACCGGGGACCAGGTTGATCCGCCATCCGTCGAGCGATAGAGGCTCGCGCCCGTCGTGCTGTTGACGCCGACATAGATCGTCTGGGTGGCGCTGCCGGCCGAACCCGTGGTCTTGTCAAACAGCACGAGCGTGCAACTGGTCGCCGGGAAGGCGGCCACGTTTGCCCATGTGGCGCCATGATCGGTGCTTTTCCAGAGGCCATCCTGGTTCGTGCCAAAGAAAAGCACCGCGCCGTCATTGGGATCGACCTGGAGGCGTTCACCGGTATTGCGGCCGTCCTCATTGCCGCCGCACCGGACCGGGAGGGTTGTGCGGACCCAGGTGGCGCCGCGATCGGTGGAGCAAAGAATGATGCCCATCGGATTCCAGTCGTAATCCCACGTGTACTGGCCGCACGCCAAATAGAGGCGATCGACGTCGTTCGGGTCGACCGCAAAGCTCAACACGCCGGCGTGCATGAACTCATTGTTGAGCCCCCCGATATCGTCGTTGAGCGGCAACCAACGCTGGCCGGCCTGATCCCACCGATAAGCTCCGCCGACATCGGTGCGCGCATAGAGCAGGTTCGCCTCGGCGGGGTGAAACAAAAGGCCGGAGACAAAGCCGCCCCCGTTGATCGCCACATTCTTCCAGTTGGTGACCGCGCCCCCTTTGACGGAAAAGGCGATCAAGGATGCAGAAAAAAAAGCACTGCGAAAAAGACGGAGAACGTTCATTAGTCGGTCGTGTTGGGGGACGTGCAAAAGACTCCGGCCAGATTCTGGCGGTTTGCCGTCGGGACAGACAACCGAAAAGCCGCCGGCCGGCAAGCCCGCAGCCTTGAGACAACCTATTGACCCCGCTGCCCGGGCTGGCATATCCGAACTGTCCGTCCCCAAATCCCGCGATTCTCGACAGCACCCGGGTCGAGCGGTCGAGAGGATGAGGACGGCCATGACAACGATCGAAGCTGTGAAACACGCAGGCCGGGCGATCGAGGGTGCATCGCCCGCCCGCGACCCCATCCCAACCTAATAATCAGACCTGGTAATCAATCATCGTATCCATGAATCGCTCATCCCTGATCCCAGCCGGCCTGCTCTGCCTCGGCTTTCTTGCCACGATCTCCGCCCAGGAAGTCCCCCCGAAGCCTCTCCTGCGGCAGAACGCGCCCGGGCCCGCCCACCCCGGCCCCGCCGTGTCCGCACCGGCTCCCGCAGCAGCCGCACCCGCGTTCTCCGACGACCAGATCCTCGAGTCGTTGGGCTGGATGATCGGCAATCGCTTCCACATGGATGAATACGGATTCACCCAGGATGAGGTCAACCTGATCGCAAAAGGCCTGCTGGCATCCACCACCGGGGAAAAACAGCCCTGCGATCCGCAGAAGATCACGCCCTATCTGGCTGCGTTTATGCGGACAAGGCAACGCAACGAGAACCTGAGAAGAACAAATGCATTCTTCGAGAAGCTCAAGGAGGACAAACAAGTCGTGGAGCTGCCGAGCGGCCTGCGGTATGAGATCCTGCAGCCGGGATCGGGCACATGTCCTATCGCGACGGATACGGTGAAGGTGAACTACACGGGCAAGCTCCTCAACGACACGGTCTTTGACAGTTCGGCAAAGCGCGGACAGCCGTCGGTGCTCTCCCTGAACCGGGTCATCCCGGGGTGGACCGAGGGTCTTCAGAAGATCAAACAGGGCGGCAAGATTCGTCTCTTCGTCCCGCCGGATCTCGCCTATGGAGACGCCGGCCACCCGGGCATTCCCCCCGCATCGGCGCTCATCTTCGACATCGAGCTGATCGAGGTAAATCCCGCTCCGCCCGCACCCCTCAAGCCCCTGGCGCCTGTTGCGCCGGCTCCGCTCACCCCGCCAATCATGAAGGCGGCGCCCACGCCAGGCACGCCTGCCCCGCCCCCTGCGTCTCCTGCGCCAAAGAACTGACGGGCGCTGCCGTTTGCGCACCCGTCCCCGTTCTCAGGTGCTGGCCCGGACCTCGGGGGCCCGCTCGCGTCAGGCTCCCGCGCAGCTTCCCGCCGGGCGGAGGCCGAAGGGTCTTCGCCGCAGCCGCATTTGACTCGCCGGAGGGATCTGGCATTGCCGAGCTGATGTTGCTCGATCTTCTCAAGCCCGGCCCCCGCGGCCTCCCGACCGCGGCAGGCGCGCCGGCCCAACCCGGCGCCGGGGAGGACGGCCTGGCCGTCCACGCTGTCAACATCGGGAAACGATATGGCGGTTTCTGGGCCGTGAGGGGAGTCAACCTCTCGATCGCCCGGGGCGTTTGCGTCGGGATCATCGGCCTTAACGGCGCCGGGAAGTCGACCCTCCTGCAGATGATCGCCGGCACGCTCACTCCGAGCGAGGGCTCGGTGAAGGTCTCCGGGCGCGTCGTGGCGCTGCTGGATCTGGGGGCCGGCTTCAACGATGATTTCACCGGCCTGGAGAACCTTTATCTGAGCGCCAGCATCCTCAACCTTCCCAGAAGCCTCATCGACGGCCATCTCGGGGAGATCGAGGATTTCGCCGAGATCGGCGACTTCATCCGCCAGCCGGTGCGCACCTACTCCAGCGGCATGCGGGTGAGGCTGGCCTTCGCCCTGCTGACTCAGATCCGGCCCGACCTGATGATCATCGACGAGGTGTTGTCCGTCGGCGACGCCTACTTCGGCCACAAGTGCGCCCGCCTGCTGCGCCAGTTTCGCGAGGAGGGCCGCAGCCTGCTGTTCGTGTCCCACGATCCCAACGCGGTGAAAACCTATTGCGATCATGCCCTCCTGCTCGATCGCGGCGTTGTCATCCGTGAAGGAGCGCCGGCGGACGTTCTCGACTATTACAACGCCCTCATCGCGGCGAAGGAACGGGAGTTCGAGATCCGCGTGGCGGAGGCGGGCGGCGGGCGCCGCCGGACCCGGTCGGGCGACGGCCGGGCTGTGCTGGAACGCTTCGACCTTCTGGACGCCGCCGGGCGGCCCGTCCGGGCGGTGCTGTGCGGCGCCACCGTGCGGATCGCATGCGCGGTCGAATTCAAACAGACCGTCGCCGCCCCCACGGTGGGATTTCTGATCCGCGACCGCCTCGGCAACAACGTCTTCGGAACGAACACCCACAAACTCGGACTTCCAACGCGGACGTATGCGGCGGGCGAATGCATGGAAGTCGCCTTCCGTCTGCCTCTTAATCTCGGCCCCGGCAACTACTCCGTCACACTCGCGGTCCACGCGGGAGCCGATCACCTCGAGGGCAACTTTGACTGGTGCGACAACCTGCTGGCATTCACCGTCGTGCCGCACTGGCCGTTCGCCTTCGTCGGCGTCGCTGCTCTGGCCACTGCGGTGGAGGTATCCGATCAGATCAGGCTGCTCACCCGCGACTGCCCGTGGGACCATCCGATTGAATTCTCCGAGACGGGCAATGCCCAGCGTTTCCAGGTCGGCGGCTGGTGCCTCCCCGAACACGGTCATTGCTGGACCCAGGGCAAGGAATCAGGGTTGGCGGTCCGCCTTCCGCCCGGCGGCAGAGCCGTCAGGCTGGTTGCCGACGTGTTCCCCTTCCTTCCTCCGGGTGTGAACGCGCAGCGGGTGCAGGTCGGCTGCGGCGACACCGTGCTGGCTGACTGGGAAATCACCCGTCCGATGTCCGCCGAAGCCTTGATTCCCGCCGCACTGCGGCCCAAGACCGGCGACTTGAAGCTCTGGTGGCGCCTGCCCGGAGCCGCCAGCCCCGCGTCGGCCGGCCTCAGCAGCGATACGCGTGTCCTCGCGCTCGCGTTCCGGCGGATGTCGTTTCATTCGTTGTGAGGACTCGCGTCCGCGGGCGGCCGTTTTCAAAATGACAGTTTTGATTCGACCAGTGGCGGAATTATCGTCCCGATATGTCATGCCGCCAGTCCCTGCCCAAAGCCAGACCTTGTGTCGCCCGCTGCGGCACCGACGCCGAACAACCGCCTGAACAGTCCCATGGCACCTCCAATCGCCGCCGCCGATGAATTGATGGGACAAATCCGCCGGGAGATCCTGCAGATTGGGCCGGCTTCCGAGATCCAACCCGCGGATCCGTGCAACGACGAGGTCCCTTCCTGGCAGTGGGGAAAGCCGGTGTGTTTCGGAAAAGCCGGGCGGTGGCGCCGCCTCCTGGTCTCTGGATGGAGTTTTGCGGAGGAGGAGTTCACCTGGTCGGACGGCGCACAGGCGGCGATCGAGATCGCGCCGCCACCGGGCCGCTGCGAAGTGCTGCTCCGCCTATCGTTGTTTCCTTTCCTCGCGCCGGGTGTCCCGCAGCAGATCATCAGGGTGCTGGACGAACAGCGTCTGATCGCGGTGGGTGTCGTCCTGCAGCCGGGCGAACACACCTTTCTCATTCCATCCGCACCGGCTCCGGGCGTGCCGCTCCGTTTGTTCTTTCGGTTTCCCAACGCAACCAGCCCTGAAGAGGCCGGCCTCAGCGCCGACCGCCGGAAACTGGCCGTCGCCCTCAAGTGGTTGACCGCATATCTGCTCTAGCCCGCCTGTCCGTTCCAAAATGCCCGACCCCTCCATAATTCCTCCTCCTGACGACAGTGCGGTTGCAGACCTCGTCCGCCAGGTCGACGAACTCAACCGCCGGCGCCCGTGGTTCGGGCGGCTGCTGCGCCATGTCTTTCCGCGCCAGGCAATGCACGAGCAGCTCCTCGCCGATACGCTGTCCGCGCTCAGCGAACAGGCGGAACGCACCCGGCGGGAGATCGAGGCCGAGCGCAGCCGCACCGCCCATCTTGAACGGCTCGCCGACGGCCTCCGCAACGCCATCCGCGCGTGCGAGGCCACGCTCAGCGAGCAGGGTCAGACCTCCACGGAGCAGTATCATGACGCGCTGCGCCGGACGCTGAGGCTCGATCAGATGGCCGAGGAGTCCCGCGGAGACGTGGCCGCGGTCAGACGGGTGCAGGCCGGAGCCGCCGACCAGCTCGCCGCGCTGGACCAGCGCCAGGCTGCGGCCTCCGAATCGATCCGGGCGGAACTCGCGGCGGTCCGCGCGCAACTCGCGGAGGCCGCCCGGACGTCCGCCGGGCAGCATGAGGATGCGCTGCGCCGCATGCATGCGCTGGACCAGTTTGCCGCGGAAACCCGCGACGCACTCGCCGGGCTTGCACGGGTGCAGGCCGGAGCCGCCGACCAGCTCGCCGCGCTGGACCAGCGCCAGGCTGCGGCCTCCGAATCGATCCGGGCGGAACTCGCGGCGGTCCGCGCGCAACTCGCGGAGGCCGCCCGGACGTCCGCCGGGCAGCATGAGGATGCGCTGCGCCGCATGCATGCGCTGGACCAGTTTGCCGCGGAAACCCGCGACGCACTCGCCGGGCTTGCACGGGTGCAGGCCGGAGCCGCCGACCAGCTCGCCGCGCTGGACCAGCGCCAGGCTGCGGTCTCCGAATCAATTCGGGCGGAACTCGCGGCGGTCCGCGCGCAACTCGCGGAAGCGGCCGGTCAGGGACGGGCGCTCCTTGCAGGCGTCAACGAGACTGTCGCCGCATTGCAGACTCACGTGGCGCATCAGCAGCAGGCGGATGAGGAGATGCTCGAATCCTTGCGCCAGCAATTGGTTGTGCTGGCCGGCCGGCTGGCCGCGTTCGATGCAGCCCTGAGTTCAGCCGATGTCGAGGGCCGGCTGGACCGCCAGGATCAGCGCCTGCGGGCCCTCGAGGCGGATCCGACGGCCGGCGCCGAATTTGAGGATTTCTACCTTGCGTTTGAGAATCGCTACCGCGGTTCGCTCCAGGAGATCACCGCCCGTCAGAAAACTTACCTGCCGTACTTCGAGGCGCTTGGCGTAACCGGGGCCAGCCACCGGCCCGGCGCCCGCGTGGCCGACCTCGGCTGCGGTCGCGGAGAATGGCTTGAGCTGCTGCTCCAATCCGGCGCGACAGGGGCCATCGGCGTTGACCGTGGATTAGAGATGATCAATTTCTGTCATCAGCGGGGCCTCCCCGTCGAACAATCGGATGCCCTTGAATTTCTCCGCCGCCAGCCGAACGGCTCGCACGCCGCCATCACGGCGTTTCATCTCGTCGAACACCTGCCCTTCCCCGTCCTGCTCGCCATCCTGCGCGAGGCACGGCGGGTGCTTGAGCCCGGCGGGCTGCTCGTTTTGGAAACACCCAACTGCGGCAATCTCATCGTGGCGAGCCAGAGCTTCCATCTGGATCCCACCCACCGTCTCCCGATCCCCCCGATGCTGCTGTCTTTCTCGGTCGAGCATGCCGGCTTCCGTGAAATCAAGACACTGCTGCTGCACCCGTACGGCTCCGAAAGCCGCGTCGCCGATTTCACCCCCCTCGCTGACCGGTTCAACGAATTCTTCTACGGCCCGCAGGATTACGCGGTGCTCGCGTCCAACGCCTGAATCCCGCGCATGCCTCTTGTCGAAAAGCCAGTCGCCATCGTCATCCCCTGGTTTGGCCGCGGACTCCTGGGCGGCGCCGAACGTCATGCCTGGGACCTCGCCACGCGCCTGGCCCGCCGCGGGTACCCCATTGAAGCGATCACCACCTGCTGCCGGTCCTACCAGGACCATTGGTCGGAGAACCATCTTCCGGCAGGGCTGGCTCTCGAACCGGAGGGATTTGCCGTCCGGCGCTTCCCGGTACTGCCTTGTGATCGGGAGGAATTCTACAAGATTTGCGCGACATTCACGTCGCTGGAGAAAAGCGGCGCCCCCCCGGCCCGCCGGCGCTGACCGCCGACCAGGAAGGTCTTTTTGTCGACAGGCTCGTCTGCTGCCCCGCCTTGCTCGACCATCTCCGCACGCAGGCGAACGGCTATGCCGCATTCCTGTTCCTGCCCTATCTCTATTTCACGACTCTGCGCGGACTCCCGCTTGTTGCGGAGAAATCAATCCTCATCCCTTGCCTGCACGACGAATGCTATGCCTACCTCCCGCTCGTCGCGGCGGCTTTTGCACAGGCCCGCCACATCCTTTTCAATTCGGAGGGAGAAGCCCGGCTGGCAGCGCGGATCTTCGGACCCAAGGCTTGTTCCCGCAGTACGGTGGCAGGCGAAGGGGTTGATGCGCCCCCCCCGCCCGTCGCCGGCGACCGGCAGATCGATCTCGGAGCGCTGGGGCGCTTTGTGTTGTGCCTCGGACGACAGGATGCCGGCAAAAACACCGACATGCTCGCCCGCGCCTATTCCGCCTATCGCGCCTCCGCTCCAGACACCCGGCTTCACCTCGTGTTGGCCGGTCCCGGAAAAGCGCCCATGCCCGCGGACTGCACCGGCATTTCGAATCTCGGGGCTGTCTCGGAGACCGACAAGCACCGGCTGCTCTGCGAATGCGCCGCCCTGTTCAGTCCCAGCATCCACGAAAGCTATTCGCGGGTGATCATGGAAGCATGGTTCCACGCCCGCCCGGTGGTGGCCCATGCCGGCTGCCCGGCGACCGCCACGGCCGTTCAGGAAAGCGGCGGCGGCTGGCTCGCCGAGACCGAGGAATCGTGGGTTGCTGCATTTGCGCGTGTTGACCGCCGGGCGCCGGCAGAGCTCGACGTTCTCGGCGAAGCCGGCCAGGCCTACGCCCGGGAAAACGGCGGATGGGACCAAGCCCTCTCCCGCTACGAAGTGGCGATCCAACGTATCATCGACCCGACGGAATCCGCGTCCGGCGTCTCCGGGGGCGCCATCCATCAGGTGCTCTCCAACATGGGCTATGGCGACGCCATTTCCAACGAAGCCATCTCGGATCAAACGGATGCTGCAACAGGCCGGCTACGATTCCGAGATCTACGCTCTCGTCATTGACCCCCGGGTCCGCGATGAGGCCCGGATCTGGCAGGCAGGCCAGATTCCCGCCACGGCAGGCCTGCTCTACCATCACGCCATCGGAAGCGCGATCACCGCCGAAGCCTCCGCCCACCCGGGGCCCAAGGCGCTCATCTACCACAACATCACGCCGCACCGGTTCTTCGAGCCTTATCTGCCCTACCACGCCCGGCTGTGCGCGGAAGGGCGCGCGGAACTCCCGAAGCTTGCCCGCCATTTTCCTCACTCCGTCGGCGATTCGGCCTACAACGCCGCCGAGTTGTCGGAGGCCAGTTTCCTCGATCCGGGGGTGCTGCCGCTCAGCGTTGATCCGGCCCGGCTGAACGGTCCGCCGGACCCCGACCTGATGCGTGAGCTTCAGGATGGACGAACCAACCTTCTCTTCGTCGGCCGCCTCGCACCGAACAAGCGGCAGGAGGACCTGATCGTCGCCTTCACCCATTTCCGAAAGCTGGATTCCACCGCGGTGCTTCACCTGGTGGGCACGCCGCTGATGGCTGACGAACCCTACCACATGTGCCTTCAGCGGCTGGTCGAGAAGCTCGACCTGTCCGGAGCGGTCTGCTTCCCCGGGATGATCGACGACGCCCGGCTCGCGGCCTATTACCGCACCGCCCATCTGTTCTGGAGCATGAGCGAACACGAGGGTTTCTGCGTGCCGCTGATTGAATCAATGTGGTTCGACGTCCCCGTCATGGCGTACGCTGCCGGGGCCGTCCCCGAGATCCTCGACGGGGCCGGCGTGCTTTTCGACTCCAAGTCGGACCCGGAGAAGCTGGCCCGGGCCGCCTGGCAGCTCGTGCATGATCCCGTCCGGCGCAAGATGATCCTCACCGCCCAGCGGCGGCGGCGGGAGGTCTTCCTGCCGGCGCGAATCCGGCCCCAGCTTTTGCGGCTCGTCCGAAACCTCGGCGCCGGCCCCGCCGTGGTTGCGCCCGCCCCGTCCGCCCCGCCCGGGATCCCCGGGGACCTGCGCGAGATCGCCGTCGTCAAACTCGACGACGCCAGCGAGTTGCTGCTGGCAAGCCCGGTGTTCCCCGGCTTGAAACGGCGGTTCCCCCATGCGCGGATCACCGCGGTCGTCGCCCCGGATTCCGCCGCCATCCTGCGGGGAAACCCCCACGTTGACCGCATCGTGCCCTTTGACCCGCCCTGGCGCGGGGACGGGGCGGCGGACCGCGGACGGCGCCTGCGCGACCTTTCCGACGACCCGTTCGACCTCGTGGTGCATCTGTATTCGATCAATCACTACGCCAGCCTGCAGATTGCCGGCCTGCTGCCCCACCGGTTCCTGCTCTCCCACGCCCGGGGCTCCGTCCACGACCGCGTGATCACTCATCCCGTCCCCTGGCCGCCGGAACAGCACGTCTGCCGCAAACACGAGGAGCTGTTGCGGAGCATCGGCGTGGACGACTGGGGCGATCCCGTGGTCGGATTCTCCGCGGAGGATTCCGCACGGGCGGAGGCGGTCGGCCGGCCGGATGCGAACACGGTCGTGCTCGCCCCGGGAGCCGCGCTTCCCCTGCAGCGCTGGTCTGCCGTGAAGTTCCGCGAGCTCGCCCGCCGGCTCCGCAGGCGCGGCCATGCCGTCACCGTGGTCGGTTCCGCCGAGGACCGCCGGCTCATCGCGGACTGGGATCCCGAGCTGGGCGTGGGTGACCTCTGCGGACGCCTGGATCTTGTCGAGCTTGCCGCCTATCTTTCGCGCGTGGGCTGTCTGGTGGCCTGCGCGGGCGCGCCGATGCACATCGGCGCCGCGGTCCGCATTCCGGTCGTCTATTTTTTGCGTCCGCCCGAGGATCGCGAGACCGCGCCGCTCGGTTCCCACTGCGCGGCCTGCACAGACCCGTACTGCCCGGCCCCCTGCAAAGGCTTCGATCCGGAGCGGCCTGGCGACGCGTCCGCTTTCTGCCGCTGCATCCAGTCCGTCAGCGTCGACGCGGTGGAGGCGGAGGTCGTCCGCCGCATGGACGAAAGGGCTGCGGCGGGCGCACGCTGTGAGGGCGTTTCTCCCCGAAACGGCTCCGCCCGCCCTGCTGCTCTCTCCCCGGCCGGAGGGGAAAAGCCCCGGGTGGCCTTTGTCGTGCAGCGGGCCGGACGCGAAGTCAACGGCGGTTCGGAGGCGCTCTGCCTGCAGATCGCGACGCGGATGTCCGCGCACTGGCAGGTCGAGATCCTCACCACCTGCGCCCTGGACTACGTGACCTGGGCCAACCACTACCCGCCGGGGACCGACGCGATTGGAGACGTGGTTGTCCGCCGGTTCCCCGTCGCCCGCCCCCGCGATCCACAGGCTTTCGACCGGCTGTCCGTCCGCCTGCAACCTGCATTGTCCTCAACGTCGATCGAGGATTGCGAAGCCTGGATGAGGGAACAGGGGCCATGGTGCCCGGCCTTGTTCGATTATCTTGCCGCCAACCACCTGGCCTACGAACGGTTCATTTTCTTTACCTATCTCTATTGCACCAGCTATTTCGGTCTCCCCCTCGTGGCGGACCGGGCGGTGCTCGTGCCGACCGTACACGACGAATGGCCGGTCTATTTCCCCATGTGGGACGGCTGGTTTGCCAAACCCCGTGCGTTGGTCTTCAACACGATTGAGGAAAAAGTCTTCACCCAGAGGCGTTTCCCCTCGCTGGTGATCGACGGTCCGGTGGCCGGATCGCCTGTGACAGCTCCGGCGGATCTCGATCCCGACCGTTTCCGGCGCCGTTTTCATCTGGAGGCGCCTTTTCTGCTCTACCTCGGCCGGATTGACCCCTCCAAAGGTTGCGTCCAGCTCTGCGACTTTTTCATGCGGCTCCGGGAAACCGAATCCACCCCGCGCAAACTCGTGCTCCTCGGCAAACCTGTCATGGACATACCCGCCCACCCCGACATCGTCGCTCCCGGCTTTGTATCCGAGGAGGAAAAATGGGACGCGCTGGCCGCCTGTGAATTCCTGGTCATGCCCTCGCTCTTTGAGAGTCTTTCTCTCGTCCTGCTCGAAGCCTGGGCCGCAGGCAAAGCCGCCCTGGTCAACGGCAACTCTCCTGTCCTCGCGGGCCAATGCCGCCGCTCGGGAGGCGGGCTGACATACCGCGACGAGAAGGGATTCCATGAGGCGGTCAGGCTGTTGGACGACCCCGTCAGGCGGCAGATCCTGGGCGAATGCGGCCGGCGGTTCGTCCATGACCATTATCGGCCGGAAGCCATCGACGAGATTTACCTGCAGGCGGGGGCCGCAATCGGGGCCGGCGCCGATTCGCCGGCGGTGTCCGCAGGATGATCGCCCCAAGAGCATGCGACCGGCTGGCCCGCATGTCCTGTTGCTCCCCGGCCGTTCTGGACGCCTGATGAGCACGGGGGCCGGCGGGTCTGCGGGCGCCAGGAGGATGCCCTCAAGCGGGCTGCCTTCAGTCACACATCAAGGACAAAACTGTGACACGCGACGCCGGCCCGTTGAGTGTTGACCCGCCCGCAAATCCGAAAGTGAATGGGCTGAACGTGCCCTGATCACGCGCGCCCTGCCGCGTGAGGTTGCACTCGTCAAAATGAAAAGAATATTGGTCTGCGGAGCTGGCGGCTTCATCGCCAGTCACTTGGTCAAACGGCTCAAGCACGAAGGATATTGGGTGCGCGGCGTCGATCAGAAACACCCGGAATTCTCGCCGACCGCGGCCGACGACTTCCAAGTGCTCGACCTGCGGAGTGAGCAGGCCTGTCGCACAGCCCTCGCAATGCCCGGAGGCGGCCCCTTTGATGAAGTCTACCAGCTTGCAGCGGACATGGGCGGCATGGGCTTCATCCATTCGGCCGAGTGCGAGATCATGTATAACAGCAGCCAGATCAACGCCCATATGACGCGGTGCTGCGCCCTGACCGGGGTCAAACGGTATTTCTTCTCCTCCTCGGCCTGCGTGTATCGGGACATGCAGAAGGACGAGGCCGAATTGAGCGAGGAACAGGCCTATCCGGCCCTGCCTGACAACGAATATGGATGGGAGAAGCTTTATGCGGAGCGCATGGCCATGGCCTATGGCCGCCGGTATGGCATGGCCGTCCGGCTTGCCCGGTTTCAGAACTGTTACGGGCCTGAGGGGACGTGGCGGGGCGGCCGCGAAAAAGCCCCCGCAGCGCTCTGCCGAAAGATCGCCGAGGCGGAGGATGGCGGCAGCGTCGAAGTCTGGGGCGACGGCACCGCGATGCGCGCCTATACCTATATCGACGACATGGTCGACGGCATTGTCGCATTGATGCACTCCCCCCTCGAAAATGGAGTCAACATCGGCCGCCAGGAATATGTCTCCGTCGACGGATTGGCCAGTCTGATCGCCGAAGTCGCCGGCAAGAAGATCCAGTTGCGCCACGTGCCCGGGCCTGTCGGCGTCAAGGCCCGCAATTTCCGCATCGACCGGATCAAGTCCGTCGGATGGAAGTCGCGCATCTCCCTGCGCGAGGGAATCGCCCGCACCTATCCGTGGATCAAGCGCCAGGTGGAGGCCAGCCGCCAGAGCAACGTCGCCGTGGCGGCTGCCGTATAGCGGACCCGTTCCACGCGGATTCCCCGGGGCCGGCCCCCATTCCTTGCGATTGAACGCCAGCCCTTGGGTTGCATTCGCGGCAGCGTTGGCAGCCCCGCTCAAAACCGGGTTCCTCCCGCATGCCGCAGAACCCGTCCTCGGATCGCGGCCGCACAATCCCCCGTCAGTGTCCGTGTTCGGCGGCGGCCGCGGCCTTCGCCGCCTTCGCCTCCTCGACGACCTTGCGCTCGAACTCGGCCGGCATCTCCTCGTAGTGGCTGAACTTCTCCGAGTGCAGGCCGCGACCGCCGGTGAGCGAGCGCACCACCGTGCCGTAGTGATGAAGTTCCGCAGCCGGCACCAGGGCCTTGACGACCTGCAGCCGGCCGGCGTTGTCCATGCCGAGGATCTTGCCGCGGCGGCCCGATAGATCGCCGACGATCTTGCCCAGGCAGTCGTCCGGCACCCTGATCTCGAGCTCGTGGATCGGCTCCAGCAGGCACGGGCGGGCGTTGAGGAACGCCTCCTTGAAGGCGAAATAGCCCGCGATCTGGAAGGCGATGTCCTTCGAATCCACGGGATGCATCTTGCCGTCATAGAAATCGATCTTCGTGTCGACGACGCGATACCCGGCAAGGATGCCCTCGGTGCAGGCGGTGTTCACCCCTTTCTCCACCGACGGCACGAACACCCGGTCCACGTTCTGGCCGCTGAGGGACTCGGTGAACTCGACGCCGCTGTCGCGCGGCGCCGGCTCGATGCGCATCCAGACCTCGGCGAACTGCCCCGCGCCGCCCGTCTGCTTCTTGTGCCGGTATTTCGACTCGGCCTTCGTGCGGATGGTCTCGCGGAAGCGGATGCGCGGGGGAACCATCTCGATGTCGATCTTGTAGCGGCGCTTCAGGCGCTCGAACAGCACCTCGAGGTGCAGCTCCCCCTGGGCCGAGATGATCGTCTGGTGGAGTTCGCCGTCGACCTTGGACTCGAACGCCGGGTCCTCCTCGTGCAGGGCGGCAAGCCCCGCAGCCAGCTTGTCCTCATCGCCGCGCGAATTGAGCTTCAACGCCGCCTGCGTGTACGGCTTCGGATAGCTGACCTTGGGCAGCACGACGGCACGCTTCGAATCGCACAGCGTGTTTCCCGTGTGCGTGTCGCGGAGCTTCACGGCGGCACCGATGTCCCCGGCCCAGAGCGCGTCGACCGGCGTGCGAGCCTTGCCGTTGAGGCGGTAGAGCTGGCCGATCCGCTCGCTGACCCGGCGGTCGCTGTTGTACAGGTCCATGCCCGTATGCACCTCGCCGGAATAGACGCGAAAGATCGAAAGGTCCCCGCTCAGCGGATCCGTGAGGGTCTTGAACGCAAACGCCACCGGGTCCTTGCCCGTCAGGCTGACCTTGCAGGGCTGCCCGTCCGCGTCGGTCGCGTCGGCAGTCTCGCGGTCGGCCGGCGACGGGCCAAAGCGTCCGATGAAATCAAGCAGCCGCGCCACGCCGACATTCGTCTCCCCCGAGGTGCAGAACAGCGGGATGAACACCTGCTTTTGCACCGCGGGATGGATGCCGGTGCGCAGGACCTCCTCGGACAGGCCGCCTTCGCTGAAGAACTTCTCCAGCAACGCATCGTCGGATTCCGCAATGTGCTCGATGAGCTCCTTGTGCCGGGCCTCGACCTGCGTCCGCAACTCCCCGGCTGCCGGCACCTCTTCGAACTTCCCCGAGCGGTCGGCGGCATAGGTGCAGACCTCGCTGCGCAACACGTCCAGCACCTGGTTGAAGCCGGGCCCCGGATTCACCGGCACCTGCATCGGAAACACCTGGGCGCCGAATCGCTCGCGGATTTCCTCGAGCAGCAGGTCGAAATCAACGTTTTCCTTGTCGAGCGCATTGACGACGATGATCTTGGGGATGCCGAACTGGTTGGCGTAGTCCCACATCATCTCCGTGCCGACCCCGATGCCGTGCGCGGCGTCGATCACGACGGCCGCCAGGTCCACGACCCGGAGGGCATTGAGCGCCTCGCTGCTGAAATCGAGGTATCCCGGCGCGTCGAGCACGTTGAGCCTGCGGCCCTGCCACTCGAGGCTGAGCGGCGCGGTATGGATCGAGATCTGCCGCTGCTGTTCGCCCACATGGTAATCCGACACCGTCGACCCCTGCACAATGCCGCCCATCCGATGAATCACGCCACCGCACATGAGCATGGCTTCCGCCAGCATGGTCTTGCCGGAGGTTGCGTGACCGACGATCGCGAAGTTGCGAATATCCGCAGGTTGGTAGGGTTTCATGGACGGGTCGTTTGATTGCGCCCGGGGTGGAAAGTGGGATGCCGGGGAACAAGCAGGCTCGATATTGCCTGACCGGCAGGCAAGGTGAAAGTCACTTTTTTTCGCTGCGGATCCCCCGGGAACGCCCGCGGTCCGCCGGGCATGGCCCGCTTCCCGGCCGCGCGCCCGCGGACGGGCGCCCGGGAGAAAAGCCGCCGGCAATCGGCAGATTCCACTGGTTTTCCCCGGCATTCCAAACAACATTGGGATAAAAACCATGCAATCGCGCCGCCTTCCCCTCCTTCTCATGACCCTCGGCTTCATTCTCCCCGCCGGCTTTTCCGCCCCGGAACCCCCGCCGCAGGCCGGCGCCGCCACCACGTGGGACCTCGCCCTGCTTTACAAGGACGACGCCGCGTGGCGCGCCGCCAAGGACCATCTCGCCGCGGAGATCCCGAAGATCAAAAACTACGAGAGCCGCCTGGGGGAGAGCGCCACGGCCCTGCGCGAGGCCATGGATTTCATCTTCGGGCTGCACAAGGAGCTCGACCGGATGGCGGTCTACACATCCCTCAAGCGCGACGCGGACACGCGGGACTCGGCAGCCCTCGAACTCAACCAGGAGGCCGATCTGCTCGGCACGGAGTTCTCCCGGGCCACCAGCTTCGTAAACCCGGAGTTGCTCGCGGTCGGGGAGGCCAGGCTCCGCTCATTTCTGGATGCCGATCCCGGCCTCGCCCCTTATCGATTTCCCATCATGGAAGTGCTGCGCGTCGCGCGCCACACCCTCGGTGCCGAGGCCGAAGGCGTGCTCTCGGCGGCCAGCCTGATCACCGACACCCCGGTCTCGTTCTACGGCATTCTCTCCAACGCCGACATCACCTGGCCGGGCATCAAGCTCTCGGACGGCGCCGAGGTGCAGCTCGACCAGTCGGGCTACACCAAATGGCGGGCGGTGACGAATCGTGAGGACCGGAAGGCGGTGTTCGAGGCGTTCTGGAAGACCTTCCGCGGGTATGAGCGGACCTTCGGCGTCTCCCTCTACTCGCAGGTCAAGACCGACTGGTTTGAGGCGAGCGCGCGGAAGTACCCCAGCTGTCTCGCCGCGGCGCTCGCCAGCGACGACATTCCTGAAGGCGTTTTCCGTACCCTCATCGCGGAAACCAACGCCAACCTGCCGACGCTGCACCGCTATTTGAAACTCCGCGGCCGCATGCTCGGCATCTCCGATCTCCGGTACTGGGACATCTATCCCCCAATCGTGAAGCTCGACAAGGTGTTCCCCCTGCCCGCGGGCAAGCGCCTCGTGCTCGAGGCGGTGCAGCCCCTGGGCCGCGACTACGTGTCGCTGATCGCCGCCAACATCGACGGCCGGTTCACCGATTACCTCCCCAAGCCGGGCAAGACCTCCGGAGGCTACGAAAACGGTGCGGCCTACGACGTTCACCCGTTCGTGCTGATGAACTACAACGGCGACTATGAGTCGGTCTCCACCATCGCGCATGAATGGGGTCATGGCACGCATTCCGTGCTCGCCAACCGCGCACAGCCCTACCCGACGGCGCAATACAGCATCTTCGTCGCGGAAATCGCCTCGACGTTGAACGAGACCCTCCTCCTCGACCACGTGGTCAAGGTCGCCGACACCGACGCCGAGAAACTCTATTACCTCGGGTCGGCTCTGGAGAATCTCCGTGCGACCTTCTTCCGCCAGGCGATGTTCTCCGAGTTCGAGCTGGCCATCCATGAACAGGTGGAGAAAGGCAACTCCCTCTCCGGCGAACAGCTCAGCAAAATTTACGGCGACCTTCTGCGCCGCTATCATGGCGACAGCCAGGGCGTTCTGAAGATCGACGATCTGGTCACCATCGAATGGGCGTATATCCCGCACTTCTACCGCGCCTATTATGTCTACCAGTACTCCACCTCCATCGCCGCCTCCCAGGCGTTTGCCGACCGCATCCTCAAGGGCGAACCCGGCGTGGTGGACACGTATCTCGGCATGCTCAAGGCCGGCGGGTCCGATCATCCGTATGACCTCGTCAAGCGCGCCGGGGTGGATCTCGCAACGCCGGCGCCCTATCGCGCGCTCGTCGCCCGGATGAACGCGATCATGGATCAGATCGAGGCGATCCTCGCGAAGGAAAAGAAATAGCGCGGCCACTTTGCGGCTGAATGCCGGAAAGGGGGCTCCGCCCCCCCCTCTCGCCCGCGACAGCGGCAGCGGGACCCGTGCTCCGCGGCTTTTGCGCCGGCCCGACCTCGCCCGCTTTGCGTCAGCCGCCGGGTTTGTCTTTGAGAATCCTGATCTCCCTCCGGATGCAGCCGGCCAGGGCGTCGGCATCCGCCTGATCGAGCCGGCGGAGCACACACTCCCATCGGTAGGCAAAGCTGCCGGCCGGATCGTAGACGCAATGTTTGAACAGGTTGTCGAACGCCCGCCGGCGCTTGCGGTAATCCCCCTGCACGTGCAGAAAAGCGGCCTTGAACGCCTCCACGTACGTCTCGGCAAACCCGCGCGCATCAGCGGTGAAATCTGCCCGCACGTTGACGGGCCGCGCATAGTCGGGAGCGGCCTCGGCCAGGCTCCGCTGGTAGTCGCAAAAGGCCCCGCTGGGATCGGACACCACAAGCCGGTCCGGCAGTCCCGTGGCCGGATCCTCCATCACCACCTCGTCTCCGTCGTCGAAGATCGCCCGCTTGGTCTCCTCCCGGGCGCGGCCGGCGATGAGGTTGGCGGCGGCCGCCCTGCCCAGCAGCGCGGCCAGGCGGCTCGAATAGCCGGGCTTGAGGTACTTTGACCGCGGGAGCTTGTCCGTCGCCAGGCCGTGCAAATAGTCGCGCTCGAAGTAGTGCGCCGGGATGAGCCGCCCGGAGACGGCGCTGTTGGCTCCCAGGTAGCGCTCGTGCGTCCGCTGCAGACTGAGCCCCGCGGGCACGTTCATGCCGAGCTGCAGGACGCCGAGCCGCCGATCGAGCACGTAATCCGTGTATTCCTCGCTTTCGAGGATCGCCTGAAGCAGCGGCTTGCCTTCATCCAGCCTCTCGCGGATCCCCCACTTTTGAAAGCGGATGAAACGGACAAGCGGCTGTGACGCTCCGCGCAGCTGCAACTCGGCCAGATAGACTCCCCGCCGGCCCCGCACCAGGGGCCGCTCCTTCGAAAGGGACGCGAATATCCGCCCGATGTTGATGTACTCGAGGGCGCCGAATTCCCGGATGAAGTTGAAGATGAAACCGCGGACGATCGGATCGCACAGGCGCTGAAGCTGCTCGTCCGCCGGATGCTGGTCGACCTCATCGAAGAGCGGATCGGGAATGAACTCCCCCTCTTCAAAGCGCCCGCCCGGCAGCCATTCGACCTGCATGAAGAATTCCGGACTGAGGTCGCGCAGGACGTCCTCGGTGATCGTCTGGTCGCGGCGGGACAGGAGGGCGCTGAGCATCCGGCTGCGCCAGACCGCGACGTCCGGATCGTCCTGCTGAAAGTCCGGCTCCACGGCCTCACGGAAAAGATCCCTCAGATGCCGGTGGGTCTCCCTGATCTCGGATTCCGAAAGGCACGCGATGTCGAGCGCTTCAAAACTGGCGGAGTTGAAATGCGCCGGATCGGCCGCAAAGAAGTCGATCTCGGGATAGTAGTTGCGGTTCTGCCGCGAGCTGTAGTCCGCGATCTCGCGCATCTGCCGCGCCAGGCTCCCGTCATCCAGACGGTCGAGCCGGGAAAACGCGTCGCACGTCAGGTACCGCGAGCCGGTGAACCGGTTGTAATGATACACCGGCTGCTCATGGATGGCGACCTTCGCGTTCTCGATGAGGCGGCGGATGTCCTCGTGCGACTGTGGCAGCGGACTGATGCGCCAGCATTCTCCCCGCGCCTTGATCGCATCGCGCACCCTGCGATCCATGACAAAAAGGAACTTGATGTCGCGCTTCGAAACCAGCTCCTGGAGCAACTCGTCCGCCCCGAACGCCAGATCCATGTGTTCCGGGTCGGGGCGGATCAGGATGCGGCTCCCGTCGATGATCAGGTCCACCGACTGCGCGGATTCCTCCTCAACCTCCTCCTCCGTCAGCGGCGGGCCGCCGGCGGCGCGGCGCGCCTCCTCCAGGCATTCGATAAACTCGACCCGCTGAGTCGCATGAATCCCGGGCAGGGTGACCACCGTCCGTCGGGAGGGGAAGACGGTCCCGATCCGGGTCGTCTGCCCGCCGGCGGCGTCGCGTTCGAACGGATGCGGTCCGATGAGTTCAACAGCCATGGCGGGGCGGAATGCGGGAGAAGAAAAGCGGGGGGAGGACAAATGGAATCACCGTCGGGTCGCAGCGCCCGACAATGACCAGATCGGACCGGCGGGCTTCAACTCAAATCGAATCTCCCCTTCTCTCATTCCCGTCGCACGGCGGGGCGGGGACCCTTTCCCCGCCTGCGAGCGCCACCCAGGACGCCCCCATCAGCTTTCGGCGCGCGCCCGCGCGTCCGCCTCGATCAGCGCCTTGAAGCGTTCGAGTTCCGCCTTCACCTGCTCCTTCACCGCCGGCAGTTCCGCCGCCCCCGACACCGGGGAACGCGCAAAGAGGTAGAACTTCATCTTCGGCTCGGTGCCGCTGCCGCGGCCGGCGTAGCTGTAACCGTTCGCGAGGGTGACGAAGTACAGGTCCTGTTTCGGAATTTCCTCGCCGTCTGCGTCGCAAATGGTCTGTCGGCCGAAGTCCTGGAATTTCACCACCTGCACGTCGCCGAACGCCCGGGGCGGATCCGCCCGGTAGGTGTCGAGGATGCGCCGGATCTTCGCCGCGCCCGTCGCGCCCTCGTAATAGATGTTGATCACGCCCTCGAGGAAATACCCGTGCCTGAGGTAGAGTTCATCGAGGTACTCCGGCACGGTCTTCCCGCCGTTCTTCACCCAGGCGCACAGTTCCGCAAACGCCAGGCAGGCGGCGTTGCCGTCCTTGTCGCGCACGAAGTCGTTGGGCAGGTAGCCGTAGCTCTCCTCCGAGCCGAACACGTAGAAGGTGCCGCGCTCGCCATGCAGCCTTGCGCGCGTCGCGAGCGGCAGGGCATCGTAGTCGATCGCCATCCCGTCCTGGGTCAGCAGGGCGCGCTTCAGCTGTTCCTCGTAGCCGCGGAGCTTGGCGCCGATCCATTTGAAGCCTGTCAGCGTGTTGACCACCTTCACCCCGTGCGCCTCCCCGATCGCGTCCTGCAGCGGCGTCGTGACGAAAGTCTTGATCAATGCGGCCCGCGGCGATCCGCCCGCCGGGATCCGGCCCAGTTCCTTGCTCCGGGCGAGGCGGTAATCAGCCAGCAGCGCCCCGATCTGGTTGCCGGTCAGCAGCACGAGCTTCCCCTCGCGGGAACGGACCGCCGCGCCCATCCGGTCGGCGTCGGGATCGGTCGCAAGCACCACATCGGCACCGTTCCTCTCCGCGAGCGCGACCGCCATCGCCAGCGCCTCCGCATTCTCCGGATTGGGCGATTTCACCGTCGGGAAGCGGGGGTCGAACGCCACCTGTTCGGGCACCTCCCTGACCGACACGCCAGCGTGCGCCAGGAGCGGCACCGTCGCCACGCCCCCGGTGCCGTGGATGTTCGTATACACAACCATGAACTTGCGCTTTTTGAAGACAGCCTTGTCGAGGATCGCCTGGAGCGTGGCGGAAAGATAGGCGTCATCCGCCGGACGGCCGAGGGTGATGACGCGGCCGAGGTCCTTGGGCAGGAAGGCCGCCAGATCTCCGAGCGGCACAGCGTTGACCTCGTCGATGATCCCCTTGTCGTGCGGCGCGACGACCTGCGCGCCGTCCTCGAAATAGGCCTTGAATCCGTTGTCGTGGGGCGGGTTGTGGCTCGCGGTGATGACCACGCCGCAATGCGCCTTCAGCCAGCGCACGGAAAAGCTGAGCTGCGGGGTCGAACGCGGCCCTTCGAAAATGAAAGCCACCCCGCCCAGCCGCGACCATGTCGATGCCGCCAGCTCGCAGAAATGCCGCGAGAAATGCCTCACGTCGTGGGCGATCACGAGCTTCGGCGCATCGTAGCGGTCGGCGCGCGCGAGGTATTGGTGCACATGGCGGTAAAGGCCGATCGTCGCGCGCACCACCGTGAAGTCGTTCATCACATTGCTGCCCACCGCCGGATGCTCCGGCGTGCCCATCGGGCCGGGCTGTCCGCGCTCGCTCGGGGCCGCCACAACGCCGATCGTGCGGCCGCGCATCCCGCCGGTGCCAAATTCCAGGTACCGGTAGAAGCGGTCGTTGAGTTCGCCCCAGGCTCCCTGGGCGACAAGTTCCCCTATCGCGGCGGCAGCCCACGCCGGCAGGCCGGCCTCCAGCCAGGCCGTGAGATTCTCCACGGCGGCGGGGAGCAACTGACCGGCCGTTCCGGCGGCTCGAATCTGGTCGATCGTGGTCATGGAAAGAAGTGTTGAAGCCGCGGGCCGTCGGCAGCCCGCGGCGAAGCAGGCCTCGAAACGACGCGCATGCTCCCGCAAAGTCAAAACGAACTTTTTCAGCGACCGCACGGGAAAAAACGGCCCCCGGGAAAAATATTGCGCGATTTTCCCCGGCTGCCACGCTCCGGCGACGCCCGCCCATGGCGCCCACCCTCCCGTACAAGATCAGCGTCCTCGTCTTCCTGGAAAACCGGGCGGGCCAGCACCTCCTCATTCTCCGCAACAAGGCGCCCAATTTCGGACATTGGAGCCCGATTGGCGGCAAACTGGAGATGGCCGCCGGAGAGTCGCCTTTCGAGTGCGCCGTGCGCGAGACCGCGGAGGAGATCGGGCTGCACATCGAAAGCGCCGACCTGCACCTCTTCGCGATGATCGCCGAGAAAGCCTACGAGGGCGAGTCGCACTGGCTCATGTTCCTTTTCCGCTGCCTGCGCCCGATCGAGGGGCTTCCACCCGACATCTCCGAGGGCCATTTCGCCTTCTACAGCCGCGCAGACATCGACGGCCTGCCTATTCCCGAGACGGACCGCGCGGCGTTGTGGCCGGTTTATGACCGGTACCGCGACCGTTTCGTCGCGCTGCGCGCCGATTGCGCTCCCGACCGCCCAGTGCAGGCGATCGTCGAGCAAGTCACTCCCGCGCCGGAGCCCGACACATGAGGGAGGCCCACCATCGACCGGGAGTCCGTCGGACTTGCGTCCGGCCAGACTCCTGATGCAAAACTGCCTCCAGAAAGATGTCGGGAACAGACAGAGAGTCGGCGACTATCTTGAGGTTTTGTGTCCCGCCGGCTTGCCCAATTCCTGAGTTCGTGACATTGGGAGCCGGTTTGATTACGTTGGCGTGATTCCAGGAGAATTGACATCATCGGTTGTAAGACGCGCATGGACCTATTGATGAAATCGCAAATCCGCTGCGGGTTGTTCGCATTGGTAGCGCTGACCGGACTCGCGTTAAGCCAGGGTCTTTACGGTGCGCCCAGCCCAACGAACCGAGCCCAGACCGTGGGAATGGGAAGACAGATGCTCGGCGGTCATATTCCACCGGATGTGAAGAAGCTGAATCTGCCGCCGCTGGAACGTCTGCTTGGCTCGAAGCACCTGCAACTGGCCATCGGGCTGCCGCTCCGCGGCCAGGAAGAACTCGGCACCCTGCTGCAACAGATTTACGACCCGGCCAGCCCCAATTACCGTCATTATCTGACACCGGAGCAATTCACGGAAATGTTCGGCCCGACAGAACAGGACTATGCGGCCGTCGCCGCGTTCGCAAAGGCCAACGGGTTCACGGTCACGGCTACGCATCCAAATCGTATGGTTCTTGATGTGGAAGGCACAGTCGCGGACATCGAGAGAACTCTCCATGTGGCGATGTGGGTTTACCAACATCCAACGGAAGCGCGGACGTTTTACGCGCCGGATGTTGAGCCGTCACTCGATTTAAATGTAGCGGTCCTGCACATCGGCGGGTTGGAGAACTACGAGCTTCCACACCCGAATCACAGAATCAGGCCGGTCAACCAAGCAGCCAACGCAACGCCCAACTCCGGAACCGGATCCGGGCCGAACGGTACGTATCGCGGCAACGATTTCCGTGCGGCCTATGTTCCGGGCACTTCGCTTGATGGCACCGGACAGAACGTAGGGTTGCTGGAGTTCGATGGGTATTACGCCAACGACATCACGACCTACATCAGCCAATCAGGGATTTCGACCAGCGTCGTGTTGACCGATGTTCCAATTGATGGGGGCGTCGCCACCCCGGGCAAGGGCGACGACGAAGTTTCTCTGGACATCGAGCTAGTGATCGCAATGGCCCCGGGGTTATCGAACGTTTATGTGTATGAAGCGCCGATCACCACCGGCCTTTGGGAGGACATGCTCAATCGCATGGCTAACGACAACTTCGCGAAGCAACTCAGTTGCTCGTGGAGCGGCGGCGTCAATCCCAACCCAACTGCTGAGCAGATTTTCCAGCAAATGGCTTTGCAGGGACAATCATTCTTCAACGCGACCGGTGATACCGATGCCTTCACCGCGTCGATCCCGTTCCCGTCGGACAGCCCGAACATCACCGAAGTGGGCGGCACGACGCTGACGACGACTGGGGCGGGCGGTTCCTACGTTTCCGAAACCGTCTGGAACTGGGGCAAGCAAAGCACCGGTTACGTCGGCAGTTCCGGTGGCATCAGCACGTATTATTCCATCCCGACCTATCAACAGGGCGTCAGCATGAGCGGCAACCAAGGCTCGACCACCATGCGCAACGTCCCGGATGTTGCGCTGACGGCCGACAACGTTTGGGTGGCCTATGGCAACGGCAAAACGGGGCCCTTTGGCGGCACCAGTTGCGCCGCGCCATTGTGGGCGGGCTTCATGGCGCTGGTCAACCAGCAGGCGGCGGCCAATACGCTCCCGCCGGTCGGCTTCCTGAACCCCACCCTTTATGCGATCGGTAGTGGGGCATACTACACGGCCAATTTCCATGACACCACCACCGGCAACAACTTCAGCAGAAAGAGCCCCACCAAGTTTTCCGCCGTGACCGGCTACGACCTCTGCACCGGCTGGGGCACGCCGAACGGGATCACCCTGATCGGTGCTCTGACTCCATTGGCACCGTCTATCACCGCCGAGCCGGTGAGCCAGACGGTGGTCGCGGGCGACAATGTGCTGTTCACTGTGGCCGCCGCTGGGACGACACCGATCACATACCAGTGGCAGGTCTCGGCCGACGGCGGGAGCACTTGGGCAGATGTTCCAGCGAGCAGCCCGTATTCGGGGCAGGCAACCGGCACGTTGGCGATCACCGGCGCGACGACGCCGATGAATGATTACCAGTATCGCTGCGTCGCGAGCAACGGTGTGAATCCGGATGCCACGAGCAACGCTGCTACCCTGACCGTCAACAAGGCCACAGCCACGGTGACCCTGGGTTCCCTGAGCGCGACCTACAACGGCTCCCCCCACAGCGCAACGGCGACGACCTCGCCCACCGGGTTGACCGTCAACTTCACCTATGGCGGCAGCTCCACCGCTCCCACGAATGCGGGCAGCTACGCCGTCGTGGGCACGATCAGCGACGCCAACTACCAGGGCAGCGCCTCCGGCACGCTCGTGATCGCCAAGGCCACGGCCACGGTGACCCTCGGCAGCCTGAGCGCGACCTACGACGGCGCGGCTCACAGCGCAACCGCGACGACCTCGCCCACCGGGCTGACCGTCACCTTCACCTATGGCGGCAGCTCCACCGCCCCCACGAACGCGGGCAGCTACGCGGTCGTGGGCATGGTCAGCGACGCCAACTACCAGGGCAGCGCCTCCGGCACGCTCGTGATCGCCAAGGCCACGGCAACAGTGACCCTCGGCAGCCTGAGCGCGACCTACGATGGCACGGCCCACAGCGCAACCGCGACGACCTCGCCCACCGGGCTGACCGTCACCTTCACCTATGGCGGCAGCTCCACCGCCCCCACGAACGCGGGCAGCTACGCGGTCGTGGGCATGGTCAGCGACGCCAACTACCAGGGCAGCGCCTCCGGCACGCTCGTGATCGCCAAGGCCACGGCAACAGTGACCCTCGGCAGCCTGAGCGCGACCTACGATGGCACGGCCCACAGCGCAACCGCGACGACCTCGCCCACCGGGCTGACCGTCACCTTCACCTATGGCGGCAGCTCCACCGCCCCCACGAACGCGGGCAGCTACGCCGTCGTGGGCATGGTCAGCGACGCCAACTACCAGGGCAACGCCTCGGGCACGCTCGTGATCGCCAAGGCCACGGCCACGGTGACCCTCGGCAGCCTGAGCGCGACCTATAACGGTTCCGCTCACAGCGCAACCGCGACGACCTCGCCCACCGGGCTGACTGTCAACTTCACCTACGGCGGCAGCGCCACCGCTCCCACAAGCGCGGGCAGCTACGCCGTCGTGGGCATGGTCAGCGACGCCAACTACCAGGGCAGCGCATCGGGCACGCTCGTGATCGGCAAGGCGGCGGCCACGGTGACCCTCGGCTCCCTGAGTGCGACCTATAACGGTTCCGCCCACAGCGCAACCGCGACGACCTCGCCCACCGGGCTGACTGTCAACTTCACCTACGGCGGCAGCGCCACCGCTCCCACAGGCGCGGGCAGCTACGCCGTCGTCGGCACGATCAGCGACGCCAACTACCAGGGCAACGCCTCGGGCACGCTCGTGATCGCCAAGGCGGCGGCCACCGTGACTCTCGGCTCCCTGAGCGCGACCTACGATGGCACGGCCCACAGCGCGACGGCGACGACCACGCCCACCGGGCTGACCGTCACCTTCACCTATGGCGGCAGCTCCACCGCCCCCACGAATGCGGGCAGCTACGCCGTCGTCGGCACGATCAGCGACGCCAACTACCAGGGCAACGCCTCGGGCACGCTCGTGATCGCCAAGGCGGCGGCCACCGTGACTCTCGGCTCCCTGAGCGCGACCTACGATGGCACGGCCCACAGCGCGACGGCGACGACCACGCCCACCGGGCTGACCGTCACCTTCACCTATGGCGGCAGCTCCACCGCCCCCACGAATGCGGGCAGCTACGCCGTCGTGGGCACGATCAGCGACGCCAACTACCAGGGCAGCGCCTCCGGCACGCTCGTGATCGGCAAGGCGGCGGCCACCGTGACTCTCGGCTCCCTGAGCGCGACCTACGATGGCACGGCCCACAGCGCGACGGCGACGACCACGCCCACCGGGCTGACCGTCACCTTCACCTATGGCGGCAGCTCCACCGCCCCCACGAACGCGGGCAGCTACGCCGTCGTGGGCATGGTCAGCGACGCCAACTACCAGGGCAACGCCTCGGGCACGCTTGTGATCGCCAAGGCCACGGCGACGGTGACCCTCGGCTCCCTGAGCGCGACCTACGATGGCACGGCCCACAGCGCGACGGCGACGACCTCGCCCACCGGGCTGACTGTCACCTTCACCTATGGCGGCAGCGCCACCGCTCCCACGAACGCGGGCAGCTACGCCGTCGTCGGCACGATCAGCGACGCCAACTACCAGGGCAACGCCTCGGGCACGCTCGTGATCGCCAAGGCCACGGCCACGGTGACCCTCGGCTCCCTGAGCGCGACCTATAACGGTTCCGCTCACAGCGCAACCGCGACGACCTCGCCCACCGGGCTGACCGTCACCTTCACCTATGGCGGCAGCTCCACCGCCCCCACGAATGCGGGCAGCTACGCCGTCGTGGGCACGATCAGCGACGCCAACTACCAGGGCAGCGCCTCCGGCACGCTCGTGATCGCCAAGGCCACGGCCACGGTGACCCTCGGCTCCCTGAGCGCGACCTATAACGGTTCCGCTCACAGCGCAACCGCGACGACCTCGCCCACCGGGCTGACTGTCAACTTCACCTACGGCGGCAGCGCCACCGCTCCCACAAGCGCGGGCAGCTACGCCGTCGTGGGCATGGTCAGCGACGCCAACTACCAGGGCAACGCCTCGGGCACGCTCGTGATCGCCAAGGCCACGGCCACGGTGACCCTCGGCTCCCTGAGCGCGACCTACGACGGCAACGCCCACAGCGCAACCGCGACGACCTCGCCCACCGGGCTGACTGTCACCTTCACCTATGGCGGCAGCGCCACCGCTCCCACAGGCGCGGGCAGCTACGCCGTCGTCGGCACGGTCAGCGACGCCAACTACCAGGGCAACGCCTCGGGCACGCTCGTGATCGCCAAGGCGGCGGCCACCGTGACTCTCGGCTCCCTGAGCGCGACCTACGATGGCACGGCCCACAGCGCGACGGCGACGACCACGCCCACCGGGCTGACCGTCACCTTCACCTATGGCGGCAGCTCCACCGCCCCCACGAATGCGGGCAGCTACGCCGTCGTGGGCACGATCAGCGACGCCAACTACCAGGGCAGCGCCTCCGGCACGCTCGTGATCGCCAAGGCCACGGCCACGGTGACCCTCGGCTCCCTGAGTGCGACCTATAACGGTTCCGCCCACAGCGCAACCGCGACGACCTCGCCCACCGGGCTGACCGTCACCTTCACCTATGGCGGCAGCTCCACCGCCCCCACAAGCGCGGGCAGCTACGCCGTCGTGGGCATGGTCAGCGACGCCAACTACCAGGGCAACGCCTCGGGCACGCTCGTGATCGCCAAGGCCACGGCCACGGTGACCCTCGGCAGCCTGAGCGCGACCTACGACGGCGCGGCTCACAGCGCAACCGCGACGACCTCGCCCACCGGGCTGACCGTCACCTTCACCTATGGCGGCAGCTCCACCGCCCCCACGAATGCGGGCAGCTACGCCGTCGTGGGCATGGTCAGCGACGCCAACTACCAGGGCAGCGCCTCCGGCACGCTCGTGATCGCCAAGGCCACGGCCACGGTGACCCTCGGCAGCCTGAGCGCGACCTACGACGGCGCGGCTCACAGCGCAACCGCGACGACCTCGCCCACCGGGCTGACCGTCACCTTCACCTATGGCGGCAGCTCCACCGCCCCCACGAACGCGGGCAGCTACGCCGTCGTGGGCATGGTCAGCGACGCCAACTACCAGGGCAACGCCTCGGGCACGCTCGTGATCGCCAAGGCGGTTCCACTAATCAGGTGGTTTGATCCGGCGCCCATTACTTACGGCACGGCACTGTCCTCGGCGCAGCTCAATGCCATGGCAAACGTGCCGGGCACGTTCGTCTACGCACCGCCGGCCGGCACTGTATTGGGCGCAGGCAGTCATACCTTGAGCACAACCTTCACGCCGGGGGACACCACGGATTACACCTCCAAGACCGCGACCCAGACGCTGACGGTGATCTCGGCTGACTACCAGGCGTTTCTGCAGAAGCTTTTCCTGCTTGTTCTTGGTCGACCGATCGATTCAGGAGCACTCTCGACCTACACGGCGGCGATGGCTGGCGGGGCCACGCGTGCGCAGGTGTATGGAGACCTGATCGGTTCGGCCGAATTCAGTGCTTGGCAGGTCGAGCCGGTGATTAGGCTCTACTACGCAGCATTCAACCGGATCCCCGACTACGGCGGGCTCCAAAACTGGTCCATTGCGCTGCATGCGGGCGCGCTGGGGCTCGCGGACGCCGCCGACCAGTTTGCCACCAGCGCCGAATTCCTCCAGACCTACGGCAGCTTGGACGACACGCAGTTCGTCCAGCAGCTCTACCGCAACGTGCTGGGGCGCGAGGCCGATACGGGCGGCCTGGCCAACTGGGTTGCTTATCTCAATGGCGGGGCAACTCGCGGCCAGGTCCTTGTTGGATTCTCCGAATCCGACGAGTTCAAGGCCGATATGGCCGACCGGGTCGAAATCATCCGGCTGTACTACCTGCTCCAGCAGCAGACGCCCAGCTCCACCGAGCTCGAAGGCTGGCTGGACTTCCTCAAGGGGTATGATCAAACGGACACCCTCTACGACTTCGCGTTTCCCTCGGGCATCGACAACACAACGTACATCCAGACCGTTTTCGCCGGATTCCTGCGGCGCGATGCTGATGCAGGAGCACTTAGCACCTTCGGCGCCGCGATGGACGCCGGAACCGTGACCCGCGCGAGTCTCGTCGACACCCTCCTGAGTTCCGATGAGTTTAATCAGTTTGTCGCCCCAGTCGCGCGACTGTACCTCTCCGCGCTCCTGCGGGTTCCCGACGCGCCGGGTTTGGACAACTGGGTCACCTACGTGCGAGCCGGCAACTCGTTGCAGAGCATGGCCGACCTGTTTGCGGCCAGCACGGAATTCACCAATCGGTATGGGGCGATGGACGATACGCAGTACGTCACAGCCCTCTACGAGAACATTCTCGGCCGCGAGCCCGACACCGCCGGCCTCGCGGGCTGGGTGGACCAGCTCAGCAACGGCACGGCCACGCGCTCGCAGATCCTGATCGGCTTCGCACAATCGCAGGAGGCGATCGCCCTGTTCGCACCGACGGTGCGGACCTTCCTGCATTTCTTTGCGTTCCTCAACGCCGCGCCGACCCAGTCGGATCTCGATTACTGGAAGAACTACCTCACTACGCTCGACGACCAGGTGCGCGAGGACTTCCTCGATGACCCGAGCTTTACTGGCGGAAGTTGACGCGGTCGCGTGACCAGCGTTCTTCGCGCCGTCCGGCATCACCGTCGATAAAAGCAGCGATCTCTACATCCCGGAAACGAACAACAATGTAAGCGTCCGGTCCCGGACGTTACCGCACGCCGGGATCAGCGAGGGGCCGTCAAGCAACCGGCGGTCCTGCCTTCATGGCACGATTCGACAATGAACACGCGACAGATCCGATCTTGTCTGCAATACACGGTCCTGTGCGCTGCCTTGGTGATTTCCACTATCAAGGCGGATCCTGAAGAGAATCTGGCAGATGCATGCGTTTCGAAAAGCCCTCTATCGGCGCGCAGGGCGTCCGTGACAGTTACCTACGTGGCAAACATGGGTCTCTTGATTGTGGGTCCGGAGGCGAAGGTGCTGGTCGATTCAATGTTCACGGAGAGTTACGGTGTTTTCCAGGTTCCCTCCGCGGATGTGCTCCAACGGCTGCAGGAAGCGAGTGCACCATTCGACGGAGTTACCTGCGCTTTGGCCACACATGACGACGGCGACCATTTCTCAGCCAGTGTGGTGCTCAATCACCTGCTTCATGATTCGTCATGCTCGTTTGCCGCTCCTGCCGAGGCAATCGCGCTGATGGAGCCACTGCCACGGTATGGCGACGTTAAGCGCAGAATCCATGCCGTGCCGCCGTCCGGCACACCGGCTGATTTGAAACTGGGCAGCTTGATCGTACGCGCCATACCGCTCGATCACATGGAGCGACCGCCCTCCATGCCGCGTGTCCCTTACAACTTGGGTTACATCTTTTCGATCGGGGATATCCGCTTCTTGCACGCGGGTGACATGGGGGCGCAAAATCTCGAAGCCGTCCAGCGCTGCAATCTGCGGAGCGAAGCGGTCGACGTTCTGATCGTCAATTGGTACCTATTCCGAGAGCAGTCAGCTGAGTCGGCCCGGGCGATAATCGGCTATCTGAGGCCTCGGTTGATTCTCCTAACTCACCTGACGCTAGGGCACCATCGTGAAGAGGCGGATCAGGCCGCTAAGATTTCCGGGCTCCCGCCAATCGTCCCGCTCGAAACGCCGATGCAGACATATGTGATCCAGCGAGAGGGGTCGGGGCTCGGGGTTAGCATCAGCAAGCTGCCGTTTAGACTGGAAAGCTCAAATGTCGCGCCGATACAGGCGACGCTGCCGACGACTCCAGCCGTCACGCCCCCTGCGGGGCAGGAGGCGCGCAGCCTTCGCCCCCCCTGAATACTCGCTCCTCGCAATTCAGCGGCCCCCTGGCTGGCCGTGCCGAGTCGAAGCTCGTGCAGCGAGCGAAAACTGGCCGTGTCGAGCCGTAGCTCAAAGAGCGAAGGCTGGCGGGGCGGGCGGGGCTCGAACCCGCAACCCTCGGTTTCGAAGACCGATGCTCTATCCATTGAGCTACCGCCCCGGAACGGGATTCGCGGACGCCTCCGGAAAACCGGAAAGCCGCGTTGGGGTCAAGGTCGGCGTTCCCTAGTCGTTCTTCGGCGACGTGAATTCGAACGGCATCTCAGCCCGGCTCTCGACCGGACGTTCCGTCCTTCACCCCGGGGAGAAAACGCCACTGGCGGATCGCCGCCAGAGCCGCCTCGCCAAACTCCGGCTGGCTCGCGCTCACCACCGCCGGATCGCCCACCCTTCCCCGGGGATCAACGGTGAACGAGACTGTCGCAGTCCCGTCGATTTTCTTCCGGCGTAGCGCCTTGGGAAACTCGGGCGCAGGCCCGACGAACGGTTTTACCGGCGAGTCTTTGACGTCCTTGATGCGCTGCCGCACCATGCGATTCAACGCCGAATCGGCGACGCCAACGGGCATCATCGAGTGGAACAGCTCCCGCCCGGCGGAAAACAGATAGACCTCATAGCGCCCCTCTTCATTATCCATGTTCATGGGGACCGTTGCCCGGAACGGCGTCGGCTCCCGCGGCTCAAGGCGGCCCACCCCGAAAAGGAAAATGCCGGATTCGCCCGCCCGGTTGCGGAGCAGGATCACGATGAAGACATGATTCAGCGAATAGGCCGTCTCCAGGTTGCAGACGAACCGGAACTCCCGGTTCATGTTTGCGCGGCTGCTCCCGATCGCCATTGACGACGTTGTCACCTCCGCGTTCCGGATTGACACGAACATCGGCAGATATTCCCCGCCTTTCCCGAGCGCGAGGCTGGATGCGTGGACGGCGGTGAGTTCGTCTCCGCGCAGCACCATGGGAAGGACCCCCTGCGCATCCACGACGACAGAGTCCTTCTCTCCATCCCTGACCGCAAGGTAGTGCTGGCCGAAGGCCTGGGGCGCCCAACAACCGGGAAGCAACAGGAAAAGAAGCCATACGGATTTCATAAGAATGGCGGGCGCGGGCAGATTGGTCTTTTCAGAAGGCGTCGCGAGGCAAACGTGGATGGCTTGGCGGGGGAAAAGGCTTCCGGCTTGCGCCCCTGCGGGGATTCAGGGTTTCTGCGCACCCTTCATCTGGCGGTGCACGAAAAGGTAGTACATTGCGCCAAGCACGAAGAAGGCGCCGGCCATCCACAACGTGACGCGATGCAGTTCGCCCCGCATGAGCGCCTCATCCTGCCCCGCCTTGATGCCGATCCAGGCCAGCGCCGCGCACCAGGTCGTGGAGCCCGCCAGGGTATAGAGCGAATAGAGACGAAAATCCATGCGCACAATTCCGGCCGGAACTCCGATGAGGTGGCGCACCACCGGCAGCAGCCGCGAGAAGAAGATGCCAAAAGGGCCGTACCGGGCCGCCCAGCGCTCGGCCGCCGCAACCTTTTCGGGTGAGATCATGACGGTCCAGCCGTAGCGCATGACCAGCGGCCGGCCGGCCAGGCGCGATGTCCAGTACATGAGGGTCGCCCCGACCCAGGAGCCAAGCGCCCCGGCGAGGATCACGCCCGCCACGCTCATCCTGTGCTGCGTGTACGCCAGATGGGCCGCCGGAGGGATGACCAATTCGCTCGGCAGCGGAACGACCGAGCTTTCGATGGCCATGAGCAGCGCCACGAGCCAGTAGCCTCCCTTGTCGAGGGAATGCAGATACCACTCGATGAGCTGGCGGAACATCTCGTGCATGATGGCGGCGGGAAACAAAAAAGGCAGGTCGAAATCGTTCGGACCTGCCCCGGGGAAAAGGCGCAGCAGGCGATCAGACTTCGGGCGTGGTCTTCTTCAGGCCGACAATGCGCTGGCCTTCCTTCCACTGGCCGCGCTTCTTGAGCAATTCCACGCGCTCGAAACGCTTGAGGACATTGCGCTTCACGGAGACGCCTTTGACAGGCTGCAGGCTGTTGTGCTGGGACATGAAAGGATCAGTGGGAGGTTCCTATTTCTGGGAGGGGCCGGGTGTAGAGGCGCCCCGGGCCCATGACAAGTATTTTCCCGACACGTGCGCCGCCTCGACCACGATCCACTCCGGGGTGTCGTAGGGATGATGGGCGCCAATCCAGGCCTCCAACGCGGCCGCCTGCTCCGGCAGCAGTTTGAACATGAGCCGGTATTCCTGCGCCGACTCGATCCGGCCCTCCCAGGGGTAATAGGACGTGACCGGCCCGTCCAATTGCACGCACGCGGCGAGGCGCGCCTCGATGGCGCCCCGCGCAAGGCGTGAGGCGTCGGCGAATGTGGCCACGGTGGTCCAGGCGATGAGCATGGCTTGAGGCCCGCAAGCGGATACCGGATGCCGGTAAGAGGGAAGCGAAAACGGGACAGCCCGGGCCGGGCGGGTCCCGGCGATGCCGCATCCGCCCGCGGCCGGGACCCGCCGCAGGGCGGTCGCAGGGCACGGCGCCCGGTCTGTCTTCCGGCGCGCCCCGGCGCAGCCCGGCGTGCGGGGGCGCGCCCCACCCGCTTGATCGAGAATACCCTTGACCCCGGGGCGGTGGCACGTAGCCATTGCCCTTCCGACCGCTCGACAGAGCTCCGCCATGCGTGACGATTACATCAAAGAAGCCCAGAAGATCATTCCCGATCCTACGATCCTGATCAACGTGGTATCGCGCCGCGTGAAGCAGCTCAGGCGGGGCAGCCGTCCGCTGGTCGAATCGCTGGAGAAACTCTCTCCCGAGGATATCGCGCTTCGAGAGATCATTGAGGCGAAGATCAACTTCGAGCTGTCCGAGGTCTGACGCACCGCCCGGGCGGGCGGGGACTTCGGATCGCCGGCGCGCGTTTCGCGCGTTGCCCAGAAACGCCCATGTGCGCCCAGTCCCGAGATCCCGACCGCTACACCGAAGTCCGCAACGCCAAGGCGGGGCGGGATTATTTCATCGAGGAGAAGTTCGAGGCGGGCGTCGCATTGCGGGGCACGGAGGTGAAGTCAATCCGGTGCGGGCACGCCCAGATCAGCGATGCGTTTGCGCGGGTTGAAAACGGGGAGGTCTGGCTTCACAACGCCCATATCGATCCCTACGAATACGGCACGACCAGCAACCACGACGCGCGCCGTCAGCGAAAGCTGCTCCTCAACCGGAGCGAGATCCGCAAGATTGCGCAGGCCGTGGGTACCGGCGGCCGGGTCCTGGTGCCGCTGCGCCTGTATTTCAAAGAGAGTTTGGTGAAGGTCGAGGTCGCCCTGGGCGTCGGCAAGAAACTGTTCGACAAACGGGAGGACCTGAAGAAACGGGCGGAACTCCGCGACCGGGAGCGCGGCCTGCGCTTCCGGCGCCTTTGACCCGCCCGGCGCCGCCCCTGCTTCCGGATGCCGGCAGGATTTCAGCGAGATGGATGTCGCACCATGAAGAAGGCCCATCTCTGAACCAAACGCAAAGAATCCGTCACACGCCATGAACTCGCTCAGCGAAAACGCCGTCGCCCGGATGCTTGAGGGCTTTAATTGCGCCCAGGCCGTGCTCCATGCGAGCTGCGACCGACTGTCGTTCGACAAGGAGGCCGCCCTGCGGCTCGCGTGCGGCCTCGGCGCCGGAATGGGCCGCAAACAGGAGGTCTGCGGGGCCGTCACGGGCGGCATCCTGGCCCTCGGCCTCAAATACGGCCGCGGCGAGAAGGACGACCGCAGCCGCACCGAGGCGACGTATGCAAAGACGCGGGAGCTCATGCGCCGGTTCGAAGCGAGGCACGGCAGCTGCATCTGCCGCGAGCTGCTCGGGGGCTGCGATCTGATGACCGAGGACGGGCAGCGGTACTACAAGGCCAACGATCTCCTGCACATCACCTGTGTGCCCTGCGTGAGGACCGCCGGGTCCATCATCGAGGACCTGCTTTAGACGCTCATGTCCCCCCAACGCCAGGATTATCTCCTCCGGATGATCGAGGAACTCGGCCGGTTCGTTGCGGAGATAAGAGCGCTCCGCGGCGGGGGCCATTACGACGCGGCGCTGCTGACCGGGCTGCAGGCCCAGGAACGGCTCTTCGCCCGGCCGGCGCAGGAGTTCATGACCCGTTCCGCCGAGGACCAAGTGCATCTGCTTGCCGTCGGGGAAACCGATGCGAACGCCCGGGAGAAATGCCTGGCCTTCGCCACCCTGCTGACCGAGGCGGGACACACGTATGCGGCCCGGGAGCAGAACGCGATAGCCTCGGGCGCCTACCAGCTTGCCCTGCACGTTCTCCTGCTGACAGCCCTCCGCCTCCCGGCGCCGGAAGCCGCGGAAGACGACGCCCGGATCGCCGCGCTGCTCGACCGCCTCCCCGCCGAGGATCTGGCCGCGCAGGTCAGGGGATTGTTGGAACAGTTCCGCGGGGCGGGCCGCAATATCCGTGCGCCCCTGTCCGGCACCTCCGGCGCAACGTGAACCCCGGCATGCGCGCCGGGCGAATCCCGGCAGGAACGGCTCCCCGCTAACCGCTGATGTCGGCGAGAAGATCCGCCAGCGTGACGTAGCGGTCGAGCAGCTTGCGCGCGGCCGCGCAGCGACCGGCGGGCGCCAGACCGGTGTTCTCCGCGAGGAAGATGATGTAGCGTGCAACGCCCCTGGCGAAATTGAGCCGGGCCTCGCCGCTGATCGCATAGAACCGCGCGCGTTGCCGATAGCCCCGGGGAGAATGGTCGCCGAGCGCCTTCCTGTCCGCCCCGCCGCCGGCCGCCAGCACGAACAGGAAGTTGTACTCGAACCAGAACATGTGGTCGGGGCTGGCCGGCAGCGCCTCCAGCGCCTCCCGCGCCGCGGACGCCGAGGCAAACACGTCGGCGGACCTGCCCGCCTTTCCCAGGGCGTCGCCGATGAATGCGCGCGCCATCTGTTGTTCGGTGGGATCAGCGCTGAATGCGCCCTGGAGTGCGAGCTCGACGGTGAAGCGGTGCCAGTCGCGCCACAGCGCCTGGTCGCCCGCGTTCTTTGACTGCGCCAGGGCAACGCCCATCTCGTACGTGTAGCGCCCGCTCGTCTTGACCTCCAGCCGCCCGCCGGTCACCCGGCCCATCACCCGGTAGTTGGCGGCGGATTTGCCCGAGCCGGAATGGAAGCCGATGCTGGCGCCCAACCGGCGGCAGACCGCCCACTGCCTCTCGATGAGCGCCTCGAGCGCAGCGTCGTCAGGATACGGCAGGTTCTTCTGGAATCCGAAGGCCGGCGCAATGAAATTGACCGGCATGCCCATGATCTCGCAGAACGCGAGCATGATGGCGGTCGTTTCCGGCGCAGTGACGCCCGGCAGTTCGTCGATCGACAACTCGCGCAGGTACTCCCGGCCGACCGGGGTCGTGAAGGCCCGTTCACGGGCGAGGCGGTATTTCTCGTCCCGCATCTTCATCTTTTTCAGCGCGGGCCACACCGTGCACAACAGCGCGTCGGTCTTCTCTCCGTCGAGTTCGAGCCCGCAGGCGGCCACCCGCTCCCGCACCCTCGCCACGAGCGCGGGACCGACTTCCGTGGCAACGTAGTCGCGCCGCGCGGCAGCCCCCTCCGGGACCTTCGTCTGCGAAAGTTCCGGCGAAAGATCGAATGTGATGTAGCTCGCCAGCACGCAGCCCGCGACAAGCTGGTCCTCGCGGCCGTCGAACCTCCCTCCCACCGGCTGGTGGTCGGCGTTGAAGCTCCAGGCGAGGTTGCGATGGTGAAAACCCGTCTTCAGTTTCGACAGGACGCAGCCATGGCTCATGCCCTCGACGCTCTGGCCCTGATGCCCCTCGGGCACATTTGTTCCGATGAACGGGAAAGGCACGGTGTCGAGCCGCCCTTCGAGCATCGCATTCACGTCATAAACCAATTCCCGCGGGATCGAATTCTGGTTCGCGGTGAGACCGAGGTCGAGTGCGCTCATCGCCCATTCGACCGCCGGCCAGTGCAGGGTCGTAAAACGCGCGCCGATGCCCAGGGTGCTCCTTCCGAGCCCGCCTCCGGCCGTGGGGAAGATCGTCGAGGCCGGATTAAACTCCTGGACCAGGTTTTTCAGGCGCAGCAGGTTTTCGAACGTGGCGGGAAACGCAAAGGCCCCGGCTTCCAGGGCGACTCCGTCGGAAAGCGCCGCCGCTCCGTCGGCCCCGGCCCGCGGCTCCAACCGCCACGCACAGTCGCCCGTGGCGGGATCCTCCAGAAGCCGCCACGCGCCTACATCTGTCTCGAAACCGCTTTTCCTCCAGACCCTCGCCCGGGTGTCACCCGCCTGCAGGGCGGCGGCAAACGCCGGCCAGTCCAGGCAAAAGTCGGGCGACACGCAGGGATTCTCCGCGATCCGCAGATCGTGGTGCAAAAGGAAGCGGTTGATGGGAGTCACACGGCCGGAACGGAACATCAGCCGCCGGATTGGCGCGAGTCTATTCCCCGCCGGCTGCCCGGCCCCGGCCGCGGGACACGGCATCGGCTCAGCCGCCGACAGCCAAGTTGTCGAGCAGGGTCGCGCTGAACTGGTCGGTGAGCGTGGTCAGATCCTGGGTCCAGAAATCGAGATTCTGCTGCGTCGGCGCGGCATTGAAGAACGCCTCGTAGCTCAGGAAAGTCCGCAGTGTCGGCATGAACAGCCCGATCCCCTCCTGCGACTGCGAAAAACCGACCAGCACCTGTCCGCGCGTCGTGCCGGTTGCAAGCAGATGGGTCCAATACTGAAGTCCTGCGGAATCCGGGGCGCGGCCCAGCACATTTTGGTAGAGTTGGGTCACAAAGTCGGTGTCGCTCAGGGTGCCATAGCGGTTCGTGAATTCCTGGCTGGCGGCAAAGGCGTCCCCGATCGCGTCCAGGGTGTTGCCCGCCCGCATATAATTCACCCAGTTGATCAGGCCCGGCTCATCGGGCACGCGCTGAAAGGCCGCGAGGTACAACCGCGCGACCGGCGCGACATACGCATTGAACTCCGCCGAGCCCATGATCGCGTCGACCAGGCTGCCGTGCGTAACCGTGCCGGCGGCCAGGCCGGCAGAAAACGCATCGAGAGCCCCGGCATCGGCCGCGCGGCAAAGAAACCCCTGGAACACCGCCTGCACGTAGTCCGTGTCGGAAAGGCCGTAGGGAAAGGCCTGCGCAAGCAGGGTCTCCGTCTGCCCGTCACCGTTCAAATAAGCCGTCCATGCCTGCATCTCCGCCGCCGTCGGCATCCTCTGCTCCAGCAGAAAGAACAGCCGCACGATCTCCACCTGATCCGCCATGTCGGCCTTGAACTCGTCCGACTCCGAGAAGCCGACCAGGACCGTGCCACGGCTGGCGCCGTCGTTGAGCTGCTTCACCCAGGCGTCCAACCCCGCGGTATCCGCCTGGCGGTTGAGCACGTCGAGGTAGAGCTGCTCCACAAATTGGGTATTGTCCAGGCTGCCGTATCTGAGGGCGAACTCCGCGCTACCAGCGAACTGGTCCGCCGCCTGGTCCAGCGTGAGCGCGCCCGCATGCAACGCGACGGACCAGGCCTGCAGGCCGGCGTAATCCGGCATCCGGGACAAAGCGGCATAATAAAGCCGGATCACCGGCTCCACCTGCCAGGCAGTGTACTCCGCCGAGCCCAGCAGATCGCCCAGCACGGCGGCCGGCGGGCTTCCAGCAGCCAGGGCCGCCTCAAAACTGCCGAGCCCCCCCGCATCCGCCGGCCGGCCCAACACATCCTGATAGAGCGCCTGAACCAGCGCCTGCCCGTCCATCACCTTCAGCGCCGCCCCGGAACTCGCCACGGTCCCCACCGAATTGCTCACCACACAGCGGTATTCGTATCCATTCAGGTCCGCCCCCGCATTGCTCACGGCCAGGGTTGGCGTCTTCACCCCGGAATAGGCGCCGTCATTCGAAAGGTCCGTCCATGTGGAGCCGCCATCCGCCGAGGCCTGCCACGAAAAGTCCGGGTCAGGATTGCCGTCGGCGGTCACCGTGAACGTCGCCGTCTGCCCTGTGGTCACTCCTTGCTCTTGCGGCGGCGCAACCGAAGGCGCCCCCGCGGCGGTTATCGTTAGCACGGTCGCTGAATAGGGCGGCAGAGACAGAGAGAATGAGGATCCGGGCAGCGTCTGGCTGGAGACGGCGATGTCGGGCGAGCCGCTGCCGGTGCGCGCCGCGGTGTCCTGCGGAATGCCATACGAATACACCGTGGCCGTTGCCTGCGGGACGAAGCCGGCCAGGCTGAAATTCGTGGTCAGCGTATTGACCGCACTTTTATTGATAACCAGGAGGCTGAGCGAGCCGTCGGAGCGCTGGATCGCGAAAGCGGAAACCAGTCTCGAATCGCTGCCCGCCTGCACGACCTTGTCGCCGCCGCGCGCAAAATGCGAAAGCAGCTTCATCACGTAATAGGCCGGATAGCCATCGAAGTAGGTGGATTCGCCCCATGCGGAAGAGCCGGACGGCGTGGACAGGATGCCGTAATCCCCGTACATGCGCCATCCGTAGAGGCTGGCGCTATTGTTCTCCGAATTGTCCTCCCCATTGCGCAGATCCCACCAGAGCAGTGAGTTGAACTCCGTCTGGAGCACGTTGCAGATGCTGTCCGCAAGGAAAAGGCCGTTGACCAGACTCGTGGTTTGCTTGCCCGGGTTACCATAGACCGAGTTGTTTTCCGTAACGCAGAGTTCAATGCGCGCTCCAGCGGATCCGAGATAGTCGGTCAACTGCCGCCGGAGGTCAGCCGCATCATCCGGCCAGGTCAGCGCGGATTGCAGCAAGAGGGCGTCGGACTCGCCGCCCGGAGCCTGATCATAGCGATGGTAGATGAGAAAATCCGGCATGACACCGGCCGACCAAAGATTCGTCAGCAGATTTGGCGTCCAGCCGTCATGCATCTGCCCTGTGACCGGATTCTCAACGTCGTAAACCGGCGACTTTGAATCGAGGCTGTCCTCGCCCACCTCGGCAACAACACCGATCTTGATTGTGGGATCCACGGCCTTCATCCAAGCGATATAGTTTTCGGCCACGGCGGCGTAGGTCACCGGATCCCATTGGGGGACGTGATAATCAGTCTCCCACGAACCATAGCACTCGTTGCCAATCTCCCAGTACTTGAGCGCGAAAGGCGCCGGGTGATTAAGGCGCAGATAATTCAGGCCGTCATCAACCGCCAGGGGCGCCGCGGCGCGCAGGGCCGACCAGTATCCGGCGGTTTTCCAATCGGCAGAGTAGGAGTCAACCCCAAGCAACACATCCGCCGCTGTGCCCTGGAGCGTCGCGCTCGCGTTGGCATACGCCACCCAGGCCGCCGCCTCCCGTTGCGTTCCCGAGCCGTAATTGACCGTGACGAAGGCTTGGGCATTGATCCCGCTGATGAGCCGGGAGAAATCATTGAAGCCCCAGCCGCCGCCCGCCTGGTTCCCGGGACTCGCCCAATTGTAGCCATCGGAAGCAGATCCCCCGGGGATGCGGATCGCGCGGATCCCGGCGTCCTGGAGCAGGGCGATCGTCTGGGGAGCGGCGGTTTGCGGATCCCACGTCACTGCGTTCACCCCGAACACGCGCTCATCGACAACGCGGATCGTCTGTGATGCATTCACGCCCACATTGACGGCCGCCGGAGCAGGAGCCGCGACGAGCGCGATATCATCCATCCAGAACGCCGGCTGGGTGGATCCGCTAGCGCCCTGCACGTACAGGCCCGTCAAGGACGCGGTGTTCGCGGCGCCAAGATCCGCCAGCGGGATCGTCACCTGACGCCAGGCTCCGGCGGCAACCGCGCCGCCGGTGGCGTAGGAATTCAAGAGGACCGCCGGCTGCGTCAGCCCGTTGACCAGCGCCAGAACCTGGAGATTCTGGGCGCCTGCCGTCCCGCCGTTGATCCAGAAGGTCAAGGCGGTGTAAAGCGTCGTATCCATTGCCGAGTGTTCCAGGTAGAGCGCCTGGCCACTTGAAGCGATGACGACCTTGATGCTGCAACTGCCCGTATGCACATAGGTTGTTGAAGCAAGATCGACCGACGCCCACGACCAATTCTGCCAGCCACTTTCCAGTTGGTCGTCGTAGAGCGGCAGATTGGTTTGCGCATGCGAACGGACCGGAAACGCCAGTCCGAGAATCACGAGGAAACCCAAGGGAAATGCGAAGCGGGCGGAGGAGCGGCAGCAGGTCATGGGACAGCAGTTCGTATATATAACAAACAAAGGGAGGCAATCCCTTCATTCGTTCTGCGAACCCGGGGAGCATTGCGTCCCGGTTTTGCGCGCCGCAAGGCACTGGCCTCGCTTTCGGCTTTCCACGAGGCTCCGGGAGGGCCAGCATCCATTCCCTCCCGATTCCCACGCTGCGGCTCTGATCTCATGGAACTTATCTCGGCCTCCCTCTGCGATTTCGCCTCGGACTATCAAGGCAAGCTATGCGTGCTCGGCGCCTTCGACACGATTGGCGCCAAACGTTTCCCGGCGGTGCACCCCCAATGCTCGGTGGCCCTCCGGCTCCTGTTGCGGGAGGATGACCGCGGCCCGCACAAGCTGCGGGTCTTCTTCATCAACCCGGACGGGCACTTCCTGATCCCGGAGGTGCAGAGCCCGAACATCGATTTCGAGGTTCCGACGCTTCCGCCCGAGGCATTTTTCCTCTCGCGCAATTTCGTCCTGCACTTCCAGGGCCTTCCGCTGCCACAGCCGGGCCAATACGAGATCCGTGTGCTGATCGACGGGAAGATGATCAGCGCCCTCCCGCTGCAATTCGTCCAGGTCAAAGAGGTCAGTTGAGTGCCTGCGATTCCGCGCGGCATTCGCCGGCATGGTTAGGGCCGGGCGCGTCCTTGGGGACAAGCCTCTCAGCCTCCATTGTGAAATCCCGGCTCGGGCGATCGATGCTCCGCGACCTGCCCTTTCAGGCGCCGGCCGACAGGCGATGCGCTACCGGGCCTCGATCAAGGCGATCTCGAAGGGAAGCAGCGTGAGCCCGACTTCGGCCTCGTGTCTCGTCCACGGCCCCTCGCCTTCCGTGATCTCGGCGGCGTTCAGGGCCTTGTCGTGCATCCGTTCCTTCCAGACACGGGCCGGGGTTGCAGCCGGGAACCGCAGGGCGACCTTTGCGGGTCCGTCGTTCATATTGTAGAGAACGTACTGACGCCCGCCGAAGGGATAGAGTGCAACGCCGCCCGGACCGAGGAGCCGCACGCCGAGTTCCTCGACGAAGCAACGGCGGATCGCGTTGAGCACGGGCTCGGGCAGCCGCAGCAGGTCATAGCTGTTGTCGGGAAGGTTGAGGACGTCCACCTCGCCCTCCAGATAAGGCGCCTTCATCAGGACGGCGAAGTCCGCATCCTCGCGCACAAGCGCCACCTCGCGCACATAGGGCCATGTCGAGAGCTGAATCCTGGGAAACACGAAGGGCCGGCCCGCCTCGACGGGCGCGGAATCCCAGAAGTTCTCGCGGACGCGGAAGGTCGATGACGCCACGGTCCCGCCCTCGCCGATGACGTTCAGGGCGCGGCCCAGTTCGCCCTGCCGGATGTCCTGCAGGAGCGGCCAGGTGAGGAAGACCTCCCTGCCCGAGCGGACGCGCGCCAGAAGTTCCGCCGCGAGTTTGGGATCCCGGAGGGAATGCCGGGTGAAGATGGCCTCCTTCGCCTCGGCGGGGAACGTAACACACGGGGCCATCGGCAGTCCGATCATGCCGAAATAACCGAAGATGTTGTACTCGCCCACCGCGCCCAGCGGAAGATGGAGGGGGATGCCCCGCGCGGGGCCATCGAGCATTCCGGCCATGCGGTCGAGATCCGGCATGACCTCGACAAGATGCGGATAGTTCGAGGCGGAATGAGCCGGGGGATGCAGCCCGCCGGCGCACCAGAATATGATCTCCGGAGCGCGCGCAAGCACCGCCTGCCATGCCTGGGCGACGAAGTCGTTGTCGGCTCCCTGCATTGCGTAATTGTCCAGCCAGGCGCTGCGCCACTTCGGGCCCGCGTCGCCGCCGATCCATTTTTGGAATACATAGCCGGAATAGATTGGGATGTGCTGGTCGTGGGTGGCCCGCTGCCGCGTCTCGATGCCGACGCTCACGCCGTCGAACTGCGGCGTTTGCCTGGCGACGTCGTAGCCGTGCTGCCGGTGGCCCTCGTACCAGTTTGGATACTTGATGATGACCTGCGCCCGCGGATTCACCTGCCGGGCTGCATCGATGAGGTGCCGTTTCGACTGCTCGGCCACGAGCCGGCTGCGGTAGTCGGCCCACGACTCGTCCCCGCGCCCCTCCAGGCATTTCGCGCAGGTGCAGGTGGTGAAGAGCCAGTCGTCGACGATGATCTCGTCGAACACCTGGGCCAGCACCCGCACCCGCCCTTCGAGCATGGCCATGTCGTTTGCGTCGTTGTAGCAGAGCGGGCCCCGCTCGCCGGCAGGGACCACGGCGCCGGAGACTTCGAGCCCCCGGGCCTTCAGGGCCGCGGCGATCTCGCGGAGGGTCGCCACGGCGGCCGGGTCTCCGCTGGCTTCGTCGAGATAGATCTTTGACAGGCGCAGGGGCGCAAAATACTCGAGCGCCGCCTTGCGGTCCTCGGGCCTGGTCAGAAGCTGATCAACATCTTCGCTCGTGCAAAAGAGCGCCGTCTTGATGTGGGCCCAGCGGGCGGCCGGAGCGGCCGGATCGGCCGGGGCAGCCCCGAGAACGGTTGGTGTGAGAACCAGGGCGCTGCTGAACAAGACGGCGGAGCGGCGGAGCAGCGCCGGGAAGAAGCGGGATCGGGTCAGGGAGAATTCGGGCATGGCTGGGGAAGACGCGGGGGTGGTTCGGACGGATATTCGGCGGCGCCGACGCGGAGATCCAACCCCGGTTGTATTGATATCAGAGCGGAGCAAGTTCTCCCCATCAGTGGAGGTTGTCAATTTCGGCACAAGGGGGCGGCACTTGAGCGCAGAATCCGGCGCCCGCCCCTTCTTTGGGTGCATCTGCCGATTGACGGTGGCGCGAGTGGCATGGGCGCCTGCCCGCCGTCCGCCTGAAATCAGGGAGGTTTTCGGGAGTTCCGCGGGGATCTCCGCCCGGATGCGGCGCGATCACCCCGGCGGCGGCCCCAGGTGCAGGTTGCGTGCGTGAAAGGCAATCGCTTCGCGGATGTGCAGATCCCAATAATCCCAGTCGTGCGCGCCGGGATGTTCGCGGTACGTGTGGGGAATCCGGTGGTCGACAAGCATCCGGTGGAGATCGCGGTTGGCCCCGATGAGGGAATCCTCGGTGCCGCAGTCGATCATGATCCGGGGAAGCCGGCAATGCAGGCGCCGCGCCCGCCGGACCAACGCGAGGAGATCGTGCTTGGTGTCGATGGGCCGGCGGCCGAAAACCCGTCGCAATTCCTCCAGGAATTCCGGGGGATGGTTCCGCAGGGCCGGATGCCGGTTCGCCTCGCGGGAACCCATGTCGAAATCCATCCGCATGACCGCGCCCGAATGGCTGTTCACCGAACAGAATCGCTCCGGGTAGCCCAGCGCCACGCGGAGCGCTCCGTAGCCCCCCATGGACAGACCGCCGATGGCCCGCGCACCGCGCGCCGGCCTCGCGTGAAAAGTCCGCTCTACAAACGCCGGGAGTTCCTCCCCGACATGCCGCGCGTAGGGCGGCCCCTCCTCGTTGTCGGTGTAAAATCCCCGGTCCCCATCCGGGAGCACGACGACAAGCGGGAGATTGCGCAAATACCATTCCAGGCGCGAATGCCGCAGCCAGTTCGTTGAGTCGCCCCCCATGCCATGGAGCAGATAGAGCGTGGCGAACGGCGGCGTGCCGGCAGCCGGGAGCAGGACCTGCATCTCCGTCTGCTTCCCGAGGATGGTGCTGCGCCAGTGAACTTGGGCCCAGGGCATGGGGGATGACTAGATCCAAATCGCGGGTCCGGGAACCAAAAAATGCGGGAAGAGCCTCCTGTGGGCGCATCTCCCGCTGCCGGGAGTGCCCGGGAAGCCCGGCGCCGGCGCGCCCAAAGGATGCGCCAGCTTCCATTGGGGGGACCCGTTACTCGACGCGCAGGATGTAGCCGCGCAGGTATTCACTCTCCGGCATGGTAACCAGCACGGGGTGGTCGGGCGGCTGGTGGCAGAACTCCATCACGTGCACCCGGCGTCCGGCATCGCTCGCCGCGTCCGCAAGCATCGCGCGGAATTCCCCGTCGTGCACGTGATGCGAGCAACTGTAGGTGGCCAGCACGCCCCCGGGACTCAGCCGCTGCATGGCCCGGAGGTTCACCTCCTTGTAGCCCCGCATCGCCCCGGCCAGCACGCCCTTGGATTTCGCGAAGGGCGGCGGATCGAGAATGATGAGATCCCATGTCTCGTCGCGGCAGGCGGTGAAAAAGTCGAAGACATTGGCCACCGCGAACTCCGCCTTGAGATGATTGCGCGCGGCGTTGCGGCGCGCCTGTTCAATGGCCTCGCCCGCGGAGTCGACGCCGAGCACCCCGGCGGCGCCGGCCCGGGCGCATTGAAGGGCGAACGGTCCCTGGTTGCAGAACGCATCAAGGACGCGGACCCCCTCCGGCCGGTCTGGCGCAAGCCGGCGGACCCAGGCGGCCACCGCCGGGTGCTGCACGCGTTGATCGAGGTAAAAGCCCGTCTTTTGTCCTCCCTGCAGATCGAGCCAATACTCGATGCCGTCGATCTGGACCCAGCGCGGCTCCCACGGCCTGCCCGAGCGGGTCTTCACCTCCGGCGGCAACCCTTCCAACCGCCGGATCGACGCGTCGTTGCGGATGACAATCTCCGCCGGCTTCAGCAGCTCGTCCAACAGTGCGACGATGACGCCCAGGCGTTTCTCCATCGCCAGGGTCTGCGTCTGCACAACCAGCGTGTCATCGAATTGATCGACGACAACACCCGGCAGATCGTCCGATTCCGACCAGACCAGCCGGGTGAACCTCGGGGGAAGCCCCGCGGCGGCCGCCGCCCCGAGGCCATCCGTCCCGGACTCCGCCGCACCGGGAAAGACCCTTCGTGCAATCGCCCGCCGCAGCGCCTCGCGCAGCCAGGCTTCATCCAGAAGCACCCGCCCCCGCTCCAGCCTGCGCCAGACGATCTGCGACCGGCTGTTGTAGATGCCCGTGCCCAGGAAGCGCCCCCGGGAATCGCGGCATTCCACGACTTCGCCGTCCGACTCCGCCGGAAGCAGCTCCGCCACTTCGTTGGCGAAAACCCACGGATGGCCATGCAGCACGCGCGCCGTGGCGTTGGGCTTGAGTTTTAGCGAAGGCGGCATTCCTCCCCATCATCACGGCATCCGGCCGGCGGAGAAGCCAAAAAATCGCGGCCGGCCTTCACCGGCTCCGTGCCCAGGTGAAAACCATTGCCATCTTCCCACCCCTCAGGCGCGTCAGCAAGGCTCAAAAGTATCACGCCCGAGCCAAAAACGAGCGCAGCACCAACCACAATGAGAAAGAAGGTGATCATGTTTTCCACCGGTTATCATCGGCACGAATTGGCGGGAATTAATGCCTTCCTGGTCATCGCCCGTCCTTCCCCGGCGCGGCTGCCGGGTGAAAATTAAGCTTCCCCTCAGGGCTTCCGACCTGTTGCGTCGACGTTTTTGCCATGTCCGCCCCTGATGAAATCGCCCGCCGCCGCACGTTCGCGATCATCTCGCATCCCGACGCAGGGAAGACCACGCTCACGGAAAAATTCCTGCTCTATGGCAACGCGGTGCACCTCGCCGGCGCCGTCAAGGATCGGAAGAACCAGCGCGCCACCCGCTCCGACTGGATGGAACTCGAACGCCAGCGCGGCATCTCGATTTCGTCGACCGTCCTCCAGTTCGAATACTCCGGATTCGCGGTCAATCTGCTCGACACGCCGGGCCACAAGGACTTCTCCGAGGACACGTATCGCGTGCTCACCGCCGTGGACGCGGCGGTCATGGTGATCGACGCCGCAAAGGGAATCGAGTCGCAGACGCGAAAGCTGTTCGAGGTGTGCCGCCTCCGCGGGGTGCCCATCTTCACGTTCATGAACAAGTGCGACCGGCCGACCCGGGATCCCCTTGCCCTCCTCGACGAATTGGAGGAGGTCCTCGGGCTGCAGGCCTCAGCGGTGACCTGGCCGCTGGGGAACGGCCCGTCGTTCCGGGGCGTTTTCGACCGCTTGCGCCGCCAGGTGCATCTTTTTGAACGGGTGCCCGGCGGCGCCTACCGCGCTCCGGACGAAGTCGCGGATTTCGGGGATCCGGTCGTGCAAGAAAAACTCGATGAGCCGACCTATCGCGAGGCCGCGGAGCAGCTCGCCATGATCGCCGGCGCCGGTCATGCCTTCAATCGGGACGCCGTCCACGCCAGCCGGCAGACGCCGGTCTACTTCGGCAGCGCCGTGAACAACTTCGGTGTGGAACTCCTTCTCAACGGTTTCCTGCGCGACGCGATGCCGCCCGCGCCGCGGAAGAACGCGGCAGGCGTTCTCCCGATCCTGGTCCCGGGCGAAGGCCTCCCGCGCCCGGATTCAACTCCGGAAGGCGGAGCGAAACCGCTGCCCGCCGATGCGCCGCCGCGGGAGCCCGGTTCCCCATCAGCCGGGGCTTTCCCGCTCGTGCCGGTCGGACATGAAAAGTTCTCCGGGTTCATCTTCAAGATCCAGGCGAACATGGACCCGAAGCACCGCGACCGGATCGCATTCGTCCGCGTCTGCTCGGGTCACTTCACGCGGGACATGATCGTCACGCACCAGCAATCCGGCCGGCGGGTGCGCCTCTCGTCGTCGCAAAAGCTTTTCGGCCGGGAGCGCACGACCGTGGATGAAGCCTGGCCCGGGGACATCGTCGGCCTGGTGGGCTACGATCTTTTCGGGATCGGCGATACGCTGACGGAGGACGCCGGAATCCGCTATGACGAAATCCCGCGCTTCCCTCCCGAAGTATTCGCCTTTATCAGCAATCCGAATCCCGCGAACGCCAAGAAATACCGGGCCGGGATCGAGCAATTGCTCCAGGAGCACATCGTCCAGTCATTCGCCCTGCGCCACGGCCCTTCAGGGGTGACGCTGCTCGCTGCGGTCGGGCCGCTGCAATTCGAGGTGGTGCAGTACCGGCTTCAGGCGGAATACGGCGCCGAGTCGCGCATGGAAGCCGCCCCATGGCAGTTCCTCCGCTGGCTCGACCCCCACCCCGCCCTCGATCATCCGGCCAGCCTCGTGACCGCCAGCGGCGTGGCGTGGGGCGCCGACTCGGAAGGCCGCCCCGTCATCCTTTTCCCCAACGACTGGACGATGCGCTACTTCGTCGAAAAGAATCCGGAACTCATCCTGCGCAGCCTGCCTGATCCGGGTCCACGCCGTTGAGGAAGCGCCGCCGTTCGGGAGGTGATGGGGTGGAATGACGAACACACAATCGCGGGACGGCGGCATCATCCGCGCACCCGCCGCTGCGAATCAGCCGGGGTCCGATCCGGCACGAATGGGGTGCGCGGCCCCGCGCCGCATCGTCGCTCAGCCCGCCAGCTTCCGGCGGAGGATTTCGTCGACCAGCCTGGGGTTGGCCCTGCCCTTGGACTGCTTCATCACGAAGCCCTTCATCGCGTTGATGGCGTTCTCCTTCCCTCCCTTGAAATCCGCAACGGACTTCGGACTGGCCGCGATGGCCCCGGCGCACCATCGATCAAGTTCGTCGATGTCTGTGGACTGTCTCAGGCCCTTGCGCGCAACGAGCGCTTCAGGCGGCTCGCCGCTTTGGAACATCTCGGTGAAAGCCTCCTTCGCGATGTTGCTGGAGATGACGCCCGCCCCAACGAGTTTCACGAGGCCGGCAACGTGCGCCGGGCGCACCTTGCAGGCAGCCAGGCCCGCTTTCGCGGCGCCGAGTTCCCGGAGCAGGTCGTTCGCGATCCAGTTGCCCGCAGCCTGCGGCTTCCCCGACAGCCTCGCGGCCTCTTCGAAGTAGTCGCAGAGCCTGGGGTCCGGGACGAGCACCGCGCTGATCGTATAGGGCAGTTGATACGCCTCGAAGAACCGCCTCTGCCTGTCGAACGGGAGCTCCGGGCATTCGGCGCGAATCGCCGCCTTCCAGGCCTCATCGACCTTGACGGGCATGAGGTCGGGGTCGGGAAAATAACGGTAATCGTGCGCCATTTCCTTCGAACGCAGCGATTGCGACGTCCCCGTCTGGCCGTCATAGTCGCGCGTCTCCTGCACGATGGTTCCGCCGGACTCGATGACCGCGATCTGCCGCCTGATCTCATGGGCGATGCCGTCGCGCACGAAGGAGATCGAGTTGAGGTTCTTGAGCTCGACCTTTGTGCCGAGTCCCGCCGCCCCGGCCGGGCGGATGGAGACGTTGGCATCGCAACGCATCTGGCCTTTTTCCATGTCACCATCCGAGATGCCGCCGTAGATCATCACCGTCTTGAGCGCGGTGAGATAGGCGAACGCCTCCTCGGCGCCGTGCAGGGCCGGCTCCGACACGATCTCCATCAGCGGCGTTCCCGCCCGGTTGAAATCGATCAGCGATTCGCGCCCGGCGTGGTTGAGCTTGCCGACGTCCTCCTCCAGATGGATGCGCGTGAGAGGAATCCGCCTGTGTTCGCCCATGACATTGCGCGAGGGGCCGGGGAGCTCGATCTCCAGGGCGCCGCCTTTGCAGACCGGCTGGTCGTACTGCGAGATCTGGTAGTTCTTCGGGCTGTCGGGATAGAAATAATTCTTGCGGTCCCATTTGCAGACCGGGGCGATCTCGCAGCCGAGCATCAGGCCGACCTTGATGATGCGGTCGAGGGCGGCCTTGTTCATCACGGGCAGCGCGCCCGGGAGCGCGAGCACCACCGGGTCGGTCAACGTGTTCGGCGGCTCGCCGTAGCCCGCGGCCACACGCGTGAACATCTTCGAGCGGGTCTTGACCTGCACATGGACCTCAAGGCCGATGACGGGTTCGTAGTTCATCCGGGGTTCAAATCACAGCGACGGATGGCACCCGGCCCACCCGTGCGCCCGTTCGTAGGCGCGGGCGATGGCGAACAGGCCGGCCTCCTGGAAGGGCTGGCCGATGATCTGCAGACCGATGGGCAGGCCGCCGCGCGTGAATCCGCAGGGGATCGAGATTCCCGGCAGGCCGGCAAGATTGAGGCTGATCGTGTAGATGTCGCCCAGATACATCGCGAGCGGATCCGACGATTTCTCCCCCTTCCTGAACGCGGCCGTCGGGGCCACCGGCGCAAGCAGCGCGTCGACTTCCCGGTAGGTGTTGAGGAAATCATTCCGGATAAGCGTGCGCACTTTCTGTGCCCGCAGATAATAGGCATCGTAGTAGCCGCTGCTCAGCACGTGCGTGCCGAGGATGATCCGGCGTTTCACTTCCGGCCCGAAGCCCTCCGCACGCGATTTGAAGTAGAGATTGATCGCATCGGACGCGTCCCGGGAACGGTGGCCGTAACGGACGCCGTCGTAGCGGGCGAGATTCGACGACGCCTCCGCCGTGGCGACAATGTAGTACGTTGCGACCGCGTATTCCGCCGCCGCCGGCAGGGAGACCTCCCGGATCTCGCAACCCGAGCCCCGGTAGAACTCGATCGCCGCCCGCACCGCGTTGGCGACCTCGGAATCGAGTCCCGGCCCGAAATACTCCTTCGGCACGCCGAGCCTCCACGGCCCGCTGCGTTTTCCCATCTCCGCCCGATAGTCCGGGACCCCCGCAGGATAGGAGGTTGAATCGAGCGGATCGTGCCCGCCGATGACGCCGAGCAGGAGCGCCGCGTCCTCGACGGTCCGCGCGAACGGGCCGATCTGGTCGAGCGATGACGCAAAGGCCACGAGCCCGTAGCGGGAGACCAGACCGTAGGTCGGCTTGAGACCGACCACGCCGCAAAACGACGCGGGCTGGCGGATCGAGCCCCCGGTGTCGGAGCCGAGCGCCAGCGGTGTTTCGCCCGCGGCGAGCGCAGCGGCCGGCCCTCCGGAACTGCCCCCGGGCACCCGTTCGAGGTCCCACGGGTTGGAGGTGGTCTGGAAAGCCGAGTTCTCCGTCGACGAACCCATCGCGAATTCGTCCATGTTCAGCCGGCCCCACAGGACCGCCCCCGCGCCCTTCAGGCGGGCGGTGACGGTCGCGTCATAGGGGGAAACGAAATCCGCGAGCATCCGGCTTGAACACGTCAACGGCTGGCCGGCCACCGCGATGACGTCTTTCATGCCAACCGGAATGCCGTCGAGCGCCCCCCGCGCCTGGCCGGCGGCGCGGCGGGCATCAGAGGCCCGGGCCTGGGCAAATGCATCGGCCTCGTCATAGGAATTGAAGGCCTTGACGCGGCCGTCGACCCCATGCGTGCGCTCGACGAACGCCCGGGTGAGTTCGACCGAGGAGATCTTGCGCGCATCGAGCAGTGCCGCGAGTTCAGAGACCGGCTGGAAGATGAGATCGGAGGACACGAAGTAAAATCGGGAGGCCTGGAGTTCGGACGCGGGTGCGGGAATTCAGGGGAGGAGCGGGCGGACCATTCTGACTCATGGATCCCGGCGCCGATGTCCCTGCGTTTATTCCACCACCACGGGCACCACGATCATGTTGTCGCGCTGCGCAGGCGCGTTTTTGAGTGCGTCCCCGACGGGAAGACCCGGCTGGGGCACATCCTCCGCCCAGACGTTTGAGACCGGAAACGCATGCGCGGTGGGCTCGACCTGGGACACGTCGACCGACCCGAGCTTCTCGATGTAGCGAAGGACGTCTCCGAGCTGGCGCGAGAAGGTCTCCTTTTCGGCGTCGGTAAGCGCAAGGCGGGCGAGCTTCGCCACATAGTCAATGTCGAAGTCGTTGGAGGAAGACATGGTGGAATGATTGCAAGGGCAGGCCTGCCCGCGATTCTCCATCGCCGGCAGGCGGGCGTCAACATGGCCGGGCCCGGGCCGGCTTGGCAACCGGTAAAAAACTGCGTGGTTCGTCGGACCAGCGGAGGCGGCGCCGGCCGCCCCGGGGGAGGATTCATCCCGGAAGTCAGATGCAGGGATGGTCTGGCCGCACTACGTCCGGCCAGATCGCGATCTCCGCAAGACCGCCTCGGCCACGACATGCCCGCCACCCAGGCGCTCCTCCCTATAGCCGCGGCAGAACCGGACCGCAAACCCGGCCCGTCGCAGCGCGCGTTCGACCCGCACCCGCGGGCAGCGCAATTGCCTGTGGATCTCCTCGGCGCAGCGGCACCGGCCCCCGGCAAACCGGATTGTCGTGATGTGCCGCGTGATCAGGCCGCCGTCCTCGCCGACCTCGACCACGACCGCCCAATCGCGGCCGCAGCGGCGAACCCTCCGCCGCCGGGGCGCGCCCGGGAACGGCTCCAGGAAATCGAAGAGCAGCATCCCGCCGCTTCGCAATGCCCCGGCCGCCCTCGACAGCAATGTCTCCAGCGCCAGCCCATGTTTCCCGCGATCCCCGGACAGGTAATTGAAGCACTCGCCCACCGCGACGATCGCGTCGCAGGCCGGCGGTGTGAAATCCTGCCAAAACGCGACCCGGAAATCCGCCCCCGCCACCTTTCGCCGCGCGAGACGGACCATCGCCCGCGACACGTCGACGCCGAGCACGCGATAACCGGCCTCCACGAGGACCTTCGTCAACGCCCCGCTCCCGCATCCAATCTCGATGATCCGCGCGCCGGGCGGGCATCTCTCCCGAAGCCGCCGCAACACCCCCGGCGCCGCTTTCCGCGCAAAGCCTGAAAAGCCCGCATCGTGAACATAGGCCAGATCCCGGGCATAGAATTTTGGGCCCATCGCGGACCATCCTGCCGGAAGGCCGTCCAACCGCAATGAAAGTCGGCGCAAGGCCGGCGTCGCCGCACTGCCGGATGGGACCGGGCGTTCGCAGGCCTGCGCGGACCTGCCCGGCTCGCACGAGTGGAGCGCCCCGCCGGCTCTGATCCCCGCGGCCTTCCCGGACCTCGCCTGCGGAGCGCATCCGGCCCCGGATCGATTTCAGGTTCGCCCCCCGCCTGCTTTTGGCGTACCTGCTCCAGCCATGGATTCGAGACAAACAGCCGGCGGCTCAAATCGGAGCTCCGAGAGCCGGCTGCGGCCGTGGCATCTGGCCCTGCTCGCCGCCCTCCTCGTCTCTCCCGGGCTCGCCCTGCACCGATTGTCCGCGTTCATTGATTTGCGGTGGCTCCTGGGCTACGGAGTCGTGATTTCCCTGCTGACCTATGCCGTCTACGGCGCGGACAAGGACAGCGCGCAGGAGAAGATCCCGGACTGGCGGGCATCCGAGAGGCTGCTCCACGGCCTCGAACTCGCAGGCGGCTGGCCGGGGGCATTCCTGGCCCAGCGCCGGCTGAGTCACAAGTGTTCCAAGCTCTCGTACCAGGTCGTGTTCTGGTTCATCGTCTCGCTCTACGTCTATGTGGCGACCGACTACCTGCTCGATTGGCGGATCGCCCGCATGATTGGCAACCTCATCCTTCATGGAACCGCTGGCAGGGGCGCAGCCTTGCCTGCCGCGCCGTAGCCCTGCCACAAGCCGGCTGCGCTCCGGGCATGGGTCGTGGCAGGTCAGATCGCGCGCAGCGCCGGCGTCCCCATCTTCGCGCCATCACCCTGCCCGCCTTTCCTCGCGCCGCGGCCGCACGCCAACTTTGACTTTGTCAGCGCCGGCACTTCGCCCTTTGTTACTCCCTGCCCGTCGCCGCCATCAAGAATCTGAAATCCGAGATCTGAAATCAAAGAACTGACTGCCGCATCCTGACTCCTGATTCTTCCCATGTCCTGGACCCGTTTCAAACAACACTGCCACCACTATCCCGCGCTCGGGCTGTCGCTCGATCTGAGCTGCATGCCGTTCCCGGATTCGTTTCTGCCCTCAATGGAGCCGAAGTTCGCGGAGGCGTTCGCCGCAATGGCCGCGCTCGAAAAGGGCGCGATCGCCAATCCTGACGAGAACCGCATGGTCGGCCATTACTGGCTGCGCGCGCCGCAGCTGGCCCCGACTCCCGAGATCACTGCAGCCATAACGTCCACCCTCGCCGCCATCAGGACGTTTGCCGCCCGGGTCCACAAAGGCGAAATCGCCGGCCCCGCCGGAAAGTTCAGCGAGTTGCTCGTCATCGGAATTGGAGGCTCCGCGCTGGGCCCGCAATTCGTCAGCCAGGCGCTGGGCCGGCTCAAGTCCGGGCGCGACCGGATGCGCGTTCACTTTTTCGACAACACGGACCCGGACGGCATGGACCTCGTGCTGAAGGAAATCGGCCGCCGGCTCCCCAGAACACTCGTGGTGGTGATCTCGAAATCCGGGGGCACGATTGAAACGCGCAACGGAATGCTCGAAGCCGCCGCCGCGTTCAAGGCCGCCGGCATCGACTTTCCAAAGCAGTTCGTCGCCGTGACCGGCGAGGGGTCGAAGCTCGACACGATCGCGTTGAAGGAAGGCTGGCTCGCGCGCTTCCCGATGTGGGATTGGATCGGCGGCCGCACGTCCGAACTCTGCGCCGTGGGACTCCTGCCCGCCGCGCTGCAGGGCATCAGGATCGAAGCGATGCTCGCTGGCGCCGCCGCGATGGACGAGGCGACCCGCGTTCCCGCCCTCGGGGAGAACCCGGCCGCATTGCTCGCCGCGATCTGGTATTGGGCGACCGACGGCCGCGGCTCGCGCGACATGGTTGTGCTGCCCTACAAGGACCGCCTCCTGCTGTTCTCGCGCTACCTGCAGCAGCTCATCATGGAGTCGCTCGGCAAGGAGCTCGATCTCCAGGGCCGCGTCGTCAACCAGGGCATCGCCGTCTACGGCAACAAGGGCTCCACCGACCAGCACGCCTACGTGCAGCAGCTCCGCGAAGGCGTGAACAACTTCTTCGTCACCTTCATCGAGGTTCTGCGCGACCGCTCCGGCGCCAGCCTCGATGTCGAGGACGGCGGGCTCACCAGTGGGGACTATCTGCAGGGCTTCCTCCTGGGCACCCGCGACGCGCTCAGCGAGAAGAACCGGCACTCCGTCACGCTCACAATACCGGAGGTGTCGCCCCGCACGCTGGGCATGCTCATCGCGCTCTATGAACGCGTGGTCGGCCTGTACGCCTCGCTCATCGGCATCAACGCCTATCACCAGCCGGGCGTCGAGGCGGGCAAGAAGGCCGCCGGCGGCGTCGTTGCGCTCAAGCTCAGGCTCACGGAGGCGTTGCGCCTCGCCCCGGGGACTGCCTTGACCGCGGAATCCCTCGCTGTCCGGCTCGGCCAGCCCGACAAGGCCGAACTCGTGTTCAAGGTGCTCGATCATCTTTCAGCCAACCCGGAGACAAGGGTCAGGAAGAACCCGAAATCGCCCTGGTGGGAATCGACCTACACGTACATAACCTGAGAACGACAACAGAGCCTCGAGTGGATTGGAGCGCGGGGATCTGGAATGCGGGCGGGAGGGTTCCCTTCCGTCGCCGCGGGGCGGAACCTTCAGCTCCCGGCGCCATCTCACCGTTCTCAGCTCGACCTGGGTCGGAATTTGTTGCACGTTGCCGCCGCCGTCCTGTACCATCCTCCCATGAATGCCGCCAAGAAACCCCTCCTCTTCGCTTTGCTCGCCCTGGCTCTCGGGTCGCTCCTTGCCGGCTGCGTTTCGACGCCAACCACCGACTCGACGATCCCGTGGAATCGACCGGCCGACTGGGAGAACCAGATTCCCGGAATGAGCACCAACGGCATGGGCGGCATGGGTCATTGACCTGTCGCTCTGCCCGGCTCCACCAGGATCCGGCCGCCCGGCCGGATCTTTTTTATTGCTGGATTTCAACCGCCGCATGCGCATTGCGCCCGACGCTGCCGTCGATCGGGAGATGCGCCCAAAGAAGTCCTTGCCGGGAAATGATCATTGCGGTCAACGCGGCCGGAAGATAGGCGAACTGGAGTCCGCCCTATCCATGGAAAACGGTTCCCTTCTCCCCCAGCCCGGCCATCTCTACGTGGTTGCAACCCCGATCGGCAACCTGGCGGACCTGACCGAGCGCGCCCGCGCCCTCCTTGGCGGGGTGGATCTCATCGCCTGCGAAGACACGCGGACCACGGGCGCCCTGCTGGCCCGGCTTGGCCTGCATCGCGAACTGACCGCCTACCACGATCACAACGAGATCGAGGCGGCGGAGCGTCTCGTCTCGATGCTCGCGGAGGGCAGGTCGGTTGCCGTGGTCACCGACGCAGGCACGCCGGGTTTGAGCGATCCGGGATTTCGCGTCGTCCGGGCGTGCCGCAGCCGCGGGGTTCCGGTCGTGCCGGTGCCCGGCGCAAGCGCGCTTCTGGCCGTGCTCAGCGCCTCCGGTCTTCCGACCAACGCCTTCCTTTTTGCGGGCTTTCTCCCGCCCCGCTCGGCGGCGCGGATCGCGTTCCTGGGGAAACACCGCGATTTCCCCTGCACGCTCGCATTCTACGAAAGCTGCCATCGCATCGACAAATTCGTCGACGAGATCGTGTCGATCATGGGAGGGGATCGCGTCATTTGCGTCGCCAAGGAGGTCACCAAGCTGCACGAGACCTTCCTCGTTGGACCGGCGGCGAACGTCTGCGCACGTCTGGCGAAGACCAGCCTGAAGGGCGAGTTTGTCGTGCTGGTCGCCCCACCGGGGTTTGTTCTCTGACGTTGGGACCGCGGATCGCGCTGGGCACAACCGGGAGGGAGATTGGGGGCATCCGCCCGTGGCAGAACACCCATGTTGGAAGGCATGGCGCGCCCCGGGCCAACGCCGGGCGCGGCGGCCTTTCTGCGAATTCCGCATCGCAGACGAAGCTTGAACACGCCCTGATCTCAGTGTGCTTTTGCCCTCGTGGTTCACCCCCCCTGCATCGCCGTCATCGACATCGGCAGCAATTCGATCAAATCCCTGGTCGCAGGCCGCGATCCCGGCGGGGGGATCATCGCGATGCAGAGCCGCGCAATCGACGCGCGGATCAGCGCAGGAATTGCCCGGGCCCGGCCCCGGCTTTCAGAGGACGGGATGCGCCGCGGGGTGGCCGCCATCGTGGAATTGCTCGCCGGGATCGCGCCCCTGGCTCCCGCGCGCACGGTTCTGGCCGCCACCAGCGCAGTGCGCGATGCCGCCAACGGACAAGAATTCGCAGAACGCATCCGGGCGGCGACGGATTGCGAAGTCCGGATCCTCTCGGGCGCGGAGGAGGCAAACCTGATCGGCCGCGGCCTCACGACCGATCCGCGGCTCGCCGGTCTGCAGGACTTCTTTGTCTTCGATCTCGGGGGCGGAAGCCTTGAATGCCTGGCATTTCGCGGCCGCGTGATCGGGCAGGCGGTCAGCCTTCCGCTCGGATGCGTGCGCCTGACGGAGCGGTGCGTCGACGATCCGGAATCGCCGTTCACCGACCGGCACCGGATCCGGGTCACCGCAGCCTGCCGGGAGGCTTTCCTCACGAGCGGCTTCGATTTTTCGCGGCCGGCGGCAGCCCCGGCCGTGTTCACCGGAGGAACGGCGACCACGGTCCGCGCAATGCTCGACGGGAGACCTGGCGCGCCATCCCTGGATGCGCGTCCTGTGATCCCCGTGGATGTGTTGCGCGTTCTCCTGGACGAAATGGCTGTCCTGCCTCTCCCGTCGCGCAGGAAGATCCCCGGCCTGCCCGCCGCGCGGGCCGACGTGTTCCCGGCCGCGCTTGCGACCATCCTGGCGGTGGCTGAAATCGGCGGATTCAATTCCTTCCTTCATTCCTCGCACAGCCTCCGCCACGGGATCGCCGCCGAACTGACGGAGGGATGATGGGGAGCGCCACAACCGGAAACAGGGGGGCGCAGATCGAGTTGAAAGACCGGCATTGCCAGTCCCGCGGGCATCTTCTACCCATCATAGGGCATTGGGCGGCAACCGGGCGCTGCAGTTTCGCGCCTGGAATTCCCATCCCTGAAACGGCAGTTTTTACCCGCTTTCACCTACCCCACCATGAAGCGACTAACCTTGCAGGATGGCTGTTTTTCCAATCCGCAGTCCGGTTGTGCGCGGGGCCCCAGACCGTTCTTGCGCCCCCGCCGCAGACTGTGGCTCCGGGGGATTCAATCGCCTTCACGCTTTATCTGAACAACCCGACAAACGACCAGGTCACCTTCACCGTGCCGAAGGAATGGCGCGCGGAGCTGGCTTCCGACGGCCGGCGTCGCGACGTGATCCTGATGCTGGAGGGACCGTCGCCCGGGTCGGGGGCGGTGGTTGGTCCCCAGGACTTCCGCCAGTTCGTCCTGACGCTGGCGCTGCCGCCGGACGTGAGAGGCGCGGCCACCCTCCGCCTGATCGAGCCTGCGACCAACCAGGTGATGTTTCGTGTGGCCGGAGCACCCGTGGCCGCGAACCCGCCCGCTCCCCCTGCGCCCGCGACACCGGCCCCGCCGGCGCCCCTCTCCTCCCCGCCCGGAGCGACGCGAATCGCAAATCTGGACCTGGATCGGGACTGGGAGTCTGTCCGCGCCCACATCTCACCCCTGGATCCAGTGTATTTCGCCGTCGGTTTCAACTCGGGAGCCAACGCGAAATTCCAGTTCAGCTTCAAATACCAGCTCTTCGCGACGCCGGCGGCGCGGCTGAGCTGCTGGCGGGACGACCTCTATTTCGGATTCACGCAGACTTCCCTGTGGGACCTGCATTCCCTTTCAAAGCCTTTTCGCGATTCCAGCTACAAGCCGGCCTTCTTCTACTACCGGCGGCGTCTGGCCGGGGACAAATCATGGCTCTCACACCTGGGCATCAACACCGGTTTCCAGCATGAATCGAACGGCAAGGCCGGCGACACCTCCCGGAGTCTCAACAGCCTGTACCTGACGCCGGTCATCACGCTGGTGAAGCAGGACGACTTCTTCTGGACGGCGGCCCCCCAGGCCTTTTGGCACTTTGAGAAGAGCGAGAACCCGGACATCACGGATTACCGGGGCTATGTCGACTTTCACCCGACGATCGGATGGAACAGCGGCCTGCAACTGACCGCGTTCCTCCGGAAGGGCACACGCGCCGGCTACGGCAGCGCCGAGCTGGATCTCTCCTATCCGCTGCGGAAGACATGGCCGTTCCCCGACACGGCGGGCGGTTATTTCCAGGTCCAGTATTTCGACGGCTGGGGAGAGACCATTCTCGATTACAACCACCGCTTTCGGGATGAGCTGCGATTCGGCTTCATGATCGCGCGCTAGGCCCGTCCTGCGCCCGGGCCAAACCCCGCCCCTCAATCCGCCGGCATTGCGCGCAGCGCGGCGAGCAGCCCCTGAAAATCCGCGGGGAGCGGGGCATGAAGGTCCAGCGTCCGGGCGGTCACAGGATGCAGGAAGACGATCCGCTCGGCGTGCAACATGACGCGCGGCGCCGCGGGCAGCCGGGGGTTCTGCTTCCAGCCGTAGGTCCGGTCTCCGAGGAGCGGGTGGCCGATCGACTTCAGATGCACCCGGATCTGATGCGTTCGCCCGCTGTGAATGCGGCAGCGCACGAGCGCCGCATCCCGCCCGAAGACCTCGACCACCTCCCAGCCGGTCTGCGCCGGGCGGCCGCCCTCGCCCACCGTCATGCGTTCGCGATGCACCGGATGGCGGCCGATCGCGCGGTCGATCATCCCGCTCATCAGCCGGGGCGCGCCTGAAACCAGCGCGAGATACTCCTTGCGCAGATGGCGCCCCGCGAACTGCTCCGAGAGTCCCCGATGGGTCCGATCGTCCTTCGCCACGAGCAGCACGCCGGACGTCTCTTTGTCGAGGCGGTGGACGATGCCGGGCCGCTCGACGCCTCCAATCCCGCTGAGTCCGCCCGCGCAGTGCGCGAGCAGCGCGTGCACGAGCGTGTCCCCGCCCGTGCCCGCGCCCGGGTGCACGACCATGCCCGCGGCCTTGTTGACCGCCAGCAGATGTTCGTCCTCGTATAGAATGTCCAGGGGGATTGCGACCGGTCTCAGCTCCGCCGGCGCGATTTCGGGCATGGAAAACTCGACCCGATCGCCCGCCCTGATTTCGTCGCTCTTGCCGATCACTGCGCCATTGCGCCGCACGAGGCCGGCATCAAAGGCGCGTTGCAGCGCCGCCCGGCTGTGCGCCGGGAACGCTTCCGCCAGAATCTTGTCGGCCCGGGCGCCGCGACAGGCATCGGGCACCAGGTAAGAGATCGCCTGCAAGCACCCTTTCTAGCCCGGTCCCCGCACGGCCTGCAAGGGGTTTGAAGGCCCCGGCGCGGCCCGTCAGGCTTTTCCCAGCAGGTAGTCGGGATTCAGTTTTTGGAGCGCGCGGGGCACAAAAAGGCCGTCCTTGCGGATCAGTTTGCCGTCGAACCGGATCTCGCCGCCGCCATATTCCGGGCGCTGGATGCACACCATGTCCCAATGGACCTGCGACTTGTTGCCGTTGTCGCACTCGTCGTAAGCCTGCCCCGGGGTGAAGTGGAACGAGCCCGCAATCTTCTCATCAAACAGGATGTCCCGCATGGGTTGCAGGATATGGGGGTTGAAGCCGAGGGCGAACTCCCCGATGTAACGCGCGCCCGGGTCGCTGTCGAGAATCTCATTCAGCCGCCGGGTGTCGCTCCCGCCGGCTTCGACAATGCGGCCCTGCTTGAAGACGAGGCGGATCCGGTCAAACGACGACCCGAGGTAGACCGAGGGCGTGTTGAACTGCACCACGCCTTCGACGCTGTCCTTGACCGGGCAGGAGAACACCTCGCCGTCCGGGATGTTGCGCTGGCCGCCGCATTCCTCGGCGCCGATGCCCTTGATGGAAAAGCCCAGGTCGGTGCCCGGGCCCGTGACGCGCACGCGGTCGGTGCGGCGCATGAGGCCGGCGAGGGCCTTCATCCCCGGCGCCATGCGTCCGTAGTCGAGCGTGCAGACGCGGAAATAGAAATCCTCGAAGGCCTCCGTGCTCATTCCCGCCTGCTGGGCCATGGCGGGGGTCGGCCAGCGCAACACGACCCACTTGGTGTGGTTCACCCGCTGGTCCTGCACCGGTTTCATCAACCCGGTGACCAGCTGCATGCTGGCCGCCGGAACGTCGGAGTTCTCGAAGATGTTGCCCGAACCGCGCAGCGCGATATAGGCGTCCGTCTTTTTCATGCGGGCAAGTTCCGCCCCGGCGTGGGGCGCGTACTGCTCCTTGACCGCGCCCCGCATCAATTCGCAGGTGATCCGCGCCTGGTGGGACAAGGCGAACGGCAGGGCGCCCCGCCGCCGGGCCGCGCGAATGAGCGCCACAACCACGGCCTCCGGCACGTCGAACGCGTCAATGAGCACGCGCTCGCCCTTCTTCAGGCCGGTTGAAAAGCCGGTCAGCAATTCCGCCAGCTGGTCCAGACGCGGATCCGTGAGCATGACCGGAGAAAAGAGCGCGCATCCCGGCGCGCCGCAAGCGCGAATCGACCCGCGCCCCACCCCCCGGAGGATGGGAAGCGCGCCCCCGCCCCCCTCCGGCATGCGCCCCTGCCGCCCGCGGGAAAGGCGTCGCGTCCCGGAGGACCTCCGTCCTAGTCCCCGCCCGCCGCCGCCGGCGCCGGGGGGGTCCATCCTGTTGCAGGAAGCAGATGCGCGACACCGCCTCCTGGAAATCCGCCGCGCCGCGGATGATCTCGATCTCCAGCCGCAGGTAATACAGCGGGAGAGGGAACCGCAGGCCCTCCTCCAGGCGCACCGAGTCTTTTTCGGTGGTCACCATGAATTCCACCCCCGCCTGCCGCCCCTCCTCGAACACGAGGTCAAGGTCCTCCTGGGTGAAGCGATAATGGTCGAGAAACTGCCTGGTGCAGAGGAGGTCCGCGCCCAGCTCCCGGAGAAAATGCTCGAAGCTCTCCGGCGTCGCGATGCCGCTGAAGGCGCCGACGCGCCGGCCCTTGAGAAAATCGAGCGGCTGGCGCTCCGCCTGGCCCACCCGCTGGAGATGCTGCGGACGATGCGCGCACTCGATGATGTCCACCCCGGGGTTGTGCTTCTGGATCAGCTGCTCGAGCTCGGGATCGCGGCGGCCGGATGATTTCGTCAGAAAGATGTAGGACGCCCGCCGCAGATGTTTGACCGGTTCGCGCAGGATGCCGCGCGGCAGCAGATGGCCGTTCCCAAAGGGGTTGGTCGTGTCCACCAGCAGCAGATTGAGGCGGCCCTTGAGGGGAAGATACTGAAACCCGTCGTCAAGCACGAGGGTGTCGCAGCCGAAGCGGCGGATCGCGTACGTGCCGGCCTTGACGCGGTTCTTGTCGACGAGCACCACCACGCCGGGCAGGTTGCGCGCCAGCATGAAGGGCTCATCCCCGGCCTGCTCCGAATCGAGCATGACCCGGAGGCCGTCGCTGACCACGCGGGGCGGCGGTTCCTCGTCGTGGGTCAACGCGTTCCACGCCCGGCGCCAGAAGGGCGGGCGCTTGCTCTTGTAGCCGCGGCTGAGAATGGCGACCTTTCGGCCGCGCTCGGCGAGCGCCCGGGCGAACTTCTCCACCACCGGGGTCTTGCCGGTCCCGCCCACGGTGAGATTCCCGACCACGACGACGAGACAGCCGAGCGGCTGGTCATGCAAAATCCGCTGCCCGTACAGCCAGAAGCGGAGCTGGACCAGCCCGTTGAACAAAATCGAAAGGGCCTGCAGAAACGCCCCGTAGATCGCCGCGCCGGTATCCTCCCGCCGCCCAAGGATCACATCGATGGTATATTGCTCGAACGCGTAGGATTTCTTCTTCAGCCAGAGGGGCAACATGCGCAGCCGGATGGATTGATGGTTGACGAACAGGGCAGTCGTTCGCTTCGTTATGGTTACCTACCGTCCACGCCGCGCCATGCAACTCAATCTGCTCAAATCAAAGATCCACCGGGCCGAGGTCACGGACAGCAGTCTGAATTACGAGGGCAGCCTGGCCATCGACGCCGGGTTCATGGCGGCGGTCGGGATCCGGCCGTATGAGCGGATCCTGATCAGCAACCTCAACAACGGCGAGCGGTTCGAAACCTACGCCATCGCAGCGCCGGCCGGCTCGGGATCGATCTGCCTGAACGGCGCCACCACCTTCCTCGGCAAGCCGGGCGACCTGGTCACCATCATGGCATTCGCGGCGGTTGACGAACGCGAGGCTTCGGCCTGGCGCCCCAGGGTGCTGGTGCTGGCCGACGCCAACCGCAGGATCGTCAAGCAGACCGGCGGCTAGCCCGGCGGTTTCCCTGCCATGGCCCGGGATGACGCATCGTTCATTTTGGAGTCGCGGCCCCCCCGCCGCTTCTCCAAAAGATAGGCGCCCCCCCGCGCCCGGCCTTCCCTCCAGCCCCGCCCCCTTTTCTCCAATCCATGAGCTACAAACTCTTCATCCCCGGCCCCGTGGCCGTATCAGAAAAGACGCTGCGCGCAATGGCCCAGCCCATGATCGGGCACCGTAGCTCGGACTTCGTTGCGCTCTATCAGTCCCTGCAGCCGGACCTTCAGGCGCTGGTTTATACAAAAGACCCGGTCTTTTTGAGCACGACGAGCGCCTGGGGCATGATGGAGGCGGCCGTGCGCAATGTCGTCAAAAAGAAGGTGCTCAACTGCATGAACGGCGCCTTCTCGGACAAGTGGAACGACGTTTCCCAGCGCTGCGGGAAACCCGCCGGGGCAATCAAGGCCGACTGGGGGCAGCCGGTCGACCCCGAGGCCGTGCGCCGCGAGCTCGCCACCGGCCAGTACGATGCCATCACGGTCATCCACAACGAGACCTCGTGCGGCTGCATGACCGACATCGCCGCGGTCATGGCGGTGGTGCGCGAATTTCCCGAGGTCATTTCGATCGTCGACACGGTCAGCTCGTTCAGCGCCCTGGCGATCAAGAAGGACGAGCTCGGCATCGACATCATGGTCACCGGCACGCAGAAGGCGCTCGCATTGCCGCCGGGCATGTCGCTGTGCTCGCCGTCCAGGCGGGCGCTCGCCCGCGCCGCCACGGTGACGGAGCGCGGCTATTACCTCGATCTGCTCGAGTTCCAGGCAAATCATGAGAAGGGCATGACGCCGAGCACGCCGTCGATCCCCCACATTTTCGGTCTCAAGTCCAAGATCGAGGACATCAAGGCCGAGGGTGTGGCCGCCCGGTACGCCCGGCACGCCCGGCTCAACCAGCTCGTCCGCCAGTGGGCCTTCGCGAAGGGCTTCACCCTGTTCCCCAAGGAGGGCTACGGCTCCGTGACGCTCAACTGTTTTGTCAACACGCTCAACCTGGACCTGCCGGCGCTGCTCAAGGTGCTCAAGTCAAAGCATGGCTTTGTGATTGACGGCGGCTACGGCAAGCTCAAGGGCAGGACGTTCCGCATCTCCAACATGGGCGACGAGACCGACGAGACCATGGGCGCCCTGCTCCGCGCGCTCGACAGCGCGCTGGCCGAGACGCCGCGGCTGCCCGGCTGAGAAGACAATGAGCGCCGCCAGCGGATCGTCCCAGGGCTCCGTGCCGGCGACGCAGGCGGCGCCGTCGGCACTGCGCCACGCATGGCCGTGCGTGGCCGCTGCATGCTTTGTGCTCGCCATGATCGCGGCGCGCTGGGATGCGCGCGCCGGGTGGACGCCTCTGCTCCGTTTTGGAGGGGATTTTTCCTTTTGTAGGCTGGCCGTGGTGGCCGCACTCCCGGTCGCTGTGACACCAGGCCCCGGATACGACGGCCAGTTCTACGCGCAACTGGCGGTGGCGCCGGATGTCCGCCGCGCCGACGTGCAGCGCGCCGTCGACGATGTTCGTTGCCGCGCCAGGCGCATCCTCCTGCCGGTCATTGCCCATGTGCTCGGCGGCGGACGGCCCTGGGCCTGTCTCCAGGTTTTTTCGCTTCTCAACGTGGCAGCATGGCTGTTCCTCGGCTGGCGGCTATGGCGGCTCGTCGCGCCCTGGGGATGGCACGGCACCGCGGTCTGGTTCGCGAGCATGCTGAGCCTGGGCGCCCTGGAGAGCCTGCGGCAGGCGCTGACCGATCTGCCGGCATTGTGCCTGGTTTTCCTGGCTGTCGAATGCGCACAATGCGGGCGCCGGGTGTCCGGAATTGTCCTCATGGCCCTGGGCGGACTCACGCGCGAAACCGCGCTGCTCGCCGCGCCTGCCCTGGCGGGCGGCAAATGGCGCGACCGCCGCACCTGGGCGACCACCGCGGGCTGCGTCCTCCTCGCCTCGCTTCCGCTCGTGTGTTGGGTCGTCTGGCTCACCTCAAACGTGCCGTCCAACAAATCCGGCGGCATGGGAAACCTCGACTGGCCCGGCTGCGCCCTCCTCCGCCATGGAGCGACCTGCGTCCGGCACCTGGTTTCAGGCGACTTTGACGGGCGCTATTCATTCGGACTTCTTGCGGCCGCCGGTTTCGCTTATCAAGCGGTGTTCGTGCTCCGCCGCGCAGGCGATGCGTCGCCCTGGCTGCGCATGGGCGTGCTTTTTGCGGCCCTGTTTTTCGTGCTTGGCGGATATGTCTGGCATGGCTACTGGGCGGCGGCCCGTGTCTGCCTGCCCCTCACCTTTGCCTACAATCTCTCCCTGCCGCGCGACCACACCTTTGCGTGGCGGCTGACCCTCGGCAACCTCTGCCTTCTTCATGGCGTGTGGCGGTTGCTGCCGGACCTTTGAGGGGGCCGGTTTCCGGGATGGAAATCGAGCCGGCCACGCCGGAGGACATCGCAGGCCATCAGGCATGTTCCTGCCTGCGGCGCGGGGGTCGTTTTCGCATTTGCGGGCCCCGGGCGGGCGCCCGTGTCGCCGGGGAGTTGCAATCCCAGCCTGTGGGCGGCACCGTTGCCCCGGCAGCGTGAACCCGGTTGAGCGCCGCGCCCTCGCGTGCGCGGGCGAGTGCGCGCGCCCGCGCGCGGCTCGATAAAGCAGCTTGACGAAAACAAGAGCTTGAAATCCGCGCGGCGGTGGATAACGCCTTCCGCCCCGCTTATGAAGTCCCTGATCATCGCCGAAAAGCCCAGCGTGGCCGCAGACCTCGCCCGAGCCCTCGGCAGAGTTCCCAAGCAGGGGGATCATTTCGAAAACGATGAATATGTGATATCATCGGCGGTGGGCCACCTGGTGGAACTCGAGATGCCCGAGGACATCGACAAGAAGCTCTACGGCTTCTGGCGCCTGGAGACGCTGCCGATCATCCCGGAAAAATTCGGCCTCAAACCGATCGCGGAATCCAAGGACCGTTTCCAGCAGCTCAAGAAGCTCCTCGCCCGGAAGGACATCTCCCAGGTCGTCAACGCCTGCGACGCCGGCCGCGAGGGCGAATTGATCTTCACCTACATCTACCAGCTCGCGAAGTGCAGCCTGCCGGTCAAGCGGGCATGGATGCAGACGATGACCCCGGGCGGCATCGCCGAGGCGTTCAAGCATCTGCGGGACGGCGCGAGCATGAAGCCGCTGGCCGAGGCCGCCCGCTGCCGCAGCGAAAGCGACTGGCTCATCGGCATCAACGGCACGCGCGCGCTCACGAAGCGCATGTTCGGCTCGCGGGGCGGAAACGTGGCGGCGGTCGGGCGCGTCCAGACGCCGACACTCGCCATCCTTTTCACGCGCGAGCTGGAAATCCGGAACTTCAAGCCCCGCTCGTACTGGCGCGTCACCGCCGTCTTTCAGGTCGCGCGGGGCACCTACGAGGGCGTCTATCAGCGTCCCGATTTCAAAAAGGCGGACGACAATGAACAGGACCGGGCTGATCGCATCTGGGAAAAAGCGCTGGCTGACGCCGTGGTGGCGGCGTGCGCGGGGCGGCCCCGGGCAGCTGTCACCGAGAACCGGAAGTCCTCCTCCCAGACCGCGCCCCGCCTTTACGATCTGACCACCCTGCAGCGGGAGGCCAACAACCGCTACGGCCTTTCGGCGCGCCGCACCCTGCAGATCGCGCAGGCGCTCTACGAGCGGCACAAGATGATCACCTACCCGCGCACGGATTCGCGGGCCCTGCCCGAGGACTACATCCCCACCGTCCGCGAGGCGCTGGCGAATCTCCATGGCGGCCTGGCGCAGCATGCGCAAACCGTGCTCCGCGAGGGATGGGTGCGGCCCAACAGGCGCATTTTCAACAATGCGCTGGTTTCCGATCACTTTGCCATCATCCCCACGACCTACGAGGCCAGGCATCTCGATGAGATGGAGGCGAAGATCTTCGACATGATCGCCCGGCGCTTCGTCGCGGCGTTCTTTCCCCCGGCGGAATTCGACATCACCACACGGACAAGCACGGTGACCGGCCACGATTTCAAGACCGAGGGCAAGGTGCTCACCTTTGCGGGCTGGCTGGCCGTCTACGGGCGGACCGCGGTTGACGAAGAGCCCCAGACCATTGCCGGCGAGCTGGAGCGCGACCGCGAGGCGGGCTCCGCCGCCCTGCCCGCGCTTGATGCCGCCGACGGACAGCCGCCGGTCGCCCTCACCCTCTCCGCCGGGCTTCACGGAGAAACCACGAAGCCGCCGCCCCGCTACACTGAAGCCACCCTCCTTTCAGCGATGGAAGGCGCCGGCAGGCTGGTGGACGACGAGGATCTCGCCGGGGCCATGAAGGAGCGCGGACTCGGCACCCCCGCCACGCGCGCCGACACGATCGACGGGCTCGTCAATCAGAAGTACCTGGAGCGCCAGCAGCGCGAACTCGTGCCGACGGCGAAGGCCGAGTCGTTGCTGCAATTCCTCGCAGCCGTGAAGGCCGAGGGGCTCACGAAGCCCGACATGACCGGCGAGTGGGAATACAAGCTGCGCCAGATTGAACACGGGCGGTTTTCCCGCGAGAAGTTCATGAAGGAGATCGTCGCGGAAACCCGGGGGATCATCGAGCGCGTCAAGGGTTTCGAGGAGGATGACTCGATCGCGCGGGTCACGGACATCCTTTCGCCAACCGACGGCCTGCCCCTGCGGGAGACGCTCCGCGGCTACAAATCGCAGGACGGCGGATTCATGGTCTACAAGATCATCTCCGGCCGGAAGATCGAGGAGGCCGAGGTTCGCGAGCTCGTCACCAGAGGGGTCGTGGGCCCGCTCGACGGGTTTGTGTCGGCCAAAATGCACCGCCGCTTCGCAGCCTCGCTTCGGCTGGTCAAGGACGAGGAGAGCGGCAAATGGAAAACAGCGCTCGATTTCGGCGACAAGACCAATCTGGAGGCCCTGACGCCGTTCTGGACGGATCCCCGGACCGGCGCCGGACTTTGCGAGGCGGGCAACAACTACGTGCTGCGGGAACGCGCCGGCGACGGTTGGAAACAGACGCTCCGGTTCGGGCGCATCCTGTGCCAGAAGCCGCTGACCCGCGAACACGCCGTTCAATTGGTTGAGGCGGGCAGGACGGAGCTGATCCGGGGGTTCATCTCCCGAAAAGGCCGCCCGTTCGATGCTTTTCTCAAACGGGAGGACGGCAGGATCTCATGGGAGTTCCCGCCCCGCGCGCCCCGACTCGATAAGAACGGCATGCCGGTTGCGCGGAAGGCCAAAACTCCGCCGGACTTGTCCGGGGCAGCCAGGGTCGGCGAAAGCCGGCTGCTGGGCGGGGAAATCCTCCAGACTGCCGACGCCTATTATGTCCGGAAATCCGGCGAGGCGGCTCCCCGCGTCGTTTTCACGCTCAAGCGCCACCTCTGCCAGAAAGAAGTGCCCCTCGATGAGGTCCGCCAACTGCTGGACAAGGGCCGGACCAACCTCATTGAGGGCTTCATCTCCAAGCGCATGACCCCGTTCAAGGCCTTCCTTGTGCTCGCGAAGAACAAATCCAAGGCGCAATTCGAGTTCCTTCCCCGGTAGGAATCCGTCGTCCTTTGTTCTGCCGGATTCCCCCGGCGAAATCCCAGGTGGCGGCGCCGCGTCGCCGCCGGCGCCAAAAAACGCTTGTGCGCATGTTCCGCCGCGGGGTAACCTGACATCTCTTTCCAATCCGATACGCTTATGATCGTCACCACGGCCCAGCTCTTCAAACACGCCTACGGCAAGTACGCTGTCGGCGCCTACAATATTAACAACGCGGAACAGACCATGGGGCTCTTCCGCGGCTGCCTCCAATCCCAGGCGCCGTTCATCATCCAGATCTCCAAGGGAGCCCGGAAGTACACCGACAAACGCATGCTTGAGGCCATGATCCGCGCCGCCGAGGCGATCTTCCCAGAGGCCATCTACGCGGTGCACCTCGACCACGGCGATGAAGAAACCTGCTACGATTGCATCAAGTCCGGTTTCTACAGCTCCGTCATGATCGATGCTTCCCACGAACCGTTCGACGAGAACGTCGCAATCACCCGTCGCGTCGTGGACGCGGCCCATGCGAAAGGCATCTCCGTCGAGGCCGAGCTCGGCATGCTGGGCGGCGTCGAGGAGGACATCAAGGTCGAGGAGGGCAACGCCTGCCTGACCAAGCCCGAGGAGGCGCAGCGTTTCATCACGCTCTCCGGCTGCGATTCGCTCGCCGCCGCCATCGGGACCAGCCATGGAGCCTACAAGTTCAAGGGCAGGCAGTCCCTGCACTTCGAGGTGCTCGAAGGCATCAAGAAGCTCGTCCCCGGCTTCCCGATCGTCATGCACGGAAGCTCCAGCGTGCCGAAAGAGGAGGTCGATCGCATCAACGCCGCGGGGGGCAAGCTCGGCAGCGCCGTCGGGGTCGACGTCGACGAATACCTGCCCGCCGCGAAGCTCGGCGTCACCAAGATCAACATCGACACCGACGGCCGCCTGGTCTGGACGCGGGTTCACCGCGAGTTCTTCCGCGACAAGCCCGCCGAGTTCGATTTCCGCCCGCCGGGGAAGATCTTCATGGACGAATACGCCCGGTTCATTGCCAGCCGCAACGAGAAGCTCGGCTCTGCGGGCCAGCTCGCCGACCTGCGCGCGAGCCTCGGCAAATAGGCGCCTGTTCACGCTCTCTGATCGAGCCCGGTTTCCCGACCGGGCTTTTTTGTGTCCCTCGCCGGATTCTTGTGACAACCTGCGCTGCATGCCGGCCAGAATTCCCATCCCCGCCCCCGCGCTGGCGCCCTTCCTCGCCCTGATGCTCGCCGGTTTCTCTCCGGCGCCCGACAACGCCGTTCAAGATCCACCCATGAGCCCGCATGCTCCGTCCGTGAAACGGATCAGCTACCAGCGCTGGCCCGATTCCCTTCTCCTCAGCAATGGCCGGGTGGAGGCCGTCGTCGTGCCGGCGATCGGCCGGGTCATGCAATTGCGTTTCGCCGGCGAATCCGACGGCCCGTTCTGGGAGAACCCGATGCTCGCGAGCGGGAATGCCGCCCCGGACCCGGGCGATTGGGCCAACTACGGCGGCGACAAGACGTGGCCGGCGCCACAATCGGACTGGGAGAGGATCGCCGGCCGGGCCTGGCCGCCGCCGGCGGGTTTCGACAGCCGCCCGATGGAGGCGACGATCGACGGGCCGGGCGCGGTGACGTTGGTCTCACAAGTCGACGCCAGCTTCGGCATCCGGGTGCGCCGGTGCATTGCGCTCTCGCCCGACCATCCGGTCATGACGGCCACGACCACCTACGAGAAGGTCGGCGGCGCGCCCGTGGCCGCCGCCGTGTGGGTCATCACACAGCTCAAAAACCCTGTGGCCGTGTATGCCTTCCTGTCTGATCCGCCGCTCCCCGGCGCGGGATTCGTCCGGCAGTCGGAGGACCTGCCCGCGAACTTCATGCGGGGGGCCGGGTTGCTTTCGCTCACACGCGATCGGCACAAGAGCCACAAGATCGGCACATTGGCCGGAAGCCTCCTCTGGATCGGCCCCCGCGAGATGGTGAGGATCGACTCCTCCCTGATTCCCGGCGGGAAATACCCCGATGGGGGAACCAGCGCCCAAGTCTACACCAATGCCGATCCGCTTCCCTACGTTGAGCTCGAACTGCTCGGCCCGCTCGCGCGGCTGACGGCCGGCGATTCGATCACCCGTGTTTCCTCCTACACCCTCTTGCGGCGCATGACTTCGGATCCGGAGTCCGAGGCGAAATCACTGATGGCGAACAGGCCCGGCCCGCCCTGATCCGCAGCGCGCGCGCGGAATCCGCCGCCCGATGCCAACCCGATAACATCCCATGCATTTTCCACCCTGCCTCCGCCTCGCCGGCCCGCTCGCGCTCGGCTTCATCCTCGCCGGAAACGTTCCGGCCCAAACCCCGGTGATCACCGGAAAGGACGTTATTCCGGACTGCCCGGCGTGGGTCCACAACGCGGTCGTCTATCAGATCTACCCGCAGACGTTCTATGATTCCAACGGCGATGGCGTCGGCGACCTGGAGGGGATCATCCAGAAACTTGACTATGTGAAGAGCCTCGGGGTCGATGCCATCTGGATCAACCCGTTCTTCGACTCGCCCTTCAATGACGCCGGCTACGACATCCGCGACTACTACAAGATCGCCCCGCGCTACGGCACCAACGACGACGCCCGCCGCCTTTTCGCCGAGGCGCACAAACGCGGTCTGAAGGTGCTTTTCGACTACGTCATCAGCTACACCTCCATCGACAACCCGTGGTTCGTCGCCGCGTGCGAACAGGCGCCCGGCCGCTTCTCAAACTGGTATGTCTGGACCGACAATGTCTGGAAGCCCGAGTGGGGCGAAGGGTGGGTTCACGGCTATGGTCGCCGCAACGGCAATTTCCTGAGCAACTTCTTCTGGTCGGAGCCGGCGCTCAATTATGGATTCGGCAATCCGGATCCGAAGAAGCCCTGGCAGCTCGCCGCGAATCATCCCGACGTGCTCGCGTTGCGCACGGAGATGAAGAAGGTGATGCGGTTCTGGATGGATCTTGGCGCGGACGGTTTCCGCGCCGACATGGCCAGTTCCCTGGTCAAGGGCCGGGGCGCCCGGCAGGCCACGAAGGATTACTGGCATGAGGTCCGCCAGATCCTGCGCACGGACTACCCGCAGGCCTTCGCGATCGCCGAGTGGTCGGAGCCCAAGGACGCTCTCGATGACGCGTTCCATGCGTGCTTCATCCACTGGATGGACAGCTTCAATGACCTTTATCAAAAGGAGAGCTGGCGGATTCAGAACGGAATGTCCGACGGGCACAGCTTCTTCGATCGCGAGGGCACGGGGGATGTCACCCGCTTTCTTCGTGATTACCTGCCGTCGTATCAGGCGACACGCGCCATGGGCTATGTCACCCTCCCCCTCGGGAACCACGATATCGCGCGAATCAACAACAAGCGGACGACCGACGAGATCGAGATGATCATGGCGTTCGGCCTCACGATGCCCGGCGTCCCCTTCATTTACTACGGCAACGAGATCGGCATGCGCCAGCTGGACGGCCTGCCCCAGGTCGAAGGCGCCTACAAACCGCGCGCCGGAGCCCGCTCGCCCATGCAATGGACCGGCGGCCGGAACCTCGGGTTTTCCACTGCGGAGCCCTCGCGCCTCTACCTGCCGGTCGACCCTGCGGCCGATGCACCCAACGTGGCGGCCCAGGAAGGCGATGCCGGCTCGCTGCTCAACCGGGTGCGGCGGCTCATCGCCCTGAAGCACGCCGAGCCGGCGCTGGCGGCGTACGCGGAATTCGTGCCGCTCTACGCCCGGCCGGATGCCTGCCCGTTCGTCTACGCCCGCGCCAGCGGCGGCCATGTGGTGCTGGCGGTGTTCAATCCCGCAGCCCGGCCCGCCTCCGCGGAGTTTCCGCTTCCCGTCCCCCACCGGGAGTTCAAGCTTCTTGCCGGAAGGGCCGTCAGCCTCACGCCGGGACCGTCCGGCATCAAGATCGAGGTTCCCGGCTCGACCTATGCGCTCTATCGCGTGCTGGAATGATCTTTCGCGGGAACGCTCCGGGCCGCCGGGGGCGGTGCGGCGCCGGCGAGAATGCCGGATCGGGTCCGGCGATGCATCCATCTCATGAATACCCATATCCTCCTCGCAGCCGGCGTGCTTCTGGCCGGCAACGGCCTCGCGCAGCCGCCGTACCAGGACCCTGCGCTGCCTGTCGACCGGCGGGTCGAGGACCTCCTCGGCCGCATGACCCTGGAGGAGAAGACCGCACAGCTCCAGGGTCACCGGTCGGACGATCCGCAGGCCTGGGACGAACGCGGGAACTTCGTCGGCGGCAGGGATGCGGCAATGCTCGCCCACGGCGCCGGCGCTTTCTTCAGCACGGCGGGACTCCCCAGGGAACAGGCGTTCCGCACGCCCCCGCGCGAATGGGTCCGGCGAAGCAATGCGATCCAGAAATACCTGGCCGAGAAATCCCGCCTCGGCATTCCCGGTTTTGTTTTCGGCGAAGCGCTGCACGGGTTCATGGCGCCCGGCGCAACGAGCTTTCCCCAGGCCATCGCGCTGGGCAGCACCTGGGATCCCGCGCTCGTGGAGCAGGTTTTCACCGTCGCGGCCGATGAGGCCAGCGCCCGGGGCGTGCGGCAGGTGCTCTCCCCGGTGCTCGATCTCGCCCGGGATCCGCGCTGGGGACGGACCGAGGAGTGTTACGGGGAAGACCCCTGTCTGGTGTCCCGCATGGGACTGGCTGCAGTCTTCGGACTCCAGGGCCGGGGCCCCGGCATCGACCGGCTCCATGTCGCCGCAACGCTGAAACACTTCGCCGGGCACGGCCAGCCGGAGGGCGGCAGGAACATCGCCCCGGTCAACTTTTCGGAACGCGAGTTTCGCGCGAATCACCTCTATCCGTTCGAGGTTGCCGTCCGGCAGGGGCACGCGCGATCGATCATGGCGTCGTACAATGAATGGGACGGCGTGCCCAACCACGTGAACCGCAAACTGCTCACGGACATTCTGCGCGGCGAATGGGGCTTCCGGGGCTTTGTGATGAGCGACGGCGGCGGCCTCGATGTCCTGGTCGAGGACCATCATGTGGCCGCCGACCTTGCGGAGGCGGGCCTCCTTTCCCTTGAGGCTGGTCTCGACTACGATCTGTCGAGCAAAGGAGCGTTCAACAATCTCGCCGGGGCGGTCAGGGCCGGCCGGATCTCCGGGGATGTGATCAACCGCGCGGTTCGAAACGTCCTCCGGGTAAAGTTCGAAAGCGGCTTGTTCGAGCATCGTTACGCGGACCTCGACCGGATGGATCAACTGGCGGATGACCCCGCGCACCGGGCCCTCGCGTTGAAGGCCGCGCACGAGGCGATGGTGCTGTTGAAGAACGAGCAGCACATCCTCCCCTTCGATGCCGGCAGGATAAGGACCCTGGCGGTCATCGGTCCGAATGCCGCCGCCGTCCACCTCGGAGGTTACTCGCCCGTGCCGATGAAGGGCGTGAGCGTGCTCGACGGCCTCCGGGAATTCGCAGGCTCTGCCATGGTCGTGCGCTACGCGGAAGGCTGCAGGCTCACCCTCAACAAGGAATGTGACTGGCGCGTCAACGAGAATCCGATCCTGAGCGATCCCGCGGAGGACCGGAAACTGATCGCCGGGGCCGCGGCCGTGGCGGCGGCGAGCGACGCCGTCGTGCTCGTCCTGGGCAACAATGAGCTGCTGGACCGGGAGGCCTGGAGCGAGGAACACCTCGGCGACGCCGACAGCCTGGACCTCGTGGGCCGGCAGAACGAGCTGGCTGAAGCCGTTCTGGCCACCGGCAAGCCTGTGGCGGTCCTGCTTTTCAACGGGCGTCCGCTCTCGATCAACGACCTCGCCGCGCGCGCGCCGGCAATCATCGAATGCTGGTATCTCGGGCAGGAGACCGGGCGCGCGGTGGCCGACGTGTTGTTCGGAAAGGTCAACCCGGGCGGGAAGCTGACGGTGACCGTCCCGCGGTCGGTGGGGCAGCTGCCGTGTTACTACGACTACAAGCCCTCCCGGTTCCGCGAATACGTCGCAGCCGATTCCACGCCGCTTTTCCCCTTTGGCGCCGGCCTGAGTTATACGACGTTCGAATACAGGAATCTCAAGGTGACTCCTGCGGAGATCGCCCGCGACCACAGGGCGCAGGTTGCGGTCGACGTGGCCAATACCGGCGCAACGGCCGGGGACGAGATTGTCGAACTCTATATCCACAAACGCGTCAGCCTGCCCACGCGCCCGGTGATGGAACTGAAGGATTTCAGCCGGGTGGCGCTCGCGCCCGGCGAGACGAAGACCGTGACCTTCACGCTCACCGCGGAGCAACTCGCGGCGCCGGGTCTGGACATGAAGGCGGCCGTGCAGCCGGGGGATTTCGAAATCATGGTCGGCCGGTCCTCGGTCGATTTTCTCAAGGCGACCCTGGCGGTGCGCTGAAGGCCCCCGCCCCGCCGGCCCACCCGGCCCGGAAGGCTTGAAGCCCGGCGGCTTCGCGGCATGCTGGACCGGGTTCCGATCATGCAGCGATTCACCACGATCATCCGGCAGTGGATTCGGGGCGCCGTCCATTTCCGGTCTGCCTTCGTTCTCTCGGGTGTTGCGCTGCTGCTTGCACCGGCGCTCCCCGCCGGCGCGGCCCCTCCGCCCGTGCCGCAGGGACTGGGCGTCAACCTCGGGACGCTCCAGGTCGGCGCCACCACCTATCATCACGTGAGGCTGCTGTCGGTCAACGCGCGCACCATCGTGATCGTCCACTCGGGCGGCATGGCCTCGATCCGGCTGCGCGACCTTCCGCCCGACCTGCAGGCGCGCCTGGGGTACGATCCCGCCGCCGAAGCTGCGGCCGACGAAGCCCTCGAACGGGCGGGCGGAACGGCCGGGGCTCAGCGCGGGCCGGAAACGCGCGCGCCGGCGCCGGCGCAGCCGCCGGGGGCCGGTTCGGAATTCGAGGGCCTGCTGCGGAGTTTCGGGCAGAAGCCGGAGATCAAGGGTGAAATCGATCTTCGCCCGCGGTTTTTCCAGCTCGAGCTCGGGGTCAAGGACCAGGGCCGCCGGCCGAGCTGCGCGGTGTTTGCCGTGGTGAGCGCCCTCGAGTACGAGAACGCGGAGGTCACCGGCCAGCCCGAGAAGTTGTCCGAGGAATATCTCATCTGGGCCACGCGCAGGACCCTGGGCCGCGCGGCCGGGCCGCCGCCGGAATCCGCCCCCGGCGGGCCGGAGCCGCCGGACGACGCCGACGAAGGCTTCTCCCTTTTTGATGTCGTCCTGGCGCTCCGCACCTATGGCATTCCCCTGCAGTCCTCCATGCCCAACACCTTTGGGCGCAGGATGACCGAGATCGAGGAGCCGTCGCCCGAGCTCATCGCGCAGGCGCGCACCCGTTGCCGGATCCTCGTCCATCAGGTGCCCGGCGACGACACCGCGGCGCAGATCGGCAACATCATCACGGCGCTCAACGCCGGTGTGCCCGTGGTCGCCGGCATGCGCTGGCCAAGCTTCCGCACCCTGCTTGTCGCGGCCGTCCTCAGCAAACAGGCGCCGGCCCCGGGCGCCGCCCACGCGGTCACCCTGGTCGGTTACGAGAACGCCGGCGGGCAGATTGATGACACGACCTTCGTGTTCAAGAACTCCTACGGGCCGGCCTGGGGCGTGGGCGGCTACGGCAGGGTGACCTGCGAGTATCTGCGAAACCACCTGCTCGCCGCCATCGTGCTGGACGTCCAGCGCCCCGACGCGGCGAGATGAGCCTCCCGATGGCTCCCCGGCTCACGGCAGCCAGGGGAACCGCTTCCGGTCCGGGTTGCGCTTCTCGCGCTGCGCCCGGTGAAACTCCTGCGCCTCCTCCCCCATGTAATAGAGCAGCGTCGCGTTGCCGGCGAGTTCCTGCAGGCCGGCCTGCCCGTCCATGTCCGCATTGAATGCGCTCTTCAGGCAGCGGATGGCGAGAGGGCTGTTCTGGAGGATCTCGCGCGCCCACGCGACGCCCTCCGCCTCCAGCCCGCCCACCGGCACGACCGCGTTGACCAGGCCCATGTCCAGCGCCTGCGCCGCGTTGTATTTGCGACACAGATACCAGATCTCGCGGGCCTTCTTCTGCCCCACGATCCGCGCCAGATGACTGGAGCCGAACCCGCCGTCAAAGCTCCCCATCCGGGGCCCGACCTGCCCGAACACCGCGTTGTCCGCGGCGATCGTCAGGTCGCACACGACGTGGAGCACGTGGCCCCCGCCGATGGCGCAGCCCGCCACCAGCGCGATGACGACCTTGGGGATCGAGCGGATGAGCTTCTGAAGCTCCAGCACGTTGAGGCGCGGCACCCCGGCCTCATCAACGTATCCGGCGGCGCCGCGCACCGTCTGGTCGCCGCCGGAGCAAAAGGCGTGCTTGCCGTCCGTGTGTGGACCGGCCCCGGTGAGCAGGACGACGCCGATCGTCGGGTCCTCCCGGGCGTCGGCAAACGCGGCGCACATCTCGGACACCGTGAGCGGCCGGAACGCGTTGCGCTTCTCCGGGCGGTTGATCGTCACCTTCGCGATGCCGTCCGCCTTGTGGTAGAGGATGTCCCGGTACTCTCCTGCCGCCTGCCACGGGATGTTCATGCGCCCATCGTGGCTCCTTTTCCGGCCGTTGTCAACAGGTTCATCCTTCCGCGGAACACAGGTGCATCTGCCGATTGACGGCAGCGCCTGGCGCGCGCAGTTGTGGCACGGGCATCTTGCCCGTGGATGCGCGCCAGGCAACATGGGCAAGATGCCCATGCCACTCGCGCCACCGTCAATCGGCAGATCCCGCCGCGGAACACGGCCCTCCCGGCCCGCGCGGCGCAGCGTCGGTGCGCCCACGACTTTTTTCCTCGCCGGAGGGGCGGAAATATCCCTCCCTCGGCGCATGTCCGTCCCATCTTTTCGCCTGCTCCTCACGATCGCCTCCGGGCTCGCCGCAAGCACTGGTTTTGTCTTCGCGGCCACCCAACGAACGCCGGCCAGATCCGGCTCCGCGATCAATCCCGACGCGTTGCGCAGCGCAATCGTCATCGATGCTGCGACCGGCAACGTCCTTTTTGAGGACCGCGCCGACGTGCAGAATCCGCCCGCCAGCGTCACGAAGCTGATGACGTTTTTCATCGTCGAACAAAAGCTCAAGGAGGGGGCGCTCACCCTGACAACCCCGGTGACGGTGACGGCCGAGGCGTCCCATACCGGAGGCTCGCGGGTCTGGCTCGTTGACAAGGAACAGATCGCCGTCGAGGAACTGCTCTATGCGCTGATGGTGCAATCCGCCAACAACGCCGCCGTCGCCCTCGCCGATCACATCTCCGGTTCCAAGGAGGCGTTCGTCGACCTGATGAACGCGAAGGCCCGCGAATTGGGCATGACCCGCACCGTCTTTCATTCCCCGCACGGCCTTCCTCCCAACCGGAAGGAAGGGCAGGAACCGGACCTTTCCAGCGCGCGCGACCTCGCGACGCTCGCCCGCCGGCTGATTGTTGAAACGGACGTCCTGAAATACTCCTCGACACGCCGCCGCGAGTTCCGCCACCAGAACGGCAAGGTGATCACCATGGACACCCATAATCACCTTCTTGGCGCGGTCGCCGGCTGCGACGGTTTGAAGACGGGATATTACGGAGAGGCCGGTTTCTCCCTCGTGGCCACGGTTCAGCGCAACGGCCGCCGCATCATCGCCGTCATCCTCGGCAGCCCGGAGCGAAAACTCCGGGATGTCGTCACGACCCAGCTGATCGAGCGCGGTTTCGCCGCGCTTCCCCCGCTGCCGGCGCCTGCCCCGCCGCCTCCGGCTGCACAACCTGCACCCCCGCCGGTCCAGCCCCCGATCCTGCCAGAAGGTTCCATGATCACATGGTCGCTTTGTCTTTCCTCTCTGCTCGCCCTGCTGGGGATCACTGCATGGATGCTGTCCTTCCGAGGCGTATCAAAGGGCAAGGCAATTGGTGCCTCTGTTCTCATCGGAGCGATCGCCGGTCCTGCTGCGCTATTGCCACTCGTCTTCCTAATCTTCGAGAAGATCGGCTGGCAAACATGGTGGGCCTTCCTGGTTGTCGGAAGCCTGCTGATTGCATCACTCTGGTTGATCATCAAGCTCTCAAGGAGGCATGTCTAACAGACACTGTTGGCCCCGTCCCTATGGTCATCCAGACTCCTGAATGACTCCGCGCGAACGTTTTCTCGCGGCATGCGCCTGCCGCCCACTCGATCGCCCTCCCGTCTGGATCATGCGGCAGGCGGGTCGCTACCTGCCTGAATATCGCGATCTGAAGGCGCGCCACGCGTTCGCCGAGCTCGTGCGCGCGCCGGAACTGGCGGCCGAGGTGACGCTGCAGCCGCTCCGGCGTTTCGCGCTCGATGCCGCCATCCTGTTCTCCGATATCCTCGTCGTCCCTGAAGCGATGGGCCAGGGCTATCGCTTCAGCGAGGGGGGCGGCATGGCGATGGAGCAACGCCTCGAGACGCGCGCCCAGCTCGACCGGCTTTCGCCCGACAATGTCCGGGAGCGCCTCGGCTATGTCGCCGCCGCGCTCCGCCTCGTCCGCGGCCGGCTGGGCGGACAGACAGCCCTGATCGGGTTCGGCGGTTCTCCGTGGACGCTGGCGTGTTACATGATCGAGGGCGGCGCATCCGACGAATTCCTGCGCGCCCGTGAACGATTCCGCGCCGATCGCGGCTTTTTCGACGCGCTGCTCGAAAAGCTCACCGCCGGCCTTGTCGACTGCTTCCGGCTCCAGATCGAAGCTGGCGTGGACGCGATCCAGATCTTCGATTCATGGGGCGGCCTGGTCGCCGGGCCCGAATACGAACCGGCGTCCCTGCAGTGGATTCGCCGGACGATTGCAGCGCTGCCGGCGGGCTTCCCGGTCATTCTGTATGGGCGGGGGACCGCGGGCCACCTCGTTGCGCAGGCCGCCGCCGGTGCGCGCGTGCTCAGCGTCGATTCCACCGTCGACCTCGCCGCAGCGCACGACTCCCTGGCGCGCGACGCGGCGCTTTGCGCCCGCAATATCCGCGTCGCGCTCCAGGGCAACCTCGACCCCGCGCTGCTCAGCGCCACGCCGACCGCCGTGCGGGATGAAACCCGGCGCCTGCTGGCGGCGATGCGCGGCCGCCCGGGCCATATCTTCAACCTCGGCCATGGAATCCGGCCCGATGCCCGCCTTGAGTGCGTGGCCGCCATGGTATCCACCGTCGTCAACTGGGAAAACTAGTCCGCGCCTCCGCGGCGGGTGCGGCCCCGAATCCTCATGTCCCCTCTGTCTCCAGAAATCAATTACCGCGTCGCCATTGCCGGCGGCGGCATGACGGGGCTCACCGCGGCGTGGAAGCTCCACGCCCGGGGCGTCCGGGTCACGGTGTTCGAGCAGGCCGGCCGCCCCGGCGGCGCGGTCGCGACGGTGGATCGCGACGGCTGGCTTGTGGAAAACGGACCCAACTCGCTGCTGGAATCGCCGGAGCTCGAACGGGCTGGTCGCAGGGCTCGGGTTGGGGCCGGAGCGCCTGTACGCCGCTCCGGCGGCGAAAAATCGTTACCTCGTACGCGGCGGGCGCGTGCTGCCCGTCCCCATGGGACCCCGTCAGCTCGTTTCAACCCCGTTGTTCTCGCTCCGCGCCAAGCTGGGGATCCTCGCCGAGCCCTTCTCCCGCGCCCGGGCGAGCGCGGACGATGCGAGCCTCGCAGCGCTCGTCCGTGATCACTTCGGGCAGGAGATCGTCGACTATGCCATCAATCCCCTCGTCGCCGGAATCTATGCCGGCGATCCCGAGATGCTCTCGACCCGGCACGCCTTTCCGAAGCTCTGGGAAGCCGCGCGATCGAATGGCTCGCTCATCCGCGGCCAGATCGCGGCGATGCGGGCCCGGCGCGCCCGCGGCGAGAAGTCCGTGGCGCGGATCGTGTCCTTCGCCCGCGGCCTTCAGACCCTGCCTGCCGCGCTCGCCGCGGCGCTCCCGCCGGGCGCCGTTCGCGTGCGGACGGCGGTGGTTGGCCTTTTCCCCGGCCGGCCGTGGAAGCTCGTCAGCCGGAGCGACGGCCAGGAAGCCGCGGACGAATTCGACGCCGTCGTTCTGGCCATGCCTGCGGCGTCAATGGCGCAACTGCCGTTCGGCCCTTTTGGCGACCGGCCGCTGGCGCCCCTCGAACAGGTCGGGTACCCGCCGGTGACCTCGCTGTTCCTGGGGTTCCGCCGGGACCAGGTCGCCCATCCTCTGGACGGATTCGGCGCGCTCGTGCCCGCCGTCGAGGGCCGGTCCGTGCTGGGAGTCTTGTTCTCCTCGACGCTTTTTCCGGGACGGGCGCCGGCAGGGCACGTCGCCCTGACGGTGTACGTGGGCGGCACCCGCCAGCCGGACCTCGCCCGGCTTGCGCCGGAGGCGTTGCTCCCCCGCGTGCTGGCCAACCTCCGCGATCTCCTGGGTGTGCGGGGAGACCCGGTCTTCACCCACACGACCTTCTGGCCGCACGCCATACCGCAATACAACCTCGGATACGGGCGATTTCTCGAAGCGATCGCGCATGCCGAAAGCGGTCATCCCGGACTCTTCATCGGCGGGCACGTCCGCGACGGTATTTCACTCGCGAACTGCATTGCCTCCGGCGAGCGGCTGGCCGGGGTTTCCGCCCAATACGTGCGCGACCGCGCCCGATAGCGGTTGCACCGGCAGCCGTATCGCGCATTTCACCCCGGATGCCGGGGGCAGATCCCGATCCAGGCCAACGCCGGCAAGCATGCCGCGGTGAGCTACGCGCGGGCGGGCGAGATGGCGCCAGCCATTTGCCTGGGAACATGGAGGGCGAAGCCCGACAGGTTCCTGTCGGGTGCCGACCTGCCGATTGACGGTGGCGCGAGTGGCATGGGCATCCTGCCCATGTTGCCTGGCGCGCGTCCACGGGCAAGATGCCCGTGCCACAACTGCGCGCGCCAGACGCTGCCGTCAATCGGGAGATGCGCCCCGACCGGGTCTTCCCGACAAATCAGGATTGATTTGGCGGCGGCGGCCCTTCACTTTCGCCGCTCTTACAGGGACGCTTAGCTCAGTTGGTTAGAGCACTAGTATCACACACTAGGGGTCACTGGTTCGAGTCCAGTAGCGTCCACCATTTTTCTTTCCGGCGGTAACAGAATTTGCGTTCCCGTCCACTGCTGTTACCCAATGGGCGCTGTGCAACCCCCAGCATCGGACGCCTCCGTGCCCGCCAAGCGTCGGTCAATCCGGCTCTGGCGGCATTGGTTCCTATCGTCGCTGGCCATCCTGATCCTCCTGATCCTGCTTCTGGTAGCTCGTCAGGCTTCGAACCAGACTGAAACAACGATGAGGCCCACTCCGGCAGTGGCGAGCGCTGTCATCACGGAAGGAAGCACGTTTACCATAGGGTGGAAGCTACACCTCAACAAGATCACCGTTGTTCGGAGGGATGACGACGGATTCCTAACGGCGGAAGGAGCCAAGATACCCTACACCAGCGTTTCTTTCGTGAGGATAGGCGATGTACCCAGCATACCGAAGAACGAATGGAATTCCAGACGCCATACCCTCGACAAACTGAAACTGATGGTCGCAGACGGACAATCCATCTGGCTCGTGCAGAAGGTCCCACCTCCATTTGAAGCAACCATCAAGAAGAAGAGTCAGGATGGCTTCACCACGACCGACGGGACATTCGTTCTCTACGAAGAAGTCGGGTATATCACGCGACCAGTGCCCTTCATGGAATCGTTTCCGAAGACCTTGGCACGAGATGTCGAAAAGGCACCATTGTTTGTGGTGTGGGCGCTGACAGATCTGATCTCGGCCCTCTCACACAGCCGAAGGTGCCAGCACCGGTAACGAGTGACCGGTGAACGGCTCGGAAAGAATATGAACCTCATCATCGCAGACGCTGGCATCCCGATGCTGTTCTTCCATCTCCCAGCGATGACCCTCGCTCTTATCCCGGTCATTGCCACAGAATGGTTCGTCGCAATTCGTCAGGACGGAATGCCAAGAACGAAGGCGTTGAAGGGCGTTGTCGTGGCGAACTGTTTTTCGACGCTTCTTGGGTTCCCGCTCTTCTGGATTTGCGGCGTTCTCTTTTTGGTTTTGTTCGGACGCCCTCTGGCTGCGGTGATGCCAAGTGCTGTCCGTGGGATATTTGGTTTCTCAGCAGGGATGTTTTGGATGGGGCCGGAGGCGGGCAAGCAGGGCATTGTTTCCGCAGGATTGGCGATGTTGGTCCCGGCATTCTTTTTGTCGGTGTATTCGGAGCGCTGGGTTTTGCGCAGCATGTGGCCTGAAATTCAACCTGCCAATCTGTCGAGGTTCACTTGGGTCGCGCATCTGTTCTCGTACCCTGTACTCATTGCTGTGTGGCTCTGCTACGTCTCTCGATTTCTACGGGTGCTTTGAAGCAATGTTTGAACGATGTGGCATCCCTCAACCAAGTCACCACCTTCGCCATCCCCAACCCTCCCAGCCCCTGCGGCGCCGGAGCAAAAGCCGTAGGTCAGGCGGCAGGACTTTCGCCTGTGAAAGAAATTGGATTTCTAACCATGAGCAAACCACTCTTTACCATCGACGAAGCAACGAAAGCGAAAAAGACCGGAGCATTGTGGCTGATCTTGGGCATTCCGATTGGCTGTGGCATCGGTGTTGCGCTGCATAATCTCGCTCTCGGCGTGGGCATCGGATTATTCTCGGGCGCGACGATTGCGATGTTCTCTGCGAAGAGGGAGGGACGCGCCGTCAGTCCGGTTACCAAGACTGCCATGGTTCTCGGACTCGTCGCGGTTTTAGCTTTCGCGATTGTCAGCGTAATGAAGAAATGACGAGATTGTCCTCGCCTCCCCCGGCCACTTCACCGGCGGTCCAGGCGAAGGTGCCGGTGTCGAGTGACCGGTGACGTAAGAATGAAACACTTAGGAATCCTCTTATTGTTGGTGGCAGGGCTCTCAAGACCGCCCTGTTGCGTAGAAACACAGTCATGACCTCGTCGGTGGAGATCTATAGCACGGAATGGTGGCTTGGCTGGCTACCTTTGGCAGTCATGCTTGGCTTCGTAGTTTGGCGATATGCTTTCGCTGTTCGCCATCGCCCGACCCGATGTTCAGGAAGGAAGAGATTGTTTATCAGGAATTCTTCGCTTCAGGCGCATCTCGAAAGAATATCCTCACGAAGCTCGGTGGTGCGCGGAATTGTCTCCGTCTGCTCGTGACGCGAGACTTCTTGTGGGTCACCTCTTGGTTCCCATTCTCAATCATAGCTCCAGTCTATGATCTGGAGCATATCGTGCCGCTCAGGGTATAGCCTCAGTAGAGCGTAAGTGTTTTCTTGGCTTCAATAGTCTGATATTGGATTTCGTAGACCAGACCGGCAAGAGTCATTCCCTGCGGCTGGTGCCGAAGGATCAGGAGCAGTTCCTGAGGGCACTCAGAATCGAGCAGTGAAAAAACGCCTGAGTCCCCACTGTCGACACCGGCCAGCGTTTCTCCAGATGCCCCACGACTCACCCCGCCACCCCCTACACCCCAGTAACGTCGTCCGGGAAAGGTGAAGACCTCCTGACTGCACCCAGCCGGTGCTAGTGAAAAGAAAATCATCCTTCCCCTGATCGTTGAAGCGAGTGGATTAGACTCACCTTCTCGGCAAATCATGAAAAAACTCAGAACCAACCTTCTGCTTACATTTACCGTTTTTGCAGCGCCGTTACTGATTACGGCGGTCTTCAAATTTGTTGGTATTCCCATCGGACCAGTGGTTTTTCTCTACTCGATTGCTACCGGAATTTTTCTAGGCGCGATATGGGGCCGCACTGCGAAAGATCGATGGAATGCTCCGGTTGGAATCTTGATCGGCCTTTTGGTCAGTTGCCTCGGATTCATACTGGTAATCAACGCGTTTATAGTGATAACGGTCATTTTCGGGAAAATGGATTACGATCTATTTTAGCAATGTTAGAATTGTATTAGCCGGACGGCTGAATGATCTTTTCTACCCCACGCCACCTCCCCCACCACTCACCCGCCTTCAATTGCCACAGGCCGGTGACCTCATCCCGGGAAAAGTTGAAATCGTCGTGACCGGATGAACCGGTGACATTGAAAAGAAAAACCCTCAGTCCATTTCTTTCACCAGTGCCGTGGCTGCTCGGTAAGCTGCTGCGGGTCCATGATCGTCACGGTGAACAAGTCACAGCCCCATGATCCCAAGATCGAATCTGAAGCGCAACCGAGCCGCCTATACGCTGATTGACCTTCTGGTTTTCCTAGCCGGGGCAGCGCCTGCCCTCTGGGTTGGCAGCTATTTCAAAGGGCCATGGCGGACCGTGGTGGTCATCCCGGCAACGTGGGTCTTCGGAATCGGCTTCTGGTGTTTTCTCAATCTGTGGCTCTTAACAGTGATTCGACGCTGCCGGAAAGATCGTTCTAGACCGACTCAACCGGTTCCCCAGCAACCCAACCCATCACCGGCTAATCCACCGCCGGACGGGAAACGGTGATCCGTCCTGACCGCCAGCCCCATCCCCGGGCCGATTGCAGCCAATTATAACGGTTTTGCGCCTCACGACCGGCATGACCCCGGAATCAATTATTACCCAACAACCACACGCCTTTTGAGTCGGCCACCGGCAGCCGCAAGAACGCACAAAAAACCGATCGCCAGCAAGTCGTAACATGGTGGTTCCGGCACCGTATTGATAACCGCGATGGCTCCATCAAAGCCGGAGCTGCCAAAGGCCCCATTCGCCACGTTTCCACTGAAATCAAATTCTGTGAGCTGGCCGTTCGCTTCATTCGAAACGAACAGATTCGAGCCTGAAGCGGCTATCCACCAAGGGAAACTCACATTCGTCGTCAGCGACGCGTTCACCGTCCCGCCAAGAATGGTGTACTCTGCGATATAGCCCGTGCCCGTGCCGGGGCCGGTCAAAACAGAGACGAAGATATTGGATCCCGAAATCGCGATTCCCTGCGGATACCCGCTCAACCCGCTAATGAAAGTCGGATTAATGGCGGTGCCTGAAGTACCATACTCGGCGATGACGTTCCCGGACTCGTTCGCTACAAGGAGATCCGAACCGGAAATGGCGATCCCCATGGGCTTGAACAGGCCCGAGATCAATGCCGCATTCACCGTCGCACCGGATGTGGTGTATTCCCCCACCGTTCCATTGCCAAAATTCGTGACAAAAATGTCTGAGCCGGAAACGACCATTCCCTGTGGGGTCTGATTCAATCCCGTTATCAGCGACGCATTAACCGTGGCTCCCGAAAGCGTGTATTCCCCTATCGTCCCGTTTCCGTCGTTCAGGACAAACACGTTTGAGCCGGAAATGGCAATGGAACCGGGTTGATCCAACCCTGTAATAAGCGACGCATTTATCACCGAACCATCAAAATTGAATTCACCGATTGTGCCCGAATCCCAATTCCCGATCAAGATCTGCGCTTCGGTGATCGCAGGCCCGAGTCCGAAAAAAAGGCACAACAAGACCCCTCGCATCCTTTTTGAACCCACCTGCAGCAGGAAACAGGGGTTCATATCACTCCTTGGCAACACGGCCAAACCCGTTTTGGTTCGCGAACCACCACAGCTGAATTTTGTCGTTAATGCCCTTTCGGTGTCGAGCCGGAATGTGATCGCCTCGATTCAGCGGGGCGTATCTGCCGATTGACGGTGCCGCGAGTGGCATGGGCGACCTGCCCGCCGTCTCATCCTCCGTCCTGTCCGCCATAGCTTCAGCGATGGCGGAAGCCTTGGCGAAGGAGGAAGCCTCCGGCGAAGGCCGGGTCTTGCCCCTGTTGCCTGGCGCGCGTCCACGGGAAAGAGGCCCGTGCCACAGCCCGAAGGGCGACGGCAGAAGCCCCGGGCGAAGGCGGCCGAACCCCGCCCCGCCATCATTCGATGCCAGCGCGCGCAAATCTGGATCGTCAGCCCCGACGGCCCCAAAAGCTGCGACTTTGACAACTCCCGTGGCCCTGACGCGGTGAGCGGTTGGAGCGCCAAAACCCGGCGCCCGCTCGGCGCGGGGGATTTGCCGCCGCTGCCACCGGAGGCGGTGTCCCGGCAGGCATCGCGCGCGCCGCGCTCGCGACGAACGGATGATCGGCGTGCACCGGAATGCTCTGACGGATGAGCCGCTGGATGTCGCGCCACGAGGCATGCTCGGACGGATCGCAGAAGGAGAAGGCCAGGCCTTTTGCGCCCATCCGCGCCGTTCGGCCGATCCGGTGCACGTAAGCCTCGGGCTCCTCCGGGATGTCGAAGTTCACCACCAGGGCGATGCCTTTGACATCGATGCCCCGTGCGGCGATGTCGGTGGCGACGAGGACACGGGTGCGGCCCGCGCGGAAGTCCTCCAGCGCGCGCTGGCGGGCTCCTTGGGATTTGTTGCCATGGATCGCCGCGGCCTGGATTCCATCGCGATCGAGATTGTCGGCGATCCGGTTGGCCCCGTGTTTGGTGCGCGAAAACACCAGCACAAGCTCCCCCGGATGTTGGTTCAATGTGTGCACGAGCAAACGGTGTTTGTCACTGCGCTGCACATGGCAGACGCGCTGCTCGACGCAATCCACGGTTGTGGCCGCCGGGGCCACGTCCACCCGCACCGGATCATGCAGCAACCGGCTGGCGATTTCGCCGATCGATTCCGGCATGGTGGCGGAGAAAAGCAGCGACTGGCGGCGGGCGGGCAGCCGGGCGATGATGCGTTTCACATCAGGAACAAAGCCCATGTCGAGCATGCGGTCGGCCTCGTCCAATACGAAGGTCTCAATGCGGTCGAGGGTCACAAAACCCCGTTCCATGAGGTCGAGCAGGCGCCCGGGCGTCGCGACAACGATCTCGACCCCGGCAGCCAGGGCCCGGATCTGGGGTTGCTCGCCGACGCCGCCGAAAATGACTGTGTGGCGGAGCGACAGATGCCGGCCATACAATGCAATGTTATCGTCGATTTGCGCCGCCAATTCGCGGGTCGGCGTGAGAATCAGGGCCCGCGGACGGCGCGGTGAATTGGGCTGCGGCCGGGCCGCAAGCCGTTGCAGTATCGGCAGCGCAAACGCAGCCGTCTTGCCGGTGCCGGTCTGGGCGCAACCGATGAGGTCGCGGCCTTCCAGCAGCGGCGGAATCGCCTTCGCCTGGATCGGCGACGGATGGGCATAGGCCTTGTCGACGAGGGCGCGCAGCAGGGGCGCCGCCAGCTTCAATGAGGCAAATGTGGTGTTGGTTGTATCTTGATTCATGAGAAATGCGCCCGGGCGCCCGAAGGCGGCCGTCGCGCTCCGCCCGGCATGCGGGCGGAATGTGGCGTTGGGTGATCAGACCGGTCTCCGGAGTGGTGCAATGCCCGGTGGCCCGCGCAAAAACGCGCAGGCGCGAGCCGGTCAGTCCACGGGAAACGGGTCAGGTGAATTTCGATGAGCGATAGAGACCTCTGAACGGTCTCTCATCGAAGAAACGCCCGAAGGGAAGCGGACTGACACGCAGCGAAATTCTCGCCACCCGGTCCGCGTTGCAGGGCTCACCCTGCAGACCTCCGGCCGGTTGGCAAGCGATTTGTCGCTACCCTCCGTTTGTGGGGCACATCTCCCGATTGACGGCAGTGTCTGGCGCGCGCAAACGTGGCACGGGCATCTTGCCCGTGGACGCGCGCCAGACAACATGGGCAGGATGCCCATGCCACTCGCGCCACCGTCAATCGGCAGATGCGCCCCCGTTTGTGAACGTTGCATCGGCGAGCAGATCGTCGCGCATCTGGTCGTCGAGCGTCGCAAGGTAGTTCTTCCAGTAATCGAGGTCCGCCTGGGCCGGCGCAGCGTTGAGAAACGCAAAGTAATGCAGGAAGATCCGCACCGTCGGTGCAAACAAGCCAATGCCCTCCTGCGATTCGGAGAAGCCGACCAACACTTGGCCGCGTGTCATGCCAGCGCCGAGCTGAACAACCCAGTCATGCAGCCCGGCCGGATCCGGCTCGCGACCGAGCACGTTCTCGTAGAGCAGGGTTACGTACTGCGTGTCGTCCAGGCTGCCATAGGTCAGCTCGAATTCCGAGCTGGCCGCGAAAGCGTCGGCTGCCGACTGCAGCGGGTTTCCCGCGCGCACGTACGCCACCCAATTGTCCAGTCCCCCCGCATCCGGCACCCGGCGGAACGCCGCCATGTACAGACGCGAAACCGGTGCGACGAACGTGTTGAACTCGGTTGAGGTGAGCAGCGTGTTCACCAGGCTGGCATGGGTGATCGTGCCGGCAGTCAATGCGCTGCCAAACGCGCTCAGCGCCCCGGCATCGGCAGGCCGCCGCAGGAAGCCCTGGAACACGAGCTGCACATAGTTCGAGTCCGCCAAACCCGAGGGATAGCCCTGCGCGAACAGGGTATCCGTCTGGTCGCAGCCCTGCAGGAAGCCCAGCCAGCTCCGCAGCTCCACGTCGGTCGGCATGCGCTGCAAAAGCACGTCATACAGCCGGATGACCTCCACCTGGTTCGCCATGTCGGCCTGGAACTCCGGCGATTCCGAAAATCCTACCAGGATCGTTCCGCGCGAAGCGCCGGATTTGAGCTGCCCCACCCAATCAGCCAGCCCCGCCGGGTCGGCCTCGCGGCCCAGCACATTGCGGTAGAGCTGCTGGACGAACCCGGTTTTGTCGAGGCTGCCGTAGGTCTGGAGGAATTCGGCGCTGGTGGCAAACTGGTCGGCGGCGTCCGTCAGGGAAAGGGCTCCGGCGTGCAGCGCGTTGGACCAGTTCTGCAGCCCAGCGTAATCGGGGATCCGCGCGAAGGCCGCATAATACAGCCGGATCACCGGCTCGATTTGCCAGGCGCCGTATTCGGTCGAAGCGATCAGGTCCCCATACACCTCCGAGCGCGTCAGCCCGCCGGACATCGCCGCCAGATAGGCCGCCAGTGCACCCGGGTCGATATCCCTGCCCAGCACCGCCGGGAAAAGCCGCTGCAGGAATGCCTGGTCGGCCGAGATCACGACCAGAGTCGCAGCATTGCTCGCGGCGTCCGGGCTCACTCCGTTACTTGCCAGACAGCGATACTGACAGCCGTTCATCGACATCGCCGCGCCGGTGACGGTCAGGGTAGCGGTCGCCGTCCCGCTGTACGGCGCTGTGTCGGCCAGGCTGGTCCAGGTACTCCCGCTGTTGGCGCTCACCTGCCACTGCAACGTCGGCATCGGGGTGCCATCCGCCGCCGCCGTGAAGCTCGCATTGCCGCCCACTGTCACCGTCTGGCTGGCTGGCTGAGTCGTAAATGACGGGGGCACGCTTGCCGGAATCGACACCTGCTCCGGTCCGTCGTGGTGCCATCGCCCAGTTGTCCGGAGTTATTGGAGCCGGTCGCCCACAATGTCCCGTCCGTTTTTACAAACAACGTGTGGTCGTTCCCAGCGGCGACCGAGGCCACCCCGCTCGCCACCTGCTCCGGGGTGGTCCGGTACATCCCGACGATGCCATCGCCCAATACGCCCTTCCCGCGATAGCCCGTCGCCCACAACGTTCCATCCTTTTTCACGAACATTGTGTAGTCGAAGCCCGCGGCGACCGAGGCCACCCCGCTCGCCACCTGCACCGGGGTGCTCCGGTACGTCGAGGTAAACGGTGGCTCCACGCTGCCATCGCCCAGTTCTCCAAAATCCTGGCAGCCCACCGCCCACAAAGTCCCGTCCTTTTTCACAAACATCGTGTGGTTGGTGCCCGCCGAGACCGAGGCCACGCCGCTCGCCACCTGCTCCGGGATTCTCCGGAGCGTCGTGGTGCCGTCGCCCAGCTGCCCGTTGCTATTGTCTCCCATCGCCCACAACGTCCCGTCCGTCTTTACGAACATCGTGCGCCCCCAGCCCGCCGAGACCGAGGCCACGCCACTCGCCACCTGCACCGGCGTGCTCCGGTCCGTCGTGGTGCCGTCACCCAGTTGTCCGTTGCCGCCAAAACCGGCCGCCCACAACGTCCCGTCCGTTTTCACGAACATCGTGAAGTTGGCGCCCGCCGAGACCGAGGCCACGCCGCCCGCCACCTGCACCGGAGTGTACCGGTCCGTCGTGGTGCCGTCACCCAGTTGCCCACGATCATTGTCGCCCACTGCCCACAACGTCCCGTCCTTCTTCACAAACACCGTGTGGTTGTAGCCCGCCGAGACCGAGGCCACGCCGCCCGCCACCGCCACCGGAGTGGTGCTAAAGATCATCGTGGTGCCATCGCCCAGTTCCCACCAGACATTGAAGCCGGTCGCCCACAACGTGCCGTCCGTTTCCACAAACATCGTGTTGTAGTAGCCCGCCGAGACCGAGGCCACCGACTGCGCGGAAGCCATGGGCGCGAGCGCGCAGACGGCGACGAAGAACAGCCTGGCGAAGGCGGAAGGAGAATGACGTGAAGGATTCATGGGGAACCTCGCGGGTTTGTGGCTACGTTGACGTGCGGAGCTGTTTCTTAAAGATCTGCCGTTGTTCCCGCCACCGGGCGGGCAGGCAGCATCAGGCTCCGTTACTCCATGCGGAATCCGCCGGCGAAAAGGATCATCTCATCAACGCGACGGCGCGGAATAACCGGCCGCGGGCGCGCCCGCGGCCGGCGGCGCCTTGAGGTGCAGGCCGGCGATCGGGGCGAGGTCGATGACGACCTCGCGCGGCACGTCGTCGACGCGGCACTTCAATGTGAGCCGCTGCGGACCGGGCGAGAGGCGGAAGAAAAGGCTGCCTTGGACGAGCTGGCCCGGCAGGAGCGCCGTCGGCAGCACCAACCGCCGCCGTTCAAACTCGCGCTCAACGGCATGGCGGCCGCTGATGTTGGTGTAGATCGTGCCGCCGATGAACGCGGGGAGCAACACGATCCCGCCCATGGCGGCGCCGCCGGCAGTGGTGATATAGCCCCCTGAAAAGACGATCGCGCCGACTCCGCCGCCCACGGCCACAGTGGTGACCCCGCCGCCGATCTGGACGGCCGTGCTCTTGGCGAGGCCGAAGCTCTTGTCCGCCAGGCTGCGGCTCGTCCGCTCCAATTCCCACGGATCCGTGCCGGCCGCGGTCGCCTGGTTCTGAAAGTCGACGAGCGAAGCCGACTCGACCGTGACCAAGGCGTCGCCCCGGTTCGCCACCGTCACGACGTACTCGTCCCAATAGGCGTCAAGTTTCCACGAACCGGGTCCGCGGTAGATGATCACGGTATGCAGCAGAGCCTCAATCGGCGGTTCGGTGGCCGGCAGATTGAGCAGCACCGGTGGCAGGGTTGTCTTGGGCGTCATCTTGTAGCTTGAGGCCATGCAGCCCGCGAGCCCGGCGATACAGCCGAGCAGCCCGACACGCATCGCGACGGCCGCGCCGGGGAGGCGCCGGTGATTCCGCAGAAGATCGCGCCAGAAGGATCGGTTCATGGTGAAGGCTCCCGTGTGGCAGAATCGATGGATTCCGGGTTCTTCTCGCGGCGGGCCTGCAACTCCTGGTCCAGCCGGGCGGCTTCATCGGACTTGCCGTCCCGCTTCAACGCCTGGCTGAGGTCGCCGAGCATCGCGAGGGATTCGGAGCGTCCCGTGCCGGAGACGGAGACGAGGCGATCCACCGTCACGGCCTCGCGCAACACGGTCTCGGCGTCGGCCAGCCGATCACGGCGCATGAGCAACTTGCCCAACCGGTCGAGCGCCAGCGCCAGAGGTGGATGTTCCTTGTCCGCCCATTTGCCGCCGAGCGCGGTCGAGGTGGCATAGTCGCCGAGATCATAATAGACCGCCGTCAGCCCGTCGCGCAGCTCCTCCCTCGCCGCGCCCTTGGGCTCGGCGAGCAGGCCCTGGGCGGTGCGATCCAGGATGCGGTGCAGCCGGGTGGGATCGCTGACCAGAGCGACGTGCGGACCGGCGCCTTTGAGCATGTTCTGCATGAGCCGCGCGGCCCCGGCGCTTCTCGCGGCCTCGGCTTGGGCCGCCTTCTCCGCGTCCTGGGCGCGGTTGCGTTCCTGTTCGGCCACCACCCGCTGCTGATCGGCAAGGACCTTCTGCTGTTCTGCCTCACGGCGGGCGGCGAGCTCCGCCTGGAGGCGATCCGCCGCGAGTTTTTCCGCGTCCTGCGCGCGATTGCGCTCCTGTTCGGCGAGAGTCTTCTGCTGCTCCGTTTCCTGGCGGGCGGCTTGTTCGGCGCGAAACCGGTTGACGGCGAGCTGCCGCTGGACCTCGGCTTCCTGCCGGGAGGCCAGTTCGGACTGCAGCCGCGTGTCCGCCAGCCTTTCCGCCTGCCGGGCGCGCATGGCCTGCCACGTGCTCGCAGCGATTCCGGCAAGCAGCGTTGCCGCAACGGCGGCGGCGGCGCCAAAGGCGAACCGGTGGCGGACGAGGAGTTTTCTGAGCAGATAGGCGGTGCTCGGCGGACGGGCCACAACGGGCTCGTTGCCCAGATGTCGCTGCAGATCCATCGCCAGCCCGTCGGCGGTCCCGTAGCGGCGCCCGCGGTTCTTCTCCAGACAGCACATTACGATCCAGTCGAGGTCGCCGCGAAGGAGGGTTGAAAGGTGCGCCGGCGCGGTGCCCCGGAGTTTGGCCACCGTGGTGCGGTCGGCGTCGGTCAGCGTGGAGAGGCACGCGGAGGGTCTCGGCGGCTCGACTTCGCGAATGACGCGGCGGATTTCGTCGAGGCCGGCCTGCAGCAATGCCTTCGTTTCGAACGGGGTGCGGCCTGTGAGCAGCTCATAGAGCAGCACGCCGAGCGAGTAGATGTCGCTGCGGGTGTCAACGTCCTGGCTGCTTAGCTGCGCCTGTTCGGGGCTCATGTAGGCCGGGGTGCCGATGAACTGCTCGAAGGCGGTGAAAAGCGTCCGGTCGGTCAACCGGCCCTGAGTGGCCTTGGCGATGCCGAAGTCGATCACCTTGGGCACCGGCTCGCCGTCCTGAAGGGTGACGAGGATGTTCGAGGGCTTGATGTCGCGGTGGACGATCCCCTTCTGGTGCGCGTGCTGGATGGCGTGGCAGACCTGGATGAAAAGCGCGATGCGCCCGGCCATAAGGAGGTTCTGCTGGTCGCAGTAGTCGGTGATCTTCACGCCGCGCACCAGCTCCATGACGAAGTAGGGCCGCCCGGCTTCGGTGGCGCCCGCGTCGAACACCCGCGCGATGTTGGGATGGTCCATCATGGCCAGCGCCTGGCGCTCGGCCTCGAAGCGGGCGATGACCTCCCGGGTGTCCATGCCGAGCCGGATGACCTTGAGGGCGACGCGCCGGCGGACAGGCTCCTCCTGCTCGGCCATGTAGACCACACCGCAGCCGCCCTCGCCGATCTTCTGGAGCAGCTTGTAGCGGCCGATCCGGGTCTCGACAGCGGCCTCCGGCGGCGGGAGTGCGCCGGCCCGGGCGGGGTCAGGCCGGTTGGCCACCGCCGGCGCTTCCAGAAAGTCGCCGACTTCCTCGTGGACGCGCAGAAGCGCCTCAACCCGCTGGAGGAGTTCGGCGTCACCGCCGCATGCCTCCTCCAGATAGTGCCTCCGCTCCGCCACCGGCAACGCGAGCGCGGCGGCAAACAGTCCTTCTTCGCGTGAGGTGGAAAGTTCCATCGGGTTTGAATGCGATCCTTTATCCTATCGTTCAAAATCCCGCTCCAAGACCGATCACCGGATGCGGATCTCCTGGCAAAGCAACGTGCGGGCGAACGTCCACCAGCGCTTGGCCGAGGGTGACGAGGAGCAAGGGCGATATCGTGTGCGGTCTCATGGATGGCGAGGGTCTTGGTTCGGGCAGCTGCGGTCAGTGGTACGAACGGAACCCGCCAGGGTCTGGGTCGGTGGCGACGAGCACGGTAAGGAGAGCGAGGATGATGGGCACCATCAGCAGTTCGCTGATCAAAGCCAGATGGCAGGCAACCAGGGCGGCGGCAAAGGCGAGGAGAATGGCGGCGAGCATGGGTGGAATGAACTTCATTCCTTCATGCGCAAATTCGCCCGCAAACGGATCACCGGACGCGAATCTCCTGGTAAAGCCACGTGCGGGCGAACGTCCACCAGCGCTTGGCCGTCGGTTCGGAGATCCCCAGCGCCAGCGCCGCCTCTTCAATCGTCATTCCGGCGAAGTAGCGCAGCTTCACCAGCTCGGCCTTGCGCGGGTCTTGGGAAGCCAGCTTGTCCAGCGCCTCGTGCACGGCGAGCAACTGGTCATCATCATCCGCGGCGGCCGCCAGTTCCAGGTCATCCACGTTGATCCGTTCCTGTCCGCCGCCGTGACGCAACGCCTGGCGGCGACGGGCGCGGTCGATCAGGATGCGCCGCATGGCCTCGGCGGCCGCGGCGAAGAAATGGGGGCGGTTCTGCCAGTTGGGCTGCGCGTCACCGCCCAGGCGCAGCCACGCCTCGTGCACCAGCGCCGTGGGCTGGAGGGTCTGGCCGGGGGATTCATGGGCCATCTTCTGCGCGGCGAGCCGGCGAAGCTCGTCGTAAACGAGGGGCAGGAGCTGGTCCCCGGCTTGGGGGTCCCCCCGCTCCATTTTTTGCAGGATGAGCGTGAAGTCGCCCACGACGCGCCCACGATATGCTGAAACCAGGAACGAATGAAGCCCGAAATTTCCGCCACGCAGAGGGGGGCTTTTTTTTGGGGGGAAAAAAAGACGCGGCCAGCCCGCACCGTGGGGCGGAAATATGCTGTTCGAATCATCGCCGGTGGACATTGTTCGCTCCCGCTACCCTGCTCGTTGACCCGGGCCGTGCGCACATTCAACTCGCCCCGGTGTCGATCATGAAATGCACCAGATGATCCGCCGGCACCCCTTCGACTCCGCTCAGGGTCCAGACCAGTCCCGCAGATCAGGCGGCGGGAGCATTGGGATCTCGCGGTCCATAGTCACAAAACGAGCGGGCATGCCCCTCTGATGCATGCCCGCGCCAAAGTTCAAAACTTCTCCGCCGAATCGGAAGAAATGTCACCGTTCTGCTCAAACAGCGTCTGCCGTTTTTTCAGGAGCATGGAGGGCGAAGCCCGACAGGCTCCCTAGTCATCCGCAACCTGCAGGGTTCGCACGCCGAAGCGAAAGATCAGTGCGGTGCGAAAGCCGGAGTCCTCCAGTTGGTCGATCGTTCTTGAGGTGCAAAGCACCACCTTGATCCCGATCATCTTTTCCTCGAGCAGCTTCTGTCCGGCGGGCGTCAGGTCCTCCGCCAACTGCACGAGGTTGATCGCATTGGGATCGAGCACGGCCTGGCCGGAATTGAACTGCTCCGCCCCCAGCTGCACAACGGAGTCCTCGGGAGACAGATGTTTCCGCAGAAAATCGTGGAATGGGGCGTCCCGGCTTCCGATCAGCGTGAGATTGCGGATCTCCATCTTGACCTTTTCCTTTGGCTTGGGGAACAGTCTGGATACCTGGTCGCACAGGTACTTGGGATCCGCCGGCTTCTTGTGGATGTCCACCACGCCCAGGGTCTCGTATTCGGCCCGCTCCTCCGGCGTGAAGCCGCCCGATATGACGATCACCGGACAACCCTCATTGTTCATGGCGCCGTCCTTGCGCACGAGGCGGAGTACATCGAGACCGCTGAAGTCGGGCATCATGTGGTCCAGGATGATCAGATCGAATTGGGCCGATTTGAGACAGTCCAGCGCCTTCTTCCCGTCTTCGGCCATTGTGACCTTGTGGCCTTGTTGGGTGAGCAGAAGCGATACGATGGTGCGGCACACGATGTTGTCGTCAGCAATGAGAATCTTGGCCATGGATTGTTTTGGGGTGCATCCGCCGATTGATGGTGGCGCGCGTGGCATGGGCGACCTGCCCCTGTTGCCGGGCGCGCGTCCACGGGCAGGATGCCCGTGCCACAACTGCGCGCGCCAGACGCTGCCGTCAATCAGGAGAGGCGCCCATTGTCTGGTTTGGAGAGATCGGCGGTCAAATTCCCTGGGACGGGTTTGCGGGGATGTCCACCGGAAACTCCGGATGCCGCCTGAAGCGATCGGGGCACAGGCCGGCCGCCATGGGAGCATGAAGCAGCAGCGTGGTGTTCAATACAGGAGTCATGTTCTTTCGACGGCGCGGATGATGGCGGCGGCGAGCTCGCTGACCTGGACCGGCTTGCTGACGTAGTCATCCATCCCGGCGGCGAGGCAGGCCTCGCGGTCCCCCGTCATCGCAGCGGCTGTCATGGCGATGATATAGAGGGGCGTGAATTTCCCGCCGGCCGCGCGCCGCGTCTGCTCCCAGGCGCGCAGGTGGCTGGTGGCCTGGTAGCCGTCCATCTCCGGCATCTGGCCATCCATCAGCACGACGTCGTAGGGATGCGATTGCGCGGCTTCGATCGCAGCGTGGCCATTGGCGACGATGTCGACCTTGTAGCCCAGGCGGGCAAGCTGCATGCGGGCGACGCTTTGGTTCACCACATTATCCTCCGCCATGAGGATGCGCAGCGGCTTGAGTTCCGGCTGGAACTGCGGCAGGGCGGGCGGAGCGATCACGCGGGGTTTGCCCATCCCGAGCAACGAGGCGATCGCCTCGTGCAATTCTTCTTGTTGAACGGGCTTGGCCAGACACGCGGTCACACCTGCCGCGGCAGTTTCACTGAAAGGCGGAATGCTGCCAATGGAGGTCAGTACCAGCATTTTGAGGCCAGCCAGCGCGGGATCCACCGAGATGTGGCGGGCAAGTTCAAAGCCGGACATGCCCGGCATCTGCATGTCGAGCAGGGCGAAATTGAACGGCTGGCCGGCCTGCGCGGGACTCCGAAGCAACGCCAGCGCCGATTCGCCGTCCGACGCGCAGACAGTGGAGATTCGCCATGCGCTCAACTGGCGCTGCAGGATTTCGCGGTTGGTCTGGTTGTCGTCGACAATCAACGCGCGCTGGCCCGCTAGATCCAGCCGGTGGGGAATCACGCGGAGCGCCACCGGTTGCGCGGCCAGCTTCACAGTGAACCAGAACGTCGAACCCCGGCCTGCCTCACTCTCGACGCCGATCTCCCCGCCCATCAGTTCGACCAGCTGCCGGGAGATCGCGAGCCCCAGACCGGTGCCGCCAAATTTGCGGGTGATGCTTCCGTCGGCTTGGGAAAAGGGTTGAAACAAACGTTTTCGCGCCTCCGGTGTTATGCCGATGCCCGTGTCGGTGACGGCGAAGCGCAGCCACACGCTCTCATTCTCCTCGCCCGCCTTGGTGATCCGCACGACGACCTCGCCGTGCTCGGTGAACTTCAGGGCGTTACCCACGAGGTTGAGCAACACTTGCTGCAGGCGGCCGGAATCACCGATGACCTGGACGGGGACGTGGTCGTCGATGAGATAGGCCAGCTCCAGACCCTTGGCATGCGCCCGTTCCGCCATCAACTGCAGGCAACCCTCCACGAGAACGCGCAGCTCGAAGGGCCGCTGCTCAAAGGTGAGCATTCCGGCTTCGATCTTGGAGAAATCCAGGATGTCGTTGATGATGGTCAGGAGGGCATCGGCGCTCGTCCGGACCGTGTTGGCGAAGACGCGTTGTTCGGCCGTGAGCTCCGTGTCGAGCAGCAGGCCGATCATGCCGACGACCCCGTTGAGCGGCGTGCGGATCTCGTGGCTCATGTTTGCCAGAAACTGGGATTTCAACCGCGCGCTTGCCTGCGCCTCCCTTGCTGCAACCCGAAGCGCCTCCTCGGTCCGTTTGCGTTCGGTGATGTCGCGCACGGTTGCCTGGATTGCCATCTTTTCCCCGTGCTCCATCCGGGTCAGAAGCACGTCGGCGGAAAACTTTTCGCCGCCGATCCGCCGGTGCGTCCACTCGAAAAAATGGGAGCCTTCGCGAATGGCCGTCTCAATCATCTCCTTGGATTTTTCGGCAGACGCGCGCCCATCCGGCTGCCGGTCGGGAGACAGATCCGCTGGCCCGTGAGATAGGAATTCTTCCTCGTTCTTCGCCCCGAACATTTTCACGGTGGCCGGGTTTCCGGAGGTAAATCTCCAGGAGGGCGGCTCAAGGGTCATGATGGCGTCCTGAGTGCTTTCGAACAGGAGGCGGAACTTTTTCTCGCTCTCCCGCAGGGCTTCCTCCGCGCGCCTGCGGGCGGTGATGTCGCGGGAGATGCCGAAGGTGCCGACGATCCGGCCCTGCGCGTCACGCAGCGGCATCTTCGTCGTTGAGACCCAGGTGTCTGGTCGATTCGGCCAGGTCTCGCGCTCCTCCATATCAATCATCGGCTGGCCGGTCTGCATGATGCGCTGCTCGTCAGCGAAGGCCTGCCGGGCGTGCTCGTCGGAGAACAGGTCGAAATCTGATTTCCCCAGCATGGCGGCGGCCTCCATCCCATCGCGGCGGGCTTTGGACTTGTTGACCGCAATGAACCGCGAATCGTGGTCCTTGAAATACACGTGCTCTGGAATGCTCTCCATCAGCGTATGCATGAGATACCGCTCCTTCTCCAGGGCATGTCGGACCGTCTCCGCCTTGGCGCGCTCCAAGTTGTGCGCCTGCAGCCGGCGCGCGCCGAAACCGATGACTCCAAGCCCGAATACCCAGATGATGCCGCTGACAACGGCCAGCGTGTTGAACTCGCGCTGGCCGTGCATTCTCAGCGGCGCCAGGGGAACCGCCACGGAAATGCCGCCGCTAATCCCGCCGATCTTGTAATCCTGGGCGCCGTGGCACGACACGCAACTGACCTCGTTCACCAGAGGCCGCATGACGCGCATGTATTCCTGGCCATCCATCGTGGCGACGGACGCGACTTCGGTTTCCCCTTGCGCGAAGGCCTGGAGCGCCCGGGCCTCCCACGCGTCGGCCGCGTATTCGGATTCCGTTGGTTTCAGGCTCGCGATGTGGTTGCGATTCCCTGCGGCTTCCGGGTTCCGCTCCAGCATCTCGCGCAGAAGGGGCGCCGAAGCCAGGGCGCGCTCCAGGTCAGAACCCGGCGGTGCGTTGTTTGCGGCCGGCGCGGAGCCACCGCGGCCATGGGCCCAGAATCGCAACAGCATCTCCTTCTCAGAACTGACATGGGCTTCATGCCGGGCATGGTCCAGCATCCCGCGCCGCTGCTCGATCTTGCCCCAGACCAGCGACACGGCGATAAGCGCCGTCCACATCACCGCCGCGGCCAGCGCGAAGCGCCACAACTGACGGGACTGGTCGGCACGTTTCATTGTGTTTCTGTTTCCATCAGGCTGGATGCCCCATGGAGCCGAATTGATCGTAGGGGCGCAGGCTTGCTGCGCCCGTTCTGGAGGGCGCGACAAGATCGCGCCCCTACCCAAACTTGAAAACGCGACGAGGGCGTCGCGCCTCCAGAGCTGAATTGATCGTAGGGGCGCAGGCTTGCTGCGCCCGTTCTGGAGGGCGCGACAAGATCGCGCCCCTACCCAAACTTGAAAACGCGACGAGGGCGTCGCGCCTCCAGAGCTGAATTGATCGTAGGGGCGCAGGCTTGCTGCGCCCGTTCTGGAGGGCGCGACAAGATCGCGCCCCTACCCAAACTTGAAAACGCGACGAGGGCGTCGCGTCTCCAGAGCTGAATTGCGAGGGAGCGGCGTACATTTTCCCCTACCTCGTCTGGTTTGTGCCCGGCGTTTCACCTTCAATGGCGGGATCAGGCGACCCCGCCCGAAAGTTTCCGGCGGAGCCGGCAACGGTTCCCCAGGGAGCGGCGGATACCCCGCGCCACGGTGAGCCAGAATGCTCGACCTTGGTGCCCGGCGGGGCCTGCAACACGGCATGCAGCGTAAACAGGAGGCTCGCGCCGGTGAAGGGCTTGGTGAGCACCGCCGACAGGGCGAGCGATTCGACGCCCCCCGCGGGTGTGCTGTCGCCCATGCCGCTGATGCCGATGATCCGGATCTGCGGATCGATCCGGCGCAAAACCCGCACGAGCTCCGGTCCATCCATGCCGGGCATCAACATATCGGTGATCACGGCCGCGATGGCAGCGTGGTTTTGCATGAAAACCGCGAGCGCTTCGGTGCCCTCGGCGGCCGCCACGACCCGGTAACCGGACACTTCCAGAATCTTGGTTGCGACCGTGCGAATTGAGATTTCGTCGTCGACGACCAGAATCAGCTCGCCCTCGCCGCGGGGCGGCGGCGCGCGACATGGTCCCGCGACCAGCTTGGCGTCGGGTGTGGCGGGCAGGTAGATCTCAAAGCAGGTGCCTTTGCCGACCTCACTCTTAAACTGGATGAAGCCGCCATGGCTCTTCACGATTCCGAGCACAGTGGACAGACCCAAACCGGTTCCCTTGCCCAGTGCTTTCGTCGTGTAGAACGGGTCGAAGATCTTGGCGAGGTGTTCCGGTTGGATGCCGGTTCCCGTGTCGGATACGCTCAAGAGGACATACGGACCCGCCTTGGCCCCGGGCGTCATCAGGGCAAACGTCTCGTCCAAGTCGGTGTTTCTTGCGCTGAGTGCGAGACGCCCGCCTTCGGGCATGGCGTCGCGCGCGTTGACGCACAAGTTCATCAGGACCTGGTGCAGTTGCGTGACGTCGCCGAGGACGGGCCACAGGTCCTTTGCCGCGTCCATCTCCAGTTCGATGTTCTTGGGAAATGTCTCTCTGCCGATTTCGACAATTTCGCTCAACAGATGCCGGGGTTGCAGCGCAATGCGCTTCCCTTCGATGCCCCGGGCGAAGGTCAAGACCTGGCGGATGATGTTCGCCCCCCGCCGCGCACACGCCTCCATCGTGGCGAGCATGTTCCGTTCGGAGTCGGTCTGCGCCCTCGATCGCAGGATTTCCGAGGCCAGGAGAATCGGAGCCAGGACATTATTGAGATCGTGGGCGATGCCGCTGGCCAGCGCGCCCAGATTCTCCAGCCGCTGCGCCTGCATGAAGCGCGCTTCGAGCTGTTTCTTCTCCGTGATATCCGTGTCGATGGTGAAGACGGACACGGGCTGGCCCGCACTGTCCTTCACGAGCGCCAGCCGGGCGAAGACCACAAATTCCCGGCCCGCTTTTGTCTTTTGCCGCCGCTCGCCCGACCAGTCTCCTCCTTGGAGGACCGCGGCCATCGGATCAGCAGTGTCGCCGCCGGAAAGCGAGAGCAGCCCCGTCGCCTTGTGATCAAGCGCCTCGGCTGCAGACCAGCCGTAGAGCTGCTCGGCGCCTCTGTTCCAGGACCGGATGGTGCCGTCTAACGCAGTCAGATAGATGGCGTCGCTGGTTGTCTCGAGCAAGGCCGCTTGCTCACGCAGGTGTTCCTCGGCCTGCTTGCGCTCGGTGATATCCTCAATCACGCCGATCCGCAGGGTCTTGTTGGCGTCAGTTGGATCGAGCGGCGCCACAAAGACTCTGGCCCATATGGTCGTCCCATCCTTTTTCCGATAACGCTTTTCCCAGGAAGATTCCCGGACGATCCCGGCATTGATCTTCTCCACTTGCTGGACTTCGATTGGAATGTCGTCCGGATGGGTAATGTCCCGCGATGTCAGTCGCAGTAGTTCCTCGGCGGAGTAACCCAGCATTTCGCAGAGGCGCCGATTCACCTTCACCATCCGGAGCTGTTTTCCTTCGGCAACCACCATTCCCACCGCCGCCTGTTCGAAGACCGCCTGGAATTGTTGTTGGCTGGCGCGCACGATCTCCTCCTGCTTCTTGCGCTCCGTGATATCGCGCGAGATGCCGACCAGGCCGGTGAGACTGCCCTCGGCATCGCGCAAGGCAACCTTGGTGGTCGAAACCCAGGTGATCCGACCGTCCGGCCAGGTTTCCTTTTCCTCCAGTCCGATGATCGGATCGCCAGTGCTCATGACCCGTTGCTCGTCCTCGTAGGCTTGGCGGGCGTGCTCTTCGGTGAAAAAATCGAAGTCGGACTTGCCAACCGCTTCGGCGGGACTGCGCAGCCCGAAGTACAGCGCCATTATATTGTTGATGCGGAGAAAGCGGCTCTGCCGGTCCTTGAAATAGATATTGTCGGGGATTGTCTTGAGCAGGTTGGTTATCATATCCCGCTCCACTGCCAGCGCGGCCTCCGCGCGCCTGCGCTCGCGCCGCACGGCCGCGTCCCGCATTTCACGCTCCACGGCAGGCACGAGGCGGGCCAGCTTGCCTTTCAAGATGTAGTCTTGAGCACCGGCCTTCATCATTGTCACGGCGACGTCCTCGCCGATCGTGCCCGAAACGATGATAAACGGCAGATCCCGGCCACTCGCTATGAGCAACTCCAACGCGGCCAGCCCGCTGAAGCGCGGCATCTGGTAGTCGCAGAGGACGATGTCCCACGGCTGGCGCTCCAGCGCGCATCGCATCGCCTCGGCCGTGTCCACGCATTCCCACGGCACATCATAGCCGCCACGCTGGAGCTCCGCCACCATGAGCAGCGCGTCGTCCTCCGAGTCATCCACAATCAGGCAGTGCAGTGTCTTGTTCATGGTACTCCTTTGATCGGGGGCGGTGTTTCGTTGAACAAAAGCCAGTAAAGGCCCAGCTGGCGGACGGCCTCCGAAAACTCGTTAAAGTCCACCGGCTTGCGGACGTAGCTGTTGGCGCCCAGGGCGTACCCGGTCATGATGTCCTTTTCCTCTCTCGACGACGTGAGGATGACCACCGGCTGGAGCCGCGTCCGGGGATCGGCGCGCACGCGGCGCAGCACTTCCAGGCCGTCGATCTTCGGCAGCTTCAAGTCCAGCAGAACCAGTTGCGGTGTTTGGCTAAGATCGCGGCCGGCGTGCACGCCGGTGCCAAACAGGTAATCGAGCGCCTCGACGCCGTCATGGGCCTCGACGACCTCGTTGGCGACATTGTGGCGTTTCAGCACCCGCAATGTCAGCGACACATCGTCCGGGTTGTCTTCCACCAACAGGATGATCTTTTTGCCGTTCATGATTATTATTGGTTGGGCAGGTTCAGAGGGGAAAGGTTCACGGTTCAGGGGTTGAAGACGTTCAGCGGTTCAACGGTTGGGAGGTTCAGCGGTTCAACGGTTGGGAGGTTCAGCGGTTCAACGGTTGGGAGGTTCAACGGTTCAACGGTTGGGAGGTTCAACGGTTCAACGGTTGGGAGGTTCAACGGTTCAACGGTTGGGAGGTTCAACGGTTCAACGGTTGGGAGGTTCAACGGTTCAACGGTTGGGAGATTCAACGGTTCAACGGTTGGGAGATTCAACGGTTGGGAGGGGGAAGGTTCACGGTTCACCGTTGAGAGGATCACGGTTCAACGGTTGAGGGGTTCGTGCGAGTTTGGTGGCTTCAACTCCTGAACCATTGAACCCTTGAACCGTTGAACCTCATTATCGGGTTCACAGTCGGAAGGTTTTCGGCTGAGGACTTCTTGGCTCTTGGTGGTTTCAACCCTTGAACCCCTAAACCGTTGAACCTCATCGAGTGGTTCACCGTTGGAAGGTTCACCGTTCAGCGGTTGCCGGTTCACGCGTGCTTGGTATTGCTTGAGATAGTTGATGAATCCGCGAATGGCGGCTCGCGCGCGGCGGGCCTGTTCGTAGACGTCCTGAAACTCGGGTGCGGAGATGTATTCCTCGTCGAGGGCGACATAGAGTTCACTTTGCACCTCGGTGCAGGAACGCTTGGCGTAGCGCAGGAATCGGACGAACTCCGCGTTGGTTTCGGAGTCGAAGCCTTCGGCGATATTGTGCATGGCCGAACCGGCCGCCTCCTGGATCTGGCGCTTCAGTCCGAAATCCGTCTCGAATCGCGGCTTCTTGGTCAGACGGTAGACCTTGCGGGCAAGCTCACTCGCCAGCTGCCAAGCTTCAATGTCTTCAAATCGCTCGATCTTCATGTGTCCGTAACCTCTGAACCGTTGAACCTTTGAACCGTTGAACCTTTGAACCTCAATCCCTCCTTTTCATCGCTCACTCCTTCGCGTCCAATGTGAAATAGAACGTGGCGCCCTGGCCGACAACGCCCTCGGCCCAGACTCGCCCGTTGTGCCGGTGGATGATCCGCTGCACAATCGCCAGCCCGATGCCGGTGCCCTCAAACTCCTGCAAACTGTGCAACCGTTGAAACGCGCCAAAGAGCCTGCCGGCATAGGCCATGTCGAACCCCGCTCCGTTGTCGCGGACAAAGAAAGTGACGAGTGGCAAGTGACGAGTGGCGGGGGATGAGGGAGGAGTGACGGGTGAAGCGGGACGAGGGGCGAGGGACGACGGAGGAGCAACGCGTGTTGTGGGGCGGGTGTCGGGTGATGTCGGATGGGTGATGGTTTCCCTCTTCTCGTCACTCGTCACTCGTCCCTCGCCACTTGTCTCGTCACTCATCACTCGTCCCTCGTCACTCGTCTCGCCACTCGTCACTCGTCCCTCGTCACTCTTCTTGCCATTCGTCACTCCGACTTCGATCTTCGCTCGCGGGGTCTTCGCGGAGAACTTCCAGGCATTGTCGAGCAGGTTGTACAATGCCAGTCGAAATAGATGAGTGTCGGCCTCTGCGGCCAACCCCGAGGCAACGACAAACTCAATCTCTCGATCCGGCTGCTGCTGCCGCAATTCCGCGCCGATCTCTTCCGCCATCGCCGTCAGGTCAATGCGTTGGCGACGCATCTCGGTTCGCCCCACCTGGGACAAGTGCAGCAGATCGTCGATCAACCCCGCCATCCGCTGGCTGCCGGCCCGGATGCGCCGCAGGTGATCCTGGCCCGTCTCGTCGAGCTTGCCGGCGTAATCCTCGATCAGCGCCTGGCTGAAGCCGTCCATTGCCCGCAACGGCGCGCGCAAATCATGCGAGACCGAGTAGCTGAACGCCTCCAGTTCCTTGTTGGCGGCCTCCAGTTCGGCGGTGCGGTCACGCACCCGTTGTTCCAACTCGGCGTTGAGCCGGCGGATCTCCTCTTCCGTTCGCTTGCGGGAAAGAGCAATCGCGATACTGGCTCCCAAACCCTCGAAGAAACCGATCATCTCCGGCGTGAGCTGATTGGGCCGATGATCGTTGAGTTGTAGGAGTCCGATGATCTCATCACCTGCCCGCAGGGGAATGAGCGCCACGGATTCGTAGCCCTCGCTGTTGCAGCGGTTGCGGGTATGCGCCTGGCGGTCCGTCTCAGTCGTCGTGGCCAGCAATCGCGTGGTGCCGTTGGACCAGAAGCTGCCACGCTCGGTGAAGAACGGCCGCGCCGGATTGGTCCGTCCGCAGAGGATGTTGCCGCACATGCACTCCAGCACCGGATTCCCCTTCGCGTCGCGCACAAGCTCTCCAGCCTGGTTGTGCGCGCACAGAAACCGTTCCGCGCGCACGAATTCCTCGGGAAAGCCCGCAGTCACGTAATAGGGAAAGTCGTTGCCCTCGCGGAGGCGGATGGCCACGGCCTCAAAGCCAGTGGTTTTCTTGACCGCCGCCAGAATGTCGCGAATCGTATTCTCGCTCTCTTTCGATCGGTTCAGCAGTTCGAGCGTCTCACGAGCGAGTTTTTCACGGGCCTCCGCCCGCTTGCGCTCGGTGATGTCCTCGATCGTGGCGACGGTCCGCGCGGGCTGGCCGGCGGCGTCCCGGATGACCGTCATGTTCACGTTCACCCATGCCAGCGATCCATCCTTGCGGATGTAGCGTTTCTCCAGGCGGTAATTGGGCTGCTCGCCCCGCACGACACGCTGGAACGCCTCCGAGTCGGTCCGCCGGTCGTCCGGGTGGGTGACCTCGGAGATCGGCATCCGAAGCAACTCATCGGCGGAGTAGCCGGTGATCGCGCACATCTTCTCGTTCACGCGCAACCACTGTCCGGTGCGCGGATCGGACTGGGCAATGCCGACCGAGGCCGTTTCGAAAATGGCCCGGTATTGCTCCTCGCTCGCGCGCAGCGCTGCTTCCGCCCCTTGGCGCTCGGCAATTTCCTGTCGCAGCTCGACGCTGGCCTGTTCCGTCTGCTTCCGTGCCTCGACGGAGTCCTCCATCATGTTCAGGGCGGCGATGCTGGATCGCTCCAGCGTTTCGTTGGCGGCATCCAGTTCGGCCGTGCGCTGGGTCACGCGGTCCTCCAGTTCCAGCGTCAACTGCATCAACTCCGAGTTTGTCTTCTTCAACTCCGCGTGGGCGGCACTCAACTCCCCGGTGCGCTCCTCCACGCGCTGCTCCAGTTCCATCGTCAACGCCACCAACCCCCTGTTCGTCTCGGCGAGCTCCTCCTGCAACGCCTGGATCGTAGCCTGCGCCTCCGCCAGTTGCCTCTGTAACGCTTCGGCGCTCATGGAATCACCTGCCTGACCACCATCACGGTGGCGTCGTCCTCTTCCTTGGCCAGCAGCCGCAGGAACTCCTGGGCGAGGGCCGGGGCCGGCTGGTCCGCCACGCCGGGGAAATCCTTCCACCCCCAGTGCGTGCGCAATCCGTCGGAATGAAGGACCAGCATGTGGTCCGGTGGCCAGGGATGTTCGGTGACCACAGCGTTCGGCGCGTTGAGGCCGATGACCCCGCGGCGAATCGTGAAATGAAATGGCTCGGATCGCGGAAACACCCGGACCTCGATGTTGCCCACGGAGGCAAAGGTCAGCCGGCCCGGCCCCCAGTCAAAACGCGCCAGGGCCATCACCACCCCGCGGGTCGCACGGCAGGCCCGGGCCGTGCCGCGAAAAATCTGGTCGAGCGGCCGGTCGAAATGGCCCTCCACATACTGCCGTGCGGCCTGCGCGGCGCGATGGGCGAACTGGCCGTGGCCCAGACCGTCCATGATGCCTACCAACGCGCTCTCGGCCCACTGCCTGATGACAAAGGCATCGCCGTTGTCTGTGCCGCATTGGCGCGGTCGCGTCGCGACGCCGAAGGCGAGCGGACAGGGGCGAATGCTGCCCGGGTGCCGGCGGAGCCACTTGCGGCAAACGATGTGCGTGCTCCGGCCGCGTTCCGAGGTGATGTCCAGCTCATCCATCAGGCGGTTGACCGCTCCGAGGCCCGTGCCACGAGTGCCGGCCGTGGAGTATCGATCTCCCAGGGCCTGCTCGACATCGGCGATGCCGGGACCGCTGTCGTCCGATTCAATCCCCAAGCCGATACGCCCGCCGTCGGCGAGCGGCGTCAGGGTCAACCTGCCGCCGTGGGCGTGCTTGATCAGGTTGGTGGCCAGTTCGGTCATGGCGAGGGCGATTTCTTCGCTGGCGACGGGGTCGAACCCGATGCGTTCGGCCAGAGTTCTGGCCAGCCGCCGGGCCGCGCCAACGTCGCTGGAATGGAGGACTTCAATGGTCTGCGATGTTGAGGGCGGCATGGAGTCACTTCAGCCACTTGCGCACGACCACCGTCGTGCCCTTGCCCACTGTGGATTCGATCGTCAGCTCATCCATGAGCCGTTTGGAGCCAGGCAGACCCATGCCCAATCCCTTGCCTGTGCTGAAGCCCGCTTCCATCGCCTTGTCGATGTCCGGAATCCCCGGTCCGTTGTCCTCGAAGGTCAGTTCCAGTCCCACCCTGGCGGCTTGGTTCAGCGAGCGCCAGCGCATGACGCCGGACTTGGCATAGTGGTAGATATTCCGGGTCAGTTCCGAGGCGGCGGTGACGATGCGGGTCACATCGGTCAGACCGAAACCCAGGGCGGTGGCGGCGTCCCGGACGACTTTGCGCGCCATCACGATGTCGTTCTCGGAGGTGATGCGGAATTCGCCCTGGTGTGGTTCGTTCATAGGCGGCGTGCTCCAGGGGGTGCGGCGTTGAGCAGGTTCAAAGCCCGGTCCACGTCCAGAGCGGTCAGAGCATTGCCCACGGTCAGACCCAGTTGGGTCGCGGTGACGGCCACGCTGGCGCGCATTCCCGCCAGCACCGTGCGGCCGCCCATGAGCGCGACCATTTGAACGGTTTCCGCGACGGTGCGCGCAAAGAAGGAGTCGAGGGTCTGGACCGTGGAGATGTCCAGCACCAGGCCCTTGGCTTCATAAAGTGCCATGGCCTGCAGCACTCGCTCCTGGAGCGCCGAGATGGTCTCGTCGTCCGGGTCGGGCGGCACGGTGACCAGCAGCAAATCATGGAGTCTGATGACGGAGATGCTTTCGCGAGCCATAGAGTTCCTTTCTCAGCGGCTGTCGTCCTTGCGGACGACTTTCAGATCCAGGATGTCCAATGCCACTTGCAGCCCCGCGGACAGAGAGGCCCGCGTCATGATGCCCGACAGGTCAATGCCCAGGTGGACCAGCGTCTGGGCAATGGCCGGGCGCACGCCCGTCAGCACCACTTGAGCCCCCAGCAGGCGGACGGCGCTGATGGTCTCGATCAGGTGTTGCGCGGTCTGCGTGTCGATTGTCGGCACTCCCATGATGTCCACCAGGGCGACGGGAGAGTTAGTTTCCACGATGCGGCCGAGCAGCCGCTCCATGAACTGCTGCGTACGCTGGCTGTCGAGCGAACCGATAAGCGGCGCGACCACCACGCCCTGCCAGACCTGCATGACCGGTGTGGACAGGTCCATAATCTCCTTGGTCTGCTGCTGAATCCGCTCCTCGGCCAGCTTGCGTTCGGTGATATTCAGCGACACGCCGATCACGCCGACGACCTCGCCCTTCTCGTCGAAATAGGGGATCTTGCTCGTGCTGACCCAGCTGACTCCGGACTCCGTCTCAAAGCGCTCGTCGATGCCCAGTTTCGGCGTGCGGCTCCGGATGACCTGCAGGTCATCGTCAAAGTAGGCCTGAGCCTCTTTTTGGGAATGGAGATCGAAGCAACTCGCGCCTTCCAACTGTTTCTTCGTCTTCTTGTAGGCATCAGCCATGTACTTGTTCACCCGGAGAAAGCGGTTGTTGACATCCTTGTAGAAAACAAGGCCCGGGATGGCATCGATGATGATCTCCAGTTCCGACGACATCCGTTGAAGTTGAGCGGTTGTTTCGCCACTTCGGAGCTCCGCCTTCTTGCGCTCGGTGACATCACGCGCGGCGGCGAACACGCCCAGCACGTTGCCGCGGGCGTCTTTATAGACCGACGCGTTGTAGAGCACGTCGGTCAGGCGTCCATCCTGGTGGCGGATGGTCAGCGGGTAATCGATGACAAAGCCCTTGGCGAAGGCCTGCTGGTAACCTGCGCGCGCCTTGTCAGGTTCAGTGAAGTAATCGGAGAAATCGGTGCCGATGAGCTTCTCGCGGGACATCCCCGTGACCTTGACGCTGCCCTCGTTGACGTCGGTGATCTTGCCTTCGGCTCCGATGGTCACGAGTGGATCCAGACTGGCTTCGATCAGGCTGCGATTGTAGGCATCTTGACTGCCCGGCACGGGGGCCGGGGAGTCTGACGGTGGGTTCATTTTTTTCTTCATGGGAATCCTTGTTGCAATGTTCGACGGCACGCTTGGCCGCGCTTTTGGGGTGGTGGTTGGTTTGATTGCGTTCAAGAACGGCCCTTCACTCAACTCCGCTCAGGTTTCGCCTTTCGCTGGTCGGCCGGACCTTTTCCGCAGCGGCCGAGATCGGCGACTTGGCGCCCAGGAACTCCAACGGGTGGCGCGGTGGCTGGCCGAGCTGCCGGCACAGTTCGTTGATCTGCTGTTTCAGCTCCACCATCCGCAGCTCGCGCCCCACTGAGGCGCGGTTGAAGCGCTGAAGTTCTTCGTTCTGGGCCCGCAGTGCCGCTTCCGCCAACTTGCGCTCGGTGATGTCCAGGACCGTTCCGACCATGGAAACAAGATGGCCCCCGGCGTCATACCTGCCCTGAAACGTCGAGTGGTAGTATCCGACGCTTTTGTCCGGCCGGAGGAACCGCTGTTCGTAGGTGCCTTTTTCGCGACTCTCCACCGCCCTCCGGATCAATTCCTGATCGCGCTCGTGATCCTCGGGCCATGGCGACAAGGCCAGGATTGAGTCGATGTGAGGCGTGAAGGTTTTCGGGTCCAGGTGGAAGATCCTATACACTTCGTCCGACCATTCGACCGTGCCCGTTCTGATGTCCCAAATCCAGTGGCCCAATTGGGCCATCTTCTGGGCTTCGCTCAGCCGTCGTTCGCTCTCTCGCAGCGCCGCTTCCGCCAACTTGCGCTCGGTGATGTCCAGGGCGAAAGCGGCAATTTGTTCTCCCGTCCCCGGCAACATTGTATCGGCGAGGAAGACCGGGATCCGGGTGCCATCCAGCCGGACGTATTCCTTCTCATAGGGCGTGCAGTTGCCCTGTGCGCGCAGCTCCCGGATCGCCTGCTCGTCCGCCGGCAGCCATTCGGGCGGCGTGAGAGCCCGCCAGTCGACTTTCCCGTGCTCGAGCTCTTCCCGGTTGTAGCCGATCAGGCGCAGGTAATAGTCGTTGGCCTCGACGATCGCTCCGGCCGCGTCGGCAATGACGATGCCGACGATGTTGGAATCGACAAACCGTCGGAGTCGCTCATGGGCCAGAAGCAGTGCCTCCTCAGCCTTCCGGCGTTTCTGATGCTCCTCGGCCTCGGTCAAGGCCCGCAACACGGCCGGCACCAACCGGTCCAGCCGTTGCTTGAGCAGGTAGTCGGTCGCGCCGCGGAGCACGCAGTCCACCGCCTTCTCTTCGCCCAGCGTGCCGGAGACCATGATGAAAGGGACATCGGGCTGTTTCTCACGAGCCCATGCCAGGGCTGCCATGCCATCGTAGTCGGGCAGGCTGTAGTCCGAGAGGATCAGGTCGAAACGGGTCTGCGCCAGCGCGGCCTCGTATTCGGCGCGATCCCTCGCGACCCGCAGTTCACAGACCAAGCTGGTGGTCTGCTGCAGTTTGTCCCGCACGAGTTCCACATCGCGCGGGCTGTCTTCGAGATAAAGAATCTGTACCGGACTATTCATCGCAGCCGCCTCGTTGACCTCATGGTGTCTTGGGCCGGATCGGACGCACGCTGCCCGGCGGCGGCTCGTTGACCACGGCCCAGAAAGCGCCCACCAGTTTCACCGCCTCGACGAATTTCGGGAACTGGACCGGTTTGACGATGTAGGCGTTGACGCCCAGTTCGTAGCTCTTGACCAAGTCCTGCTCTTCGCGCGAGGAGGTCAACACCACCACCGGGATCATTTTGAGCTGCAGGTCGCTCTTGATTTGCCGCAGCACCTCGATGCCGTCCACCTTGGGCATCTTCAGGTCCAGGAGCACGACGGCAGGATTGCCGTTGGCGCGGCCGGCGAACGGGCCGCGCCGATACAGGTAATCGAGGACCTCGACGCCGTCGCGAAGGGTGACGACCTCGTTGGCCAGGTTGTTTTGAGCCAGGGCGTCGAGCGTCAGCTCGGTGTCGCGGGAACTGTCGTCGACCAGCAGGATGCGTTTCAGTTCGGTGTTCATGGGGCCATTCGCAGTTTCTCAGGGCATCGGGTTCAGGGTTCGCCGGGTCATGGTTGATGGGTCATGCGGGTTTGGTGTATTTTGAGGTAGTTGATGAATCTGCGAACGGCGGCACGCGCCCGTCTGGCTTGTTCATCGTTGAACCTTCGAACCCCTGAACCGTTGAACCTTTGAACCCCTGAACCGCTGAACCTTTCAGAGTGAAATAGAACGTCGCGCCCTCGTTGAGCCTGCCCTCCGCCCAGGTGCGCCCGCCGTGCCGGGCGATGATCCGCCGCACGCTGGCCAGGCCGATGCCGGTGCCTTCAAAATCTTCGGTCCGGTGCAGCCGCTGGAACACGCCGAAAAGCTTGTGGGCATACTGCGGGTCGAACCCGACGCCGTTGTCGCGCACGAAGAAGATGACGCGACCGTCCTCCGCGCCCGCGCGACCCATCTCGATCTGTGCCGGGTCGCGCGGGCGGGTGAATTTCACCGCGTTGCCCAGCAGGTTGGCCAAAGCCAGCTTGAGCATCGCGGGGTCGGCCTGCACGGCGGGCAAGGGCGGGATTTTCCAGACAATGTTCCGCTCGGGCGTGGCCGGCTCCATTTCACGCAGGGTCTCGCGCACCAGCGCGCCTAGGTCGACCTTGGTCTCGATCATCTCTGCGCGGCCCATGCGGGCAAACGCCAGCAGGTCGTCGATCAGCACGCCCATCTCCCGGCTGGCGTCCTCAATGGTCTTCATATACCGCCGGCCCTTGTCCGAAAGCCGGCCTTCGGCCTCGCGCGCGAGCATGTCCACGTAACCCTGCACATGCCGCAACGGCGCGCGCAAGTCATGCGACACCGAGTAGGAAAACGCCTCCAGTTCCTGGTTGGCCGCTTGCAGTTCGTCGGTGCGCTCGCGCACGCGCTGTTCCAGCCCGGTGTTGAGCTCGTGGATTTCCTCCTCTGCCCGTTTGCGCTCGGTGATGTCCTGCCCCTGTGCGATCATGGCCACCGGAGTCTTGCCATCGGCGGTGAAAAGCGTGGCGGAGTTCCAGAGGACGGTGCGGATCGAACCGTCGAGGTGAAGGATGGCGATTTCGACCGTCTCCCACCGTTCGCCCCCGGTGGTCTTCTTGATGAGCGCCATCGAGCCCTCCACCGAGGCCGGCGGAAAGAGAATCTCCAGCGACTTCCCGATGACCGTATCCGCGCTTCGTCCGGCCAAGGACTCGAAGGCGTGGTTGAAACGGGTGATGCGGAATTGCGGATCCCAGACGATGATCGGGGCGTTCGCGTGGTTGAAGAGGTTCTCCAGGTAGTTATTGGACTCCCGCAACGCATTCTCCGTCCGTTTTCGTTCGGTGATGTCGCGCTCGGTGGAGGCAATGCCGATCGGTTTCCCGGCCTTGTCCACCAGTTTCGTGACGGTCATCCAGACATCGAGAATCCGGCCGTCCTTGGCCACCCGCTGGGTCTCAAACGAGGTGATTGCTTCACCCGCGATCAGCCGGCGGATGAAATCCTTCTGCTCGGCCACCTTGCCGGGGGCTGTGAGGCGTTCGATGTTTGCCACCAGCGCCTCTTCCTCGCTGTAGCCATACATCAGCTCGGCGCCGCGGTTCCAGGCGGTGATCCGCCCCTCGAAGTCCTGGATCGTGATCGCATCGTTCGAGTCTCGAACCACCGTCGCCATGCGGCTGGCATTCTCCGCCCGCTCCCGGTAGAACCGGATGCGTTGCTGCCGCCAGACCAGGCCCACCAAGGCCCCTGCGCCGAAGAGCAAAGAGCCGACCAAAACGACTATTTGCCAGAGTCGCACTCGCAGCGGCGCATAGACCTCCGTGGTGTCCATGCGGGCGACCAGAAACCATGGCGAATCGGGAATGGCTCGCAGGGCCGCCACCACCGGCACGCCCCGGTAGTCGATGCCTTCCATGACGCCTTCCTGGCCCAATGCGGCCCGGACGGCCGGCAGTGTCTTCTGGTCCAAGGGAGCGCGCCGGGTCAGGGCGGCGTTCTTCTGGAACCGCAGTTCATTCAGAAAGACGACACCATCGCCCTCCCGGCGGACGAGCAGAGTCTCAGCGGTCAGGCTGGGCGTGGGCCAGCGTTCGATCAGCGGGTAAAGATAAATTGCGGGATCAATGCGAAGAACCACCACCCCCAACGGGCGGTGGGCCTCCGACTCGGCGAAGATGGGGACCAGGATGGCCAGGAAGATGGGACGGTCGGGGGCATCGCGGTGAAAATCCAGGAAGGTCACCTGCCCCGAGCGCAGGGCCGCCGCGACATCCCGGGCCAGATGGGCCGCGGGAGGTTCGGGCGTGTCGGGGGCCGACAACCGCAGGGCGCCCCGTGGATCGAGCAGGAAGACGCGGTTGTACAGGAAATTCGTCTGGATTCGGTCGAACCAAGATCGAAGCTGGCGGCGTGCCTCCACGTCTTCTGGTTGTCCGAGGAAACGACGCACCAGGGCGGCGAAGGCGGCGTTGTCGAACAAGGCCCCCCCATCGCCCAGCCGCTCTTTGCGCCACTGCACCAACTCGTCCACTTTAAGATCCGCGATGGCGGAGAGCTGGCTTTCGACCGCGGAGCGGTAATGCGTTTCGTAGTTTCGGTAATAGAAGCAGCCGGCCGCCAGGATGCCCGTTGCCATGCAGACAAAGATCGCGACCATCACGCCAAGGGAGCGCTTATCGTTGGTCTCACGGTTTGGCATGGTCGTGGTTGCTGTTCACTGGCTCAGATTGAACTGCGGGAATTCGGATCCAACCGGAGGATTCACCACGAAGACACAAAGTCACAAAGGGCGGCTGCCGATCCTCTGTCCCGTGTTTGGTCTTTGTGCCTTTGTGCCTTTGTGGTTCATCGGTCTGATGCGGAGCTCTAACGGAAGCTAACACTGGCAGGAACGCGCGGGCGCGTTTCTCCGCAACTTTCGGTCGGGCGGGAGCCGGTCGGGTAGCTCGGTCGTCGGGGGGTGGTTTCATACCGGCGGAAGGTGGGTTGCGACCAGGGCACTCAGTACCTCGGTGACGCGTTCAAACTCCATGGCCTTGTCGAAGAAATAGTCCGCGCCCAGTCGCATCGCGTTCTCGCGGAATTCCGGATAGGCGTAGGTCGTGAGCATGATTACCACGCAGCCCGGCCGTTGCAGTTTGAACTGGGCCAGCAAGTCGAAACCGTTCAACCCAGGCAGTTCAACGTCCAGCACCACGGCATCGGGGCCCAGCTTCTCAAAGCGCGGCACGGCCTGCTGGCCGTCGGCCGCCGCCACCCGGATGGGCAGATGCAGTTGGGCTATTAGTGCGATCAGTCGTTCGCGCACGATCGGAGAATCTTCGATAAAGAGAACACGGAGCATGCGCTCGGGGGCGGCCGGATCCCCGTAGGCTTGAGGGGCGACGAGCGTTTGTGCCGCTCGACCGATGTCTGCCATTACGTCCATTCCGACTGGAGTATAACGGCGGGACGGATTGCGGTCACCGCCGCCGATCCTGATTCTGTCGTCAGGATTAGCGGAAACGGCGGGTCAGGTGTTTACCCGACGCAAGGCGGCGGGGTCGTGGATCGACCTTTGTGTCTCTGTGCCTTTGTGGTTCAAAGGATTGGGGATCGGTCAGGGCTAAGCCCAGAGTCGGACGATCTCACCGGATTTGGGATTGGGATGGACCAAGACCAGAGCCGGACGATTTCACCACAAAGACACCAAGCAGAGCTCATCCGAGCAGGATCGCCCGGATTCATGCTCGCTCCTCGATGCTCGCTACTTTGGTTGCGCCTCACTCCACCAGCTTGTGCTTGAGGGCGTAGCGGGTGATTTCGACCTTGGAGCTGAGGCGGGTCTTTTGCGCGATGCGCGCCCGGTAGGTGCCAATAGTCTTTTCGCTCAGCGACAGTTCCGCCGCAATCTCCTTGAGGGTCCGGTCCGATGCGATCATCTGCAACACCTGCAGTTCACGACGGGACAACGCTTCATGGGGCGCCTGGCAGATTTCACCACCGAGCAGCGCCGCCATATGTTCAGCCAATGAGGCCGTCACGTATTTTCCGCCAGCGAGGATCTTCCGCACCGCGGCGAACAACTCGTCGGGGACGCACTGCTTGTTCAAATAGCCGGCCGCGCCGAGCTTGAAGGCTCGCACGGCGAACTCCTCCTCGGCATAGGCGCTCAGGACCAGCACGGGCATCCCGGGCCGGATCTTCCTCGCCTCCTCCAGCACATCGAGGCCGTTGCGGCCGGGCATGTTGATGTCGAGCAGCAACAGATCCCAGTCCTGTTTCGCAAGAAGGTCGACCGCCTCCCGCGAATCCCCGGCCTCGCCGGTTATCAATCGCGGGAATTCCCGGGTCAGCAGGTCGATCGATCCCCGCCGCACGAGAGGATGGTCGTCGGCAATCAAGATGCGCAGGTATGAACCGCCGGCCGGTGTCGGTTGGGAAATAGTGGGCATGTTTGCGGTCAGGCGAAGCGGCTCGCTGACCCGGATATTCCACAGAGAATGGCGCGATGAGCAAGCCGTGTCATCGCGATGCGTTCCCCTCCATTGTAGGGGCGCGATCTCGCCTGCCATGCCGTAGCCTTCAAAGGGACGCAGCAAGCCTGCGCCCCTACGGGAGGAATCCAGACGTTCCACCTGAAAATGGATCCGCCCTGGATCCGCTGCCGGGACCTTGGGTCCATCACCTTTTGTCCGCCTTCGGAATCCAGAGCCTGACCAGGGTGCCGCCCATTGCGCGCGGCTCAACCGTCAGCTCGCCGCCCAAGGCGCGGGCGCGTTCCCGCATGCCGAGCAGGCCCAGCGATCCGGCATTCTCCGCGAGCCCCGTTGAAATGCCTTTGCCGTTGTCGCGGACCTCCAGGACAAAACCGTTCTGGCGGCGTTTGGAAGTCCACCTCGACCGCGGTTGCCTCCGCATGCCGGACTACGTTGGTCATGGCTTCCTGAAAAAAGCGGAAACACGCTATTGCCGTCGGTTCCGGCAGTTGCGGATCCAGGTCCGGCCCTGTCAGGCGGCAGGCGATCCCGGAATGCTGCTGAAACTGGCTTGCTTCCCGGCGCACAGCCGCCACCAGGCCCAATTTGTCGAGGACTGCCGGGCGCAGGTCCGCGGCAATGCGCTGCACTGTTTTGATGGTGGTGTCCACCAGGTCCGTCGCCGCCATGGTCTTCTCGAGGAGCGGGCTGGCGCGCGGGTCGCGGAAGTCCTCCAAGCCGTGCTCCAGCCACCGCAGGTCCATCTTCAGGCCGGTGAGCTCCTGGCCCAGTTCGTCGTGGACTGCGCGGGCGATGCGGATGCGTTCCTCCTCGCGGACGGTCTGCAGATGGACGGTCAGGGCCCGCAACTGCTCACGGGAGGCGCGAAGTTCCTCCTCAGCCCGCGTGCGCTTGGTGATATTGCGGGCGATGCCCAACACGCCGACGATCCGGCCTTGCTCGACATACGGCGTACTGGTGAATTCGCCGAACAGATAGTCCCCCGTTCTGGACAGAATCCGCAGCCTATGGACGGGTGGAGTCTCGCCTCCCAGCACTTGCTGCAACGTTTCATTGGCCAGCGCCAGGTCTTCGGGATCGACCAGCGGCAAAAACGGTTTGCCGATCCAGTTGGCCCGCGGCCAGCCGCTGATTTCTTCAAAGGCAGGATTCAGTGACGTCAGCGTACCGTCGGCGGCAATCACATAGATCACGTCAGGCGCAGCTTCCACGAGCGCGCGATAACGTTCCTCGCTCTCGCGCAAGGCAGCCTTGGCACGCGCGTGTGTGGGTGCCGATACAACGCCCTTCTTTTTTCCAACCCGGTTCATCCGCGTTTCTCGGAAGCGCTCAGGGCATTCTGTTTGCGGCTAAACAAATTGCCTCTTTCGAAGGCATCTTTAGAAATTAACGCCTGTTTTTAAGCACCGCAAGAAAACTAACGCGAATCCACGCCGGCACTGGAATCTGATGTTCTAACGCAGCATTCCGTTGAAAACGAGGCAACTTAAGTCACTTGGTTCCGACGCCCCGGGCGTGGAATGGGACCCGACGCGCGAACCAAAGCCCAGCGCGGTGCCACGGCAAACGATCATCAGCGGCGTCAGAAGGCAGACACTTCCTTGATGGGATCGAGATCGCAAATGGGTTGCGGATCATGGAGAATCTAACCTTAGATCGATGGCGCCCCCGGGATACCCAAGCCAACCATGGATGCCGACAACGACACACACAACCCCGCCTTTTTAGGTCTCGGCGAACTCGAAGCGATGGAGAATAACTGGCGCACCGGACAATTGCAGGCGCTGACCGGACGGTTGCTTGGTTTTGTGGAGAAACACCGCGATACGATCATCCAGATGGCGGGTGGGCAATCTGCCGCATCGGCTCTCCTGCAAGCTACGAGGCGGCTGATTCAAGAGACAGGCAGCATCGACCCCGCTGCGGAATCCCAGGAGCAGATTCGCGAGATCGAAAAGGAGAGGTGGTACCGGGCGGAGAAAGGCAATCTCCATGGAACGGCGGTTCCATTTGACTGGATCGCGGCCTACGCCGCGGCTTGGCGCTGCTGGAAGGACAAGGAGTATCTGTACGTTGTTGGCCGCTGCGAGGCAGAGATCCTCAAGCGCCTCAATTGCAGCAGACCGATTGTGCCGCCGCCACGAGATGAAAAGTTGGATCCATCGGCTGTCTCCTGTGCCCCGCCTGCGCAGCGATGAAGAAAGCGAGTTGGGGCCACCCTTTGCGCGCTCAGCCGGTTCCGGGATTGATCATCGGTTCGACGGAGCGAAGCGGCGAAGGGTCACCCCGCAACCTGCAGGGTTCGCACGCCGAAGCGAAAGATCAGTGCGGTGCGAAAGCCGGAGTCCTCCAGTTGGTCGATCGTTCTTGACGTGCAAAGCACCACCTTGATCCCGATCATCTTTTCCTCGAGCAGCTTCTGTCCGGCGGGCGCCAGGTCCTCCGCCACCGCGACCGGTTTGCCCGCCCGCAGCGAAGATCTTTCTCCCGCCGCACACACGACCCTCCCCGCCATGCAGATCAAGACCCGCCAACAAGGCACCACAACCATCGTCGAGATTGAAGGACGACTGGACACCGCGAATCACGCCGCGTTCGAAGCCGGGATCAATGCGCTGCTCGCCAGCGGCAGCCCCGCATTCGTCTTCGATTGCGCGGGGCTGGTCTACGTAAGCAGCGCCGGACTGCGCGCCCTGCTCTCCCTGCGCAAGCGCACGCACGCGACCGGCATCCGCATGCGCCTCTGCCGGTTGCAGCCGGCGGTGGCCGGGGTCTTCGAGATCTCCGGTTTCACCGGGATCTTCGAGTTGTATCCCTCGCTCGAGCAGGCGCTCGCCTGAATCCGGGCTGCCGGCGGAAACCCGGCAACACGCGGTTTCCGCCCAGGCCTGGTTCCCTCCGAAAAGCCGCGGGGCCCGGAGCGGCTCGAACGATGGCGCAGCCGCAGGCACGGTCGACCGGCGCCGGGAGTCCCGTGCGCAACGCCGCCCGCCGGTGCCGCCCGTGCTCCCCGGCTCCCGGTCCGCTTTCCCCGGTTCGATAGCCCCCGCTCACCCCGGCGGCGGCTTGTGCGTGTATCGCTCCAGTTGATACGCGATCCGGTTCACGAAATACACCAGGCGGGCGAATGCGTTGGTCAGGTCGAAAAGCAGCGCGCGCTGCCGCCCGTCGAGCTGCGCCTGCCCGGCGAAATACCGGTCCCTGAGCTTCTCGATCGCGGCGTTCCGGTCGCCCGACAGCGACAGCAGAAGGCGGATGTCTTCGTCCTCGCGCGACGCCAGGGTGTCTGCAGTCGTGAGGATGAAGAACTCCGCGGACTGCGTGATCATGTCGACGATGCCCGCGGCGCCCGGGACGGACGGATCCGAAAGCAGCCCGAGCAGCCCGGCCAGGGTGTCCTCGATCGACACCACCGCTCCGACCATCTCCGCGAGCGCGTCGAGGCGGGCCCTCAGGCCGGCCGACAGGCGTCCCTGCGACAACGCGGTCAGCTCATGGCGCACCCCCGTCGCTTTTCGCCCGAAGGCCGGATCCCGGACGGCTGCCGCCCCCCCGGGCCGCTCGGCGTGCCCGGCGTACGGGGTCAGCAGGGGCGGCAACAGGGAGACGAGGTTCTCCATCTCGCCCAGCAGGCGCTCCATGCCGAGATGGGTCTCCTCGATGCATCCGTCCTCGATCCGGATGATGCGATCCGCCACGTCGAGGATGCGGTTGTCGTGCGTGACGATCAGGATGGTGCAGCCGATCTGCCGCGCCATGCGATGCAGGATGTCCACGACCTCGTGCCCGGTCCTGCTGTCCAATGCCGCCGTGGGCTCGTCGGCGAGGATGATGGCCGGCTTGCGCGCCAGGGCGCGCGCGATCGCGACCCTTTGCTTCTGCCCGCCGGAAAGGTGCCGCGGCAGTTTGTGGGCGTGTTCGGCGAGGCCGACCTCTCCCAGCACATCGAGGGCGATGCGGCGCGCCTCCTCCGCCGGCGGCTGGTCTCCTCCGACAAACGCCATCTGCACGTTCTGGCTTGCGGTCAGCGAATCGATCAGGTTGTGGGCCTGGAAAATGAAGCCGATCCGCTTGCGCACGCGGGCCAGTTGCGCGGCTCCCACGCGCCCCAGGTCCTCCCCCCCGACCGTGATCGATCCGTGCTGCACCGACCGGAGCGCCCCGATGAGCGTGAGCAGGGTCGTCTTGCCGGAGCCCGACGGCCCGGTGATGATGACGATCTCGCCCTTGTGAAACTCCGTGCTCACGCCGTGCAGCACCTCGCGGCGCAGGGGGCCGTCGCCGAATGCGTGCCTGAGGTCCTTCACTGAAATCACGGTGTCCACGGCGATGATCAGAACACGTCGGCCGGATCGGCCTGCCTGAGGCGGCGCAACGCAAGGATGCCCGCAAGGCCGCACATCACGAACGCGAGCACGAACACAAACGACATGATCGGAAGCGTGAGGTACGCCGGCATCGCCGATTTGGTGCGCGTCAGCGCGTAGAGCAGCGCCGTGATCGCGGTCCCCGGCACGAAGCCGCAGACCATCAGGATCGTGGACTGCTGCAGGATGAGCTGCAGAAAGAAGCGGTCCCCGACGCCGATCGCCTTCAGCGTGGCGTACTCGTGGATGTGGTCGCTGACGTTGGTGTAGAGAATCTGGTAGACAATCACCGCCCCGACGATCATCGCCACGAGCATCGTCCCGAGAAACACGAAGGCGAGCGGCGAGCGCTCGCTCCAGTACCGCTTCTCCTCCGCCACAAAACCGTCGTACGACCAGACCTTGACGTCGTCCGGCAGCACCGCGCGCAGGCGCTCGGCCACGCTCCCGGGTTCCGCGCCGGGGCGCAGCCGGACCATGCCGGCGCTGATCATGTTGCGCGGCGCCTGCGGGAAGATGTGGAAGTACGCCTCTTCGCCGGCGATGATGTGCCCGCCCGACGAGATCGTGCCGCCCATCGTGAACAATCCACGAATCACGACCCGATGGCAGTCCAGCTCGGTCTCGACCCTGCCCTGCCGGTTGAAGAGGCGCTCGATGGGGCCGTATTCCTTCAGGCCTTTCCGGTCGTAGAGCACGTCCTCCGGGCTGGAGAGCAGGCCGAGATTGCGCTCCACCTCCGGCAGCGCGAAGGGATTGCGCGCGGGGACGACGCCAAACACGTAGATGCGCATGGTCTGCCCCGTCTCGGGATTGCGCAGGTTCGCGCAGGCGAGGTACACGGGCGCCACGGACTCGACCCCCTCGACGCCCAGCGCCTGCTCAAGCCTCCTGATCGTGAACAGGCTGTTGGAATAGAGGTTGTTGTAGTCGCGGTTGGTGATCACCAGGTCGCCGCGCATGGCCCGGTGCGGATAGACGACCTTCTCGAAGATCGCGATGTACATGCCCATTTGATACATCATCAGCGTCACCGCGAACGCGACGCCGGCCACCGCGGCGGAGAAGCGCTTCCGCTCCGCGATCAACTGAAGCCATGAGAGCGGGATTCCGAGCGGGAAGGTGCGGTTGCGCAAGCCGTCCAAAAAGGCGCTCATGGTCCGATCGTCACGTTGACCTGGGCATTGCTCAAGGCCGCGAGCCGCGCGCCGTCGTCGAGCCGGATGCGGACCTTCACCACCCGCCGGTCCGCGTAGGTGTATGGATCACTCGGATACAAGGCGTTCGGTCCGACCTCCCCCACCACCTCGGCGACCGTGCCGGTCAGTTCGCCGGCGAAACCGTCCCCCCGCACCCGCGCCGGCGCCCCGGGCGCGACGTGCTTCACGTCGTTGATGTACACCTCGGCCTCGACGATCATCCGGTCGGTCTCGCCGAGATCAAGCACGCCGAGCTGCCCGACGGCCTCCCCGGGCCATGCGTTGACGTCGATCACGACGCCGTCGACCGGCGCGCGGATGACGCAGAGATCGGCCTCGGCTCGGGCGCGCTCCAGCGCCGCCCGCGCCGAGGCCAGCCGGCTCTCCGCGACCGCGATATCGGCGGGCCTCGCGGTCCTCAGGGCGACGAGCCGCTTGTCCGCCTCCTCAAGCTCGGCGCCGGCGCGCTTGAGGCGCAGGGAGGCGTTTTCGAAATCGTCCTGCGACATCGACCCCGCGCTGCTCAGGTGTTCTGCACGGTTCATGTCAGCCGCCGCCTTCTCCTGTTCAAATCTGCAGCGCTGCACGCTCGCCTCCTGGGCGGCGATCTCCGCCAGCTTTTCCTCGCCCTGTGCCCGATCCAGCTCGACCCGGGCCATCTGCACATCGGCCCCGGCCTGGCGGACTCCCGCATCTGCCGACGCAAAGCGGTCGAACACGACGATCGTCTGCCCCCGCTTCACCCGGTCGCGGCGCTGCACCAGCAAGTCCCTGACGATGGAGCCCGGGGGCGCGGCCAGGACGAGGACCTTCTCCCCGGGCAGCACCCGCCCGAGACAATGGACCGCGCGGGGAGCGTCGTCACGGGCGCCCGACTGCGGACGGTTCGCATCGGACTTCGCCCGGCAGGACACGACCAGCGACGTCAACAACAAGGCGGACACCGCCGGCATCAATGTCGCGAACAGCGACGGGGAACGCGGCGCACGATCGACAACGGTCGTGGCTTCGGGGGTCGGGGCGTGGTGAGGAGTGGCCATAGCGATGGATCGCCGGTATCCTGCGACAGGCAAAGGCTTATCCTCTCAACCGGCAAGCCCGGATCGGAGCCATGGTTTTGTGCGGGCGCATCTGCCGATTGACGGTGGCGTGAGTGGCATGGGCATCTTGCCCATGTTGCCTGGCGCGCGCCCACGGGCAGGATGCCCGTGCCACAGCTGCGCGCGCCAGACGTCACCGACAATCGGGAGATGCGCCCGTTTTGTGCCGGGCAGGGCGGATTCATTCCCGGCAGCGCCAACCCATGTTCCTTCGCGGCAGGGGCGCAGTCTCGCTGCGCCCATCCCCGAGGGCGCGACCAGCCTTCGCAAGGCTACGGCACGGCGCGGCAAGATCGCGCCCCTGCGGGAGAAAACCGGAGGTTCCATCCGGGAATGAATCCGCCCGTCTTGCGCGGGCGGCGGCTCCCTCGAGGTGGCGGCGGATTGCCGGCAGCCTGCTTCCCGTTGCCGCGACCCGAAGCGCGTTCGGCCGGCATCCGCCGCCCGATTTTGAGTTGGCAATCGCTGCGTCCCCGGTTGAAAGATCGGATCATGGTCAGCGTCGCCCCAGGCTGTCGCCCGGAGAAACCAATCGATCCCCGATCATCGCCACGCAGCGGGAATCTGCCCGGGCCGCGGGCCCGGATCGGCACGAACCTGCGTGCGGAGCTGCAGCCGTGCTCGATGTCGCGGGGCTGCGCGCCGACTGGCCGTGATTTCCTCCGCAACCGGACATGAGCCGTTTCGAATTTGGCATCGCCACGCCTGCGGACGAACCCGGGCTGCGCGAATTCTCCTCCGCCATCCCGATGCAGGGGACGATCCGGATGGCGTTCGAACGTGCACCGGATTACTTCGCCTCCCTCCGGCCCGAAGGCCGGTGGAATGAAGTCCTGATGTGTCGCGACAACGCATCCGGCCGGCTGGCAGCGGTCGCCCACCGGTCGATTCATCCGATGTGGGTCAACGGCGCGATCGCGCCCGTCGGATACCTCAGCGGTCTCCGGATCGCGCCCGAAGCGCAGCGCGGAACGCTGCTGGCGCGGGGTCACCAGTTTCTCCGCGAACGCCACGCGGACGGGCGGGCGCCCTTCTACCTCTGCACGATCATGGAGGACAACCGTCCGGCGCTCGCGCAACTTCGATCGTTCCGTTGCGGGCTGCCCCGCTACGAGGATCTCGGCAGGTTCTTCACGATGGCCGTCGGCCTGCGGCCGCGCAGTCGGGGCGGCTCCCCGCAGCTGCATCTGCGGCCGGCGACGCCCGACGATCGTTCGGCGCTCGTCGGCTTCCTCCGGAGCGAGGGTTCGAAACGGCAGTTCTTTCCGGTCTATGAGCCCGACGATTTCGGCCGGGGCGGCGGCGTGCTTCACGGCCTGAACTGGGAGGACATCATTCTGGCATGGCGGGGGTCCGAACTCGTCGGCACTGCGGCGGCATGGGACCAGCGGAGCTTCCGGTGCTGGCGCATCACCGGGTATGCCCCTTCACTTCGCATGCTCCGTCGGTTCATCAACTTCATTGCGGCCTGCCGCGGGCGCCCGGCGCTGCCCGCTCCCGGCAGACTCAACTACTTCATGCTCTCGCTCGTCTGCATCCGCGACAACGACCGGTGCGTTTTCTGTTCGCTTCTCGACGAAATCATCGTGCGCCGGCGGGGCCGCTTCGACTACGCCATCGCCGGCATGCACGAGCGGAATCCGCTGGTCGAGGAGCTGCGTGCACGAAACCCGGTTCTCATGCCAAGCCGCCTGTTCGCCGTCGCCTGGGATGACACGGCGGAATCCGTGCGCCGGCTCCGGCCCGAGCTTGTGCCGGACCTTGAGATCGGCGCGATGTGAGGAGGGACCGCCGCGGTTCAAATCCGGATTTCCGCCATCGCGCCCTCGTAGACGCACCCTATGACTCCACCAGCCCCCACCCGATTGATCCGCCGGTTCGCCAACGGCATCTGGGTCGCAAGTTGCGGACCGGAGTTCGCCCGGTTTTCCGCGGCGCTCAAGCAGGTCGAGAGGACGCAGCAGGGACTCCTGCTCGACCTGCTTAGGCGCAACGCCGGCACCGGATTCGGGCGACGCCACGGGTTTGCAGACATCCGCCGGGTCGAGGACTACCAGAAGCGCGTCCCGGTCACAGGCTACGAGGGATATGCCGAAGCCATCGACGCAATCGCCCGGGGCGAGCCGAACGTGCTGACCCGGGAACGCGTCGGGCGGTTTCAGATCACGAGCGGGTCGACTTCCGTGTCGAAACTGATCCCGTGGACCGCGTCTGCCGCCGCCGAATTCCGCCGGGGCATCGCCTCCATGCTCTATGCCATGTACCGCCGGCATCCGTCGATGTTGGGCTGCTCGGCCTATTGGTCGGTGTCGCCGCCTTCGGCCCCCAAAAAGACCTCCGGCAACCTCGACATCGGGTTCGATCGCGATTCCTCGTACCTCGGTTTCTTCGCGCACACGTTCTTCAATCTCGTCAGCGCGGTGGGCGAGCGCTCCATCCGGACCGGCGAGATCGGTCCGTTCAGGGACCAATGCCTTGCCACCCTTCTTGCGGATGACGGATTGGGGTTCGTCTCCGTCTGGAGCCCCACGTTTCTGACGATTCTGCTCGACCATTTCCTCGCGCGCAGGGACGTGGTGCTGGATCTGATTGCCAGCCGCGGAGGGCGTCGCGCGCGGGCGCGGGCGGACGAGTTGCGAAGCCTTACGGCGCAGGGACGGCTCGAACCCGGTTGGCCCGTCCGGGCGTGGCCGAATCTGCGGGTCATCAGCTGCTGGACCACCGGGCCGAGCGAGATCTACGCGGCGCGGCTGCAGGCTCTGTTTCCGGGAGTCGAGCTTCAGGGCAAGGGACTCATCGCCGCCGAGGCGTTTGTCTCGCTGCCGTTGACGGTCGGCGTCGACCCCGTCATCTCCGTTCGGTCGCATTTTCTCGAGTTCCAGGCCCCGGATACCGGAGCCGTCCATCTCGCCCATCAGCTCAAGCGCGGACAGACCTACCGCGTCATCGTCACGACGGGAAGCGGGCTTTATCGTTATTCCTTGGGCGACCTGGTGCGGGTAACCGGTTTCATCGGCGAAGCGCCGTGCCTCCGATTCATCGCCCGGGAGGGCAACGTTTCGGACCTCTTCGGCGAGAAGCTCAGCGGCTGGTTCGTGCAGCAGGCCGTGTCGCACAGTTTTGAGACGCAGGGCGTCGCAGCCCGCTTTTTTCTGCTCGCCCCGGTCGCGTCGGACGCGGGCACGCACTATGCGCTGTTTCTCGAGACGGACCCGCACCACAACCTGGCGGGGCTCGCCTCCAGGCTGGAACGATCGCTGATGGAGAATCCCCATTACGACCACTGCCGCCACATCGGACAACTTGGCGCCTGCCGGGTTTTTCTCCTCGACCCGGCCGGTCCGGACGGGACCTCGGTGTATTACAGCGAGATGATCGCCCGCGGGCTGAAGCTTGGCGATGTCAAGCTGGCGCCCCTCGATCCGCGCACCGGATGGGAATCGCGTTTTCAGGGGCGCTTCCTGCCGTAGCGCGGGCGGCCGACATGAAGGCGTTCCGGGGCAATCCCATGATCATCATGGGTGAACGTTAGTTCGGGAAGGAAATCTCCGAAGATCTCTTGGCCGGTGCCCTTCGCATGTGCCGGGTCATCGAATCCCCAATGATGGCGGTTCGGCGCCACGACCCCACGGACGCCGACGGGAAACATCACGATGGGCGCGATGGAGATCAGCCTGACCGGTGCCAGCCGGTCAAAGTGCCAAGGTGATCACCTCCTGACCGCGGCCAACGGGCCATTGGTCTTCAAAGTCAAGGCGGCCGGGGGCAGCCCCGGTGAGGTCACGGTCAGGCCGATCGTTCCGGGAACCAGGGTCGATTGAAGGACGATGAGCACCCTCCCCTTGCAGGCTTTCCGGCTGGCTGCCTTGAACGGCTCATTGCTCGTCCAGTCGCTGCTGGCGATGCCAACGCTCCGCCCCGGGCCGGTCAGCGTGAACCGGATGAGATTGGTGGCGGTGACAATGGCGTTGCCGTCCGCGTCGCAGACGTCGACTTCGATGCAGGCGACATCGTTCCCATCGGCATCCAGGCGGGTCCGATCGGGCTTGAGCTGAAGTTTCGCAGGCGCGCCGGCGGTTCTGATGATGTCCGCAGCCACCGCCTTGCCGCCGATCATGCCGACCGCCTTGATCGCGCCGGCATGCCAGGGAACATTGGTCCACTGCATGACCCCCGTCCTGGCGAAATCACCCGATCTTTTCGTCCCGATCCTCGTGTCATTGACGTAGAGATCGACGCTTGCGCAATTGGTGAACGTGACGACGTTGACCGGTCCCGTCTGGTTCCAATTCTCGGCCAGAACGGGCATGGCGCGTCCGTTGCCCGTGCCGTTGCCTATGGCGATATGGACCATCGGTGACTCGCTCCACTGGCTTTGCTGATAATAGAACCACGACTTGCGGAAGATGCAGTTGTCGAGGAAACCGGTCTCAGCGCCCAGGGTTTCCTTGCTCTCGCCAAGGTAGTCCACCCCCGTCCACAGATGGTGGCCCACCACATAGGACGTGTTCCGCACGGCATACCAGGTGGGGACATTGCTGCCCGGGACTGAATACGGGTCCTGTTCGGTGCCGACGATCACGGCGTCCGGGTTCTTCTCATGCATGGCGCCATAGAGAAAGTCCTGGTAGTTGACCCCGACGATGTCTTCGACCTGCGCGAGCGCGGCCAGTCCGGGGGCGTCGTTCCAACCCGAGACGCAGGCGTGCGTATAGGGGCGGCTGCCGTCGAGTTTCCGGGCAAACGGAACCAGGATCTTGAGGGTGTCGGGAATGTAATCAGGCACCCTGGCATCGGCGATCACCTCGTTGCCGAGGCTCCACATCACGATGCTGGGGTGGTTTCTGTCGCGCTCGATGAACGAGGTGAGGTCCTTTTGCCAGACCTGGTCGAAATCCGCATAGAACGAACCGGCGTTGGTCTGGGACCACTTGTCGCACCATTCATCCAGGACCATCATGCCCAACCGGTCGCAATAGTCGTAGAATTCCGGGCTCTGGGGGTTGTGCGATGTCCGGATGGACGTGCATCCGGAGGCCAGCAGTTCTTTGATGGTCCGCTCCCACATGGCATCGGGCACGGCGGCCCCGGCTGGAACCAGCGTGTGATGGATGCAGACCCCCTTCAGTTTGATCGGCACGCCATTGATCGCAAAGCCCGCGGCCGCCGAATAGGCCAGCTCCCGGATCCCGAACGGGGTGATGTAGTCATCGGTCGGCGTCGTGCCGTCCAGAATCCTCGAATACGCGTAGTAGCGCACCGGGGTCGAGGGCGACCAGAGTTTGCAGCCGGAGAGGGTCAGCGTCTGCGAGCAGGTCGCCGAGCTTCCCGGCCCTATCGCAATGGGGGTGGAGACCGCCTGCAGGGCGTTGCCGCCCTCATCGCAGATCGTCGTTTCAACCATGCGCGTCTGCGGGGCCGCAAGCTCGTTCACCACCTCCGTCCGGACACGGATCTCCGATTGGGCCGCCGCGACCTTGGGCGTGGTCACGGCGGTTCCCCAATTCTTGATGTGGACCCTGTCGGTCGCGATGAGCCAGACGTGGCGATAAATGCCGGTCCCGGAATAGAAGTGCGAACGGCGGCTGGTCTGGTTGTCCACGAACACCGCCAGCACATTGTCGCCCGTTGTGTGAAGGTACGGCGTCAAATCGCAGCAGAAGCTGATATAACCGAACCGCTGGCCGCCCACCAAGGCGCCGTTCAGGTAGATCCGGGAGTCATGATAAACGCCGTCGAACTGGACAACGACCTTCTTCCCGGCAAACCCGGGGGGAAGCATGAAGTGTTTCCGGTACCAGCCCGCCACGCCGGGATCGTTGTTGGCCGTGCTCACCAGGGTGATGCTCATGTCGTGCGGAACATTCGTCGTGGCCCAGGCGGAATCGTCAAAGGCCGCGGCCTCCGCGCCGGGGATGTTTCCGGTGCGGACTTTCCAGTCTTCATCGATCCGCAGCTTGATGCGGCTTTTGAGATATCGTCCCTCGAGACGCTCGATGGGAGTCGCCCGGGCATTGCCGGCCATGAACAGCACCCACACCGCAAGCATCGAGAGAGCGCCGATTTTGTTATTTCGCATGATTACCTCCCCGGGATGATCATCTGTTCAATCGGTCGCGCGGGCGGAGTTCCTCCATGCGCGTCGTTGAGACCGGATGGACCCGCAGCGCCGGTCATCGACTGGCGAAACCGCCGGTCAGAGACAGGCGTGCCCGCTGGTTGCGGCATCCGTCGCTCCATGCGATGGCCGGGCTAATAGGTGGCAAGCGTGACGCGCAGCACCGCCGGGTCGCCGCCGAAGACGAGTCCGAAGTCTGTTGCGTCCCCATTCTGGGTGCGCAGGAACTTGAAGATGCCGTTCTCGTAGACCCCCTGTTCGACCCGCAGGAACTGCCGGTGCACCCATTTGCCGTCAATCAGGGCCGAGGGAGTCTGTCCGGTTCCCTGCACGATGTGCCGGGTCTTGCGCTGCTGCCCGGTGCCGGCCGGCCAGAAGTCGACCCGGCAGTAGTATCCGGCCACCAGATACTGATCGTCCTTGAGCTGGGCCACCAGGGCGCGCCCCCTGGGGAGCGGATTGGGCGCGGGGGAACCCCAGCGGAAGGTTCCGTAGGAAACCACCGCGTTCCAGGATCCGAACGACAGCGTGTGCGTCAGCTTGCCCTGGTCGCCATTGGGGAAGTGTTGCGGCTCCGCCACGGCCTGGAGCCTCCCTTCGAAATTGAGGCGGGCGATGTCCCGCTGCATCGGGCCGAGCAGCCGGTAATTCATCGCGAGCCAGGGCTCCGGGGCGGTGTCGGACTCCGACACTCCGAGGGCCTGGAGACCGAGGGCCGTGAAGAAGAAGCGTCCGTTGGCCTCGGCGCCGGCCGGATCACCCCCGGGAAGGCCGCTCTCCGGCAGGAACAGGGGATTGTCGTTGCGATGATAAAGATCGAGCACCTTCACATAGGCGGTGGGATCGGCGCGATAATCGTCGGGCCCCAGGATGTCGATCGCCGGCGCCGCGACTTTCCAGATGGGGATCACATTGTCGGTGGCGCCACCGCTCTCGTAGTTGCCGGGAGCGCCCGGCTGGCCGGCGGGGCCCGGATTGAACGGGTCGCGCACCGCCACGTTTGCATCCATGGGCAGGGGATAAACGGCTTTGCCCGCGGCGGCGACCTGCCCCACGTATCGCGCCACCGCCCATGCGTGGAAGTACTCGTCCGCATCGGGACCAAAGGCCTCCTGCCAGTTCGGGGGCGAGGCCGCGGCCTTCACGCGCATTGCGCCAAGCACCTCGGGAGGCACGGGCGCTTCGAAGACCTTCTGCGCAGCCGGGGAGAAGTCGCGGACTGTTTCCCAACTGCCGGGTTCATTCTCCACCTGGACCATGATCACGGTGCGCTGCGCATCGACATCCCTGAGGTGGCGCATGAAGGCGGCGAACGCCCGCTGGTCCGCATCGAGCGAGGCGGCGGCGAACGGCGACGGCGAGTCCACCGCCTCCCCGTTCCGGTTGACCGCATGGAAATAGCGGTCGGGGGCCTGCAGCATCCATTGGGGCATGTAGTGCTGGCTGCCGTTCTTGTACGTCGCGAACCAGAGCGGAATCAGGCGGACATTATGCTGGCGCGCCTCGGCCAGGAGCCGGTCGATCGAGGTCGTGTCGTATTGTCCGGGCCGGGGTTCGAACTCATCCCAGTAGACCGGCACTTCGACCGTGTTGGCACTCAAATAGTCCATGGCGCTCCACTCTTTCGCGCGCCCGGGCCAGGTGCTCTCCAAACCGATGTCCTGATCCTCCACGGCCAGGATCAGAAACGGAGCATCGTCCACAAAAAGGGCGAAGCGTCCGTCCTTCTGAACCACGCGGGGCAGCGGACACTCCTTAACCTGGGCGTGGAGCGCAACGGCAACGGATGCGGCCGCAAACGCGGCCAGAACTGCGGAAGTCATTTTCATCTTCGGCACTCCTGCTTTGGGGGACGAGGACGTGGGAGCGGACAGGGGCTGCCGCGCCCACGCCGGGGGCAAAACCGGGCAATCTTATGCCGCCCAACTCCACGCCGGTCAACGTGGATATCACGACCACCCAGGCGCCGGGCCATGGATTCTCCCCATGGTTTGCGAGCCGGCCCGGCAACGCCGCTCCGTCGGAAAAACCGCTGTGATCATCCGCCATCCGCCGGGTGCCGGCTCGACCTCCGGACAGTTTCATGGAAGATGGATGCCTTCCGGCTCACCCCATGAACCCGATCATCCGCTTCCTGTCTCTCGCTGCGGTGCTCGCAGCATCCGCTTTCCCTGCCAATGAATCCGCCCCGGTTCCGCCGCGCGAGCGTCTCCTCATGGACGCCGGCTGGCGTTTCGCCTTCGGGCACCCTTTCGACAAGGCCCGTGATTTCTTCCACGGCACCGGCAAATTCTCCTATGTGACCAAGGCCGGCTATGCCGACGGTCCGGCCGCCGCGGCATTCGAAGACCGGGGATGGCGTCAGCTCGACCTGCCGCACGATTGGGCCGTGGAGGCGCCCTTCGACGCCAGGGCCAGTTCAAGCCACGGGTACAAGGCGAGCGGCTTCAACGTTCCGGAGCGATCCATCGGCTGGTATCGCAAGACCTTCGCCATCCCGCCATCCGACCTCGGCCGGCGCATCAGCGTTGAGTTCGACGGCGTGTTTCGCGATTCAATCGTGTGGGTCAACGGCTTCTACCTGGGCCGCCACGCATGCGGCTACACCGGCTTCAGCTACGACCTCACCGACTACCTCAACTACGGCGGCGACAACATCATCGCAGTCCGGGTGGACGCCACGATGGAGGAGGGCTGGTTCTACGAGGGCGCGGGCATCTACCGGCATGTCTGGCTGGTCAAGACCGCCCCGCTGCACGTGCCGCAATGGGGCACCTATGTGACGGCCGAGGTTGGCGAAGGCGCAGCCGTCGTCACTGCGCGAACGACCGTGGCCAACGACGGCACCGGGGAGGCGGCCTTCGATGTCGAGCAGAGCATCATCGATCCCAACGGCCGCGCCGTCGCCGCCGGCGCGCTGCGTTCGCTTTCGCTCGCCGCGGGCGGCACGGGCGAATTTCCCGTCGCTCTCACCGTCCCGCAGCCGCAGCTCTGGTCGCTGGAATCGCCCGCGCTGCACCGCCTCGCGACCACGATCCGCGCCGGCGGCGCCGTGGTGGACCGTTACGAGACGCCCTTTGGCATCCGCTCCATCCGTTTTGATCCCGATCACGGCTTCTTTCTCAACGGCCGGCACGTTGAGATCCATGGAACCAACAATCACCAGGATCATGCCGGCGTGGGCGTGGCGCTGCCCGACGCGCTGCAGGATTTTCGCGTCGCCCGGCTGAAGGAGATCGGCGTAAACGCCTGTCGTTCCTCGCACAACCCGCCGACGCCCGAATTCCTCGACGCCTGCGACCGGCTCGGCTTGCTTGTGCTCGACGAGAACCGCCTCATGGGCGTGAGCCCGGAGCAACTGGGCCAGCTTGAGAGCATGATCCGCCGCGACCGCAACCACCCCGGCGTCATCGCCTGGTCCCTCGGCAACGAAGAATGGGCGCTTGAAGGCAACATCAAGGGCGCCCGCATCGCATCGAGGATGCAGGCGTTCGCGCACCGGCTCGACCCGACGCGCCGGACCACCTATGCGAACAGCGGCGGATGGGGCGGCATCTCGACCGTGATCGACCTCGTCGGCTACAACTACATCAACCAGTCCAACCCCGACGAGCAGCACGCCAGGTTCCCGGACCATCCTGGAGTCGGCACCGAGGAGACGACCACCCAGTGCACCCGCGGCATCTATTTCGACGACCCGTCGCACGCCCTCCTCTCGCCCCAGATGAAAGGCGACACGGGCGGCAACAGCGAAAAGGGCTGGAATTACTACGCGGCCCGGCCCTTCCTCGCGGGCCTGTTCTTCTGGACCGGATTCGACCTCCGCGGCGAGGCGTGGCCGTCCGGCTGGCCCGGGGTCGTCTCGCATTTCGGTTTCCTCGACGCGTGCGGGTTCCCGAAGGACACCGCCTACTACATCAAAGCCTGGTGGACCGGCGAGCCCGTCCTCCACCTCTATCCGCACTGGAACTGGCAGGGCCGGGAGGGCCAGGAGTTCACCGTCGGTTGTTTCAGCAATTGCGAGGCTGTCGAGCTGTTCCTGAATGGCGTCTCGCGCGGGAAGCAAGCCATGCCGCGCAACGGCCACGTGGAGTGGAAGGTCGCCTACGCGCCGGGCGCGCTCGAGGCCCGGGGCTATCGCGGCGCTGAAACCGTCGCAACCACCCGCGTCGAAACAACTGGCGCGCCCGCGCAACTCGTGCTCACGCCCGACCGCACGGTCATCAACGCCGACGGCGCCGACGCGGCGGTATTCACGGTCTCGGCACGCGACGCGCAGGGGCGGACCGTTCCGACCGCCGGCAACCGGGTGGACTTTGAGGTTACAGGAGGGCGGATCATCGGTGTGGGCAACGGCGATCCGGGCTGCCACGAGCCGGACAAGTTCACCGAGACGATTGCTCTGTTCATGGTGGAAGACTGGCGCGGCCGCATCGCGCCCGCTGGCACGGCCGCCCCGGCGGAGCCAGGGTCGTTGCAACCGTTCCCCGTGCTGGGCTACTACCAGGCCCCGCTCCCGAAGCCCGGCGAAGTCTACGATCTTTCCGGCACGTTCAACCTGCCCGCCGCGTCCGGCGGCACGTTGGATTTGTTCCTGCCGGCGCTCGGCGCGAAGACGACGATTTGGCTCAACGGCCGCGAGCTGGCGCGCGACATCGACACCGCGAAGGTTGGTCCCGCGCTCCGAATCGACCCGGCGCAGCTGGTTGCAGGCATGAACCGCGTGCAGCTGATCGTGACGCCCTTTGACGACAAGTTGAATCACATTCCCGAAATCACAAGGCTCGGATCCGTGCGCGTCGCGACGCCGGCGCCGCCGGCCCGGCGGAGCCTGTTCAACGGTTTGGCGCAGGTCATCGTGCAGTCCACCCGGGCGCCGGGCGAAATCCGCCTCCTGGCGAAGTCCGATGGCCTGATTCCCGCCGAGAGCACCGTCACCGCGCGCCCGGCCGCCCTGCGCGCCGCCGTGCCCTGAGCAGGCGCCCGCAGATGATATCCTGCCCGCTCCATGTGCCGCCCACGGCCCTCCCTCATCGGCCGGGCGGCACTCTCGTTCTGACGTGTTCCTGTCTGCCGGACAGCGGCCAGTGAACGGGAGAACATCAACGGCGGGCGCGTTGAAAGCGCGCGATCGACGATCGCCAGGGGATCGCCCCCGGCGGCCCTCACTGCCCGCCCCGGGAGTTCCACCAGTGCATGAAACCCCCGAACAGTCCGTTAAGTCTTTCACTCCATGTCGGCGGCGGCAGCCGCGCCAGTTCGCGGGCGCCAAGCCCGTATTCCGGGAAGTGGCGCTGACCCACCGCCACGCAATTGACAAAGCTCCTGCGGGCCGCCGCGACATCATGGGCCTGCAAATGGGTCATGCCGGAAAAATAGAATGCCGTGCACATGCGCCGCCGCTGCCCGGATTCATCCGCCGGTTCCCGCGCCATGGCCTGCGCGAACAAGGCGTCCTCGCCCAGCCTTCCGGTCAGGAACATTCCGACCGCCCTCAGCCAATCGTATGCCGGAAGGGCCAGCGTCCCCCCCTCCGACCAGGAGGCAACGGTCGCGGCAAATCCGTCGTCACCGCGGCCCAGCCGGTCGAGAATCACATGCCGGTGTAGGATCGCGAAGCCCGGCCAGTCCCCTTCATTGCCGAGGTCATCGATCGCCGCGGCGGCCTCGTCGAATTCGGCAATCGCCCCCTCGTCGTTGCCGCTCGCGCATTGCGCCACGGCGAGTGCGAAATGATCCTCGGCCTCCCGGCCGGCGGAGCGCATGAGCCCGGAATCGCGAAAAACGTCCACCATCGCCCGCCGGCGGTCCGCCATGGCGCCCGCCCATTCGCCCCGGGCAAACCGGGCGTCGCTGCGCAGCCGATAGGCGCTGACGAAAAGCCGGAAGAAGTGGTCTTCCTTGAAGACGTCATCCCCATTCCCCAGTTCGGCGGGTTGCATCCGGGCCTTGTCTGCGGAATGCAATGCAATCGCCGCGTCGCAGTCCGCGACAACCGCATCATAGGCGCCCTGCTTGAGTTCCACGCGGGCCAGGCGGTTCCGCAACAGCTCCTTGTAATAGTTGCCCGGCGGCGCCAGCTCCAGCCCCTTGCGCAGGTCCGCAACTGCGCCGTCGTAGTTGCCTTTCTCCTCGTTCAACCAGGCGCGCGCCGTGTGGAAACCGGCCTCGTCGGGGCTGATCTCGATGGCCTTCGTGAGATCCGCCATGGCGCCCTCCTGGTCTCCCAGGCCGCGCTCGGCTTCCGCACGGTAATAGTAGGGGTGCGCATCCTCCGGTGCCAGCGCGAGGGCGCAACCGCAGGCGACCAGCGCCCTGGGGTAGTCCTTGGCCCGGATCTCCTCCTGCGCCGCCGCGCAAAGAGCCCGCGCCAGCAACTCCGCCTTCCGCGCCTGGCGCTGAATCCGGTTCAAGCCGGCCGTGATGTGCGTCTCGACCACGTCGGCGAGCCGGCGCGGAAAATCCCCCAATGTCGCCGCCGAAGGCCCGCCTGCTTCCCTGACTGCGGCGGCCGGATCGAGGCCCCCCTCGTCGGCGCTGAGTTCCGTGGCCAGCTCGATCCATTCATCGACAATGCCCTGGCGCGGCGTTCGGGGGTCGTTCTCGATCGCTTCGCGCGAGGAATCGCGGGCCCTGCTCAGCGCGTCCTCGCGGTCGCCGGCCATCCCGAGTTCCTTGAAATAACTGACGCAGCTGTCCGCCCACGCCCAATCCCCCAGTTCCAGGGCCGCGTGGAACACGGGGTCCAGCACCGTGACCATGGAGCCGCTCTCCTCCCAGGCGGGCAGCCTGCCAACGCCGGTCGGATGGAATAACGCCGCAGTGGCCTCTCCCAGCCTGCCGGCCTCTGCCTTGCTCTGCCCGAATGCGCACCAGAGTTCGGCGCTGACCTGATCGGTCGCATCGGGCGATTCGGGGCCCTGGGCCACCGGGTCGCCCCAATCCCGCATCGGATGCCAGGTCTCGCACAACCGGACGGCGCCCTCGACATTGCCCGACCGCGCCACCGCCCTGAGCACAAAGAACAGGTCGCTGCCGTAGGGCAGGATGCCGGGGACCCCGCCCAGGGGACTGCCGTTCACAAAGGCGACCGGGGGGTGGTATCCTTTGGGGTAATACGAGCCGTGCGGTCCGTACAACTGGACCAGCTTTTCGGTCCCGCTGACCGCCTGATCGAGGATTTTCCCGGCTTTGCCTTCGACGGCGTCCTCCAGGCGGTCGATGCGCCTGCGGATTTCCCCGGCGTTGGCCGCGTCCGGCGCGGCCGCGAGATAGGCGCGAAGCCATGCATCAGCCGCCAATTCATGCCCGGCCGCCGCATGGGCCAGGCCAAGATTGCAAAGAACCGCGGGCTCCTCCCGGTTGTTGGCCAGCGCCTCCGTAAACCGGTCGATCGCCTGATCCCAATCCCCGCCGTCCGCGGCCGCCAGACCCGCGGCAAAAGCCGGGTCGGCCTGGCCCCGGGCCGCGAGGATCTCCTCAGCCACCCGCGGATGCGGGAACGGGGCGGCCCCGCACGCCACGCCCGCGATCGCGACCGCCGCGGCGCACCCCATCACCGCCTTCAACCGGTTCTCGATGGGACCGGTCGCCAGGCCGCGCGGGCTCATGGGAGCTTCTGCCTTTCCATCTGCACCGTTTTTCGGGATTCGATCAGCGTTTGCAGGCGGCGGCTCAATTCGGCGATCGTCCGGAGCCGGTCCTCGGTCATTGGGGTCAGCTCGTCCACGCTGCTTCCCAGAATCGAGAGGATGCCGAAGGCTTCCGCCACGCTGTCGCCGGCGCGAATCACCGGAATCACGGCGTGAAGCACCGGGTCATCGGAGCACCAGGACAATAATGTGGTCACGGCATCGACCGAGGCGTCATCCTCCCACGCCGCGAACTCGCCGGACAGCGTCCAGAGGTCTTTCTCCCGTTTGAGCAGGCTGATGAATCGCCTGGACTGTTCCATCGAATGGGCCGCCCGGTCCCTGGAGCCGAATGAGCGCACGAACTCCAGCAGTTCCTCGTCCTTGACTCCGGCCTTGGCCAGCTGCCGGGCGAGCTTTCGGGCGGTTTCCGGGCTCACCGAGCCGGCGAGTTTGCTCGCACGCTCCGCCATCGCCTCCTCGCCCTGGAGGAAGAACGACTCCCGCAACCGCGCCAGCAGCCGGTTCTTCAGATCGCGCAGCGCGGCCGTCGACCTTTCCGCGATCCGTTCCAGGTCATCGGCCTGTTGTTCGATGTGCAGTCCCTTGAGCTGCCGCATCGTTTCCGCGATGCGCGCATTGAGATCTTCGAGCTCGGCCCCCAGACTCGCGTCGACCGACCGGTTGTAGGCGCGGGCCGCCTCGTTGAAATCCCTTTCCTCGGCGTCCAATCGAGCCCGTTCACCCATCGCCTGCTGATAGTCCGGCGAGTCCGCGGGAACCTGCGTGGGCCAGCGGGCGTTGAATCTGTCCGCGTGCTGGTGAAGCTCCCCCAGCTGCCGTGCGAGCTTTGCCCGCGCGACCGACAATGTCTCGCGGGCCTCGGCGGGCAGACATGCGGGCACCTCAGCCTGCGGGACGATCTCGGCCTGCGCCCCGCTGCAAAGAGCCGTCAACCAGACGGCCAGTAGAATTGTCCTTGGTGTGTTCACGGAAAATGACGGCCTGGCTCAGGGGACGACAAAACGCGGGATGTCCGCCATCCTCGATATTTCCTCCCGGACGCGGAATCTGACCATGTCGCGCTGTCCCTGGACGGTTCCCTCCTTGGCGAGCAACCCAGCCAGCGCCTGGGGGGAAAACTGGGTCGGATCGCGCAACAGGGCCTTGCGGCTGGCTTCCAGTCGTTCGTACTGTTGGTCGAGCCCGGCCTGCTGTTCGACCATTTGCCTGATCTTCGGGTTGTTTTCGATCGGGCCCGGGGCGGCGCTTCTTCGTCCGCTGGAGGTGTCGACGACAGCCAGCCGGCCGCTGCCCAGCGGTCCATCGCTGTCGAAGACCAGGTTCTTCAGCTCCTCCATCCGGTCCAGATTCATGGTTTGGAGGTCGCTGGCGTTCCAGACCCCGGACGCGCCCTGCGCCTGCGCCAGGGCGGAGGATCGGATCATGAACTCGTGCGGCGGCCGCTCTCCAGCCTCGGGCGCGCCTGTTGGCTCCGCCTCCAGCGCGTCGGCCAGACTCTCGATCCGGCGACGTTGTTCATCGGCCGCCGCCCCGTCCTCCCGGGCGCGGGCATCGGCCGCCTCCCGCATCTGCTCCTCCGCGGCGAGCGATCGGGCTCTCTCCGCCTCCGCCCGCCGCCGCTGTTGCTCGGCAATCTCCTGCGCTCTCCTTCTCCGTTCATTTTCCGCCTGCTGCTCCCGGGCCATGATCTGCCGCATGGCGTCCTGCGCATAAGCCTGGATGGCCGGATCGTTCGGAGCCTTCTCCAGGGCATATTCGAAATAGTCGTGGGCGGCCTGCAATTGCCCGGCGTTCAGGAGCCTGACCCCCTCCGCCTTGTCCGCCTCCGCCTCCTGAAATCTCCGCTGCTCCTCCACCTGCGCGGGTGTCGGGCCGGATGGCGCCCCGCCCCTCGGTGAATACCCTCCGTCGATCCAGGTTCTTCCCCCGTCGTGGGACGCAATGCGGCCCGAATCGACATATTTGACGTCAGTGATGGCCGGCTGGGCAATGAGCTTCGCCGCGGACAACCCGACCGTCGCCGCGATCAGCAGCGGACCAAACCGGATGGGCGGAATCGTTTTCAAGGATATCCCTCCTGGGAGACATCGACAGGTTGCTTTGAGGCGTGTCAACCGTCTCCCTAGGCCCCTTTGCCGGGAGCGTCAATTATTCCCCGGAGGCGCGGCCGCCGCAAGGCGCCCCGAAACCACCGCGCCCGGGCATGAAACGACCGGGCCCTTGCGCGCCGCGCTCAGGATCCGCCGCAGAATGCGCAGCGGACGCGGGGGGCGTCGCGCTGGGTCAGGTTCACCGTATTCAACCTTTCGCGACGGGATGCGAGGCAATGGGGACAGGAGGAAAACGGCTCCAGGGCCCAGGTGTCCGCGAAGACCCGGCCCCGGCCGAGCGCCAGCGCGGCCCGCTGGGCTTCTTCGAGCGCCGCGAGGGTCGGCGGGACGAACTCGCCCGACTCGCGGAGCCGTTCCATCGCGCCGTTTCCGCCCCGGGTCGGTATCAGCACCACCGCGCCCGCGCCGCACGCAAACGCGAACTCGGCCGATTTCACCGCCCATTCCAGACCCGCGTCCCCGCCGAGGAACGGCGGATTCACCAGGAGGAACGCGCGCATCGCGATCCGTTCGGCCGCGAGGAATCCGGCGGCGCGCGCGAACTGGGCCAGGTCAAACTTCTTGTTCAGCTTCTCCAGCACCCCGGGGTGCGCCGTCTCGAGCCCCAGGGCAACCTCGAGCGATCCGGACAGCAGGTCGCGCAGCGCCCGCGCGCCCTCGCCGACGAGGAGCGGATGCGACTCCACCACGACGTTGCGCGCGAAGGCGATCCGGCGGGCAACCGGCGCGTAGTCGGCCGGCGGGACCGCCGCGGGATCGAAAAAGCTGCCGCTGTTATAGAGCTTCACCTGCGCCGGGAGGGGGCCCGAGGCCGACCATGTCCGGACCGCGGACTCCACCTGCCGCGGAATCGCGCCCTCCGGGACGCAATCGCGGGTGGCGCCCTTCCACAGATCGCACATCAGGCAGCTCCAGGGGCACTCGCGGTCAGTCAGCAGCACGGCGCCGGAATCGACGACGGCGCCGGACGCCAGGCGCTCCTGCTCAAGGGAAACGCCCTGGGGCGCATCGAGGCCGGGTGCGGCGGCCCGCGGCGGGCGTTGCGCGAGAATCCAGGCGGTGCGGCCCCGCGTTGGGTAAACGGAAGCCAAACCGTTCACCCTAAGGAGGGAAGTCTCAGTCATCTTCCAACCAATGATCCCGTCTTCTTCGATCGTGGCGTACGCGCAGCGGACGCTACAGCGAGGCGCTCAACTCTACCGGTTCCTTGTTGATGGAAGATCAAGTGACTTTGCGCGCCATGATCTGAGGCTGCGCCTCGCTGGGTTCACTGATAGATCGCCAGATACTGCCGGCGATAGTCGGACTCGAGCGTGCCCAGCCGGCTGCGCAGCCGCTCGACGGGAATCGCTCCGTGCTGGAACCGGCGCTTCGCGAAGACGGGCATGTCGGCGCCGAAATGGGCCTTGATGCCGCGCCGGGCGATTTCGCCCTTGAGCGAGTAAAGCCGGTCGACCGACATGTTGCTGAGCGCCGCAAAGGGGATGCCCTCCGCGACGGAGACGACGGCCGGCCGCGTGAAGGGGCTGAAGCCCTCGAACCCGCAGTGCCGGGCGGGCGCGTAGGTGCGCGCGTAGCTCCGGCTGAGCCCGCCGCTGTAGGTGAGCGAATGCTTGATCCGGCCGACCCCCCAGCCCTCCTGGTAAAGCATCAGGTTGTTGACGACGCTGCGGATCGTCAGCTCGGGATTCTCCTCGATCGGATAGTCCTTCAGGTTCTCGTCGCCGCCGTCGCCGTCGACCAGGTATTTCCACTCCGGATACCGGGCGCGGATGCCGCGGCAGAGGGCAAGCCCCATCGACGCGCATTCGACGTTCGAGCGGCTTGTAGTCCTCGAGGACGCGCAACGTCTCCGTCACATCGAGCGATGCCGGGTCGGCCTCGATCGTCTCGAGAAACAGGCCGAGCCCGAGCCGGTCGAGGAATTCGCGCGCCTGGCGCAGGTCGGGGCCGTCGCCAAAGTTCAGGGTGAACGCCTTGAGCCGCGCCGGATTCAGGCCGAGCCCGCGCATCACGTGGTAGACGGTGAGGAAGACGGCGCCGCTGTCGACTCCGCCGGAGAAGCACACGCCGACCGGCTCGCGCTCCGGCAGGCCGCCGAGCCATTTTGCCGTTTCGTCCGCCAGGGCGCCGATATAGCTCCGGCCGATGACGTCGAGGTCGGCCGGGAGGGCGTTGCGCACGGGCGTGAAGAAGCGCGTGTAGGTGGGATCGGGGTCGGGGCAGCCGACAAGCTGGAGTTCGACCACGTAGTGCGCCGGCACCATCCGCGTGTAGCTGGGGTGAAACTGCCGTTCCAGCCCCTCGATGCGCAACTGCCGGTGGATCGCGTCAATCCGGTCGGCGACGATCAGCGCGGGGCCCTCGCGGCGCTTGGCGAGGAAATAGCGCATCGGCCGGTCGAGCGAGCGCGCCATCCGCACGCGCCTGCCCTCCCGCGCGACGAGCGCGAATGAGCCGTCGATCTCCCGGACCGAGTCGGCGGAGCCGTCCAGGATGCGCGCGCGGGCCTCCTCGACGGTCATGTTGCGGATGCGCTGGGCTGCCGGATCGATCAGGTCGACGAGTCGTTCGATGTATTCGTCCATGGGAGGAGGGGGAAAATCCAGATTCCGCAGCCGGATTTCGCAGAAGGCAACGCAGGAAACGAAAGAAAAGGAAGTTGGGGTTCCGGGGGAGTACTGACCTCGTTCACCCGGTGGGTGGACCCGGGATCTGAACCGGAATCGATTTCATCTCCGTGACCTTCCGGCCTTTGTTCTCTTCGTCAACTTCTGTGGACTGCTCGTTCAAGGATGAGTGAGGAATGGCAACCGGCGCCGCCGGAGCGGATCGCGATCCGGAAGGCGGCCGGATGCCGGACCGAATCCGCAATCCGTACTGCGCGCCTATTGGAAGGCAATGCGAAACGATCCGGCGGTCGCGCGGCGTTTATCCGCCGACTTATGGGGTACGATCCGGAGTGATAGGTAACACTTAGCCGGAACGATGCAGTTGAAAAGGGCCACCGCTTCGGAAGTGATTGGGATGGATGAAAAAGAACCAATCAGAGGCAATTCTAACGGAGGCAATTCTAACGGAGCAATTCTAACGAGCAATTCTAACGGGGTCATGTCTCACCTTTTACCTTGGGAAGACCTCCGACCAACGCCAGCAGCTGTGCCCCGAGCCGACGAAGTCATTGCCCGCCCACGCCAAGGCTCCGGCGCGGCACCGCCGCCGTCAACGCCCAAGGAACTTTATGTGTGCCGGGCCGAATTGATGGCGTTTTTCGTGCCGATCTGACGTCGTAGGCCTTCGACAGGCTCAGGCTCCTTGAGAAAACCGGGCTGTTTTCCACACTGGCATCCGAAAAGGTTGCCGATTCGGTCGTAGTTTTTCGGTCAATCCGACGACACGGCGAACCAGCAAGGCGATGACAGGCCTGCTGACGCCGGCAAGAAACGGCTGCGCGCGTCGCAAGCGGCGGATCCGGAACGACAGCGGTGGCTGGTGGAGCGATGCTCTGGCTGTCAATGAACAATGCGGGGGGCGCAGCAGCCAGTGGTGACGTTCGGTCTGAAACGACCGGCGTGGTCGTTGTGCCTTCGCCAAGGCTACGGCGGGACAGGTAGGCCGCCGGAAGACACTGGTGAGCGCACTGCAGCTGGCCCGTGGGATCGTAGGCGCGGGCGGGCCTACGATTCCGGAGGCCAGATCAGAACAGGTCCATCTGGTCGGGGCTGGGGCGGCCGACGCGGGCGGCCCGCTGGCAGCACAGGAGCCGGTGGGTGGCGACCAAGACGTCGAGGTGGCGGGCGTGATTGTGACCAGAGTTCTCCGCCCCCGTCCGGCGTCGCCGTCAACAAAAGCAGCAATCTCGGTCGAGGCGCCGCCTGCGGCCGGGCTTGGGACGCCGATCAATCGGGGGCCGGAGACCGTCCGATGCTGGAATCAGCGCCTCGCGCGATGGCGCCAGGGAACCGAAAGGGCAGCCAAAACGCGGCTGGCGCTTGATTTAATGCGGCTTATGTCGCCAATTATCCAGAACCTGGAAACCCTGTTTTTGTTGTGAGCAATCCTCCACCGGCCACAAGCGATGATAAGATGGGACCCGCGCCAGGGCCGTCCCCGGCCAGCCGCGCGCCCGTCAACGCACGGCTGACGGCGGCTGAACGCGTCGGGCTCTATCGCCAGATGGTGCGCATCCGGCGCTTCGAGGAGCGCTGCCTGCGCGCCTATCAGCAGGGCCGGATCGGCGGTTTCCTCCATCTCTACATCGGCCAGGAAGCCGTGGCCGTCGGGTGCTGCTCGGTGATGCGGGAGAATGACCACATCATCACCGCCTACCGCGACCACGGACACGCCCTTGCCGTCGGAATGAATCCGAACGAGCTGATGGCGGAGCTGTATGGCAAGGCGAGCGGCTGCTCCAAGGGCAAGGGCGGCTCAATGCATTTCTTCGACCCGGCGCGCAATTTCTGGGGCGGGCACGGCATCGTCGGCGGCCAAGTGCCGCTGGGAGCCGGCATCGCCTTCGCCCTCAAACACCGGGGCATCCCCGGCGCCTGCCTCACATTCATGGGCGACGGAGCGGTCAATCAGGGGGCGGTCCACGAGGCGTTCAATCTGGCGGCGCTCTGGGACCTCCCCGTCGTGTTCGTGATTGAGAACAATGGATACTCCATGGGTACGAGCCAGCGGCGATCATCGGCCGGCCCGGGGCTGGCCAGGCGCGCCGAGTCCTACGGCATGGAGTGGGAACTCTGCAACGGCCACGAACTCTACGACGTGCGCGAAAAAGCCGACAGGATGCTCCAGCTGGCGCGGCAGAAATCCCGTCCCTCCGTGCTCGAAATCGTGACCTATCGCTACCGCGGACATTCGGTGGCTGATCCCGATTCCACCTACCGCACCAAGGAGGAGATCGAAAACTACCGGCGCACCAAGGACCCCCTCGCCCTGACCCACGACGCACTGGCGGCGGAGGGCGTGCTCACGGCGGAACGGGCAAAGGAAATCGACATCGCTGCCCGGGCCGAAGCCGATCGCGCGGCCGAGTTTGCCGAGGCGAGCCCCTTTCCCGCCACCGAGGATATCCTCAAGGACATCTATTGGGAGGAGGACAACCCGTCGCAGAAGACCTCCCGGGGGCGCATCATCTTTGAATGATCGCGCCGCAACCCCACCCTGCGCCACGCCCGCATGCCGATCATCACCTATCGCGAAGCGCTCAATCAAGCGTTGGCCGAGGAGCTCGAACGCGACTCCAACGTCGTCCTCATCGGCGAAGAAATCGGCCAGTTTCAGGGCGCCTACAAGGTCACTGAAGGCCTGCTGGCCCGCTTCGGGCCCAAGCGCGTCATCGATACCCCGATCAGCGAAGCGGGTTTTGTCGGCCTCGGCGTCGGCGCCGCCATGCTCGGCGTCCGCCCCGTGATCGAGCTCATGTTCTGGAGCTTCTATTCCGTGGCGTTCGACCAGATTCTGAACAATGCCGCCAATCTCCGCTACATGTCCGGCGGATTGGTGAACGTCCCGCTCGTCATCCGGGGTCCGGCCAACGGCGGGACCAACGTCGGCGCCACCCACAGCCACACCCCCGAGAACGTCCTCGCCAGCCATCCCGGAATAAAGGTCGTCTGCCCGGCGACGGCCTACGACGCCAAGGGCCTCCTCAAGTCCGCCATCCGCGACAACGATCCGGTCATGTTTCTGGAGAACACGATTCTTTACAACGACAAGGGCGAAGTGCCCGCCGCGGAATACCTCATCCCCCTCGGCCAGGCCGACGTGAAGCGCGCCGGCACCGACGTGACCATCGTGGCCCACGGCCGCGCAGTCGTCCATTCCCTCAAGGCGGCGCAACTGCTCGATGCCGAACATGACATCTCCGCCGAGGTGGTCGACCTGCGCTCGATCCGCCCCTTGGACGAGGACACAATCCTGAACTCCGTGCGGAAGACCCACCGGGTTTTGCTGGTCGAGGAGAACAAGCCTTTCTGCGGCGTCGGCGCCCAACTCGCCTATTTGATCCAGGACCGGGCGTTCGATGATCTCGACGCTCCGGTAAAACGAGTGTCGGCCCTCGATGCCCCGGCGGTCTACTCCCCGCCGCTGGAGAAGGAACAGCTGCCCCATCCACGGCGGATCGTGGATGCCGTGTTGCGCATGCTCTGAGCCGGCACCATGCTGTGAAACCCTTTTTCGCCCGGTGTTGTCGCAGACAGGGAAGTGGAACACATCGGCCCCAACGCGTTCATCCGGATCCCGGCACAGGGAGAAGCCTCCGGCCCAATCCCGGCCCGCCGGGCGGTGGCGCCCTCGTTCCTTTCGGGAGCCCCTGCATCGCCATCCGTGAGATCCGCGGTTGATCTGAGAAGCTCCGCCAGGCTGGCGGTTTCTGCGCACCCGCGCACGTGGCTTCCCACTTGTAACTTTCCTTTCCAGACCTAGAATCCTCCCCGCTATTCCGCTTTTCGTTCCACGATCCTGCCTTCCGCTCCCCCGCTTCGATCCGCTCCCCCCATGGCCCAGATCATCAACATGCCCAAACTCAGCGACACCATGACCCTGGGTACGCTGGTCAAGTGGCTGAAGCCGGAAGGCGCGGCCGTGAAGTCCGGAGACATCCTCGCCGAGGTTGAGACCGACAAGGCGACGATGGAGCTCGAGTCGTTCTTCGACGGAACGCTGCTCCGCCAATTCGTCGCCGTGGGTGCTCAAATACCGATTGGCGGGGCGTTGTGTGCCATCGGCGCTCCGGGGGAGAAGGTCGACGCGCCCGCGGCGCCACCGCAGGCGCCACAGCCGGCGCCGCCACCCGCATCGATCCCTTCTGTCCCGGCCGCCCCGCCCCCGGTCGCGGTTCCCGCTTCAAGGCCCCAGCCGCCGGTGGCGGTCCCGGGGTCGCCGCCGGTCATTGCATCGCCGGTCATTCGCGCAGCAGCCGTTGAATCGGTTCCGCCGGCGGCCGGGCAGGTCCGCATCTCGCCTCTGGCCCGGAAACTCGCCACCGCGGCGGGCGTTGATTATTCGCGGCTGCAGGGCACCGGCCCCGGCGGGCGGATCATGCAGGCCGACATCCTTGCGGCCGTAAAACAGGCGCCCGTGCCCTCCGGTCCCGTCAGCGCGTTGTCCGGGGTGCCGTCGCTCCTTGCCAGGGGGCCGGTCCAGGACGATGGGATTGTGCCGCTATCCAACATGCGCGCGACCATCGCCCGCCGGATGGTCGAATCAAAGACGCAGATCCCCCATTTCTACCTTGAGGTGGAAGTCGATGCCGGGCCGTTGCTCGACCTGCGCGCCCAGCTTAACGCGGGGCTCAAGAAGGACGGCGTCGTTCTCTCGGTCAACGATTTCATTCTGAAGGGCGCCGCATCGGCTTTGCGCGTGGTGCCGGAGGTCAACTGCTCCTGGGAGATCGACCCCGCGGGCCAGCCCGCGATCCGCCGCCACTCCGCCGTCCACCTCTCCTTTGCGGTTGCCCTCGATGAAGGCCTCGTCACCCCGGTGATCCGCGATGCGCACGAGAAGACGGTTTTCCAGATCAGCACGGAGGTCCGCGACCTCGCCGCCCTCGCCAAGGCCCGGAAGCTCAAGCCCGAGCAGTATTCCGGCGGGACGTTCTGCCTCTCCAACCTCGGGATGATGGGCATCGAGCGGTTCACCGCCGTCATCAACCCGCCCAACGCCGCCATCCTCGCGATCGGCGCGATCGTGAAGAAGCCCGTGGTGCGGGACAATCAGATCGTCATCGGCCAGCGCATGTCGCTCTTTATTTCCTGCGACCATCGCGTGGTCGACGGCGCCACCGGCGCCCGGTACCTCGCAGGGCTCAAGGAACTCCTGGAGAAACCCGCGCTGCTGCTGTTGTAGCCACGACCCGGGCTCTCGCGTCCGCGGGCGGGCGAAGGCAACGGAGGATCAGGAAACCGGCCGGCGTTGACGCCTTCAGCTTTCAGCCGACAGCATTCTCCCTGTCGCGGCAGGCGCCATCCAGCCGTTGCGAGCTTTGATCATCGTCATGGTTTGACTCAAAGCCCCATGCCTCTTTCACCTTGTTCGTCCGCCAAACCCGCAACGCCCTCCAGCCCATGCTCGCATTCTTGCGGCTCCGCCTCCTCCTGCTGATCGCGGGACCCGCCTTGCTCTGCCTCCGCGGGCAGGAGACCGTCAGAATCGGCGAGTTTGCCTCGCTCACCGGCAAGGAGGCCGCCTTCGGCCAGTCCTCACACAAGGGCACGGTTCTCGCGGTTGAGAAGATCAACGCCGCCGGCGGCGTCCTCGGAAGGAAGATTGAGCTCTTCGTCGAGGACAACGAGTCGAAGCCCGGCGAATCCACGACGGCCGTCCGCAAGCTGATTTCACGCGACCGGATTGTCGCCCTGCTCGGCGAAGTCGCGTCCAGCCGCTCGCTCGAAGCCGCCCCGATCGCACAACGCGCGCATATCCCGATGGTCTCGCCCGCCTCCACCAACCCCGAGGTCACGGAAAGGGGGCCGTACATTTTCCGCGTTTGCTTCATCGATTCGTTTCAAGGCGCCGTGCTCGCCCGGTTCGCCCTGGAGACGCTTCATGCCCGCCGCGTCGGGATCCTTGCCTCGGTCTCCTCCGCCTACAGCGTCGGCCTTGCGAAGTATTTCGCAGGGCCCTACGCCGCCGCCGGGGGCGCCATCGCGATCGAGCAGAAATACTCCGAAGGGGACAAGGATTTCATGGCCCAGCTCACGGCCATCCGGGCCGCGAACGTCGACGCGATTTTTGTCCCGGGCTATTACACGGAAGCCGCCTTGATCGCGAACCAGGCCCGCGAACTCGGCCTCACCATCCCGCTCTTTGGCGGCGACGGATGGGAGGCCCGCCAGCTCCTGGAGATTGGCGGAGCCGCAATCGAGGGGTGCTTTTTCTCGACCCACTATTCGCCGGAGAACCCCGCCCCCGTCGTCCAGGAATTCGTGCGGGCGTTCCAGGCGCGCTGGGACGGTGAAACGCCGGATGCGATGGCCGCGCTCGGCTACGACTCCGCCCTGGTGCTGGCCGACGCGATCCGGCGCGCGGGCTCCACCGACACCGCCACGATCCGCGACGCCCTCGCGGCAACCGAGGATTTTGCAGGCGTCACCGGGACCACGAGCATGGACGCCAACCGCAACGCCTCAAAGACCGCGGTCATCATCACCATCAAGGACGGCCGGTTCCGGTTCCTCAAGTCGGCGGCGCCGTAGGTTCCGTGATCGAGTTCCTCCAGCAGCTGCTCAACGGACTTTCGCTCGGCGCGATCTACGCGCTCATCGCGCTCGGCTACACGATGGTCTATGGCGTGCTGCGCTTCATCAACTTTGCGCACGCAGACGTCTTCATGGTCGGCGCGTTTGTCGGCTATTACCTGGGCCGGCTCGCGCCGGCGGGGACTTTCTGGGGTTCGGGCGTTGTCTTCCTGGGGGCGATGGCGGTCTGCGCCTTCCTGGGGATGGCGATCGAAAGGCTCGCCTACCGTCCGCTCCGGGGCTCTCCCACGCTGAACGTGCTCATCACCGCCATCGGTGTTTCGCTGCTGCTTGAGTACTCGGGACAGGTCTTCTTCGGCGCCGCCCCGCGGAATTTCCCTCCGGTTGTCCCGGCCGTGCGGCTCTCGATCGCGGGCCTCGTGCTGTCGAGCGACCAGCTCCTCGTGATCCTGGTCACCGCCGCGCTGATGTGGGCGCTGCGGGTCGTGGTCATGCGCACGCGGATCGGCATGGCGATGCGGGCCGTGGCGCTCAATCCGCAGGCGGCCCGGCTCGTCGGCGTCAACAACGACCTCGTCATCTCCTTCACGTTCGGGCTCGGCTCCGCGCTCGCCGGCGCCGGGGGCGTGCTCTATGCAATCAACTACCCGTCGATCGATCCGCTCATGGGAGTCATGCCGGGCTTGAAGGCGTTCGTGTGCGCCGTCCTGGGCGGCATCGGCAACATCCCCGGGGCGGCCCTGGGCGGGCTCATCCTCGGGATCACCGAGACGTTCGTGGGCGGCAGCAGCTGGTCGACCTACAAGGATGCCATCGCTTTCGCCGTGTTGATCCTGATCCTGCTCTTGCGCCCCGGCGGATTGCTCGGCCGGCCGGCGGTCGAAAAGGTCTAGCCCGCAGCCCATGGCAGGCCATCCCTTGTGTTTTCATCCGGAGCCGCGGCGCCCCCGTCGCGACCTGTTCCGTGGAGCGCGGCGGGGACGTCGCGCCCCCGGGGATCTTCCCGCCTAGCCATGTCCAAGGCCCACCTTGCCCTGCTCGCCGCCCTCGCCGTCTGCTTCGCCGGATGGTGGTTCTCGGACCGCATCGATCCCTACCTGCTCGATGTCATCACGAGCATCGGCATCAACATCATCCTCGCGGTCAGCCTGAACCTGGTGAACGGCTACACGGGTCAGTTTTCGCTCGGGCACGCCGGCTTCATGGCGATCGGCGCCTATCTTTCGGGCGCCTGCACGATCTTCCTCGGCCCGCGGCTCCTCGGCCCGGCAGGCGGCAATGCCTGGTCCCAGGGAACGCTCTTCCTCGGGGCGCTCATTGCCGGCGGCCTGTCAGCCTCGGTCGCGGGGCTGCTGATCGGCGTGCCGTCGCTGCGTCTGAAAGGCGACTACCTCGCGCTCGTGACGCTCGGGTTCGGCGAGATCATCCGCGTGATCTTCCAGAACACCGACGCGCTGGGCGGCGCGCTCGGCCTCAGCCCCATCCCCGCCTACACAAACATCTTCTGGACCTACGGCTTTGTGGCGCTGACGGTGTTCGTCGTGGTATGCCTCACCCATTCGACCTACGGCCGCGGGTTCCTCGCCACCCGGGACGACGAGATCGCAGCGGCGGCCATCGGCCTCAACACGACCCGCTACAAGATCGTGGCGTTCGTGGCCGGGGCATTTTTCGCGGGCATCGCCGGCGGACTCTACGGCCATTTCAAACAATCGATCTATCCGACGGGCTTCGACTTCACGAAGTCCATCGACATCGTCGTCATGGTCATCCTCGGCGGGATGGGCAACACGCTCGGGGTCATCCTGGCGGCCATCCTGCTCACCGCGTTGCCCGAGGTGCTCCGCCCGGTCGCCGAATACCGGATGGTGCTCTATTCCTTCCTGCTGATCGTGCTCATGCTGGCGCGCCCGCAGGGGCTCTTCAATTTCCAGCGGCGCGCCGCCGGGCCTGTTCTCTGATGACCGCCGAGCCCGACAGCCTCCCGCCGCCGCCCGCCCGCGATCAAGTCCCGCTGCTCCGGCTCGAACAGGTGACGGTGCAGTTCGGCGGCCTTTGCGCGGTGGACGCCCTTGATCTCGATCTGTTCGCGGGCGGACTCACCGGCCTGATCGGCCCGAACGGAGCCGGCAAGACGACCGTCTTCAACCTGATCACCGGGCTCTATGCGCCGACTGCGGGCCACATCCACCTGCTCGGCCGCGACATTGCGGGTTTGCAGCCCCATGCCATCGCGGCGCTCGGCGTCGCCCGCACGTTCCAGAACATCCGGCTCTTCGGCAGCCTCTCGGTCTTCGATAACGTGCGCGCCGCCTGCAATCTGCACCGGGCGACAGCCCCGTGGCAGGCCCTCGTCCGGGGGCGCACGTTTCGCGCGGACGAGGCGGCGATCGCGCGCCGGGTGGATGAGCTGCTCGATCTCTTCCATCTGCTTCGTTTCCGCGACGCCCGGGCCATGAGCCTTCCCTATGGCGAGCAACGCCGCCTCGAGATCGTGCGCTGCCTCGCCACCGGGCCCCGCCTGCTGCTCCTCGATGAGCCTGCCGCGGGGATGAACTCCGCCGAAAAGGAAGAACTGGTTGCTCTCATCTGCCGCGTTCACCGGCAGTTCAATCTCACCATCCTCCTGGTCGAGCACTCCATGCCCGTCGTGATGGGAGTCTGCCAGCGGATTGCCGTCCTCAACTACGGGGAGAAGATCGCCGAGGGCCCGCCCGCCGCGATTCAGCAGAACCCCGAGGTCATCGAGGCCTATCTGGGGGAATCCAGGAGTTTCGTCATGCGAAAGCCCTGAGCCGGATGCCTCCAAGCCATGGCGCACCATCGCATCTCTTCCGATCTTGAGCCCCGGCGCCCCCGTCGCCGGCCCGCGGGGAAACGCGGCGCCCGCGCCCCGTTTTCCAAAACCTTGATCTCCGCCTGCTGATCCATGCTCACTGTCACCGATCTCACGGTCTCCTACGGCTCGATCCGCGCGGTGCACGGAGTCTCGTTTCACGTGCCCGTCGGCGCCATTATCACGCTCCTTGGCGCGAATGGCGCCGGAAAGACCACGACGCTGCGCACGATCTCGGGCCTGCTCCGCGCGCAATCGGGGCGGATCGAATTCCGCAACGAGGACATCACGCGCCTTCCGGCGCACCGCATTGTCGCCCGCGGACTCTGCCATGTGCCCGAGGGCCGGATGGTCTTCGCCAACCTCACCGTCGGGGAGAACCTGGCCATGGGCGCCTATCTGCAGCGCGACGCCGGGCATGTCGCGAGCACCCGGGAATTTGTCTTCACGCTCTTTCCGCGCCTCGCCGAGCGGATCGGGCAGGCCGCCGGCACGCTCTCCGGCGGCGAGCAACAGATGCTGGCGATCGGCCGGGCGCTCATGGGGAGCCCCCGCTTTCTCATGCTCGACGAACCCTCGCTCGGCATCGCCCCCAAGCTCATCAGCAGCATCTTCGAGAAGATCGTCGAGATCAACCGCCAGCACGGCCTCACAATCCTCCTGGTCGAGCAGAACGCCCATCTCGCGCTGCAGATCTCGCACCACGCCTACGTCCTCGAGAACGGGGCGCATCGCGATCGACGGCACGCCGCAGGAGCTGCGCACCCATCCCCAGCTCCGCGCCGCATATCTTGGAGACTAGCAACCGGCGGTCCTGACATCCCCCTCTTGCATCTTGCTCTTCCCTCCTCATCTTTACCGTCTTTCCCATGCCCACGCCGCAAAAATACGAGTTTCAGACCGAGATCCGCCAGTTGCTCGATATCGTCATCCATTCGCTCTACACGGAGAAGGAGATCTTCGTTCGCGAACTGGTGTCCAACGCCTCCGATGCGCTCGAAAAGCTGCGCCACCTGCAGCTCGTGGAGAAGGAGATCTTCGACGACCGCCTGCCGGGCGAGATCAACATCACGACGGATGACAAGGCCCGCACTTTCACGATCCAGGATTTCGGCGTCGGCATGACGCGGGCCGAGCTTGTGGAGAACCTCGGCACGATCGCCCACTCGGGCTCCAAGGCGTTCCTCAAGGCCTTGAGCGAAGGCGCGGCCAAGGACGCCGCCTTGATCGGCCAGTTCGGCGTCGGATTCTACAGCGCGTTCATGGTGGCAAGGCGCGTGCAGGTCTTCTCCCACTCGTGGCGGACCTCCGAGCCCGCCCACGTCTGGACCTCCGACGGCTCCGGCGAATACACGATCGAGGAGGCCGAGGGACAGCGGCGGGGTTGCAAGATCGTCGTCGAGCTCAAGGACGATTGCACCGAGTTCAGCCTTGGATCGAAGATCGAGACCGTCCTCAAGCACTATTCCTCGTTTGTCCAGTTTCCCATCAACCTCAACGGGAAGCGCGTCAACACGGTTCAGGCGCTCTGGCTGCGCGGCAAGGGCGAGATCAAGGACGAGGAATACACCGAGTTCTACAAATTCCAGGCCAATGCCTTCGACACGCCCCGGCTGCGCCTTCATTTCAGCGCCGACGCCCCCCTGGCCATCCACGCGCTGCTGTTCGTGCCCGAGGAGAATCCGGAACGCTTCGGCCTTGTGCGGAGCGACCCCGCGGTGGCGATGTACTGCCGCAAGATTCTGATCGACGCGCGCCCCAAGGACCTGCTGCCCGAGTGGCTGCGGTTCCTCCGGGGCGTGGTCGACAGCGACGACCTGCCCCTGAACATCTCGCGCGAGACCACCCAGGACCGCGCCCTCATTGCGAAACTCAGCCGCGTGCTCACCCGGCGCTTCATCAAATTCCTCGATGAGGAGGCAAAAGAGCGCCCCGACAGCTACAAGGAGTTCTTCCGCCGTTTCGGCGTCTACCTGAAGGAAGGCGCCGCTTTGGACGTCACCTACAAGGACGAGCTGATGAAGCTGCTGCGGTACGAGTCGTCGCTGACCAAGGCGGGCGAATCCACCAGCTTCGCCGACTACGTTTCGCGAATGAAGGAAGGCCAGAAGGAGATCTATTATCTCGTCGGCCCCGGCCGCGAGGCTATCGAGGCCGGTCCGTACCTGGAAGGCTTCCGCGCCCGCAATCTCGAGGTCCTGTTCTGCTACGAAAACGTCGACGAGTACGTGATGGCGAACGCGCATGAGTTCGACGGCAGGCGCCTGCTCGCCGCCGACCACGCGGACGTGAAGCTGGAGGACCTGCCCAAGCCCCCGGAGGAAGGCGCGCTGACCGATGAGCAGACGAAGGCGCTGACCGGCTGGCTCAAGGAGACGCTCGGCGGACGCGTCGCCGAGGTGAAGGCGAGCGACCGCCTCGTCGGCTCCCCTGCCCTCGCATTGAACGCGGACAAGTTCATGTCCCCCCATATGCGGCGCCTGATGAAGGCAATGAAGGCCGAGGGCGCAGCGGACACTCCGCCGCGCGTCGAACTCCACATCAACCCGCGCCATGCGGTGATCAAACACCTCGCCGCCGCGCGGGACGCCAGGCCCGACGTGGCCCGACTAGCCGCCGAACAGGTGCTCGACAACGCCCTGATCGCGGCCGGCCTGCTCGATGATCCGCAGAAGATGGTGGCCCGGATCTACAAGCTGCTCGAAGGCCTGTAGCCGCCTTTTCACGGCCTCGGGAAGGTCCCCTGGGGCCGCCGGACGGTTGGCTGGCCCGCGGCTCCGCAAAACATCCGCCGGGGTGTGATCCTGCCACGCCCTCGGAACGGGGCGGGCGTGATTGGAGCCCCTGCGTTTTTCGGGAACTCCAGGCCCGACCGCGTGACAAAAGAAATGGCCGCCCTGCGGTCATGAGCCATGAAGACACAACACATCTGCCAGCGATTCAGCCTGTGGTTCCGCGCCCACCGGCCGCTGCGCTGGGTGGAAACCATCGTCGCGGACTATTCCACCTGGACGCCATGGTGAGGCGCTCCGCCGCGATCGCCGGCAGCCTGCGGGCCGGCCCGTCCGGTCGTGTCTTCGTTCCGGCCCCCGTCACCCTTCCGTGACGCCTTGCTGCCGCTCCCCCGGCGCGCCGGGAACATCCGTTCCGTTCTCCCGTTCCTGAAGGCATGGGCCCGGGGTTGCCTCGGGTTTCCATCGCTTCCGGGTCATTTCAGGCCTCCCGGCTTCGCGAGCGGCGGAATTGCATCGGGAAAATCGAAACGCCCCGAGGCCGGGGCGGGGCCGCCGTTCACCGGCGCATGCCCCGGGTGCGGGGGCGGCCGCAACGACGGGAAGGCACCGGGCGAACGTATCAGGACTTCCGCGACGCCGTCCCGGTACACGGTCGCCCAGCCGCGGCGGCCGAGCCAGGACGATCCCTGCGAAAAGCGCGGCAGGATCGCAACCGCGGCGCGCATCGGGTCAAACCCCGGCCGGGGATCCCCCCCTGCATAGAACCGCCAATGGGCGTCGATCACCGATCGCGGATAAACGGTGTCGAGGCGCCCGTCGAACGACACGGGGTTGTCCGGCAATTCCCAGAGGAAATACTCCCCCCAGTCAAAGTCGTCGATCGTCGGTCCCGCGAGGGAATGGGACCGGACGAAATCGACGGCGCCCGCGGGAAACGCTCCGCGCTCCGCCTCGATTCTGAACGGGTGCCGCTTCGGGGGGGCGAAGCTGCGTTGGAACAAAAACGCCGCGATCGCGGCGAGAACGAGGGCCGATCCGGCCTGAAGGCTCCGCCGCCGGAAAAGGCCGCGCAGACCCTCCGCATGCGGCGCCACCTTCTGAAGCGCGCTTTGAAGGTGCCCGGGAGTGAACAGGAGATTCGCCAGCGCGAACCACGGGATGTGGCGCGCGCTGCGCAGCCCCATCGCCGCCAGTACAACGAGGATCGCAGCCTGCCAGCCCCGCCTTGGGCGCGAGGAAAACAGCCACGCGCCTGCCGAAATCGCGAGCGTCAAAAGAAACAACGTCCCCTGCCCGGACAATCCCGGCGGGGCCCATTCGGGGATCGTTTCGCGGGGCAACATCACGCTTTGGACCGTCCATCGGATCAACCCGGCTCCCCAGGGATTGGCCAGGGACGCGGCCACGGCGGTCGCCAGAAACAACGCCAGGATCGCCGTTCGCGGCCCGGCGCATTCTTCTCCCAAACCCTGCGCTTCTTCGCGATCCCCGCCGTCCAGGGCGGCTCCGGCGGCGGCTGCCGCCAGGACGAGAAAGCCGGCCAGATAACCGCCGTGGAAATTGGCCCAGGCCGCGAAAAGCACGGCGATCCCGGCGCAGGACTGCCAGGGATGATGCCCCGACCGCAACAGGATCCGCAGGAGCAGAACCAGAAAAAGAGCGGAGAAGATCTGGGGGCGCACGGCGAAGCCCAGCGCGATCAGATTGACCGACGGCGCCAGCAACGCCGCCGCCGCCCACCAGCGGCCGGTTTGCCGCTGGAGCGTCAGCGCAAGCGTCGCCGCCGCCATCGCAATCATCAGGCACCACAGGCCCGTTCCGCCCGCCGCGCGGTGAACCAGCGCGAACGCAGCCTCGGACAGCCATTCGTGGTTGATCCAGGATCCGCCTCCGGCCGTCCACGAAAAGGGATCCGTTTGCTCGGGACCCCCGAGCGCGAGCGTCCGATAGCCGAACAACACGTGCCCCCAAAGGTCGTTGTCAGCCGTGTTGTCCGAGAACCGCAGCCAGGCCAGGGCCGCCAGGCACAACACCGCCGCGATTTTCAGGATCCGTAAGGTCATCAGCAGCGCTTTCCCCACCAACGGGAATCCCCAGCCAGCGCAAGGTGGGTGGTTAGGCGGATTGTCACGGGAAGTCCATTGCAATGTCGAAGCCGTGCGAACCCGATGCAGGATCGGGGGTGTGTGACCGGAAAGTAACCTTCCCCGGGGAAGTTGTGTGTGGACAGATACAACTGAATCCCCCTCTCGCTCTGGAGAACCGAGAAAACGGTTGCTTTCTGGTCATGCGCCCCAGGGTCGGGACCGTCGGCCTGCCGGCACGTCGATCATTCTTCCTGTTGGCCGGGATCCCGACCGGCAGTGCTGCGCCTGATCCGCCCGCAGCCCGCGTCGATCCCCCTGCGGATGATCCACTGCTCATGGCTTCAAATCAAGTTCCCGACCGGGATCTGCGGTCCGGCGGGCACATCTCCCGATTGACAGCAGTGTCTGGCGCGCGCAGGCGTGGCACGGGCATCTTGCCCGTGGACGCACGCCAGACAACATGGGCAGGATGCCCATGCCACTCGCGCCACCGTCAATCGGCAGATGCGCCCCGGTCCGGCTTGAACGGGTTTGACTGGAGGATCTGCGGGGATAATGTGCAGCCATTGTGCAACGCAGGCGCTTGAAGAGAAACGGCGGGATTCTTTTCTTGGTTGCGCTGGTCCTGGCGGGCCTTCCGGCCGCGCGCACTCGCGCCCAGAGCGCCTACATCGACGCCCTGCTTGCCGACGGTCCGCTGGGTTACTGGCAGCTCGATTCCAACAACGCCACGAGCCTGGTGGGCGGTTACACGACGACGTACGTGAACGGCGCGACGACGAGCGCGCCCGGCACCGGGGCGCCCATCGGCTATCCGGGCAACGCAGCTCTTTCTCTCGATGGAAACAACACGACTCCGCAGTACGTCACGACGGGATTGAGCGGCGGAATCAATGGAGCGGGGAGCATTGTTGCGTGGGTCAATCTGTCGGAGCTTCCGAGCACGGCGGGCGCCTACTTCTACATCGCGGGTGAATCGCAGTATTCCAACGATTTCGATCTTCAGTTCGAGAACGACAACAAGCTCTATTTCTACACGGGCGCTGGTGAGAACACGTCGTACACACCCGATCCTTCGACCTTGCTCAACCAGTGGCACCAGATTGTGGTCACCTACAACAGCACGGCCGGGTTTCGGGACCTCTATTGGGATGGCTCCCTTGTTTCCAGCTACACCGGCTCGGTGAACAACGCGTCCAAGAGCACGCAATTCACGATCGGCTACAGCTCGGTTTTCGGAGGGCGCGATTTCAATGGGCTGATTGACGATGTTGCGGTGTTCGATTCGGCTTTGGATTCCGCCCAGATTGACCAGTTGTATGCCGCCGCGATCCCCGAGCCCCCCGTCAACGCGCTGCTCGCCATCGGAATTGCTTGCGCGCTGGTTTTTCCGACGTGCCGGAGGGCCCTTGGCCGGAGTTCGTAGCGGTCCGGCCGGTGGAACATCTTTCGGGCGCATCTTTCGGGTCCCCGAAAAAGCCGTTGACAGATCGGGCGGCGGTTCGCACGGTGGCCATTCCATTCACTGCAGGGTGGAGCAGCCTGGTAGCTCGTCAGGCTCATAACCTGAAGGTCGTTGGTTCAAATCCAACCCCTGCACCCAATTTAACTCCCTCTCAGCCGCAAGGTTGCGAGGGAGTTTTGTTTTGGAAACGCCAAAATCCGCGGTCCCGAGTTAACACGGGCGTACAGAGGTGAGCACCTTTTGACGTGGACCCACATTCGGACCCACAAAAGGCGGGGAAATCAAGGTGGCCGATACTCGGCCGACAGAGCCGGGATGGAGGCGGACAGGTCCTGTCTGCAACAAGTCTTGGGACATCCCCGACACAAAAGGCTGTATGCCCACGTGCCGGTACCAGCATTAATACGTCACCGAACTTACGACCCAGAGCCCTAAGCCTCATCAGCAAATACTTCCGCTCCGAACAGAAAAGACCGTGCCTCCGGGCCGGAGAAACCTGCGAACCCGCTTGCCTTGAATCCGCAGTCCCTCCACAAGAAACGCCGATGCATCGGATCCATGAAACGACACGACTCCCGGGGCCAGTCTCAATCTGGCCCGTTTGCGGGGCGTTTGCCTGCACCGGCGCACATGATGGCGATGGAACCGGGCGGGCTTTGTTGCGCTTCTCCCGATCATCGCCGGACAGCCGGGGAGAGATGGCCGAGTGGCTTAAGGCAGCGGTTTGCTAAACCGTTGACGGGTTTAAATCCGTCCGGGGGTTCGAATCCCCCTCTCTCCGCCATTTAAGTTATTGGAAATAAATAACTTAAATTCTCGGCGATGCTAGGTTGCCCAGTTGACCGGACAACCTAAGCATGAATCACACGCAGTTTGCCGTCAGCAGGTTTGAAAATCGGAACGGTGTTACGTCCTGGCGGGTGGATGGCCGAATTCACGGCCTTCGCATCCGCAAGAACTTCAAAACGCGCGAGGAGGCGGCTGCAGAGCAGGCCGCCCTCGAACTGAAATCGCTGCAGATCGCGTCCGGGCAGCGTGCAGTCGCGACCTCCCTTGCTGAAGACCAGGTGCGGGAGGCGGAAGCCCTCTTCCGGCGGGTTGCGGGCCGGCCGTTGCCGCTTTCATTCTACGTTGATTTCGCGCTGGCGAACTACCGGGAGCCGGAGAAACAGAAGCGGCTTGCCGACGCCATCGTGGAGTATGTCGCCGCCAAAAGGCACGAGCAGGAGCAGGACCTGCTTTCAATCTCGCAGTTCGTGCGGATCGTTCGCGACCTGAAACGGCTGCAAAGGCACTTTCCCGATGCCTCCGTCACTGATCTGACGGTGCCGAAACTCGTGAGCTATTTGGAGCACGGCCGGCCGGCGCTCAAGACCTACAACAACCGGCGCGGTATCGTCTCCACGTTTCTCAAGTTCGCCTTTCTCCGGGGGTGGATCGCCGAGAACCCGATTGCGAAGGTGCCGCAGCATCGCATTCGGCGGCGGCGCGGGATGGCGGCAACGCTTTCTGCCGCGCAGGCCCGCGAATTGATGGAGCATGCGGAGGACTATGAAGGCGGCCAATGGGTGCCCTATTTCGCGCTCTGCCTCTTTGCTGGCATCCGGCCGTCAGTACCGCACGGGGAGATCACCAAGCTCAAGCCCGAGGCTGTTGATTTGGATGCGGGCGTGATTTCAATCTCCGCCGAGGTCTCGAAGGTCCGTGAACCGCGGAAGGTGGCGATTCAGCCAAACCTCGCCGCTTGGCTGCGTGCCTATCCTTTAGAAAAATTTCCGCTCGTCGTCACGAACTTCTACCGGCGGCGGGCGAGAATCGGAAAGGAGTTCGTTCTCACCCATGACGTGATGCGGCACAGCTTCATCTCGATGTTCGTTGCCAAGTTTCGTTCCATCGGTGAAGCGGCGATCCAGGCCGGCAATTCGGAAGGCATCATCCGCCGGCACTATCTCGACCTAAAGAGCGCGGAGGAGGCGGAGGATTACTGGAGCATCGTCCCACAACGCGCGACTCCGAAGGCCGCTCCGCTGGAGGTTCTGCCGGCTCCGGCATTCCTCTGTGCGCGGCGCGCCAAGTCTGCAGCGTGAGTTGACCGGAAGTCAACGGTATGGAAATGACATCCTCACCCAAAATGATACCCTCACCCATCATCGGCACTCAGCTCACGGACATCGTCGGCCTGCGCCACAGCGGGATCTTCCCGAAGGACAAGGAGCCGTCGATCCGCACGCTTCGCTCGTGGACCAAGCTCCGCCGCATCCCGTTTCACAAGGTCGGCCATTTCGTCTATTACGACGCTGCTGAGGTCGGCGTCCATATCCGCACGAAACTAAAGGTGCCGGCGCGGGGCTGACCGCCCTCTTGGCCCATCCGACGCCGTGCTGGTCCAACCGCCAGCGCGGCGTTGTTGTTTTTGGGCGATGCGACACGCGCCGTGTCGCATGCGAGTTGGCCAAACAGGCGACACACGTATCGCGAATGGGGGCACCAAATCAGGCACGATTTGCTGCACATGTAATAAACGAACCGCGCGGTTCGTTTTTTTACGACGCACCCAAGGTTTGACACTGGTTCAAAATTGTACCACTTTGGGGCCATGCCAACTCGCACCGCCTCACTTTATGACGTCGAGATCAAGCGGTCCCTGACCGCCTCGATCCAAAAGAAAATGGCCCAGGACAATCTTTCCATCAGCGCCCTGGCCGAGCGCATCGGCACCGGTCGCACCGCCGTGCGCCGCATCCTCGATGCCAAAAACACCTCCATCACCTTCCGCTCCATGAGCCGAGCCGCTCAGGCTGTCGGCCTGCAAATCAAGCTCATTGCCGAACCCATGTCTCCCGACGATCTCGGCAAACTGGCCCATCGCCTGGCCAAGAGTAAGAGCCGTACCAAGTCCGCCAAGCTAGCCGCTGAGATCACCGAGGGCTTTTACGCGGGCTCCTGATGCCAAAGGTTCAACGCAAAGACATTCCTCGGCCGCTCTTCGCACACCTGCTTCAGCGCATCGAAGAGCGGAGCATCAACGCCGATGCCCTCAAGTCTTTGGCGGGCTGGCTCGACACCAATCCCGAGGTCCCAACCGGCGACTGGTACAAGCGCTTTCCAACGATGACCGTTTGCGGCAACGGCTCCCTCGTTAAGACCTTTCTGACACCTTCACAGGTTCCGGTCGGCAAGGCACTCTGATCCGTTTTCTTCCGGCGTTCCGGCCGCTCGGCTTCCGTTCGCGGGCCGTCTTCGTCAAGTGCTCGCGCAGCGTGCCGACACTGACCGGCAGGCCGCTCGCCTTCAGTTCTTCGGCCAGTTGCCGGTACGTCCACCCGAGCCCGTGCAGTTTCAGCAGCTTGTCCGTGTAGGGACTGAGCACGTCGGCGAGCCGCTTCTGTTTTCGCGGCGGCGTTTGCTGCGTCAGTTCCTCCAGTTTCTTCTCCAGCGCACTGCCGTCCAGTGTGGCGGCGAGCCGGGCGTAATCAGGGCGTGAGTTTGTCGGTGTTTGTTGCATACGTGTCCTCCTACCCTAGGGCGCCCTCGTCAACCGCGCCGCGGCCGGCGGCGGCTCCGCTCGGGACGCCGCATTCGACGCCGCACCCGGTCCGGCGTCGATGCCGCGCTCCTACCGTTTTTGCGGTAGCAGTTCGTGCCGCACCCGTTCCCGCAGGCCATCCGTTTTTTTTCTGACACGCTTCCCGCACTTTGACCCGCACTCGCTCCGTTTTTGCTGCCGCTCTCGGACCCGCACTGCGATCAGCAGGCAGTTCAGCAGGTGATCCGTTTTTTGAGCCGCGTTTCGTCCCGCACTTCCGCCGCGCTTTTTGAGCGGGGTTGGTGTCATACGCATTTCTCAGGGATTGGAGGATCGGAACGCACGACAAAAAAACAGGCGAAAAAGGGGACGGAAACGGGCGGGTTGGATGCAAAGAACGGGGCGGATTTGGGACCGCTCTACTGCGTTTACGGTAGGGCACGGCTCTTTCCGTTTGGTTGACGGCGACCCTATAGGTAGAGGGACATGTTTACCGCCAAACCACAGAAGAACCGTTCAGCAGCGACGGAGTATTTCGACGAACACCTGTCGCAAAATGACTACTACTCGCAGGGGCAAACCCAGGCGGGTTATTGGGTCGGCGAAGGGGCGGAACGACTGGGACTAATGCCGGGTGAGGTCGTGCAGCGGGAGGCGTTTTTGCGGCTCTGCGATAACCAGCATCCGGAGACAGGACAAAAGCTCACTCAGGTACATTTTACGGATCGGCGGGTGTTCTTTGACTTCACCTGTTCGGCTCCAAAGTCGGTTTCGATTCTGGCAGTCACGATGAACGACAGCCGCATTGTCGAGGCGCACCGGGAGGCTGCGGCCGTGGCAATCCGGGAGCTGGAGGCATTCGCGGGGACACGGGTTCGGAAGTCGGGAGCGATGGAGGACCGGGCGACGGGCAACTTGGTAGCGGCGGCATTTCTGCACACAAGTTCAAGGGCGCTCGATCCGCAGCTGCACACGCATTTCACAGTGTTCAATGCGACCTTCGATCCGGTCGAGCAAAGATGGAAGGCGCTGCAATCGTCCGGGATGTTCGGGGCGATCCACTACGGGACGGCCGTGTACCGGAACGAACTGGCGTCGCGGCTGCATGGGCTGGGATATTCGACAAGGGCCACGGCGCACGGTTTCGAGATCGAGGGCGTCGAGCAAAAGCTGATCGAGCGGTTTTCCAAGCGTTCGCAGCAGCGCAACGCCGCGGTGGCTCGTGAGGAAAAGCGGCTGGGAAGGAAGTTGAGCAACGATGAGATCAGCCACGTCGTGCATCAGTCCCGGCCGCGGAAGGTGAAGGACGCCACGGAAGACGAGGTTCGCGCCCGGCAGTTGGACGAGATCGGGTTTTTCGAGAAGCGAGGGCTACGGGCCGTGGTCGCGCAGGCAAAGGGGGAGAGGAAGGATTTCCAAGAGACCGTGCATCTCGGACAAGCGACCGGCTACGCGGTCGAGCACGTCTTTGCCCGCAAGTCGGTCGCTCCGGAGCATGAGCTTTTGGAGGCGGCCCTGGTCAAGGGCTGCGGGCAGGTCGCGCTGCCGGCGTTGAAGGCCTCCGTGCGAAGCGACCGCGAGCTGGTCCGCGTCGGCCGGGAAGTTTCGACACGGCAGATTCTGGCGGCAGAGCTGCGGCTCATTCGTTTCGTCAACGATGGCGTGGGTCAGGTCCGGCCGGTGGTCGTAGGCTACGTGGCGCCGGAGACGCTGGGGGCTGACCAAAAGGCCGCTCTGGGCCATGTGCTTTCCTCGTCGGACCGGGTAACGGGTTTCCGGGGCCTGGCGGGCACGGGCAAGACAACGACCTTGCGCGAGTTCGGCCGCGTCGTCGCGCAGGCCGGGGGCGAGGCGGTATTTCTGGCGCCGACCGCCGGGGCGGTGGACGTGCTGCGCAAGGACGGATTCAAGGGCGCCGTGACGCTCGCCAAGCTCCTGGCGGACCCGCAGGCGCAAGCAGGCATTTCCGGGCGGGCGGTGCTCGTCCTGGACGAAGCCGGGGCGGTTGGCACTTCCGACATGCTCCGGCTCCTGGAGATCGCCCAAAAACGCGGCGCACGGGTCGTGCTCTCCGGCGACACGGGGCAACACGCTTCCGTGGCGCAAGGCGATGCACTCAGGCTCATCGAGGAACATTCCGGCTACCGGTTCGCGGTCCTCGGCGAGATCCGGCGGCAAAAGCCCGCCGTCTTCCGCCAGGCGGTCAAACTCGCGGCCGGGCAGGATGCCGCCGGGGCCTTCCGCCTCCTCCAAAAGGACGGCGCGGTCGTCGAGGTTTTGGCCGATGACGGGCCGCTCCACGCGCAAGCCGCTGCGGCGTATCTAAAGGCCATCGATGCCGGCAAGTCGGCGCTGCTCATCTCTCCCACCTGGGGCGAGATTGAGGCCGTCACCGATTGTGTCCGCGGGCAACTCAAGGAGCGTGGCACGGTCGCGGCGCGGGACGAGACCGTTGCCGTTTTCGATTCGCTCGGGTGGACCGAGGCGCAAAAACGCCTGGTAGAACTTTACGAGCCGGGCTTGCAACTGCGCTTCGCGAAGCGAACCGCGCAGTTCAAGCCGGGCGCGTTCGCCACCGTCGAAGCGGTGCGCGGCCGAACGCTTGTCCTGCGCAGCCCGGACGGGGGAACGGCCGTGCTGCAACCCGCTCGGGTTCCGGCAGCCTTCGATGTCGGCGAAGTGCGGCAACTGCCGGTCGCTGCCGGTGACTGGCTGCTTCTCCAGGCCAACGGCCACGGCTTCACCAATGGCGAGCGCGTCCAGGTCAAGGCGCTCGGCAAAGGCGGGATCGCGCTAAAAGACGGCCGCACGCTGCCGGCGTCGTACCGGAGTTTCACACACGGTTACGCCGTCACCTCGCACGCCGCGCAGGGCAAGACCGTCGATGTCGCGCTCTTCGTCGCGTCGTCGCGGTCGTTCGCGGCCGTGAGCCGGGAGAGTTTCTACGTGGGGATCTCGCGAGGGCGGGAGCAGGTCCGGATCTTCACCGACGATGCGGCGACTCTGGAGCGGCGCGTCGAGGAGACGCACACAAGGAAAGCCGCGCTCGAGCTGCAGGGGCTGCGCGAGGAGATGGCGCGCCACGGGCTTTTGCTGCTCCGGGAAGAAGAGGAGAAGCGGCTAAAGGAAGAAAGACAGCGGGCCGCCGCGGCGGAGGAAGCGGAGCGCCGCGAGCGGGCCGGGCGCATCATGCGGCCGCTGCGATCGCTTCGGGTGTTGCGCGGGGAGCGGATGGCCGCGCCCGTCCTCACGCTGCATCGCTGGGCGCAGGAGTTTCGCCGGTGGATGGGCGCCCGGATGACCACGCAGGTCGAGGCCCCGGCGCTGTCCTGGTCGCAACGTTTTCACTTCAATCAAAAACAACAGGAGCCTCCGCGACAGTCCCGCGGCATCCGGATCTAAACTTATGTCCGTCCTTGCTCAAGAACTGGCCGCCAGAAAAGCGGCCGAAGAACCAAGCCCCACGTGCTACACGAGCGCCTCGCGCGGCGGCGCGCTCTTCATCGAGCTGCGGCCCGATCCGCGAACGAAGACGGGATTCCCCGTCGCGCAGCTCTGCCACTACACCCTCGAAGCCAATCCTGGCTGCGACGAGGGGAAGGAAGCGCCGGAGCGGCTGACGCTCGGGTTTTCCACGGCCGACGTGGCGATCACCGGCGCGCGGCTCGGGAAGCTGGTCGATCTCATCAACGAGCACGGCCTCGCTTCCGTCTCCGCCGTCGATGCGCGCTATGCCGGCACCGTCGGCCGCGGCCCTTGGGTCGGTGCCATCACCATCGCCCGGCTCGACAAGCTAGGCGGCATCCCGGGTTAGCTGCTCCACCCACAAACCACAAAGCCAGACCCTGTGGTCCCTCCGCCCGGCCCGACACAGATCGGAGCAAAAGATCAGATCAATTCGGCCCGACACAGCTATTCCTTACCCACAAAATAACTTCCTATACTTCCGTCGAGCGACCTAACATATACCTTTCCGTTGCCGTATCCTAGAACCTCATAATCGTTCTCAGCCAACCCGTTTGCCCCTATGATTTGCAACCGCCCTTCTCTAATTCGCCATCCTCCAGCACGGGCCGATGTTGCCCCATTCGGAGGAGACAAGACAATCGTAATCGCCAAGGCTCCATTGATGCCGAAATAAAGGAGTCTTTGATCCTCACCCTTCTGCCCTATTCGCCAACACTGTCCCACTATATCCGAATCGTGAAGCACCAATGCCCCCTTTCCTTTCAGCATGATTTGGACAAACTTATCGTCTGCTTCCCGAGCTTTGTCCGATTTTCTAGCTGCCATCCCCTTGTAACCTAATTGCGCAGCAAATATTAGGAAAGCAAGAATAGCGATGCCTGCCAAAATTGGTTCTTCAGGAAATCGTGTGGGTTTGAGCTGATGGCAGATGGATGCTGAGATCGAGTTTGCCGCAGAAAAACAGGATGCGGACGCGGTAGTTGGCGAAGCGCCGGAAGCCGCGGGCGTCAGCCTTGATGGCTTGGATCCGAGAGTTGAAGCCCTCGGTCAAGGCATTGGTGATCGGATGCATGAAGTAGTTGAGCAGTCCGAGCAGATGATCCTTGAAGGTGAGAGCCACCTTCTTCAGCGGTTCGAGTTTGGATCGGCGGACGGTGCGGAACCAGCGGGTGAAGAAGTCCAGGCCACTGGCTTGGTCCGGTTGCGCCCAGAACTCAACGAAGGTCTCCTTGTGCGCCCATGCGCGAGCCGTCTTCAGATCCCGTTCACACAGCTCCTCAAAGCGCAGGGCTCGGTCGCCTGTGACCGCGGCTCCTTGCAGCCACAGGAATTTGGTGTCCTTGAGGCTTTGATCGCCCTCGGCCAGGAGCCGGCGGTGTTCCTCTTTGCGGACCTTGTCAACGGCTTCGTTGAGCAACTTGGACACATGAAACTTGTCGTGGACGATCTGCGCTTGCGGCGCTGCTTGGCGAGTTGCCGCCGCAAAATCGGCCCCCATGTCCATCGCCGCCGCCGCGATCTGCGAGCGTTGGGGCTCCGGCAGGCTTTCCCACAACGTCACCGCCTGCTCGGTATCCCGCCCCGCCACCACTTCCAGCACGCGTTGTCCCTTCAAGTCGGTCATCAACGACACGTAGTCTTGACCGCGACCAAAGCTCTTTTCATCCAACCCGACATAACGTACATGCTCCGTCGTGCGCCGCTGCAATCCCCGCGCGACCGCGCGTTCCAAGATCCGCTGCACGCTGTCCCAGTCCAAGCCAAGCAAATCGGCAGCCTGCGTCAGCGACCGGCTGGCCTCGATCACCTTCACGGCATGGGCTTCAAAGGCTGCGGTGAAGCGCGAACCCGCCTCCGCCCACGGGACCTTCACCTGCAAGATCCCATCCTGCTCACAAGCACAACGGGGCACCGCGCACACCAGTTGCACTTCGTGTCCCATCACATCCAGATGCCGCCAACGTCGTTCGCGTTTGTCGTGCAGCGCCCCCACCTGGCCGCAAGCCGGGCACACCGGCCGCGTCCTTCCTGGCCATGCCACCCGAATGGTCACCCGCTGCAGACTCGGCTCTCGTGTCACCTCGCTGACCTCCCATGGAGCGACAACGCCTAACAGCCCGGCGTAATGTCTCTCGATGCTTGAATCATGAATCTCGCCCATTCCCCATTCTACCGCCTTCACCCAGCCTTACCCACACGAAAACCGGGAGAACCCCAAAATTCCGGTTTTCCGTTGAATTTGAATCATAAATCCTGTTCCAAACAACTGGCGATTAATCGCGTTAGTTGCTGCATCCACCGCAGTTCGATGATTTCGATGCTGCGCTTCCAGACATTTCGCTATCTAATTCATCAAGTTTGGCTTCTTCGTCTTCAAGCCCCTCCAGTTTATTATCCATCTGCCGCAACTGCCAAAGCGCGACCGTGTTATTAATATAGTCAGTAACAAGCGGGCTATTTATCATGTCGGTCGATAAGGTTCCTACCCGGACTCCATCATAGTATACATTCCAATTTGTCGCGTTCTGTGAAACATTGCCGCTTGATGAATCCCAATAAGGCAATAATCCGCTCGCCTGTTCGCCTGTGGAGGGATTCGTCCACTCGAAACTCTGCGGAGCGACGACAATAGTGGGGGTTTGATTTTGCTGAGAAAGCTGCTGGGAAAGTTGTCCAGCGATGTTGCCTGAACCCAGGTAAGGACCGTACAAACCAGTTTGACATGAGAGCAGAATTACCGGGGTTCCAGGAGTGTATCCATTTGCAGCCATCTGCCCGGCCAACCCTGATGGCGACATATTCTGAATCCAACCGCCACCAGGCATACCAGGCATATTTACCCACTCCTGGATAACCGTCGGGCTCCCATGTGCCGAAACTGTGTAAACTCCTTTAGGATTGTAATACTTGTCGCCCGTCATCGCGGGATCGTTTGGATTAATCAATTCAAGATTCACGCGTCCATCTGGATCGAAGCTATTGACCGGATCTCCTCCGGCGTAGTCGTAAAGTGACGGGCTGGCGGCTTGGCCCATCGGATCGGCCGACAGGAACCTTCCGCTCGTGGGCTCGTAGTACCGCGCGCCGAGCCAGTAGAAGCCGGTTGGGTCCATCCTGCGGCTTCTCCATGCCGTTGACGCCGCCACTTGAGTGACATCGGTCAGGGTCTGCGCCTGGATGCCTGGCAGCGGGCCGTACGCCCCGACCCGCGTCGTATTCCAAGTCACCGAGGCGCTGCTGCCCGTCCCCGTGACCGTCGCGACGCCGTTGCCGAACTGGTCATTGATGACGCCCGTTGTCGTACCGTCGGCGTCCAGGATCACGGCCTCCAGGCCGCCCGTTCCTTGCAGGCCTCCGTATTTCCCGTTGAGGTCTGGTCCGTAAACTTTCCAGGGTTTGATGACGGACCTAATGAGCTCTCCCCGCACGCGCTGCCCGAGGCCGTTGCAGCCGAACGCGGTCACGTTCGAGCGCAGCGTTATCGAGACAAGCTGATTGGTCGCGTCGTAAGCGTAGATCTTTCCCGCCCCGTTGTTGAGAAGTTCGCCGTCCAAATCATAGATCAGGGTGCGGCTCGCACCTCCGGAAACCGTGATATTGATCGTCTTGGTTGTGGTGTTTCCGTTGACGTTTGTCGCCACCAACGGAATAGCGTTGGCCCCCGACGTGACATCGGGTGTTTCCCGCCAAGTACCGCTCGCCTCTACCGTGGCGGTCCTGCCCGCGAGCGTGATCGTCGCCCTTTTGTCCCCCGTGTCGGCAAACTCCATCGGACCACCCGGACTCTGCCCAGTCAATTGGCTCAGATTATTAGAGGTGAACCCGCTCACGCTGGTGTCAATCTGGCCCCAGCGGCGGTTGCCGGCAAGGGCGAAACGGTAGGAGTTGACGGTGGCCGCCCCTGAATGCATCGAGGCTGCCATCAATCGGTCCGCGGCGTCATACGCAAAGGAGGAGGTATAGCAGACACACCATCAAACTGCCTGCTCAAAGCATTGATCGTCCCGTCGGCATTATACACATAAACGAAGGCGGACAGATTTGCCGCGCCGGGAGTGATGAGCTGGATCCGCTGCAGACGCTGGCCGTCGTTGCCCGGCGTCGCGGTGGAATTCGGATCGTAGGCGTAATTGGTCCCAGTTTGGCCATTCCCAGGAGGTTGGCGGACCAGCAATCGCGTCTCTGACAAGGTCGGACCGCGATTTGTATCTATATTCCGGTTACACTATCGCCACCGCTGGCAAAAGGTTGCCCAAAGGTTGCCCAGAATCGTGTTTTTGGCTTCACTTTCTTATGATGCCATGCATCTTGTTGCCCGTTCTAAGACATTAACCATCAACTAAGTCCGCGTTCGCTAGCGACTTAGCTTCGCCGACGGAGAAAGGTTCGAATCCCCCTCTCTCCGCCAGTCATCAGGGGGCGGAAAAACCATGGCCGCTTTTGCTGCAGAAGGGATGCATGACCCTTTCGGAGCCCACGAATGCACACCAATGACCACGAATCCCTGCATCCGCCCATTCGTGAAGATTCGTGCCTGCCCTGCCGTAGCCTTGGCGAAGGCGGGTCGCGCCCTGCCGTAAAGGGGACGCAGCAAGACTGCGCCCCTACGAGACTTCCAGCTTTTCAGCTCTGCCGTTTCCCGATTTCACGATTTGTCCGCCTGCTTTTCCAGTTTCAGCGTTTCAGCTTTCAGCTTTTCCGTTCTGCCGGCCTACGGTTTTCTTGCGCGGAGCAGAAGCACGGGGACGGTGGCGCGGTGGCGCACATGGCGGGCCGTCGTGCCGAACAGGAAATCTCCGACGAACCTGTGGCCGTGCGTCGCCATCGCAACGAGGTCGCATCCCTTCCGGTCGATCCACTTGAGGATCTCCCTGCCCGGATCGCCGAAAGCCAGCTCGGCCTCCGCGGGGATGCCCGCCGACCGGAATTCGCCGCAGATCTTCTCCAGGTACGCCTTGTCTTGCGTCACCTCCGGGCTGACTGCGTCCGCGCCGTACGTCTGCGCCGCCCAGCCGTCCGCCACGTGGAGCAGAACGACGCGGCTGTGCATCGCCGCCGCGAGGCATTTCACATGCTCGATGATCGCCCGGTCGGTCGGCGTCGCATCGAGGGTCAGGAGGATTTTGTCGTACATGGCATGTCTTTCGCGCGTCAGCGCCCAACGATCACCGCCCAGGCTTCCTTCAGCGCATCCGGCAGGCTGTAGACGTCCATGGCGGTGATCAGGATGGCACTTCCCCAGCCGGTAATCAACAGGAACCCGCCGCTCCGCCATCTGCCCACGCGTTTGCGCGAGCTGGTAAAGTGCAACAGCGGAAACATCGCAAACGGGAGCTCCAGGCAGAGGACGACCTGGCTGAGGTTGACGAGATCGGTCACGCTGCCGTTCCCGCGGACGCTGATGATAAAGACCGCCGGAATCACGGCGAGCGCCCGGGTGACAAGGCGCCGGATCCACGGGCGGATGCGCCAGTGCATGAACCCCTCCATCACGACCTGCCCGGCGATCGTGCCCGTGATCGTGCTGCTCTGCCCGCTCGCAAAAAGAGCCACGGCGAACAGGGTGCTGGCCAGGCTCGTGCCAAGGAGCGGCGCCAGGGTCAGATGCGCGACGCGGATCCAGTCGCTGTCGGGGCTGAACGCGACGGTCCCGCCGCCCGCCACCGCGACGCTGGTTTTCCCATAAAAGACAATCGCGGCCAGCACCAGGATGGCCGCATTGATGAAGAACGCGATCGTCAGCGCCATGGTCGTGTCAATCGTGTTGAACTTGATGGCGCGGCGGACCGACGGCTCGTCGCGCTGCAACTGGCGGGTCTGCACCAGGGCCGTGTGGAGGTACAGGTTGTGGGGCATGACCGTCGCCCCGATGATGCCGATCGCCACGACGAGCATGCCGGCTTTCGCGAAGTCGGGATGCACCATGGCGCGCGCCATTTCGAGGTAATCCGGTTGTGTCTGAACCAATCCGAAGATCTCGATGCCATAGCAGCCGGCGATGGTCAGGACGAACACGGCGACCACCGCCTCGATCAGCCGCATGCCGAAACCCTGCAGCCCCAGGAGGAGCAGCACGTCGAAGGCCGTGATGATGATCGCCCACTGCATCGGGATGTGAAACATCATGTTGAGGGCCACGGCGCTTCCCAGTGATTCGGCCAGGTCGGTCATGCCGATCGCGATTTCCATCGTGATCCAGTTGGGCCACCGCGTCCATTGCGGGTACCAGTCGCGGCAGCACTGGGCGAGGTCCTTGCCGGTCGCCACGCCCAGCCGGGCCGCGATCACCTGCAGGAAGATGGCCATCAGGCTGGCGAGCCCGACCACCCAGAGCAGCCCGTACTTGAACTGCGCGCCTCCCTGAAGGTCGGTGCCCCAGTTGCCCGGATCCATGTAGCCGACGCTGATGAGGATGGCCGGGCCGACGAACGCCCGCCACTGCGTCCAGAACCCCGCCCGCGCGGACGGCAGCGCGACGCTCCCGTGCATCTCATCGAGCGAATGGCTCCCGCCCGGGGGGGCCGGGGCGGGCGGCGGCGGCGCGCCGGGCGCAGGGTTGGTGTGCCTCGTCTCCAAGTTGTAGCCTAGGCTACATACGGCGGCGCGCCTGTCAATAGGCTTCCCTTTCCGCGCCGGCTCCGCCACATTGGGAGCGTGGCCGCCCCGGCAAACGCCCCATCCCCGCCCCGGGCCGCGCTCCAGCGCACGCGCGCGGAGCACGCCCAGGAGACGGCGCAGGACTACGCGGAGATGATCGCCGACCTGATCGCCTCGACCGGCAAGGCGCGGGTGACGGATCTCGCCCGCCGCCTCGGGGTCACCCACGTGACCGTCAACCGCACGGTCCGGCGGCTGCAGCGCCTCGGCCTGGTGACCGCCCGGCCGTACCGCTCCATCTTCCTCACGGCGGCCGGGCTGAAGCTGTCGGAGGAATCCCGGCGCCGCCATGAGATCGTGGCGGGCTTCCTGCGCTCGCTGGGCGTGCCCGCCGCGATCGCGCAGGCGGACGCGGAGGGCATGGAGCACCACGTGAGCCGCGAGACGCTCGCCGCTTTTATCAAGCACCTCAACAAACGGACGGCCCGGCCTGCCCGCCAACCGAAGGTAGGGGCGCGATCTGGTCGCGCCCTGCCGTACATGACCCGCTCGGAGCCCACGAATGCACACCAATGACCACGAATTGCTGCAACTGCTCATTCGTGCAGATTCGTGTGTATTCGTGGGTGGAATCTTTTCAAAGGGACGCAGCAAGACTGCGCCCCTACGAGACTTTTCCAGTTTCAGCGTTTCGCCTTCCAGCTTTTCAGCTCTGCCGTTTCCCGGTTTCTCGATTTCACGATTTGTCCGCCTGCTTTCCAGTTTCAGCGTTTCGCCTTTCAGCTTTTCAGCTTTTCCGTTGCCGTAGCCTTGGCGAAGGCGGGTCGCGCCGTGCTCCACCGGGTGGCCGCGGACCGTTTTGGGACAGCTTCCGGCGGCCGGCGCCCAATTCGATCTTGTATCCCCGTCCTCTGTGCGGCCAGGCTCCCGCGCGATGTCGAGATCGTCCGCCCGGATCGTACTGGCCGCCGCCCTGGCTTTTTTCGCCGCGTTCCTCCTGTGGCCCGTGTGGCAGATCCTCAAGGGCGGATTCGTGGATGCGGACGGGCGGCTCACCGCGGCCTTCCTCGTGGAGCTGCTCCGGAATCCGCTGTATCTGGGCGGCCTGGGGAATTCCTTCCTGCTCGCGGCTGCCGTGACGCTTCTCGCCCTGCTGATCGCGCTTCCGCTGGCCTTCGTCGCCAGCCGCCACGAGTACCCCGGCAAAGGCCTGCTGACATCGCTGGTGCTCGTTCCCATGGTCCTGCCACCGTTCGTCGGCGCGATCGGGATCAAGCAGATCTTCGGGCAATACGGCGCGTTCAACGCCCTGCTCATCGCGATGGGCGCGCGGCCGGCCGGCTGGACTTTCGACTGGTTCGGCGCCAGCCGGTTCTGGGGCGTCGTGATCGTGGAGGCGATGAGCCTCTATCCTGTCATTTACCTCAACGCCGTCGCCGCCCTCGCCAATGTCGACCCGTCGATGGAGGAGGCCGCCGCCGGCCTCGGCTGCACGGGCGGGCGCCGTTTCCGGCGGATCACGCTGCCGCTCATCAAGCCCGGGCTGTTCGCCGGCTCGACGGTCGTCTTCATCTGGGCCTTCACGGAACTCGGGGTGCCGCTGATCTTTGATTTCGACCGGGTCACGTCGGTGCAGATCTACCACGGGCTGATGGAAATCGGCGGCAATCCGCTCCCCTACGCGCTCGCCTTCATCATGCTGGCGAGTTCCGCGGCGCTCTACGCCGCAGGCAAGGGGTTCTTCGGGCGCGGAGATCACGGGATGATGGCCCGGTCGACGGGCGCCGCCGGGCCGCGGGCGCTCCGCGCGCCGCTCGCGTGGGCGTGCACCGCGCTGTTTGCCGTCGTGACGCTGGTCGCCCTCCTGCCGCATGCCGGCGTCGTGCTGGTGGCATTTTCCCGCACCTGGCACGGGACGGTGTTCCCCGCCGGTTTCACGCTGGACAATTTTCGCCTGGCGCTGGGCCATGACCTCACGGTACCCTCCATCGCGAACAGCCTCAGGTATTCCTGTCTCTCGACCCTTCTCGACATCGTGCTGGGCGTTGCCATCGCTTATCTGATCGTGCGCACGCGCGTCACGGGCCGCGCGATCCTTGATTTTCTCGTCATGCTGCCGCTCGCCGTGCCCGGCCTCGTGCTGGCCTTCGGTTTCCTTGCCATGAGCCAGCAAGGCCGCCTGTTTTCATTTCTCAACCCGGTCGAGAATCCGGCGCCCCTGCTCGTCATCGCGTACTCCGTCCGCCGCCTTCCCTACATGGTGCGGTCGGCCGCGGCCGGTTTTCAGCAGACCAGTGTGACGCTCGAGGAGGCGGCGGCGAACCTGGGGTGCCCGCCGCTCCGGACGACGGTCCGGATCACGATTCCCCTGATCATGGCCAATCTCATCGCCGGGGGCCTGCTCGCCTTCGCGTTTGCGATGCTGGAGGTGTCCGACTCGCTCGTGCTCGCGCAGAAGCAGGCCTACTACCCGATCACGAAGGCGATCTTCGAGCTGCTCCAGCTGCTCGGCGACGGACGGTTCCTGGCCTCGGCGCTCGGGACGTGGGCGATGGTCTTCCTCGGCATCGTCATCGCAGGGGCGGGCCTCCTGCTCGGGCGGAAGATCGGGGCGCTCTTCAGAGCCTGACGCGCAGCCGCCGGGCCGCGGCGCTCAGGAGCAGCACGCCGGCGCCCAGGATCCCGGTGAAGATGAAGTAGCGCCCGCGTTCGTGGAGGCCGAGCCCCGTCATGAGCGCCGGCGACAATCCGGCGGCGATCCGGCCCAGATTGTAGGCGGCGCCCGAGAGCATGGTCCGGTACCCGCCGAACACCTCGTTGAAAAACGCACCCATGAGCCCGAAGGGGATGCCGTTGAGCAGCGGCAGCACCAGCGCGAACGCGAGCGCCCGCGACGGCCAGGCGCTGCCCCATGCCCACCCCGAGAGCGCGATCAACGCCACGGCATAGACGGCCAGCGCCCGCCCGACTCCCATCCGCCCCACGATCCAGGCGCCCAGCAGCATCCCCGGCGCGACATCGAGCCAGAAAAGAACCGTGTAGATGAAGCCCTGGGGCAGGTCCTTCGCGAAAAACACGTTGATGGTGCCGCTGGCAATCGTCAGGCTCGCGATGCCGAAGCAGATTGCGAACGGCCGGGCGTTGCGCCCGATCGCCGGAACCAGACGGAGATCAGACCGTGCGCCCGCGCCGGAAGTCTTCACCTTTCCGGTTTCCGGTTTCCGGTCTCCGGCATCGGCGGCCAGCCACCGCCAGCGGACCAGCGACAACAGCGCCACGGGCACGAGGGAAACGGCGAACAGCCCGCGCCAGCCCAGCCACGGGAGCAGGTGGATCTTCGCGAACGCCGCCAGCAATCCGCCCAGGATGGCGAATTGCAGCAGCGCGGCGAACCAGTAGCGCCTCGCCCCTTCGACGCGTTCGGCCAGGAACGTGTGGCTGATGCCCCACTCCGCCCCCAGCGCCAGCGAAGCCAGCAGCCGGAAGCCCATGAGGCTGGGAAGATCCCACGCCAGGCTCAGGCCGCCGACTCCCAGCCCGTAGACGCAGAAGACGGCCAGCATCACGCGCCCCCGCCCCCGAAGGTCGGCGAGCCAGCCAAAGCCCAACGCTCCGGCGCCCACCCCGGCGAGCCCCGCGAACTGAAGCGCATCGCTCGCCGCCGGTGTCAGCGAAAACGCGGCCGCCAGAACCTGCTGCAGATAAATGAACAGATAGAGGTCGTAGTAGTCGAACAGCAGCCCGATGAAGGCCGTCCCGTAGATGCGGGCGGGCGAATTTGGGATCGGCGGGGCGGCCATGAGGGACACACGCATGCGCCGCGCGTTTGATCGTTGTCAAGTCCGCGCGGTTGCCGCCGGACCCGTTCCTAGCCCGGATGTTTCACACTCCACTCTGTAGCCAGCATGCAGTCTGTTGCCAATACGCGGGCCAAGTCTGCCGGCTGACTCATCCGGGCTACTGGCAAAACCGCCCCCAGAACGCTCCGCAGAGCGCATGGCAGGATTTTGACGCGTTCCTGAGCCAGCAAGTCCTTTCTCAGTCTGCTTGATCGATTGATTCCTCTTCGGAGGGGCGGTTTTGAATCTAGCCCGCATATCCTGCGACCACCGCCAGCAGATGCGACGTGTGCAGATAAGTGATCGTAGCTGTGGCGAAGACTGTGAAATATGCGGGCTAGCCGCCCGGGGGGAGATCCGCCCGCACCGCAGCCTCGATCCGGGCGAGGCATGAGTTCACCCGCGCCCGTTCCCCGCCCTCGACCAGGATCCGGATCTTCGGCTCGGTCCCGGAATACCTCACGAGGACCCGCCCGCGATCGCCCAGCTCCGATTCGACGGCGCGGATTGCCGCCTGGACGCCGGCGAGTTGTTCGAGCGGAGGCTTCGCCCCCACCTTGAGCGCGACCGAAGCCTGGGGGTATTTGCGGAGCACCCGGCGCAATTCGGAAAGCGGCCGGCCCGTGGCCAGCATCACCTCGATGACCTTGAGCGCGGCGACCAGGCCGTCGCCGGTCGGCGAAACGTCCGCGCAGATGATGTGCCCGGACGATTCGCCGCCCAGGACCGCCCCCTCGGCGATCATGCGCTCGCTCACATGCCGGTCGCCCACCGGCGTGCGGACCACCCGCCCTCCGGCCGCCTTCACCGCCGCGTCAACGCCCAGGTTGCTCTGGACCGTCACCACCAGAAGATTGTTCGCCAGCGTCCCGCGGCCGAGGGCATGGACGGCGAGGAGCGCAAGGATCTCGTCGCCGTCCAGGATCCCGCCGCGTTCATCGGACAGGATGCACCGGTCTCCGTCGCCGTCGTGCGCGATGCCCAGCCGCGCCGCCGCGACGGCGACGGCGGCGCACAGCCGCCCGGGGTGCTCGCTGCCGACGCCGGCGTTGATGTTCCGCCCGTCAGGGATTGCGCCGAGGCCGGCGACTTCCGCGCCGAACCCCCGCAGCACGACCGGACTTGTGCCGCAGGTGGCGCCGTTGGCGGTGTCGAGCACGATGCGCCAGCCCTTGAGGCATCCCGGGGGCAGGAGAAGCGACGCGGCGCGGATGTACTCGGCCGCCGCCTCAGGAAGGAACGGCGGGGGCGTTTCAGGCCCCCCGCGCGCGTCCCCGGCAGCGCCCGCATCGGAGTCCAGCAGCTGCTCGATCGCGAGTTCCCCGGCCTCCGTCAGCTTTGCGCCCGCCGGGCCGAAGAACTTGATGCCGTTGTCGCCGGCGGGATTGTGCGACGCGGTGATGACCACCCCCAATGCGGCCTTCTGGATCCGGACGGCGCGGGAAACCGCGGGGGTCGGGAGCACGCCGAGGCTTGACGGCGCGACGCCCCCGGCGGCCAGGCCGGCCGCAAGCGCCGCTTCAAGGACCGGGCCGGAGCCCCGCGTGTCCCGCCCGATCAGCGCGCGCGCCGGCTCCCGGGCCGTTCCTCCGGCGCCGGTCTTTTTAAGCCAGCGGCCGGCAGCCGCTCCCAGGCGGCGGGCGAATGCTGCGTTGATGACCGGCCCGCCAAACGGGCCCCGGACGCCGTCCGTGCCGAAAAACCGGCGGTTCATGAGGCAAAAAAGTCCCTCGTGTCAGAAATCTTCTCCTTCACGGCTCCGCCCAGCAGCAGTTGGCGCGCCGGCTCCACCCCTTCCTTGATCCAGGCGTAACGGCCCACGATCCAGAGCGCCACGGCGGCGTTGAAGATGATCGTGTCGACAAGGCCCCGCGGTCCGCGCCCGCAGAAGATGGCGCTGACGATCGCCATGCTCGCGGGCACATCGCCGCCGCGGATATCCGAGAAGGGCGCCATGGGGAATCCGAACTCCTTCCCCTCCAAGTGTCCGTCCACCGATGCCAGGCGGCCGAAACCGCGCACGCGGTTGACGGTGGCGGTTGTGAGCTCGTCGATGCCGTGATCGGCGTCGATCATCCCCGCGACGGCGAGGCCCGCCCGCGCGTCCAGCTTCGCCATCGTGTCCGCAAGGGTGACCACCCACGGCTCGGAAAACGTCCCGATCAACGCGTGCGCGGGGCTCCCGGGGTTGATCAGCGGCCCGAGAAAATTGAAGACCGTGCGCCGTCCGGACGCGGCCAGCTCCTTGCGGACCGCCGCAACGTGCTTGAAGGCGGGGTGGAAGTTGGGCGCAAACAAAAAGGCGTACCCGAGGCGATGGAGGCCGCGCCTCAACGTCTCCGGCGGCGCTATGATGTTGTAGCCCATCGCCGAGAAAAGGTCGGCGCTGCCGCACCGCGAGGTGATGCCGCGGTTGCCGTGTTTTATCACCGGGACTCCGGCGCACGCGAGCACGAGCGTCACGAGGCTGGAGACATTGAACCCGCCCATGTGATCGCCTCCGGTCCCCACGATGTCGATCGCCCGCGGCGCCCACGCCTCCATGCCCGGATCGACCGCCATCGCGCGGAAGGCGGTCGCGAAAGCGGCGATCTCGGCGGAAGACTCGCCCTTGTCCGAGAACGCCGCGAGGAACGCCGCCTTGGCGGCATCAGGCACCGCCGGGTCGGCCAGCGCATGCGCGGCGCCGCCCACCTCCGCGGCATCGAGGTCCTGGCGGGCGGAGAGCTTGGCGGTCAGAACAGCGAGATCAGACATGACCGGCCTGCTTACGCTCTCTTGACATGGGAGAAAAGCAGAAAAATCGGCACCATAAGGCTCGACACCCGGGGGCAATTCTCCGAGCAACATCCGGTGCGCCGCTTTCTGCTGCCATTGCTAGCCGGGGGAATCTTGATTTTGTTCACGGCCTTCCGCCTGCCGCTGGGCGAGATTGCGGCCGGGGGCGGCCGGCCGGCGCGGGAATTGAGTGCCGGCAACGCGATCATCCTGGGTCTGGTCGAGGGGATCACGGAATACCTCCCCATTTCATCCACGGGACATCTGATTGTCGCGAATCACCTGTTGCATTTGGATTCGGACGTCCCCCTGGCGGACGCGGCCGGGCGGCCCCTCTGGTTCCGGGCCCCGTCCGCGAAGAATCCCGCGGGACAGCGCCTGTCGCTCAAGCTGGCGGCCGACAGTTATTCCATCATCATCCAGTTTGGAGCCATCCTCGCGGTCGGCCTGCTCTACTGGTCGCAGCTGCTCGGAATCTGCATGGGCCTGCTCGGGCGTGATCCCGCGGGCCTGCGCCTGCTGCGGAATCTCATCGTGGCCTTCGTTCCCGCAGCCGCGGTGGGCCTGCTCCTGGACCACTGGATCGACGAACATCTGTTCTTTGTGCGCGTGGTCGTGGCCGCCCAGATCAGCGGCGCCATCCTCATGTTCGCGGCCGAGCGCTGGCGGAAGAGAAGGACCTCGCCGGCCCGGGCCGCGCTGCTTCCCGCCGATCTTTCGTCCCGGGGCGCGCTCGGGATCGGGCTCATGCAATGCCTGGCGCTGTGGCCCGGCATGAGCCGGTCCATGACAACGATCGTCGGCGGCTACTTCGCGGGCATGGAACCGCCGAAGGCCGCCGAGTTCAGTTTTCTGCTTGGATTTGTCACGCTGACCGCCGCGACGGTCTACAAGGGCCTTCAATCCGGAGCGGCCATGATCGCGGTGTTCGGCTGGGCCCACATGGCGCTGGGGATCCTCGTGGCAACCGCAGCCGCGGCGGCGGCCGTGAGGCTCCTGGTCAGCTTCCTCACCCGCCACGGGCTGACCGCATTCGCCTGGTACCGGCTGGGCGTGGCGGGCGCGATGATCGCGATTTATTTTGCGTAGGTTCGGGGTCGCCGCGAGGTCATCCGGGCCGTGAGGGCGTTTTGCGCGGCAGACGCGCCCCGATCACCCGGTCCGCGATATGATGTCTTGACCCGCTTCCGAGGCGACCTTTACTCGAACCTTTTCACCCGATCGAACCCTGCCCACCCGCTCTGGGGCGGCAGGCCGGACGTTTTTCATCATGGCCAACCCGAAACGAAAACAATCCAAACGCCGCAGCGCCAACCGCAGGGCCGCCAACGCATTCAAGGCGCCGGAGCTTGCCCTTGATCCCGCTGACGGCGGTGCGATGCGGCCGCATCGCGTCAATCCCAGGAGCGGCATGTACCGCGGCCGCCAGGTCCTCACTGTCGAAGTCTGAACCCCGGGGCGGGGCTCAGGCCGGACTCTCCTGCCTGCCCGCCCGCTTCCCAAACGATGGCAGACACGCCAACCGCCGGAAGCATTGCCATGGACGCCATGGGCGGCGATCTCGGGCCTGTCGAGGTCGTCGAAGCTGCCCGCCTGGCCCTCGCGGAATACCCGGGGCTCAGCAGGCTCATCCTGGTGGGCGACTCGGCGGTGTTGAATCCCCTGCTGGCCAGGGCGGGGCTCGCCGGCCATCCGTCGCTGACGGTGAGCCATGCTTCGGAAGTGATCGCCATGGACGACAAGCCGCTGATCGCCATCCGGCGCAAGAAGGACTCCTCGATGATGCGCGCCATCGAACTGGTGAAGAGCGGCGAAGCGGTCGCGGCGGTCAGCTGCGGCAACACCGGCAGCCTGGTGGCCGCGGCGATTCTCCGGCTTCGCACGCTCGACGGCCTCGACCGCGCCGCCCTGGCGCCGGTCGTGCCCCGGGCCAGCGGAAATTTCATCCTCATCGATGCCGGCGCCAATCCGGACGCCCGCCCCGAGCACCTCGTGCACAACGCGATCATCGGGACGCACTATGCGCGCATCGAGCTCGGTTGCGCGGAGCCGCGCGTGGGGCTGCTGACCATCGGCACCGAGGAGGGCAAGGGCAACGCACTCATCGCAGGGACGCACGACGCCCTCAAGCGGATCGGCCCCCTGGTCAATTACGTCGGCCCGGTCGAGGGGTTCCAGCTTTTTTCGAACCAGGTCGACGTCGTGGTGTGCGACGGATTTGTCGGCAACATCTGCATCAAGAGCTGGGAGGCGCTGGCGCGGTTTTTCACGAACGAATTGCGCGACCGCCTGCGGAAGAACCCCTGCCGCGCCGTCGGGGCGTTCCTGGCGCGCGGCGCGTTTGCCGACCTGCGCCAGCGGATCAATCCCGAGCGCTACGGGGGGCGCCCCTTCTCGGCGTGAAAGGCAACATCATCAAGACCCACGGTTCGAGCAACCGGCAGTCGTGGAAGAACGCCATCCGGGTCGCGCGCGACGCCATCCAATACGACCTGAACCGCCGCATCGAGGCGGATGTCGCGCGCGCCAACGAACTGCTGAGCCAGCCGGTCGCGTGACCGGCCCGCCCGCGGGGTTTTCACCGTGAACGGCGGGATGTCCGAAGGCGCCCGGAACGCCGGCTGCGCCGGATTTAGGAACAACATCGCTTGACGGCTGACCAAAACAACGGCGTCATTCCGCCTCGCGCACCCGGCGCATCATTGAAAATCTTTCTGCAAGCTCCGACCCTTTCCTCATGGACATCAAGCCCGACCTCCCCTCCAGCCCGCCAAACTGTTTTCCGGACGGCGGGCGCCCGCGGCCGGGGCAGGCTTGACCTCTCCTCCCGCCCTGATTCCCTGATCCCCTTCCCGACCATGCCGATCCTGCTCCCGCTCCGTCGCTGCGCCCTCATGCTCTCGGCCGCCCTGCTGCTGTCGCTTCCGGCGCGCCTGGCGGCCGACCTGGTGTGGACGCCCGCCGGCGGCTGGAAGATCGAGGGCGGCGTGGCCTCCGGCCTGGGCGGCCCTGAGGGGGAGCGCGCGCTCCAGTTGATGAACAAGGCGCGCAGGTCGGAGCAGAAAAAGCACTATTTCTTCGCGCTGCGGAATTACAAGAAGGTCACCAAACACTACGGGAATTCGATCTACGCGCAGGAGGCCTTCTTCCACACGGCCCTCATCCGGCGGGCGCTCCACCAGTATACCCGGGCCTTCAGCGCATTTCAGGAGATCGTCACCCGCTTTCCCAGCTCGCCGAGATTCAACGAGGTGGTCGGCCACCAATATCGCATCGCCTGCGACCTGCTCGACGGGGCGCGCAACCACACCTGGGTCCCCGTCGTCGCCTTCCGCAACCGCAATGCATCCGTCGGCGAGTTTGAAATCATCCTGCTCAACGCGCCCTACAGCGAGTACGCGCCGCTCGCGTTGATGAGCATCGCCAAGGCGCACCAGGTCCTCGGCAACCCCGAGGAGAGCATCTACGCCCTTGACCGGATGATCAACACCTACCCCAAGAGCCTGCTGACGCCGGACGCCTACCTCAGGTCAGCGCAAGCCTACGCCTCCATGGTCCAGGGCCCCGGCTACGACCAGACGGCCACGAAGGAGGCGATCACCTATTTCGAGGATTTCGTCATCCTCTACCCGGGCGACCACAACATTGCTGTTGCCGAGAAGGGCCTCGCCGACATGAAGCAGGTGCTCGCGGAGAGCAAGATCGGGGTCGGGGACTACTACCTGAAGTACCGCCGAAACTACAAGGCCGCAAGAGTCTTCTTCAACGAGGCCATCACCGACTATCCAGACTCCCCTGTCGCCGCCCGCGCCCGCGCGAAGCTGGCGAAGGTCGACGCGCTGCTCGCCGCACAGGAAAAGGCCCTCGCCGCGTCCGCAAGCAAACCCCCGCCGCCAAAGGCGAAGAAGAAGCGTTTCCTGTTCTTCTGAGCCGTCCCTCGCGTGACCGCGTCAACCGTCCGATTCTTGGGGCTCCTCCTCATCGGGGCCTGCCTGTCCGGCCCGGCCTGTTCGCACTATCAGCTGGGCACGGGAACGAAGCTCGCCTTCAGCACGCTTTTTGTGGAGCCGGTCGATAACCGCGCGATGCTGCCCCAGGCCCAGGCGCTGGTTTCGACCGCGATCCGCGATGCGCTGCAGAAGGACGGGCGGGTGACGCTCGTCGCCTCCCCGGAGGCGGCGGATGTGGTCCTCCATGTGTCGCTGGTCGGGTATGATCGCGAGGTCGCCGCCGCCAGCTCGGTTGATTCCGGCCTGGCCCGCAAATTCGCCCTCAGCCTGCGCGCCTCGTGCACCCTGACTGACCGCCGCACCGGGCGCCCCTGCTTCAGCAACCGCCCGCTGAAGGTGACGAAGGACGCGTTCGTGGACAGCGGCCAGCTTCAGTCGGAGTACCAGGCCCTGCCGCTGCTCGCCTCCGCGCTCGCGGACCGGGTGGCGCACACGGTGCTGGACGTGTGGTAGGAAGCCCGGCGGGCCGGTTTCCCTTCTCCATCGGTCACCGTTCATCCACCATCAGCCGCCGGCCGCCGGCCTTTTTCTCATGCACCCGCCGCTTCTCGTCCCGTCCATCCTCGCCGGGGATCACGCGCGCCTCGCCGACGGCGCGGCGCTGGTCGAACGCCTGGGCCTGCCGTGGATCCACGTCGACATCATGGACGGGCATTTCGTGCCGAACCTCACCTTCGGCCCGGGCACGGTCGCGGCGCTCCGCCGTTCGTCGAAGCTCTTCTTCGACGTGCACCTGATGCTCGACGAGCCGCAGCATTACATCGAGGCGTTTGCAAAAGCCGGCGCCAGCCTCATCAGCGTCCATGTCGAGCCTGCGTACGACCACGCCGCCGCGCTCGCGGGAATCCGCGCCCTGGGCTGCAGCAACGGCATCGTGCTCAACCCCGGCACCCCTGCGGAGGCGGCCTCGCCTTTGCTGGCCGCGGTGGATCTCGTCCTCGTCATGACGGTCCAGCCGGGTTTTGGCGGCCAGGAGTTCCGGCGCGACCTGCTGCCGAAGATCGCCTGCATCGCCGGCTGGCGCCGGGAGCGCGGGCTGGACTTCCGCCTCGAGGTCGACGGCGGCATCGATATGGCCACCGCAGCCGCATGCCGGGCCGCAGGGGCCGACACGTTCGTCATCGGCACATCGTTCTTCGGGGCCGCCGATCCCGCCGGATTCGCCCGCGATTTTTCGGAGATGAAGTGAGCGGCGCCTCCGCGCCCCCCGGCCGCCGCCATCGCCGCCGGATCCCGCGGTCCGCGGCGGCGCCGCGCGCAGGCCTCGCCGCCCGGCGCGTCTCATTGCCCGGCTTCCGCGAGTTCCTCCGCCCGACGATATTGATCCCGGAACTCCCCCGCCAGCTCCCGCGCCAGCACGACTTCATCGACCCGGTTCTTCGAGCCGAGCACCCTCCTGATCCTGCCCGCCGCATTGTCGTAGTCGACGGCCGACATGTCCTGGAGCACCGCCATGGCCTGCGGAGGTTGTCCCGCCGCAACGATCGCGCGCCATGCCCGGGCAAGCTCCGGATGCGTGTCCTGGCACATGACGCGGATGATGAACGCGAGCTCGCGGAACAGTCCGTCGGTCCACTCCGCGTGGTAGATGAGCTGGTGCTCGTCTTCAAACGGAGACACCTCCGGGTCGTTGCGGAACGGCTTCCAGTCCTCGCGGGCGTAGAAGTCGCGCCGCACGGGCATCCGCCGCAGGTTGTAAAGCTGGGGCCCCCCCGGCGTGCCCGGCCTGAAAGCCCAGAGCTTCTGCGCGTCCAGCGAAACCACCCAGTCGATGAACGCGAGCGCCACCTGCCGGTTCCTTGCGCCGCGAAGGAGGGCGACCGGATCGACCGAGGCAATCGTGCCTCCGGCCGGCGCGACGAACACGAGCCGGTCCCCGCCGCCGCGCCGCCGCTCCGCCTCCTGCTCCTGCCGCCCATAGAAATCGATGCACATGCCCGCCGCGCAGTTGCCATCGGCCACGTCGACCGGAACCTTCTGGGCCGAATCCGTGAAATAGCGCGCATTGGCCCCGGCCAGCTGGAGGAACTGAAGCCCCGCGATCCAGCCCTCGTGGACCGCCTGGGCTTCGACCGCATTCTCGTCCAGCGAGGCGATCTGGTCCGCCGCGACCATCAGGGACAGCAACCGCTCCTGCATATGCTCCTGGATCACGTTCTCGAAGGCCTTCGCCATCGAACTGCTCCGGGTCGGGTCCGCCAGCGCCACCTCGCCCTGCAGGCGCGGATCCTTCAGGTCCGTCCACGCGCGGGGCGCGGACGCGACCCCCAGCCGGGCCAGCGACTCCCGGTTGGAGAGGATGCCGTAGTTGCTGAGGACGGTGCCGACCCAACGGCCCCGGGGGTCCCAATACTCCTCGCCGGCAAAGAACCGCGGGATGGCTTCATCGGTGAAACATTCCGGGTGGCGCTGCAGGACGCCGCTGTCGACGAGGTGCCCGGCCCCGGCCTGTTGCGCAAAATCATGCGGGCCGCCGCCGAAGAACAGGTCGATGCCGCAGCCCGCGTCCGATTCCAGAAACGCGCGCCGCGCCGCCTGTGCCGGCGTGTCCTGGCCGGGCTTCTCCGCCGGCTGCACGCGGGCGTCGTCAAACCCGGCCTCCACCGCGAGGCTCCATTCCCGCCTGAGCGTGTGCGTCCAGTAATCCTGAAACGACGCCGTGTAGGCCCCGTTGAGGTGGCGGATGATCTCGCCCGTTCCGCCGATGACGCGCCAGTCGACGGACACCGTCCTTCCCGTGTGCTCCCGGTACCACCGCTGGAAGGCGAGTCCGAACTCATGCCGGATGGCCTCGTTGTGCGGCGTGATGATCACCAGCGCGTCGCCGGCCTGCGCCATCGCCGGCCGTTTCGGCCGCAGGATGAAGGGCAGGGCAAGGGTCGCCGCGAGGAGGAGGAGCAGGACCGTCCGCGTCATGGGATCCCCGTTAATCCACCAGGACGACGGCGTCATCCGGGTCCACGCTGGCCTGGAGCCGGCCTTCCGCCGCGGACCCGAGAAACCGCGGATTCAGCTCCACGATCTTCAGCGTCGCGCCCGCGCAGACGAAGTCATAGTGGGCCGTGTCCCCGAGGTAGACCGCGCCGCCGATCACGCCTTCGATGCAGTTCTGCGCCTTCGCCTCACGGCCGATGACCCAGCATTCCGGGCGGATGGAAACGGTGACGTTGTCCCCGGCCTTCGGCGGCAGGGTCGGGTCGCCCAGGACGCCGTCAATGCGTCCGAGCGCGGTTTCAACGGCAGCGCGGCCGCCGCCGCCCGACAGCACCCTGCCGGGGATGAAGTCGGCTTCGCCGAGGAATCCGGCGACCTTGCGGCAGCCCGGCCGCCGGTAGATCTCCCGCGGCGCCCCGGTCTGCAGGATGCGCCCGCCCTCCATGACGGCCATCCGGTCGGCGATCGAGAGCGCCTCCTTCTGGTCGTGGGTCACGTAGACCGTGGTCAGCCGGAACTGCTTGCAGACCCGCCGGATCTCCCCGCGCAGCTCCAGGCGCAGCCGGGCGTCCAGGTTCGAAAGCGGCTCGTCGAGGAGCAGGCACCGCGGCCGCACGACGAGCGCCCGGGCGAGCGCGACCCTTTGCTGCTGGCCGCCGGAAAGCTGGTTGGGTTTGCGGTCGCGGTCGGCGCTCATGTGCACCGCATCGAGCGCCTGCAGCATGCGGCGGCGGACCTCGTCGCGGGGCAGCCGGCGCTCCTCGAGCCCGAAGGCCACGTTCTCCGCCACCGTCAGGTGCGGCCAGAGCGCATAGCTTTGGAACACCATCCCCGCGTTGCGCCGGTGCGGCGGAAGCCGCGTCACCTCCTCCTCGCCGAACCAGATCGCCCCCTCGTCGGGCGCGCAGAAACCCGCCAGGCAGCGGAGCAGCGTCGTCTTTCCGCACCCGCTCGGCCCGAGGAGAAAGAACAGCTCGCCCGGATCGATCGTGAGATCCAGATCCAGCAGGGCCGCAACCGGGCCGAAACGCTTCGTCAGCTTTTTGATCTGGATGGAAATCATCGCTTCTCGCCCGCGGCCCGAAACAACGCCCCCCCGCCCATGAAGTCAAAAAAAATGCTGCCGGGCGCATCTCCCGATTGACGGTGGCGCGCGTGGCATGGGCGACCTGCCCCTGTTGCCTGGCGCGCGTCCACGGGCAGGATGCCCATGCCGCGCGCCAGACGCAGCCGTCAACCGGGAGACGCGCCCCATGCTGCCGCAAGGCGGGTTTCATCCTTGGCTCGCCACCCCGGATGCTGCAGGCTGCGCCGCGCACCCGGCCCCATCCGCCAAACAAACACGCCCGCGCCGCCTCTCCGCCATGAGCGCCCCCAGGAACATTTCGCCCGCCTACCAGGACATCGAGGAAATCATCGTCTCCGAAACCATGATCCGGCGCCGCGTCCGGAAGCTCGGGGCCGACATCACCGCCGCCTATGGCGAAGAGGAGATCACGGTCGTCGCCATCATCAACGGCGCTCTGCTGTTTGCCGCCGACCTCCTGCGCGAGATCCAGCGTCCGATCCGGCTCGACTGCATCCGCGTCTCCAGTTACCGCAACGAGACGCGCTCCGCGGGCAAACCCGAGATCGTGCACAGCGTGACGATCGACATCGCGAACCGCCACGTGCTCCTGATCGACGACATCCTCGACACCGGCAAGACGCTCCTCGCGGTCGTCAACCTGATCAAGAAGCTCAATCCGGCGTCCGTGAGGACCTGCGTCCTGCTCGACAAGAAGGGCCGGCGCGAAGTGGACTTCGACGCCGATTTCGTGGGGTTCCCGATTCCCGACAAGTTCGTGGTCGGCTACGGCCTGGATTTCGCGGAGCGCTATCGCAACCTCCCCTGCATCGGCGTGCTCAAGCCGCATCTGCAGAACCCGCCCGAGTGGCCCTCGATCGCCTGATTCAAGCCGCGATCACGCGGGCCGTATAGAACGCCTCGGCCCGGGCGTAGATCTCCTTGGGATCGCTCATCGCGAGGGCGGCGACGGCCAGCTGCCGGGCATCGCTCATCTTCATCGACCGCACGAGAAATTTCACCGCGGGCAGCAAGGGCGGGGCCATGCTCAACTCGTCAACCCCGAGGCCGAGCAGCAGGGATGCGAAGACCGGGTCGCCCGCCATCTCGCCGCACACCGCGACGGGGAGTTTGCGCCGGTGGGCCTCCACGACAACCGACCGGATCGTGCGCAGCACCGCCGGGTGGGTCGGCTCATAAAGATGGGCGATGCGGTCGTTGCCGCGGTCGACCGCGAGCAGATATTGGATGAGATCGTTCGTGCCGATGCTGAAGAACTGGCAGTGGCGCGCGAGCAGGTCCACCGTGACCGCCGCGCTCGGAATCTCGATCATGCTGCCCACCTCCATCCGCTCGTCGAAATCCACCTTGCGCTTCCGGAGCTCCTCCTTCGCCTCGTCCAGGATCGCGGCGGCGCGCGCCAGCTCGTCCACCCCGCTGATCATCGGGTACATCAGGCGCACCCGCCCGAACGCGCTCGCCCGGAGGATCGCGCGCAATTGCTCCTTGAACAGCTCCGGGTGCTCGAGGCAGAGGCGGATCGCCCGGAACCCAAGGAACGGATTCGTCTCGTGGTGGGTGAGCCCGGGGATGCCCTCCAGCGGCTTGTCGCCGCCCAGGTCAAGCGTGCGGATCACCACGGGGCGGGGCGCAAAGGCGGCGGCGACGGCCTGATAGGTCGCAAACTGCTCCTCTTCGCCCGGCAGGTGCGAGGAATTGAGGTAAAGGTACTCCGTCCGGAAAAGCCCGACGCCCTCGGCCGGCGATTCCCTGGCGGAACCGTTCTCCTCCACCTTCTCCAGGTTCGCCATAAGGACGACGTGCACGCCGTCCAGGGTTTCCGACGGCAGGCGGCTTGAGGCCTGGAGACGCGATTCGAAGGTCTTCTTCTCGGTCCGAATCCGGCCGTAGCGGAGCAGCGTCTGCTCGGTGGGATTGAGGATCACCACGCCTTCATAGCCGTCGACCAGCACCCGGTCGCCGCTGTGCACCCGCGCCGTGAGATCCCGCATTCCGACCACGGCCGGGATCTTCAGCGAGCGCGCCACGATCACCGCATGGCTCGTCCTGCTGCCCGAGTCGGTCACGATGGCGAGGGCGGCGCTCCGGTTGATCCCCGCGGCATCGGAGGGCGTGATGTCGTTGGCGATGACGACGCGCTTCTCCGCAAGCTCCCCCAGATGCTGGGCCGCCTGGCCGAGCAGATTCCGCAACACCCGCTGGGCGACGTCGCGGATGTCGCCGGCCCGCTCCCGCAGGTACTCATCATTGATCTCGTCGAACGCCGTGACGTAGCGCTTTGAAACGTTGTTGAAACACGTCTCGATGTTGGCGCCCGTTGCCTCGAATTCCCGGATGGTCTCCCCGATCAGCGCCTGGTCCTCGAGCACCATCAGGTGGGCATCGAAGATCCGCGCCTCATCGGGGCCCAGATTCTGCGCCACCTCGTTCTTGATCTTCGTGATCTGCTGGCGCGTGACGACGAGCCCCTGGTCGAACCGGGCGATCTCCTCGATCCGCCTGCCGGCGTCAACCTGATAGGCCGGCACCTGCAGGTCCGTCTGCAGGTAAAGAAACACCTCGCCGTATGCGATGCCGTCGGACGCGGAGATGCCCTGGACGATGGTCTCAGGTGTCTGTCGGGGCTGCATCGTGGCGGTGGGGAAGATTGGCGGGGCAAATGGCAACAGGCGCAAAAACCTTCTATCCGGCTCGGAAGCAAGGGGTCAACATGGATTCCAAGATCTTCTTCGGGACGCCCCGCGCGCCGGTCAATGAAGCAGCTTTCCGATCATGGAGCGGGCCACCATCGTGTACAACTGACCCGGTTCAGGCTCGTCGAGCGTGCCGACAACGTCGAAGGCCTCGGTCGATTTCAGGTATCCCAGGTCATCCCGGTTGGCGGAGAGCATCGGCGCCTTGGCCTGCGTCATGGCCTTCTCCACCGCTCCCATCACGCCCAGGTTCAGCGTCAGCTTCAACGGCCTGTTGAACAGCGGCTTTTCCGCATCGAATGCGATCACCCCGCCTCCCTGCAGACGGAGAACCGGGGATACAAGCGAGAATCCGGACAGCCGGACATCCGCCGAACGGTCCCGCGACAGGCGCACGCTGAGCTGGTCGAACGGCACCTCGCCGAGCATTCCCGCAATCTCGTCGGTCGAGTCGGTGGACGAGACGATCTTGCCGACCTTCTCCCCGATGTTGTCGATCAGGCGGGCTGCCGTGCCGGCCACGCCGCTTGAAGCGCCGGCAGGCCGCGGCGGCGCCGGGCGGGCCAGAAGACGGCAGATGCCCTTGCGGCTCTGAAAATCGAGATCAAGCTGCATCTGCCGGAGGAGTCCGCCAAGCGTGCGCCCAACGCCTTCAGCGCGGCCATGGACGTCGAAGAGGCCTTCGAATGTCGGCGGCTTGCCGGGGTCGACCGCCTTGAAGACGGCTCCAAGATCCAGCGTCTTCACCTCCAGGTCAAAGGTCGAATGGCACGGCTGCGAACCCGCCGCGCCGCACAGGACTTCGCCGGCGAGCTTCAGCCGGCCATCCTCCGCCCCGACGCCCGCCGTCACGTCTTCGAGGGCCAGCCGGCCGGGTTCGATCACCAGCCGGCCCGTGAGGCCCCGGACTTCCGGCAGGCGGCCGTAACCGACCGATTTGACGTCAAACCGCACCTGGCCGGCGAGCCCCGCCCAGCCCGGCGCGACCGGCGCCGCCGGTCCCTCCCCCTCGGCGGGGCCCGGGGCGTCAGTGGACTGAGGCGGCGCGGGCGGGGCCGCCTGCGCCCCCGGCCGCCCCTTGTCGGCGTCCGGGAACGCGCGGAGCAGCAGCAGCACATCATCCACCGCGAAATGCCCGCCCGTGATCCTGCCGTCGACCGTGCGGCCGCCGTCGGCGGCGGGGCGCAGCGTCGCAGCCAGGGTGAGGTCCGATCGCTCGCCCGCGCAATCCACGAGCACCGGCACCTGCACCGCGACGTTCCCCTTTTCATCGAGGCCCGCCCGGAAGGAAAGGTTGGCCACCGGCAGCGATTCGCCGGTGGCGGGCGATACAAGCCCGTTGAGGGTCAGCCGGCCCTCGCCCAGCAGATTGTGGTCGAACGAGAACTTCACCTCCCCCGTGAGCCTGCCCTGCCGCGGCGGCTCCACCCCGGCCATGAAGGGCTGGCCGGCCAGCGCGGGCACCGCCAGATCAAACGAGGCCGAACCCTGAAGCCGGACATCCGCGGAATCCGTTTCGAACGCAACGACGGCCCCCCCGGAAAGGAGGACGTCGCCGTTCGGGTTCTTCACGCGAACCCGGGCGAGGCCCGCCTTCCCTCCCTGCGGGGACCAATCGAAGGACGGCTCGGCCTCGACCGCGAGATCCTTCGCCAGCGCCGTTTCGCCGCCTGCGGCGGAGATCTTCTCCAGCCTGAGCGGCGCGGCGCCGTCAATCCACAGCCTTCCGTCTTCCGCCCGCAGCGCAAACCCGCCCCCGGCGAGCTCGCCCTTGAACACCAGGAGGCCGTCCCATGGGCCCAGCTGGTCCAGCGGCATCGGGCCGTAGCTCACCCGGAGCACCTCGCCGGCGGCCCCTCCCCGCGTGGCGATCTCCCCGCGCCGCGGACCGACGCGAAAACCATCGGGCGCGACAAGATCGAGCAGCGGCCGGCCGTCCGCGGTTGCAAGGTGCGCCTCCATCCGCTCCACCTCGACGACGTCGCCCGACCTCGCCAGCGCCATCGAACCGCGCGCGGCCAGCGGGCCGGCGGGCACGTGCTCCTGGAGCAGCGTGGGCAGGCTGGCGTCGAAGCTCGCCTGCGCCGAGACCGCCCCGTCGGGGGCCACCGAAAGCTCGCCCCGCCCTTCAAGCCGGTCCCCGGTCGCGGCCACGGCCGTCAAACCGGCCAGCCGCACCCGGGTTCCCTCCGGGGAATGCTCCACCTCGGCGTCGAGACTCACGTCGCTGGTGGGAAGGATGATCGCGGCGCCCCGCCGGACCGCGAGCCCGTGCACGGCCAGCGGCAGAACGGTCCGCAGCCAGACCCGGTCCGCGCCGTGGACCGCCGCGACCACCTCGCCCGTGATCGCGTCGCCGGACAGCCCGAGGGCGGGGAGGAACGGTCGTATCCAGCTCATGGGTACGCCTTCCAGGCCGATGCGGACCAGCTCGCGCTGGCCGCCCGAGGGCGTCACGGCGCCCGTGCCCAGATCCACGGTGAAGGCCTGCGCCGCCTGCACGGACAGCACCGGCCTGCCGGCGGTGACGGTTGCAGCCAGGTCCGCGACCCGCAGCCGGCCGCGCTCGTACCGCAGGTCGAACGCCGCCGTCGCCCCGAGCCCGTCGAGTTCGCGCAGCCGCGGATCAACGACCTCCAGCCGGCCGGCGCCGCCGGCCAGCCGCCCCGCAAGCTGGAGGTTCCCCGACGAAAAGCTCGCCTCGAACCGGCCGTCTCCCGAGACGGAGAATTCAGGCACGGCAAATCCGAGGGAAAAAGGCGCCACCTGCCGGTGGTCGGCGCGGATCTCCCAGGACCCGCTGAGCACGGAGGCGCCGGCGGCATATTCGCCGTCCAGGGTGAGAAGGCGGCTGGCGACGCCCGCCTCGATCGAATTCAGCGCGATCGTGTAGACCTCGCCCCCCGGAATCCGTTTCAGGGCGACGTTGACCTTGAGACGGGCGGCGGCGGGCACCAGCGGCCCGCGCGCGGCCGCGTCGAGGCGGATGTCCATGCGCTCGATCGCCGATTGACCGTTGAGGGTCGCTGTCAATGCGCCCCGGGTCGCGATCTCCCCGACCGGCGCACCGGGGTCCGGATCCCGGACGGTGGCGTCGAAATCGAACTCCGCGTCGCGCCCCGGTCCGAGGTTCCCTCCCGTGAGCTTCAACCGCACCCCGCCCGGAGGTTTCCCCGCCGTCCGGGGAAAGACGATGTCGCCTTCAACAGAGCAGGCATCGACCACGACCTCGCACGGCAGGTGAATGAGGTCGAAAAGGCCGGCGAAGACCGGCGAAGACCGGGGGCCGGGCGCAGCCGCCTCGGGCCCGGGGGCGGGCCGCGGGCTCGCGGGGGGAATCTCGGGCCGGAGCGGCTGCGGGGGCGCGCCCCCGCCCCCGGCTCCCGAAGGCCCCGCAATCCGGGTAAGGTCCACCTTCATCCCCGTCACCCGCGCGCGGTGCAGCACCAGCCGCCGGTGCACGACCGCCTCCCACAATGAGAGATCGAAGGAGGCCTCGGCCACGGTCACCCGCGCACCCCCCTGCTGCAGGCGCAAACCGCGGATCTCAGCCAGCCCGGGGCGAACGGCCACATAGTCCACGTCGAGCGCCAATCCCAGCCGGCCCGCCGCGATCCTCAGGACCAGCCAGCGCTGCACCGGGGGAAGGAGCGCGACAGCCAGGACCAGGGCCGCCCCCGCGGCGGCGGCCCCCAAAACGATGAACCATGACCGGACTGTCTTCACTTTCGAAACGGAATTCCCGATGCGCACCCGTGCGGACAACCCCTACACCATGACGCGCCGCCCGCGCAAGCAGGCGACGATTTTCCAACGCCGCAGAAATCGGGGGGTGTCACATCTGCCGGTCCGGGCCGGCATCATGGGCAGGCGCCGGCACGGCACGCCGCTAAGAATGGATGAACTCGTCCGCCTGGCCGATCGCCTGGCGCATGGTCGCCAGCGCCACATGGTAGCCGTAGCAGGCCTGCAGCTGGTTCAGCCGCGCCTCCGTCAGCGAGACCTGGCTCGTCAGCACGTCGAGCTGGGTGGCCGTCCCCGCCGCATAACGGACATTGGCGAGGCGCAGCGCCTCCTCCGCCTGCTCGACCGTCTTGCTTGACGCCTGCACCAGCTCCCACGCTTCGACCAGGGAGGAATGGGCCTGGCGCACCTGGACTTCGATGGCGAGGGCGCTCGATGCCAGCGTCAACCGCGCCTGTTCAAGCTGCGATTTGGCCTGGACGACCCGGCCGGCGGTGGCCCGCCCGTCGAAGATGTCCCACGAGGCCTGCACCCCGCCCATCCAGCCTTCAGCGCGGTTCCCCCACCCCACGCCGATCGGGCTGCGGATGATGTCATAGCCGCCGACCAGATCGACCTCGGGGAAATAGCCGGCGCGATTCGCCTTCACCGTCTGCTCGCCTGCCTCGCGCAGGCGTGCAAGCTGCCGCAATTCGGGGCGGTTGGCCTGCGCCGCCGCCAGCGCATCCGCGAGCTGGAAGGTCACCGGCTGCCCGATGTCCAGCGCGCCGACGATCTCCGGGATCTTCGTCGGGTCCGCACCGGGGGCGGCGACAAAGCCCAGCACCTGCCGCAACTGCTCGACCGCGATCCGGTAGTCGTTGCGCGCCTGGATGAGCGGCGGCTGGCCGTTCGCTAGGGACACCTGCGCCCGCAGCACCTCGAAGTTGGAGGCGGTTCCGGCCTCGAAGCGGTTCTGGGCGTCCCGCAACTGCGCCTCGAACAGTTTCACATTCTCCTCCTGCACGGTGATCCGCTGCTTCGCGAGCAGGACGGTGTAGAACTGGGTGCGGACGGCCAGCAGTTGCTGGTTGATGACCCCCTCCATCTCGAACATCGCGGCCTCGCGCGCAAGCCGGGCGCTCTTCACGGAGGACCGGATCCCGCCGCCGGCATAGAGCACCTCCTTCGCCTGCAATGCGATGGTCCAGGAGATGTCTTTCTGCGGAGTATAGGTGGAGATCTCCTTCGAATTGCCGGTGTAGTTCCCTGAGACGTTCACGCCGGGGAGCTCGCGGGCGCGCACGAGGATCTCGACCCCCTCCTGCTGCCTGATGCGCTCGCGCGCCTGGCGGATTTCGAAATTGTTATCGAGCGCGAAGCCGATGGCAGTCTTCAGGTCCAGGCTGTCGGGCACGGGCTGCGCCGTGTCGGGGGCCGCGCGAAACGGCGGGAGGGCCGCGCCCAGGGAGGCTGCCAGGAGAAAACAAAGCACGGGAGGTTTCATGGAAGAAGAGGCGGTCCGGGAGCGTATTCAGTTGACGGGGCGCGATGCAACCGCCGCATGCGGGGTTGCCGCCGCCGCCGGTTGGGGGGCGCCCGCCGCCGGCCGGCCGACATGATGGTCGCGGGCGATGAACGTGTAGGCGGTGGGGACGACGAAGAGGGTGAAGAGCGTTCCGACCGTCATCCCCGTGGCGATGATGAGCCCGATGTGCTGGCGGCTCACCGCGCCCGCCCCGGAGGCAAAGACCAGGGGCATGACGCCAAGCACCATGGCAGCCGTGGTCATGAGAATCGGGCGGAGGCGCACGCCTGCGGCCTCCTCGACGGCAACCCGTTTGTTCCTGCCCTCGCGCTGCAGCTGGTTGGCGAACTGGGTGATCAGGATGCCATGCTTGGTGACCAGGCCGATCAGGGTGATGAGCCCCACCCTGGTGTAGATGTTCAGCGAAAGCCCGTGGTAGCCGACGCAGATGAACGCCAGCGCGCCCGAGATCGCCAGCGGCACGCTGAGCATGATGATCAGGGGATCGCGGAAACTCTCGAACTGCGCCGCCAGCACGAGGAAGATGATGACGACGGCGAAGACCAGGGTTGTGATGAAGGCGCCGCTTTCCTGCACAAACTGCCGCGACTGGCCTCCATAGTCCACCGTGTAGCCCTCGGGGAAGGCTGCGCGGGCCTTTCCGTTCAGGAAGTCGAGCGCCTGCCCCTGCGTGATGCCCGGCTTGGGCACCAGGGTGAGGGTGGCCGCGTTGAGCTGCTGGAACCGGTTCAGCGCCTGCGGCTGCGCCTTGTAGGTCACCGAGGCCAGGGTCGACAGCGGTACGAGCCCGCCCTTGCCGGTGCTCACGTAGTAGTCCCCGAGCTGCTCGGGGTTGAGGCGGAAGATGCGCCCGACCTGGGGAATGACCTTGTAGCTCCGGCCCTGGATGTTGAAGAAATTGACGTAGTTGCCGCCGAGCAGCGAGCCGAGATCGCCCCCGACCTGCGCCATGTTCACGCCGAGCGCGGCCGCCTTGTCGCGGTCAACGTCGATGTAAGCCTGGGCCTGGTCGAACTTGAGATTGGTGTCGGCATAGAAGAACAGGCCGCTCTTGACGGCCTCCTGGACGAGGGAGTCCGCCACCTGGGCGATCCGGGCGGGATCGTCCGTCGAAACCACGACGAACTGCACGTTGGCGCCGCCGGCGCCGGGGAGCGGCGGCCGCAGGTACGCCAGCATGCGGAGCCCGGCCACGCTGCCCAGCTTCTGGGTCACCTCCGGCAGCAGCTGCATGGTCGTGCGCTTGCGCTCGTCCCACGGCTTCAGCGCCATGAGCGTGATGCTGTTGTTGCTGGCGGGGTAGCCGTTGACCTGGATCGTCCGCGCCGTTTCGGGAAACCCGCCTACAATTCCGGTGATCTCGTCGGAGTAATCCGCCAGCTGGTCGATGTTCGCGTTGGCCGCGGCCGTGCCCATGGCGATGATCATGCCCTGGTCCTCGTCCGGCGCGAGGTCGGTTTTCGAAAGCTGATAGAACGGAACGAGGCTGGCGAAGACGATGAGCGCAAACACGACGACCACGGGGCGGTAGTCGAGGGTCGAATTCAGCAGGCGCTCATAGGCGCCGCGGATCTTGTCGAACTGCTGGTCGAGGAAGTGGGCGAACAACTGCCGGCTGCCGTCGTTGTGCCGGAGCAGCTTCGAGCACATCATCGGGGACAGGGTGAGCGCGACGACGCCCGAGACGATGACCGAGCCGGCGAGCGTGAAGGCGAATTCGCGGAAGAGCGCGCCGGTGAGCCCGCCCTGAAAGCCTATGGGGGCGTACACCGCCGCGAGGGTGATGGTCATCGCGATGACCGGCACGCCCAGCTCGGCCGCCCCCTTCAGGCTCGCCTCCAGCGGCGACAACCCCTCCTCGATGTGGCGGTGGATGTTCTCCACCACGACGATGGCGTCGTCGACCACGAGCCCGATCGCCAGGACCATGGCCAGCAGCGTGAGCAGGTTGATCGTGAAGCCCATCGCGAGCATGAGGAAGCACGCACCGATCAGCGACAGCGGCATGGCCACGATGGGGATGATCACCGAGCGCACCGTCCCCAGGAACAGGTAGATGATGACGATGACGATCAGCAGCGCCTCGACCAGCGTGCTGATGACCTCGTTGATCGCGCTCCGGATGTAATCCGTGGCGTCGTAGGGGATGGAGGCGGTCATGCCCTTCGGGAGCTCCGCGACGATCCGGGGAAAGACCTTGCGGACATCGTTGATCACCGTGAGCGCATTGGCGGTCGGCAGGACGTTGATGGCGATGGCCGTGGTCGGCTTGCCTCCAAACTTGACCGTCGACTCGTAATCCTCGGCGCCGAGCGCCACGTCGGCGACGTCGCCGAGGTGGATGATGGCGTTGTTCTGCTCCCGGATCACCAGCTGGCGGAATTCGCCGGCGGTGTGCAGGTCGGTCGACACGTTGAGGTTCACCGAGATCATCGAGCCCTTGGTGGAGCCGACGGCGGAGAGAAAGTTGTTGGTCGCCAGAGCCTGCCAGACCTGCGAGGGGCTGAGTCCGTAGGCGGCGAGCCTGTCGGGCTTCAGCCAGATGCGCATGGCGAAGATGCGGCCGCCGACGATCTGGGCGCTCTGCACGCCGGACACGGCGTTGAGCTTGGGCTGCACGACGCGGTAGAGGTAGTCGGTGATCTGGTTCGAATCGAGCACGTCGCTCGAGAACGTGAGGTACATCGCCGCGGTCGACTCGGCCATCTGCACGTCGATGACCGGATCCTGGGCATCGGCGGGCAGCTGATTGCGCACCTTGTTCACCTTCGACGTGATCTGGGTGAGGGCGGCGTTAGGGTCGAAATTGAGCCTCAGGTGCACCGTGATCGCGCTCACGCCGGGCCCGCTGCTCGATTCCATGTAGTCGATGCCGTCGGCGCTCGCGATCTCCCTCTCGAGCGGCGTCGTGATGAATCCCCGGATGAGGTCGGCGCTGGCGCCGACATACACCGTGGTGACCGTCACGACGGCGATGTCGCTGCGCGGATACTGCCGGACATTGAGCGACTCGATGGAGCGGAACCCGACGAGCAGGATCAGCAGGCTGATGACCGTCGCCAGGACCGGCCGCTTGATGAAGATATCCGTGAAATTCATCGCGGCTCAGGGATGGTCGGGGGTGGGAGCCGCGGAATCCGCCGGCGCGACCCTGTTGTTGATGACGACGGGGGATCCGTTGCGCAGCTTGAGCTGGCCCGCAGTGACCACGACATCCCCGGGCTTCACGCCCCGGGTGACCGCCACCTGGTCGCCGCGGGTCGCGCCGGTCTGAACGAACTGCTGGCGCACGATGAGATCGCCGCCCTCATTGCGCTTGTCCTCGACGATGTAGACGGCGTTGCCGTAGGGGTTGTAGACGATGGCGGTAAGCGGGAGGGTGATGACCTTCTCGACGGCGGGCAGCTGCACGTCCACCGAGGCGAACATCCCCGGGTGCAGCCGGCCATCCGGGTTCTTCAGCGTGGCCTGGATCTGGAAATTGCGCGTGGCGTCGTCCACGTTCGGGTTCAGGGCGTTCACCGTGCCGGCAAAGACCTCATGGGGGAAGGCGTCCACGGTCACCTGCACCGCCTGGCCCGGGGCGACCTGCGCCGCGTCCTGCTGCGGCAACGCGAAGTCGATGTAGATGGGGTCGGGCGCATCGAGCGGCACGATGGCGGCGCCGCTGCGGAGAAAATCCCCGAGGCTGGCCTGCCGGATGCCGAGCCGGCCGGCAAACGGCGCCCGGATGGTCTTCTTGTCGATCGTGGCCTTGAGCGCCGCAACGCTCGCCTGGGCCTGCTGGAATGCGGCCGTGGCCGAATCGAGATCGGCCGGGGCGTTGCTGCCCTGGGCCCGCAGGTCCCGGGCGCGATCGAGGCTGATCTTGGCCAGGACGGCGCCCGCCTCGGCGTTGGCCAGCGTCGCCTCCTCGGTCGAGAACGTCCTGTTGCACGAGCAGATCGCCGGCCTTCACCTCCGCGCCCGACTCGAACGCAATCTGGGTGACGACCCCGTCGAGCTGGGCGCTGATCATCACGCCCTGCACGGCGCTGAAGCTGCCGACCGCATGCAGCGCCGGCTGCCAGGTCAGCTCCCGGGCTTCGGCGGTGGAGACGCTCGATGGCTCCGGCTTCTGCGCCGCCAGCATTTTCTCCATCATGTGGCGTCCAAAAAGTTTGTAGCCCAGGACGCCTCCGACAAGGAGGACCATCGCGAGCAGCATGAGGATCATTCTCTTGGCCATACGTGACGTGGTGTTGAGGTTGGGGCGGGAAGGGATCGGTCCTCGGCCTGCGCTCAGGGCCGGGCGGCGGCCCTGGAACGCGGGCCCGGCGCGATCTCGGGCACGGCCCGGTCGATCTTGTCCATGAGGGCGACCAACGTCCTGCGCTCGGCTTCCGTGAGCCGGTTCATGACCGCGGCGACACGGCGGAAATAATCGGGCTGGATCCGGTCGAGGAAGCGCCGCCCCGCGGGGGTCAGGCGCACCAGCATCTTCCGGCGGTCGTCCGCGGAGTGCCCGCGCCGGACAAAACCGTCGCGTTCCAGCGTGTCAATGAGCCCCGTCATCGTCGCCCGGGCCACGTCGGCGCAGCCCGCCAGATCGGCCGGATTCATCGGGGCGTCCGGATCGCGGCTGAGCAACATGAGCACGACGAGGCGGCCCTGCGAGATGTTGTGGCTGGCGTGGACGACATCGAACGCCGCCGCAATGTCCGTGCTCGTCCTCAACAGATGCAGGAAGGCCTCCGTGGCCGAGGGGTCCAGCTCGGGATACCGCCGGGACCGGTCGAGCAGGCATTCGTACTTGGGGACCTCCTTGAGAAGCAGCATGGGCATTCGCAACCGCCGGGTTTTTAAACTATAAGGTGGCTTACCGTACGGACCCTAACTACTCGCGCAAGCAAAAATCATCGCCCGCGGCCGCGGGCGACCGGGCGCGCGGAGGTTCCGCCGGGGCCCGGCGGGGACCCCAAAGGCCGCGCCGCCAAAGGCCCGTTATTCGTCGCCGAAACTGATCCCGAGCATGCGCGCAGTCTGCACGATGTCGCCGTCGACCGGCACGGTGCGCAGACGGCCGATGGCCTCCGTGATCTTCACGGCGACCGTGTCCGGCGGGCGCAATGCGACCATGTAGCCGAATTTCCCCTCCTGAATGAGTTTGACGGCGCGGGCGCCGAAACGCGTGCAGAGCAGGCGGTCAAAGGTCGTCGGCCCGCCGCCCCGCTGCAGGTGGCCGAGGACGACAACCCGCGTCTCCTTGCCCGTGCGCCGGCCAATCTCGTCCGCCACGACCGCGCCCACGCCCCCGAGCCGCGCCTCGCGGTCAGCCGCCGCCGCGCCCTGGGTGACAAACGCTCCCCCTTTCCCGCGGGCGCCCTCCGCCACCACGACGAGCGTGAACAGCCGGCCCATGGCCTCGCGCTCCTCGATCTTCCGGCAGATCGCCTCGTAGGTGAAGGGAATCTCGGGGATGAGGATGATGTCGCCGCCGCCCGCGATGCCGGCATGCGCGGCGATCCAGCCGGCGTAGCGCCCCATGACTTCGAGCACCATCACGCGGTTGTGGCTCGCCGCCGTCGTATGCAGCCGGTCCAGCGCATCGGTGGCGCAGGCCACCGCCGAATCGAAGCCGAAGGTCATCACCGTGGCCTCGAGATCGTTGTCGATGGTCTTCGGCACGCCGACGACGGGAATCCCGTGTTCGAAAAGCCGTTGCGCGATGGTCAGGGAGCCGTCTCCGCCCACGCAGACGAGCGCGCGCAGGCCGAGGGCTTCAAAGTTCCGCTTGGCCTCGTCGAGAATCTCCCGCGAAATCTCGTGCTGCTCGCCGTGGCCGGTCTTGGCGGCGAACCGGCCGCGGTTTGAGGTGCCCAGCACCGTGCCGCCCGCCGTCAGCAGCGCCCCCATCTCGCGGTGATCGAGCTTCTGATACGCCACGGGGTCAAGGAGTCCCTCGAAGCCGCCGCGAAAACCGATCGTTTCCCAGCCGACGCGGGTCGCCGACTTCACCACCGCGCGGATGACTGCATTGAGACCCGGGCAGTCGCCGCCGCCCGTGAGGATGCCGATGCGTTCAGCCATAGCCCGCGCAGGATGCCGGGGCGCAACGGCCGACACAAGCAATCTTCGGGGCGGAAAACCCGGAAAACACCCGGCCCTTCCGGGCTCCGCAAAAATGGCGCAGCCATTTTATTCTAGCAGCGCGGAGGACGAAGTCCGACACGTTGCTACGCCACCTTCGCGGCCTTCATCGGCGCCACGCGTCCGCACAACTCCGGACGGTCGGCCACCAAGAGCCAGGGGATCGGGGTCGCTCCCGTCAGGCCGAGGGACATGACGACGGTCCGCCACGTTTCCCCGGGAAGCGGCGGATATTCCTCAGCCGTGAATCCGCGTTTCTCGTAGAGCCGGATCGCGATCCGGTACTCGTCCTCGACCGTCGTCCAGAGCCGGAGGACCGTCCGCCCTTCCTCCCGGGCCGACCGGATGACCCAGTCAAGCAGGCGGCCGCCGTGCCCCCGGCCACGCGCGAAGGGCAGCAGCCCGTACCAGGAAAGCCATGTGTCGGCCGGCATTCCGCTGTAATCATACAAACCCGCCAGCCCGGCCACGCGCCCCTCAAAACGCGCGATCCAGAATCGCGCGGCCTTCAACCGGCGCGGTTTCAGAAACCCGGCGTGGGCTTCGGGAAACAGCGCGGCACGGAGCGCAGTCTGGTGTTCATGCTCCCAGGGGAAAAGCTCCGACGCCACGTGCAGGGTCTCTTCAAGAACAGCAGGATGCAGCTGCTCAATTCTCATGATTTGATGAAGTCTATTGGATTCCGCCGGAGGCTGAATGTTTCATTGTCCGGCAATTCCGGCTATTCGGCCCGCTCATCCTAGATATTCTGCCGTCGAATCTGCGTTGGATTAGTCGGGATTCATGCCCGACGCACCAAACTATTCGTCAATCGAGTTTTGCGAATATCTCCAGCAATTCTCATAGACGAGGGTCTTCCAGACAAAAGCTGAAAAAGTTAAGGCCATTTGTTTGCGTCTATCGATCTCCGGCCAAGCTACCTCCGCGCGGGGGCTGTCGGCGCCTTCCCGGATGGCAACAGCGCCCTGATCCTCGTCTCGGCCCGATTGCGGCACGTCGTGGGCACGCTGTGGGGCCGAAAACGGTACCTGGACATGAGCCGGCTCACCGGCTTCGCGGCAGCCGAGCCTGCAGCCGACAAAGTCTTTGCCAGCCAGTTTGCATGAATCGTCCTCGTCCGCCGCGGAATACTTCTCCTTTGGCTCCGGCTCCGGTCGGACCCGCCGGGCCGCGTCCTCCCTCCGCCGCTGGGTCGCTGATATTCGGCCACTGGTCGCCGTAGAGCGACCGGAGCGCGAAATGTGGCGGGGACAAAAAACGAGCCCGGGGCCGGAAGCCGCCTGTCAAGAGTCAGAGACGTGACGTCTTCAGATCGGTCCCCGTCCGGCCGCGTCTCCGGATCGACATTGCGATTTATTGGAGGCGCGGCGCCCCCGCCGCGTTTATCGCTGTCGTCAAAGGGTTAGGTGGCTTACGTTTGTCCACTTTTTTCCATCTCTGCTTTGCTCTGCGCCTTTGCGCGAGCCTCTTCTTCCAAAGGACCATCAAAGACAGGATCTCGCGCAGAGCAACAAAGTTTCGGAGGGAGATCTTTGGACCGGACCTTCGAAACTGAATTATATTTGCCTACCCAGCCTTGGGCGTGGACGGCGGCCGTGCCGCGCCGGAGCCTTGGCGTAGGCGGGCAGTTATTTCGTCGGCGAGCGGCGGGCGCCGGTGGAATTGCAATCGTCCACCCCAAACCCCAAAGCCAGACCCCGTTCGACCGGTTTCTGTGGATTGTCCTTTGTGTCTCTGTGCCTTTGTGGTTCAAAGATTGGGATTGGAGCCGGCGGGCGGCAGAGCCGGCGGATTAACTGCAATGACACCAGGGCACAAAGCAGAGCTCATCCGAGCAGGATCGCCCGGATTCCTGCTCATTGATCGCTACTCAATGCTCGCTACTTTGCTTGCGGCTCGGCCGCCCCGTCGTCAAGGGCAGGAAAATGACCGTGACAACGACCAGGGCGGTGAAATATGCAGGCTCGCGCCGCAATGTCCCCCGAGCGCCTTTTCATTTCGATTCCCCTGCCGGAGCCCCTGCGCGAACAACTCGCAGGTTTGTTTGAGCCGATGGGCAGCATTGCCTGGACCAGGCCCGCCCAGCTTCACCTGACCCTCCGGTTCCTCGGCGACATTGAGGGGCCGCAATGCGGGGCCGTCGAGGCCGGGCTCGGGCGCGTCCGGGTCGAGCCGTTTCTTCTCTCGCTGGCCGGCACCGGCGTTTTCCCGCCGCGCGGCATCGCCCGGGTCGTCTGGGCCGGAGTCGGCCGCATCCCCCCGCGGCTGCACCAATTGCGCCAGCAGATCGACGATGCCCTGCTCGCGACGGGGCTGCCCCTCGACCTGCGGCTCTTCCACCCCCATGTCACCCTGGGCCGGGTGAGGAACGGCGTGGCGCCGGGTGCCGCCATCGAGTTCATCAAGCGCCACCACGAGTTCGAGACCGGGCCGTTCCGGGTTGAGGTGTTCCAGCTCTGCGCAAGCGAGCTTCAGCCCGGCGGGGCGGTGCACACCGTGAAACAGGAATTCAGGCTCCAGCCCGGTTCCTTTTCACAGCCCCGGCCGCCGCGGTGATCGCTCCCCGGGGAGCCCGTCGGACTTCGCCCTCCATGCTCCTCCCCAAATGGCGTCCGCCATTGGGGCGATCCGCCCGACAAAAATGCTTTCGCGGCCGTGAAGGCCAAAAGCCCCGGCGCCGAACCGGGGCTATTTCGCGCCGGCCGCCCGAAGCAAATCAGCGATCTCCTGGTGACCGTCGCCTTCCGCAATTTGCAGGACGGTCATGCCCCCCGCCCTGGCGTTGGGATCCGCGCCCTCCTCCAGCAACAGCTTCACGATTCCGGGATTGCCCGATCTTTCGGCGCACATCAGCGGCGTCATGCCGCTGCTGTGCTTCGCGTTCACCCCCGCGCCTTTTCCCAGCAGCAGCTTCACCATGCCGGCATCCCCCACCGACGCCGCCATCATCAGCGGCGTGAAGCCTCCGGGGCCTTTGAGATCCGCCGCCACCCCCTTTTCGAGGAGCAGTCGCAGCAATTCAAGCTGCCGGGTCATTATGGCGTGCATGAGCAGGGCGAAAACGTCGCTGTCCTTTGCCTCGATCTTCGCCCCATTCTCCAGGAGGACCTTCACAACATCGAGACGCCCGCCTTCTGCGCCGCGCGCGGCAATCCAGACCGGCGCAACCCCCATCTTGTTCTTCGCATTTACCGAGGCTCCTTTTTCCAGCAACAACCGCACGACATCGATGTGGTTTTTCTCCGCGGCGTGCCAGAGCGGCGTGGCGCCGCTGTCGTCCTGGGAATCCACGGCGGCGCCGCTTTCAACAAGGAACCTGACAATGTCAACATGCCCCGTTCTCGCGGCGTCGTTGAGCGGCGTCGCACCGGTCTTGTCGCGGGCGTTCACCGCCGCGCCTTTTTCCTGCAGCACTTTCACAACCTCCAGATATCCGTTCCGCGCGGCCCATATGAGAGCGGTGGCGCCGTTGTCGCGATTCCGGGCATCGACCGCGGCGCCCTTCGCAAGAAGCAGCTTCACAACGTCAAGGTGTCCGTTCCGGGCGGCCCACATGAGAGGCGTGACGCCGAAGTCGTGCCTGCCCTCGATGGCGGCGCCTTTCTCCAGAAGAAGTCCCGCCAGTTTAAGGTGGCCTTCGAAGGCGGCAAACGCAAGGGGCGTAAGACCGTTGTCAGCCCGGGCATCGACCGCAGCTCCATTTCTCAGCAGCAACTGCGCGGCTTGAAGACGGCCGTTTTCCGCGGCGCACGAAAGCGGCGTGGCGCCGAGATTGTCCCTGGCCTCCAGCGTGGCCGGATCGGCTGAGAGCAGGGCGCTGATCCTTCTCAAATCCCCGGCCCGGACGGCATCATGAATCGCAGCGGCGTTCAGGGAGCAGGCTGCCGCGACCGCCAGGGCGAAGATGAGAATCGGCCGGGAGTTGATGGGACAGTTCATGGGCGGGTGCCGTCGTCCCGTTGACCGGACGGTGGCCGGCGTTCGTTTCCGGGGTGGTGGGTTGCAGGCTGGGGTTCCCCTGAAGGCGTTGCAAGGGTTTGATGATCCTCCGGCAAGGGGCCCGCACTGCGCAGTCGCCGCCGGGGCCAGCCGGCCCGGGGAACCGTGCGGGGGGAACGGGTCACGGGGGTTGGCGGAGCGCGGCAGAAACCGCCGCAGCCCGCCCAAACGCCAGGCGGCGCGGGCGCCCCGGCGCCGAACATAGGGCTTGCAAATATCATATCATCATATCTCGATATGAAGATACAACCTTGTAACATGCCTGCCGCCTCCCAACCTTTGTCGCCCGTTTTCTCCGAACTGGACCGCCTGTTCGCCCGGCGCATCGCCATCATCGAGGGGCCGAAAGGCACGATGGTGCAGGAGCGGCGGCTTTCGGAAGCCGATTTTCGGGGCGAGCGTTTCCGCAGCCACGCCCACGACCTTGCCGGCAACAACGACATCCTGTCCCTCACCCAGCCCGCCCTGATCGAGGAAATCCACCGGAGCTACATCGAGGCGGGCGCCGACATCGTTGCCACGAACACATTCAACGGCACCCGCATCTCGCAGGCCGACTACCAGACCGGGCCGCAGGCGGCGGAGATCAATCGCGCGGCGGCGCAGATCTGCGCCCGCGCCGCGCGCCGGGGCCAGGCGCAGTTCGGCCGGCGCATCTTCGTCGCGGGGACGATGGGGCCGACCAACCGCACGGCGTCGCTCTCCCCCGACGTCAACCGCCCCGAATTCCGCGCCGTCACGTTCGACACGCTTGTCGCGGCCTATTACGAGCAGGCCCGGGCGCTCGTCGAGGGCGGCGCCGAGATTCTCCTTGTCGAGACCATCTTCGACACCCTCAACGCCAAGGCGGCCCTCTTCGCCATCGAAAACCTCTTCGACGAACTTCCTGCGCGCCTTCCGGTGATGGTCTCCGTCACGATTTCAGACGCCTCCGGCCGCACGCTCTCCGGCCAGACGCTCGAGGCATTCCACAATTCCATCGTGCACGCCCGGCCCTTCAGCGTCGGGATCAACTGCGCCCTCGGGGCGAAACAGATGCGGCCCCACATCGAGGAGCTCGCGCGCATCGCCGCCTGCTACGTCACCTGTTATCCCAACGCGGGAATGCCCAATCCGTTTGGCGGCTACGACGAGACCCCGGACGAGATGGCCGCGACGCTCGCCGAATTCGCCGCCAACGGCTGGGTCAACCTCCTCGGCGGCTGCTGCGGCTCCACCCCCGCGCACATCAAGGCGATCGCCACGGCCGTCAAAAGCATGGAGCCGAGGCGCCTCCCTCCTCCGGCGGGGGACGCCCTGCGCCTCAGCGGTCTGGAGCCGCTCACGGTCCCCTGACCTCCGGCGCCGGAACCTTGAAACGGGAACCGGGACGCCGGGGGCCCGCTCCATTCCCGCTCCATTTTTTTCCGTCCCTGCTCCCTGCACCCGCGATTTTTCAGCTTTCCGCCGATCCGTTTTTCGGCTTTTAGCCTCTCGGCCTTTTCATGATGCCCCGCAACGCCTCAGGTTTTCTGCTCATCGGTGAACGCACGAACATCACCGGTTCGCCGAAATTCGCCAGAGCCGTCAAGGAGGGCGACTGGGATGCGGCCGTCGCCATCGCCCGCCAGCAGGTCGACGGCGGGGCCAACATCCTCGATGTCAATGTCGACGAGGCGTTGATCGACGGCGAGGCCACGATGACGAAGTTCCTCAACCTCGTCGCCGCCGAGCCCGAGATCGCCCGCGTGCCGGTCATGATCGACAGCTCCAAGTGGAGCGTGATCGAGGCCGGCCTCAAATGTCTCCAGGGCCGGGGCATCGTGAACTCCCTCTCGCTCAAGGACGGCGAGCCTGAGTTCCTCCGGCGCGCCCGGCTCGTCCGGCGCTACGGCGCCGCCGCGATCATCATGGCGTTCGACGAGCAGGGCCAGGCCGTCGACCGCGGCGCCAAGGTTCGCATCTGCACGCGGGCCTACCGCCTGCTGGTCGACCGGCTCGGCTTCCCTCCGGCCGAGATCATCTTCGACCCCAATGTCCTCACGGTCGCCACGGGCATCGAGGAGCACAACGCCTACGCCCTCGATTTCTTCGGGGCCGTCCGCGCCATCAAGGGAACCCTTCCCGGGGCGAAGGTGAGCGGCGGCGTGTCGAACGTCTCGTTTGCGTTCCGCGGCAACAACCCGGTGCGCGAGGCGATGCATGCCGTGTTCCTGTATCATGCGATCAAGGCCGGCCTCGACATGGCGATCGTCAACGCCGGCATGCTCGGCGTCTACGAGGAGATTCCCGCCGGCCTGCGCGAGCGCATCGAGGACGTTCTCCTCAACCGCCGGCCCGACGCGACCGAACGGCTGGTGGAATCCGCGGATGCGCTGGGCGCGAGGCGCGGCGCCGCCGCCGGCGGCCCGGCCGGAGGTCAGGGCTCAAAAACCCCGGACGACTCCGCCTGGCGCTCCGAACCCGTCGAGGCGCGGCTGACGCACGCCCTGATCAAGGGCATCGACACCTACGTCGAGGCCGACACCGAGGAGTGCCGCCGCAAATTCCCACGGCCGCTCGACGTCATCGAGGGCCCGCTGATGGACGGCATGCGCGTCGTCGGCGACCTGTTTGGCGCCGGCAAGATGTTCCTGCCCCAGGTGGTGAAATCCGCCCGCGTGATGAAGAAGTCGGTCGCCTGCCTCACCCCCTACATCGAGGCGGAAAAGGCCGCGGCCGCCCCCGGGGGCGGCGGCCAGGCCGGCGCCCCGCAGCGCGCGGGCAGGGGGCGCATTCTCCTGGCCACGGTCAAGGGCGACGTCCACGACATCGGCAAGAACATCGTCGGCGTCGTTCTGGCCTGCAACAATTTCGCGGTCACCGACCTGGGGGTCATGGTGCCCTGCGAAAAGATCCTGGCCGCCGCCCGGGAACAGGGGGCCGACTTGATCGGCCTCTCCGGCCTGATCACCCCCTCGCTCGACGAAATGGTCCACGTCGCCCGCGAGCTGTCGCGCGCCGGCTTCACGGCTCCGCTCCTCATCGGCGGCGCCACCACGAGCGCGGCGCACACCGCGGTGAAGATCGCGCCGGAATACGCCGCCGGGGTGGTGCATGTCCTCGACGCCTCCCGCGTCGTCACGGTCGCCGGCTCCCTGCTCAGCCCCGCGAACAAGCCGGTGTTTCTCGCCGGGGTCGCCGCCCGGCAGGAGCGCCACCGCAGGGAATTCGCGGAACAGCGTTCCCGCCGGTCCCTCCTCCCCCTGGACGAGGCCCGCCGCCGGCGCGCGCCGGTCGATTGGAGCGCGGCGGACATCCCCCGGCCCGCGTTTCTCGGCCCGCGCATCTTCGCCCCGGTGCCGCTCGATGAAATCCTGCCGTTCATCGACTGGGGCCCGTTCTTCAGCGCCTGGGAGCTGCGCGGCCGCTTCCCCGATCTGCTCAGCGATCCCGCCGTCGGCCCCGAAGCCACCCGGCTCCACCGCGACGCGCTGGGGCTCCTCGACCGGATCGTCGCCGGGAAACGCTGCGTCGCGAAGGCGGTCATCGGCTTCTGGCCCGCCAATTCCGTGGGCGACGACATCGAGGTGTACGCCGACGAGTCGCGGAGCCGCGTGCTCGGCACGTTCCATTTCCTGCGCCAGCAGCTCCAAAAGCCGGACGGTCAGTTCAATCACGCCCTCGCCGACTTCGTGGCGCCGGGGGACTCCGGCCGCGTCGACTTCATCGGCGGCTTCGCCGTCACGGCGGGTCACGGGGTCGACGCGTTTGCCGCGGAACTCCGCGCCGGCCATGACGACTACTCCGCCCTCATGGCCCAGGCGCTCGGCGACCGGATCGCCGAGGCGCTTGCCGAGCTGATGCACAAGCGCGCCCGCGATTGCTGCGGCTTCGGCCGCGCCGAGAACCTGACGGTCCAGGAGATGCTCCGCGAGAAATACCGCGGCATCCGCCCCGCCCCCGGCTACCCGGCCTGTCCCGATCACACGGAGAAGCACCTGCTCTCCGATCTGCTCGGCGCCGAGGCCGCCGCCGGAATCACGCTGACGGCGAGCTTCGCCATGCACCCGGCAAGCAGCATCAGCGGGTTTTACTTCAACCACCCGGAGGCGAAGTATTTCGCCGTCGGCAAAATCGGCGGCGACCAGGTCCGGGATTACGCGCGCCGCAAGGGCCTGGGCACGGCCGAGGTCGAGAAATGGCTAGCCCCGTATCTCGACTATGAGCCGGCTCCGGCCTCATAGGGCACATCAATTCACGGCGCCGCCCCACCGGGGGTCTTGGACGCCGCCCGGGCCGGCAGGGGCGATGGCGTTGGTGTCGCGGGAGGAAGACTTGACTTGATCCGACAGGACTCCCACTCGAAGGGCACCATGCATCCCCGCCCCACCCCCCGCCCGGTCCGATGGCTCCTGGCCCTGGCGGCGTTTGGCGTCTGCGCAGCCCGGGGAACGGGCGCGGAGGCGGCCCTCCAATCCCCGGTCGTCTCCGGAGACTCCGCCGGATTCAAGGTCCAGAGGCCGGAAATCTACCGCGCCGGCTGGATCGATCTGAACAAGAACGGGACCCGGGACGTCTATGAGGATCCCGCGCAGCCGGTGGAGGCGCGGGTGGACGATCTGCTCCGGCGCATGAGCCGGGCGGAACGCATCGGCCAGCTTTTGCAGCAGCACATGTCCGAGGAGACCGCGCGCCAGGACGCGGCGCTGATTGCCGCGGGCGGCATCGGCTCCTACCTCGGCGCGGCTCCGGAGGCCGGCCCGCGCAACCGGCTCCAGCGCATCGCCGTCGAGGATTCGCGCCTGGGCATCCCGCTGATCTTCGGATTCGACACGATCCACGGCTTCCGCACGGTCTTCCCGATTCCCCTGGGTCTGTCCTGCGCGTGGGATCCGCAGCTCGTCGAGCGCGCCGAGGCCGTCGCCGCAGCCGAGTCGGCCGCCGCCGGCGTCGACTGGGTTTTCGCCCCCATGGTGGACATCGCGCGCGATCCGCGCTGGGGGCGCATCGCCGAGGGCTCCGGCGAGGATCCGTGGCTGGGCGGGATCATGGCCGCCGCCGCGGTGCGCGGCTTCCAGGGGCCGGGCTATGGGCAGGCAGGCCGGGTCGCCGCCTGCCTGAAGCACTATGTGGGATACGGGGCGGCCGAAGGGGGCCGCGACTACAACACGACGGAGATCGGACTGCCCACCTTGCGCAACATCTACCTGCCGCCCTTCAAGGCCGGCGTCGACGCGGGCGCCGCCACCCTGATGAGCGCCTTCAACTGCCTCAACGGCGTGCCGGCCTCGGGCAACCGTTTCACGCTCACCGGGGTCCTCCGCGACCAATGGGGTTTCACCGGCTTCGTCGTGAGCGACTGGAACGCGGTCGCGGAACTCGTCCACCACGGCTTCGCGGCCGATCGCGCGCACGCGGCCGCGGCCGCGCTCTCGGCCGGCGTGGACATGGAGATGGTCAGCGACTGCTACCGCACCGATCTGCCGGCGCTCCTCGACGCCGGAAGCGTCTCCGACGCGACTCTCGACACGGCGGTGCGCCGCATCCTGCGGGTCAAGGTCCTCAAGGGCCTCTTCGACCGCCCCTTCGCCGCCCCGGTCCCCCTCGACGCCGCGGCGGCGGTCGCCCTGGCGCGGGAGGCGGTTGCGCGGAGCTGCGTGCTGTTGAAGAATGCCGGCGGCACGCTGCCGCTGCGGGCCGGCGGCACCATCGCCTTGATCGGACCCGCGGCGGACAACCGGGAGGAGCTTCTGGGCTGCTGGTCGGCATTGGGCCGGGCCGAAGACGTCGTGACCCTTCGCGAGGGACTGGCCGCCGCGATGCCCGCCGCCCGTCTCCGCGCCGCCGCGGGCTGCGCCTTCACGGGCGGCGACGAAGGCGGCATCGACGGGGCGGTCGCCGTCGCCCGCGCCGCGGACGTCGTGATCCTCGCGCTCGGCGAACCCGCCCTGTATTCGGGCGAGGACAATTTCCGCTCCGAGCTCGGGCTCCCCGGCCGGCAGCAGGCGTTGTTCGACCGGATCGCCGCCACGGGGAAGCCCGTCGTCGCCGTCCTCTTCACGGGCCGGCCGCTGGCGATCCCCGCCGTGATCGCGAAATCCGCGGCGGTGCTCGTCGCCTGGCATCCCGGCGTGCAGGGCGGCCCGGGCGTCGCGGATGTGCTCAGCGGCGCCGTGGCGCCGTCCGGCCGGCTCACGGCGGGCTGGCCGCGCTCCGTGGGCCAGGTGCCCGTGCACTACAACCACCTCGCCACCGGCCGGCCCCTCGACGACTACAAGGAGGAATCGCGGGATCCCCTCCTCCCGTTCGGCCGCGGCCTGACGTATACACAATTCAGTTACAGCTCCACGCGCCTGTCGGGCGCCACCCTCAGGGACGGCGCGATCACGGCGGCGGTCACCCTCGCCAACACGGGCGCCCGGGCGGGCACGGAGGTCGCGCAGCTTTACCTGCGCGCATCCGCCTGTTCGGCCGGCGCGCGCCCGGTGCGCGAACTCCGGGGGTTCCAGCGCGTGTCGCTCCAGCCCGGCGAATCGAAGGAAGTGTCCTTTGTCCTGACCGCCCGCAATCTCGGGTGCTGGACCGCGGAGGGCGCCTGGGCGGTTGAACCCGGCCGTTTCGGCCTGGTGATCGCCCCCGATTCCGCGAGCGGCACCCTCGCGGAATTCACCCTGGAACCCTAGCCAATCCGGCACACCCGGAAATTCCCGACGCAGTTTGCGAGCGATGGGCCCGGCATGCCTCCAGGCGCCCGTCCGTCAAGGGCGGAATGCTCGGCCTGACCCCTTTCGATTTGCCCCTCATCAGCGGGGGTGTGATCCAGTGACAGGCAACAAACAGTCCAGGGTGCTGGATTTCCATTTATGCGGTCTCTGCGGCGAGAATTCATATCTGTACGCCCCGTATCTCTCGGTTCCTTCGCGGCTCAACGATCTTTTCCCGAGAATTGGCTGTTCGCTGCATGGAAGGGGTGTTCCCTGACACCCTCGGCTTCAACAATCGGCCACGTCGCGCGCAGCGCGTCCTGATAGGGCCCGATTTTTTCGATCGGGATCGGCTGGAAGCCGAGCTCAAAGGCGGGCGACCCCGGCCAAAGCCGATAGTCGCCATTCTCCGAGTCTACAAAGAGCGGATCGGCGATTATGGAATGGCGGTCCATGCCCTGAGCCTGCCACGATTCCCACTCGCCAGACATCGCCGTTTTCTTCGATGACGCGCGTCCGGGAAGCTTCTGCCCGGTGAGCACTGGTTGTCCGAAATGCCAGATCAGGTTTGAATCGATCAGATTATGATCGAAAGAAACGTTAGTGGTCTTGGCGTACAGGGCCAACCGATTCCGGTAAAAGATGATGTTCCGAACAAACTCATTTCCAGCCATGATCTTCCCGTCGGGAAGAGCGGCGTTTGCTGGTGGCAGGTCCATCCCCCGCATGCCCTGCCAGGCAGGGGATCCTGCAACCCGTTCGAAGCCTTTGGTCATTGCAGGCAAGTACGCTTTCCATGTGGAACTGTCAGCGAGCCAACCCGTGAATCGGAATTGTTGGCCCGCATTTTCGATGAATATGTTGTTCTCGATGTGATTATCCCGTCCGCTGTGCAAGTGGACTCCTCCCATCGGGCAGCGGGCAAGAATGTTGCCGATTATGTCTACTCCGCTAGTGCCGTCGTCGAGATAGATGCCATACGTATCCTCAGGAGAGATCCAACGGCCATTATCATCGCGGCCGTAGCCAAGCATGTCGTGTATGTAGTTAAATCGAACGACTGAACCCCGCGCCGACAACCAATTGGCCTCACAGGTATAGACTGCGCCTGCGTCTCGTGTCTCCAAGCACATATGGCGGATATGGTTGTATTCGATTACAAGATCATTCCCGAGGAACCAGATTCCTATGCGTGGGCCGTCGTGGATGAGGTTGTGCGCGGCGCGGTTGCCGACGCCCATCAACTTGATCCCCACCCCATGTTTGTAGAAGACCCCAATATGGTGGATGTAATTGTTGTCTGCATAATTCCCGGCTGGAGTGAGTGTGACCAAGTCGCCGCCGCCAATTAAGATGCCATGGCAGCCGATTTCGGAGATATCGTTGCCGACGACACCGTTATTGGAGCCTCCGTTCACAGAGACTCCGCAGCCGTTGTAGTCGCCGACATTGCGGATCGTGTTCCCTGCGACGAGGCAATGGGTCGTGTCATTAAGGACGACAGCGGTGCCTTCGGCGCAAGAGAGCGTGAAGCCACGAACCGTGAGATATGCCGTGCCAGGGCGAAGATCCAGGATCGTGCGGGTCGTTGGAACAAACACGGCCTTTCCATCCAGCGGCGTCGGCGGCCAGAAGTAGAGCGTCGATGTTTCCTTGTCGAGATACCACTCGCCGGGCGCATCGAGCTCTTCGAGCGCATTTTGGAAGAAGTAACGGTCTCCTGGCCGGATCGCGGATGAAGCTTCGCCGGCAAGTGTGAGACGACGTGTGCTCGGATCGAGGAGTTTGACCTGACAGAAATCATTCAACCAATTATAGCGGGGGAACACGCAAACCTGCACTTCTTCGGGATGCTTCCACGTCCGGAGATCCTGTGACTTGACGGTGAACGAGCATTTGTCTTCATCAGGGACGGTTGCCCACCACGGCACGACAGTTCCGTCCGCATAGGCCCAGCCGCTGTAGTAGCGGTCCTCCCGATTACAATTCGGGTAACGGGCGAGAGTCTGTCGTTCTCCATCGAAGAAGAGTTGGCGAAAATAGACTCCTTTGAGACCCTCCGCAGCTGTGTCAGCCTGAAGGATCTGTCCTTTGAAGACGGCGAATCTGGTGATGGGCCGTCCGCCAATCAGGATCGGGTGCTCATTTTCGTACGCGCGGTAGGCAACTGGGGCTGTTGCGGAACCACCATCCTGCGCCTCAAACTTCAGCCCGTTTGGCAGCGTATATGCGCCGTCGCGCACATTGACGGTCACCTCGTCTTTCAGTCTGCCGGCTTGTCGCTGGCGGCGAATCTCGTCACGGGCCTGTTGGAGCGTGGCGAACGGTCCGTCGGTGTTTGCGGCGGTCGGCGCTGCCCATCGCCCCGACCACTGATCATTGCCATCTGTCGCAACGTAAAAGTCGGTGGCGGTCAGTGGAGTGGGGCAACCCACGAGAACCACCACAAAGACGAGAAACCACAACGTCCAAGGCGGTCGGCAAAGTGCAGTTGAGATCAGTGATTTCAAAGACGGAAGGGTTGTGGGCGGATAAGATCATTGGCAGTTCTGCTGCCGGTGGCGGCAGGAACAGTCGTATGACAATTCTCTCGGAGCAAGCATCGTTGCATCTCCTTAACGACTGCTGGGGCTACGGTGGGGGCCTTGCGTGCCGCGACCCTTGCCCGGCCCGCCTGTCAAGCTGGTGTCCGTGGCGCACGACAGCCGGGCCTCCGCTCGCATTCAGGCGGTCGAGCACGCGCGCGAGCTGCCGCCGCTTCTCGTCCTCCCCGGCGAACATCTCCATTTGCGCCGGGCCGTCCTCCACCCCCGAGAATCGCACGCTGACCAGCCGCAACGGCGCCCGGCGGGTCCATGCCTGGCGCAGCAGCGGACGCACCAGCGGATAAAACGACGCCTCCAGATCGCTGGCTGCGCTGAGGCTCCGCCCCGCCGTCTCATCTTCCATCCCCTGATAGCGCACCTTGATAGTCAGGGTCCGCACGCGCTTCCCTTCCGCCCTGATCCCGGGCATCAGCTCGTCGATCATCCGTTTGGCGACGCACTCGATTTCCTCCAGATCGCCGATGTCCTCGCGGAAGGTCTCCTGTTGCGAATAGGACTTCGCGTCCTGCTCCGACGTTTCCACCGGAGAATCATCCTCGCCGCGCGCTGCGGCCAACATGCCCCGCCAACCGTCGCCGAACAGGGCGCGCAGTTCGCCCTCCGTCCGGGCGGGCAAATCGCCGATTCTCTGAATCCCTTTCGCCTTCAGGGCCGCCTCCGTCTTCGCGCCGATGCCCGGCAGACGGCCGATTTCGAGCGGCGCAAGGAAGGCCGCTTCGTCACCCGGCGGCACCACCACAAACCCGCGGGGCTTCCGGAGCTTGCTCGCAATCCCCGCGACGAGCTTGTTCGCGGCGAGCCCGAACGACACCGTGATATCGAGATCCCGCCAGATTCGCTCCTGCAGGGCGCGCACCACGGCCTGAACCTCCCCGCACGTCTTGAATCCGCGGGGCGCAACGTCGAGATACCCCTCGTCGATCGAACGCCGCTCGACGACCGGCGTCACCTGCCCGCACAGATCGAACAGCCTTTGGGAATACTCGCCGTAACGGCCCGCCGCGTGGCTGACCAGGATGAGATCAGGGCAGACCTTGAGCGCCCGCGCCGTCGGCATCGGCGTGTAGACGCCGCAGGCGCGCGCCTCGTAGCTCGCCGATGAAATGATGCCCCGCTCCCGGCCGCCGACGGCCACCTTTTCCCCGCGCAGCGACGGATCCAGCGCTTGTTCGACCGAAACAAAGAAGGCGTCGGCATCGAGATGAACGATCGTGGGCAGTACGCGTTTCAAGGCTCCAAAAACTGGCAGAACCGCCGTTTCCCCGCCACTTCAAACCAGCGCGCGCTTCAAAGGCGCCGGGACGCGACTCTCCGCAGATCAGGGAGACCGCAGTCATGGCGATGTTCGCCCACACCTCCTGTGATTCATGGCGCCTTTTTTTCTGGCGCCACGGCGCCGCCTCCACGGGCTCAGGCGCGAAATACGACTGGAGCGCCGGGGCTCCGCGAACATCCCGCCTAATCTTTTTTTGGCAGGTTCTCCCTATTGTCGAACCTGCAGGGAATTGGCAAAAGGAACACGGGGCCTGTGGAGGCGCGGCCCGCCGCTCCGCCCGATCAGCCCCCTCCAACTGCGATCCATGCGCCCGACCGCTCCCGCAATTCAAATCCAGCCGCCGTATGCCAAGATGAGTTCACCGCATCAACCATGAGACGGATCCTCCTGATCGATGATGAAGAGGCCACCTGCGTGGCGCTCGATGAGATCTTGAAAGGCGCGGGCTTTGACGTCGTGACAGCCGCCGACGGCAGAGAAGGCATGATTCTGTTCCGGCAACAGGTCATCGACCTCGTCATCACCGACCTGATCATGCCAAACCAGGACGGATTCGAAACCATCATGGCCCTGCGCCGCCTGCGACCGGGCTGCAAGGTCATCGCAATCTCAGGGGGCGGCCGCAGGGTCGAGGTCGGGTTTCTGGAAAAGGTCGTCCGGCGGATGGGAGTGATCCATTTCCTGTCCAAGCCGATCTCGGGGGAGGAGATCCTCGGAGCGGTGAACGACGTTCTGAAGGGCGCCTGACCCGGCGTCTCCCGTTCGTTCCACCCCAGAATCCGGATCACCTGGCTTCCTCGGCGGCGCTTCTGATGAGGAACGTGTAACCGTTGATGTTCTCCTTTGGGGAAACGAAGAAAACGTCTATGAAGTCCTTCGGCAGCTTGATCGAATAGAACTGCGGAGTGGTTGAATCCGGGTTCTCGCTTGTGCGGAAGGCGCAGCCGACCTGGATCTCTTCTTCCTGGCCGGTGCGGTTGAGCATCCGGGTCCAGATCCGGACGGATCCGTTGTCGAGCGGGTGGACTTCGATGTACTGGACGGCCACCTTGGAAGTGAAAACGAGCGCGGTGGCGAGGTCCTTGGGCACAAGGACGACTCCGGACCAGTCATGTTCTTCGATCACTCCATCAATGATCGTGAGGCCCGATTTCGGGATCAGCTCCGGCGCCACCCGCGGCCGGATCGGTGTCCGCTCCAGGGTTACGTCTGACGGGTTTTCGCTGGCAACGCCTTCCGGGCTCACGTTCCCGGTGAAATTCGACCGGGCCGCAACCCCATGCGGCGTGACCCCTTCCTGGGGGGTTGTGAGCCGCCTTATGGTCGACTCCGTCGTGGGAGGGGGCAACGGAGGCGGCTTGAAATGCGCACGGGGCTTGTTGTCACATCCCGCCAAAAGAAGAACTGCCGCCGCCAATCCGACCAGCGGAAATGAATTGGTTCTTTTCATCGTGAAACTGGAGCATGCCCGACCCGGGGCAAAAGGGAAAGGGCGGGATTCAAGATCACCTCGATTGTGCACGTCCGGCGAATATTGCGACCTCAATCTTGTCGCGGGAAGCGGGCTTTTCGATCCATGCCCGGATCAACCGCCTGAAGAACCCCCAATCCCTTTCCCCGCCGGACGGCGCCATCCGTCCGATGCCAGCGGAGGGCAGCCTCAGGCGCCGCTAGAGCGGGCGCAAATCCTCCGGCCGGCCGCAGTCGCGCCATTTCGCGCCGTCGACCCTGTGGGCGCGGATCATTTCTCCGGCGCCCGCCAGGCGGAGGTAGGTCTCGGTGATTCCGAAGGACCCGGTTTCGGACATCCGATCGAAGATGCCGGGCGACACCGCCTGGATGCCGCAGAATCCAAGCGCCTGGATCGCGCCATCAGGAGTGCGCACGAGTTCGTCCTTCCCGTCCGGCGACCTCCTTCCGGTCAGGCGTCCGCTGCAATCGAAGCAAAGCGGGCGCCTGGTTGGCCGGGCCATGGCCGCAAGCGTCGCCAGCGCAGGGGAACGCGCGTGGGCGAGCAGGAGGCCGTTGAGGTCGATCGCGCTCAGCACGTCGACGTTGTGAACGAGAAACGGAGTCCCGTCGTCGAAAAACCAGGCGGCCTGCTTCAGTCCGCCGCCCGTGCCGAGCAGGACGGGCTCTCTTGAATACGCGACGCGGCGCAGGCCGAAGCCCCCGTGCTTTTCGAGGAACGGCGGAATCTGATCGCCGAGATGGTGAAGATTGATGACGACGTCCGTGACGCCGGCGTCGACCAGGCGCCGCACGACATGTTCGAGCAGCGTCCGGCCTCCCACCTCGACGAGTGCCTTGGGCCGCGTCTCGGTGAGCGGCCGCAGACGGGTGCCGCAGCCGGCGGCAAAAATCATGGCTTTCATCGCCGGGGCGCGGGGACGGCCTCCCCGGGCGCCGGCCAGCGACCGGCTTCGCCGTGATGAATCTCCACCGCAACGCCGGGATGCGTCCGCAAGGCCCGGGCGAGCGCCTCGGCGCAATAGACGCTGCGGTGCTGGCCCCCGGTGCAGCCGAACGCGACGGAAAGATGCGTGAAATGGCGCCTGAGGTACGCCTCCAGCGTGGGCTCAAGCAGCGAGCGGACCTGCTCCAGGAAGTGCCCGGGCTCGCCATGACTTTCGAGCCAGGCGACGACCTCCGGGTCGCGCCCGGTGAGGTTGAGGAACCCCGGCTCGCGGCCCGGGTTGGGCAGCGCGCGGCAATCGAAAACAAACCCGCCTCCGTGCCCGGTGGCATCGGCCGGGTAGCCCCGTGGGTAGGCAAAGCTCTCGATCCGGACGGTGAGCCGCGGCGCGACGGGCGCGATCTCGCGCAGGCGGGCGGACGCCACGATCCGCCGAAGCGCCTCGCCGAGCGCGGGGAGGGGCACCGGCAGGGCTCCCTCTGCAAACAACCCCTCCAGATTGCGGATGGCATACGGAACGCTCTGGAGAAAATGCGCCTTCCGCTCATAGAATCCCCGGTAGCCATAGGCTCCCATAGCCTGGAGGATGCGGATGAGCGAAAAGCCGCGGTAGAACTCCTCAAAGCGGTCCCGATCGACCGGCGCCAGCGCCGTTGCAGCGTCGAGATACTGCGCTTTCAGCTCGTCGCGGAATTCAAACGGCAGATCCGCTTTCGCGTCGAGCAGCAGGGACGCCAGATCGTAGGGCAGCGCCCCGCGCCGGCCGCCCTGATAGTCGATGAACCACGGCTGCCCCTCGCGCACCATGATGTTTCGCGACTGGAAATCGCGATAAAGAAAGAAATCCGCCGGCGCCTGCAGCAGGAAATCGCACAACACCTCGAAATCGTTCTCGAGCCGCTGTTCGTGGAAGGGAACATGGGCGAGCTTCAGGAAATAATACTTGAAATAGTTGAGGTCCCAGCGCATCGAGCGCCGGTCAAAAGCGCCGTGCGGGTAGCACAGCCGGTAATCCAGCCCCCGTCCGGCCTCGATCTGCATCCGGGCCAGCAGCCGGACGGATCGCGCGTAGACGGCGGCCGCGAACGCGGAGATCTCCGGCGCGGATCCACGCTCCCTCTGAAGCAGGTCAAACAGCGTCGTGTCGCCAAGATCCTCCTCCAAATACACTCCGGCGGCCAGGTCCTCGGCGAAAATCTCCGGCACCGGCAGTCCCGCCGATCGAAAATGCCGCGAAAAGCCGACAAACGCGGCGTTTTCCTCGCGGTCGCTGTTTTCGACCCCGATTGCGGTGCGACCATTGCGCGCCCTCAAGCGGTGAAGCACCCGGTCCGAACCATGCGCCGGCAGCCGGCCTGCCTCGTCCGGCGGAGCGCCGAAACGTTCGGTGAAAAGATCTGCGAGACGGGCATGCATGAACGCATCCGGGCGGCAAGGGGCTGAAACCAGGCCCGGACGAAGATTGGACCGCGCAGGGAAAACTCCAGCCATTTCCACACCGGGCATGAGGGCCGGGTGCCGGATGCGCCCGCTGACGCCTGCGGCCGCGGGGACCTACCCCGCCCTTCACCCCCGGTTCGCGCCGGACCCGGCAGCGGGACGTCCTTTCCGCCCGGAGGGCGCTGACATGACTCGCGGTCCGGTTGCGCACAGTCCCGCCACAACGACGGCGCCTGGCGCCCGACTTCCGGCCCTGGCGTGCGCCGATCCTCCTCAGAGCGCCAGAAAGCCGATGATCTGGGTGACGTCCGCAACGAGTTTCGCCGCCGTCGAGATGATGTCCGACACGCGGTCGAGGCTTCCGGCCATGTCCTTCAACCGGCCGGTGCAACTCCCGGCCGAGATGAACGCGCGGTCGATCGCCGCGTCCGCCTGGAGGGCCTGCTGGTGAAACAAGCCGGTCTCGATCCGCGACATCTGGGCGGCAAGCTGTCGCGCCTGGTTCAGCAGGTCCGCGCATTGCACGGGGTCCGGGCACCGGTCGTAGGCCCGCAGGAGCGTCTGGAGGCTTGCGCTGATTCCGTCTTGAAGCACTTCGATGTCGGCGATGGTTGCCATGGCTGTTCATCCTCCCTTGAATTTCCCGTAGATCCGGACGGTGTTCTCCATCTCGGCGCGCAGCTCCGCAAAAGCCGCCCCGGCCGTCTCCTGCGAGCCCTGTGCCAACGCAGCGTGGGCGGCCGACGCCTTGTCGAGCGCCGCCGCGAGCGCGGTCAGGCCCGCCACGAGATCATCGTGATCCTGTTCGGCGCGGAGCCAGGCGATGAAATCCTTGATGGCCGCGCGCCGCTCATCCGGCGTCATGGCGTCGAATCCGGCGATCGCATCGCCTTTGAATCTCCGGGCGATCTTCTCGGCGTTGATCGTCCGGTAGCCCGCCTCGCAGGTCGCCAGCAGGCCGTGGGGCGCCGGCGCGGGAGGATGATTCTCAAACCCGAGCGCGCTGATGAGCCCGCCGATCACGGCCTGGAAGCAGGGATCGGCGGCCTTCGCGACGGTCCGCGCCTCGCGGCTTGCCTTGCAGCGGATGAGGACGCCGCCCAACTCCGACACGGCCGCGCCGGCGTTGGCGACGGAGGGGGAGGTGCTCCCCTTGACCGCCTTGATCAGCGCCTGGATCTTCAGGCCGAACCCTTCCGACGCCGTCGTGAATCCCGCGGAACCCCGGGCCGACGTGAGATCAGCGAGCGCGGCGCAATAGTCATCGAGACCACCCAGGATCCTGTCCCATGCCGCAACATCGGAAGGCGCGAGGAGGAAGACATCGTCCCTGGAAAACGCCGTGCGGGTCGCGCCCTGCTCGATCTGACAGGGGAGCATCTCGTCGTTGGCCTGCTTGAACACGCCCATCGCGGCCTTGTGGCTGGCCGTCATCGCCTGTTGCAGGCACGCGGCCTGGTTCGTCTCGACCGCCGTGCATCCACTGAGCCACGCCACCGCCAGGAACCCGGCTGCATGAAGCAGGAGCCTCCCCATCGCAGAGCACCGGCCGGCCGCGCTTCCGGGGACCCCCTGCCCTCGCGGCGGCGCGCACGCGCCCCGCGCGCGCCACGGCGCCTGCGGCAAGGCTCCATCGTCTTTGGGGTGGGGGCGCATCGAATCTGCCGCAGCGCGTTCGGGCGATGGCAGACGAGGAGGGGTTATCATGGGTTCCCGTTTTTGCAAACTGCAATCTTAAGCATGCAATCCTGCCTTTCCCGCACACCTTCATGCGCGATGCGCCGGGCAACGCCGACGAGGTTCTGCCCGGCCATGGCGCCCTTCCCCGCCGTTGCGCCCCAGCGTTCGCAGTGCGCCCCGACCTCGTTGGCGACAGCCCTCAATCCGCCGGCCGATCGCAATTTCGTGGCCGGGTTCTCCAGCCCGGATGCGCCGCGCGGCCGAAGCGCCGTGCTGCGGCCCAACCGGCGACTCCGAAAGGCTCGGCGGAGGGCGGCACGGCGGGCCTGGCGCCTCAACCTCGGAATCACGCCGCCGAAGAACGCGCCGCGTTGAGCCGGAAACGACCGCATCCGGGATTCCCCCCGTGGCTTGCACCGCGGGTCGCCAGGCTCCAGACTGCTCTGCGGTCAGGCGAATGTCCTGGCCTTTCCGGCTCCGAACCTCCACAGCCGCGCACGCCATTCCTGCGCAGACGCCAACCCATGAAAAGATTCCCCCTTGTCTTCACGTTGATCGCCATCGCTCTTTCCGCCTGCGGCAAGAAGGGGCTTACGTTGCACGAAATCAGGAATCCTGACTCCAGCATGCTCGGTCGGACAGTCGTCACCCAGGGGTATTTCAGCTCCTCCGAGGAACAGGATCTTCTTTCCGGGGAGAAAGACCGTTTCGTCGACCTCGTGGATCTCGCGATGTTTCCGGGGATTTCCAAGGACCAGCGCCTTGCCAAACGCACGGAGACCGGCCGCCGTCTCGGAGGAAAGCGGGTTTCCGTGCGCGGACGCTTGAGAGTAGGCCCCTTTGGTTTGGGCGGGCGCGCGACGGTCTACATCGAGGTTGAGAGCATCAGCGAGGCGCCCGCGGCGCCCGAATGACCCGGCGCGAACCTCGCGCATGGATTTGACCATTGCTGCGCGGCGTCATTGGTTGAGCTTCCCGATGCCTGCCACGACCACCAGCCCGGATGCCGGCACACCCACGGTGTTCGTCCTCCTTGCCTTCGATCCGGGCAACCGGCTGGCGGTGCGGCGGGAGGGGGCGCGGCTGGGGCTCGCGTTTGCAGGCCCCAGCCTGGAGATCGCGACAGGGCGGCTGGAGACGCATTTCCGGCGGCACACCCCGGGGGTGGAATATTTCACGGTGCCGGCCGGAGGCGCCGGCCACCGCGTGTTCTTCGCGCAGGTTGAAGGAGACCCCGCCGGCGGCGAAGTGCGGCTCCTCTCCCTGGAGAACCTGGCTGGCAGGCAGGCCGATCTCACGCCGCCGCTCGCGGCGATTGTCGCCGGACTTGATTCCCACCTTATCGCGATACCGTACCTGCATCTGGGTGAGAACGACTACATCTACCGCTTTCGCGTGGAGCGGGAGCGCAACCACGATATCTACGCCCAGGATCCCGCCGCCCGCGCCCTCTATCAGAGCCGTCTCTGCGAAGCGATCAAATCGCTGAACCGCACAAATGAGCGTTCAGCCAACCGCCCGGCCACGCTCGACTTCGGCGCGGTGCGTTACGTCATTCCGAGCCACTTCGGCTTCTGCCTGGGCGTGAAGAACGCCATCGAACGCGCCTATGAGACCCTTGCGGAGAACGTGGGCCGCCGGGTGTTCATGCTGAGCGAGCTCATCCACAATCCCTTCGTGAACGAAGACCTCGCGCGCCGCGGTCTCCGTTTCCTGCAGACGGACAAGGGCCGGCCCTTCACCGTCAGCGGCAGGCTGGCCGGGTCCGGCGACTCCGCTCCGCTCCTCTGGGGCACGCTGACCGGCGACGACATCGTGATCATCCCGGCATTTGGCGCAACGGATGAGGACAAGAAGAAACTCATCCGGAAGGGCATTCGCGTCGCCCAGTACGACGCCACATGCATGCTGGTGGAAAAAGTCTGGAAAGCCGCCCGCTCCTTCGGGCGGGAGGGTTTCAGCGTGATCATCCACGGCAAGTCCGAGCATGAGGAAACGAAGGCCACATTCTCGAACTCCCGCCGCTTCGCGCCCTCGCTGATCATCCGCAGCCTCGACGAGGCGCGCCTGATCGGGGAGCTGATCCTGGAGCCCTCCCCCGCCCGGATTGCGGCGTTCGCGGAACGCTTCAAAGGGCTCTCAACGCCGGGATTTGATCCCCTGCGGCATCTCGTCCGCATCGCCGTGGTGAACCAGACCACGCTGTTGATGAATGAGACCGTGGAGATCATCGATTATTTCCGCAGCGTCTACCGCCGGAAGCACGGTGAGCCCGCAGGGGATGCGCATGTCGGCGGCAGCGGCAAGAAGGACACCTTGTGCTACGCCACCCAGGTTAATCAGGACGCCCTCAGCCGGGCGCTCGCGGAGCCGTTGGATGCCGCATTTGTCATCGGCGGGCAGAACAGCTCGAACACCTACCAGCTCTTTCGTCTTTGCGAACAGGCCCTGGGCGCCCGCGCCTTCTTCATCCAGTCTGAAGAGAACATCCGCTCCAGGGACGACGTCCAGCACTACGTGTTCCCGGTCGCGAGCCTGAATCACGCCGGCAGAATGGAGCGCAGGAGTTTTCCGTTCGGGAGCGACCCGATGCAGGTGTTGATCACCGGCGGCGCCTCCTGTCCGGACGGGCTCATCCAGCAGGTCATCTCGCGCATCAACGCTCTTTTCCCTGCAGACCGCCTGCGCACGATTGAGGATGTCCTGGCAGCCTGCCGGGCGGAAAAACCGCCGCTCTAGAGGAACGGCACGAACCTCACCGGCCAGAGATCCCGCCGGTCGAATCCACCCGCAGAATTGCGCTCGAGAAGCACCAGCACCTGGGGATCATCCGGCCCGCCCAGCGGCAGGATCATGCGCCCGGCCGGCCCCAGTTGTGCGAGGAGCGCGGGAGGGACCGCGACGGCGGCGGCCGTCACAATGATGCCGTCAAACGGCGCTTCCTCGGGCCAGCCGAGGGCGCCGTCCCCCTGCCGGACGCGGACCCTGCCATATCCAAGGCGCGCCAGGCGCGCGGAAGCGGTCCGCGCCAGCCCGGGTATCCGCTCGATCGAGAAAACGTCGCGCGCGATCTCGGCGAGCACGGCGGCCTGGTACCCCGAGCCCGTGCCGATCTCAAGCACCCGGCTGCCCGCCGGGAGCCGGAGTTGCTCGGTCATATAGGCCACGACCGCCGGCTGCGAAATCGTCTGCCCCGACTCGATCGGCAAAGCCCGGTCGTCGTAGGCGGCCGCGCGCAGGCGCGGGGGGACAAACTCCTCCCGGGGCACCGCTTCCATGGCGGCGAGCACGCGAGGATCCGAGACTTCATCAAGCCGCAGGCGGCCTTTCATGACACGACCTTGACACGCCGCGGTGGAATTGTCGAAACCGCAGCGTGCGCCTGGAGATCCGCCTCCCAAAAGAGGCCCGTGCCGGAAGCAGGGTCGAAACAGGATCCGATCCGCCGCCCGCCGCGGTCGCGCCCGGCGGAGGAAGCAGGGGCAACAGGGCCGAGGAGCCTGTCGGGTTTCGCCCTCCATGCTCCTAAACAAACGGCGGGCGCCGTTTGGTGCAGAACGGCGACTTTTCTTCCGATTCAGCGGAGAAGTTCTGAACTTTGGTGTGGGCCTTGCGTCAGCGAGGCATGCCCCTCCCGTTATGTGACCGTGGACCGCGAGACTCCGATGCTGCTGCCGCCCGATCTGCGCGACTGGTCCGGACCCTGGGGAAGTCCCGGGGTTGAAAACAGCCTCCGGATCACGAAAACGCACGCCTTCAATTGCCGCCGGGCAAGAAGCCCGGAAATCACTCGACCCTTCCGGGCTCCGCAAAATGGCGCAGCCATTTTATTCTCTCTCTCAAGAAACTTCACGCTGAAGCGGGCGTTGGAACAAGCTGAAATCCCAGATCTTTGGCCTTGGCTTTGATGCGCGCGAGAGTGCGGGCTCGATGAAGTTCGCCGGCTGCGTCGTGGAGCTCAGGGCGGTAGGGTTTGCGGGTGGTGATGAGGGCGTAGATGATGCGGGCGAGTTTGTGGGCTGTGGCAGTGACAGAGGCGGCGCCGCCAAGTTTGGCTCGGAGGCGGCGGTAGTATTCGCCGAGCTCATTGTCGGCGTGGTGGAGGGCCTGGGCCGCCATGCGCAAGGCACGGGCGACACGATTGGTGGTGGGCTTGGTGCGGGCGGCGAGGATCCGGCCGCCGCTGATAGGGTTGTCGGGGCACAGACCGAGCCAGGAGCCGAAGTGCTTGCCGGAGGGAAAGTCGGAAAGGTCGCCGCCGAGTTCGCTCCAGAGGGTCTGTGCAGTCACGGCGTTGATGCCGGGCACGGCGCACAGGTCCACGCCGTGCAGGCGGGCGAGCAGGCTGTGAGCGTCGAAGGCCTGGCGCGGACTTGCCAGGGGCTTTGCGTTTGGCTGGGACGGTCTCGGGCGTGGCAGCGGGCGCGAGCTGCTCGAGCCGACGCTCCAGTTCAGCATCGAGCTCGGCGATTTGTTTGAGCAGGAACTGGTAGCCTTCAAAAGCCTGGCGCAGGCAGAAGAGATGTTCCGTGCGATAGTCACCGGTGAGCGCCTTGACCAGGGTGGCTTCGGTGGCCTTGACTCGATGATCGCGGTGTCGGGCCAGCACGGTGGGATCGCGTTCGCCGGCAAGGATGGCCTCCACGATGGCGGTGCCGGTCTGACCGGTGATGTCAGTGAGCACGTGATGGACCTGGAGATTCATCTGATCGAGCGCCTTGTGAACGTGCTGGACATGCCAGCTGCACTGGCGCACGAGCGCGTCGCGATGGCGCCAGAGAGAGCGCACGCCGCGCACCTCGGCCGCCGGACGGAAAGCCGCGCGCAACAGACCAACGGAGTGGAGGTATTGCAGCCACTGGCAATCCATCACGTCGGTCTTGCGGCCGGGCACGTTCTTCACGTGGCGGGGGTTGACCAAGCAGACCTCGATTTGTACCTCTTCAAGCATCTCGGCCAGAGGGATCCAATAAACACTCGTCGCTTCCATCGCGACGGTCTTGATCCCGAAGGACTGCAGCCAGGCGACGAGCGCGTGCAGATCCTCGGTAAAGGTGGGGAAGCAGCGCACCGGATCGGTCGTGAGGGCCGAAGGCACGGCGGCGTAGATCTCTCTGGCTCCGATGTCGGCGCCGGCAGCATGGGGGTTGATTACGGGCTGGATGGTCTGGACTTTGGTCTTGCGCTTGCGAGGCATGGCAGTGTGGGTTGGTGGCGTCGCCCACAGGCGGCCCCGTGCGCTCCGCAGAGTTGGCACTCTCTCAAACGGGATGCGACCCTTGCGGGCCGCTCACCACTGACAGGCGCGAGCGCACGGGCACCACGCTAGCAGCCGGGCTTCGAAAAGCACCAGAGTCTATACGGTTTGAGCTTGCCCCTGCAGGCGGCGCCGAGGCTCCACAATGCTCCGCTGCACCTCTCAGCCAAGTTTCTTTCCCGCAAGGCCGCGCGCCCCGCGCGGGTGTTCGCCAGCAGCGTGGAGGACGAAGTCCGACACGCTGCTAGTATGACTCCGTTAAGTTAAAGGTTGCATTTCCTGCACCGTGCTGTCGTTCTTGGCGGCATGAAATGGACCCGCGGGGATTTTCAGCGCAGTGCCGATCAACTGCTGGGCTTTCTGGAGCCGGCGATCAAAGGGCTCGGCCGCAGCGAGCGGCGGACGGCGGCGGTGCGCTACGTGCATGGATTGCTGCTGCCCGGCCAGCGCAAATCGATCGAGCCGATGGCGCAGCGACTGGGGGTGGATGCGCAGAGTCTGCAGCAGTTTGTCAGCGATAGTCCCTGGAGTGAAGCGGCGGTCTGGACGGCAATCCGCCGTGAGATCGTCCCGCATCTGGAGCCGATCGAAAGCTGGGTAGTCGATGAGACCGGTTGGCTCAAGCAGGGGCAACATTCGGTTGGCGTCGCCCATCAATACTGCGGCTCGGTCGGAAAGCAGGCGAACTGCCAGGTCAGCGTTGAAGTGGTGGTCAGTGATGGTTGGGTGGCGGCGCCAGTCGCGGGGCGACTTTATCTGCCGGAGAGCTGGACGGGGGATCCGGCGCGTTGCGCACGCGCTGGGGTGCCGACGGAACTCACCTTTGTCACCAAGCCGATGCTCGCGTTGCAGCTGATTAAGGACGCCCTGGCGGATCACGTCGCCCGTGCGCCGATTCTTGGGGATGCGACCTATGGTGATAATGCCGAGTTTCGCGCCGGTCTGCGCCAACTGAGGTTGGAGTTCTTTTTGCAAGTTGATGCGACCAAACACAAGGGATGGAGCTTTGAAGTACCCACGCAGCTCAAATGGGTTCGCCGACATCCCGCCCGTGACGCTCCGGCATCCCGGACCCTGGCAGAAATCGCCACCGACATTCCGCCCCAAGCCTGGAAGCCGGCCCGTTGGAAGACCGCCGACGGTCAGCTCGGTTCAACGCGTTTGGCTTGGTGCCCGGTTTGGCTGCAACACGCCCTGCGTAAGGCGGGCGGTGAACTGGAGAAGCTCTGGCTGGTGGTGGACTGGCCGGCGGACTCGGCCGAGCCGTATCACTATTACCTGGCCAGTCTAAACCGACCGCCCACCAAGGCGCTCTGTTTGAAGCTCAGCCGCAGTCGCTGGCACATCGAACAATACTTCCAACGCTCCAAGGATGATCTGGGCCTCGACCACTTTGAAGGCCGATCCTGGACGGGGTTTCATCACCATCTCGTGCTCAGTGCCTTGGCCTACCTCTTCATTCTCACCATCCACCAGCGCGCTAAAAAAAACTTCTGGTGTGACCTGGGAACAGACACTCCAAAAGATCCGGCCTTGGTTAGTGAGAGCGACCGGCTACTGCTTCTGTTGCGGCCACAAATTTGACGACATTTTGTTCGATACTACATAACGAAGTCATACTAGAACCGGAGGGTCAGGCCGGTCGTCAGGCCGGAAGTCGATTCCATGTCGATGGCCGCACTTTCCCCGCCGGCGGACTGGTGAAAGCTGCCGCTTTTCTGGTACGACGCGCCGAGGTACAAGCCCGCCCTCTCCGTCAGCCAATACTCGGCGTCTGCGTCGACATAGACAAGCGGCAGCAGCAGGTTTCTCGTCTCCTGATCGACGTTCTGAACATCAGACAGAACCTCCTGGTTGAGCATCAGCTCGTTCACGCTGAACGTGGTGCCGACATACGCCGCCCCGCCACCGAATTCAACGCTCATCTTGATCCGCTCGGTCACGGGGACCTGGAACATCGGCCCGACGCGAAAAGTGTAATAGGCGCCTTTGACCTGCCAAAAGCCGCTCACCGTGGTGGAGGTCCCGGTAGGGGGTGAGTAGGTGCGCGTTGGATTCAGATTCAAAAGAATCGTGTTTCCGGGGACCTGCTTTGTCTTGGGAGCGCCGCTGCTGTCGAGGACCGTCTGGCCGTTCTGGTCGTAAATGTACTCCGTGACATAAACCGGCGCCGTGTAAGGTGCGGTGGGCGCAGTCAAGCCGTCGACCTGATAGGTGTCCGTCATCGTGATGAGGTTCGACTGCACCCAGCTCGTCCTCTTCGCATTGACGCTGGAAAAGGTGAACCCGCCCACCAGGCTCACGTCCACTTTCCTCGCGATTTTGCCCAGGCTGCGGCCGACCTGCAATTCCCAGCCGGAAGCATCGGTCGTCCTTGCTTTAATCGTGTCAACATCCGAGGTTGCGCTGTAGACGTGGAAGGCGACCGTGTTGTTGCCGACTGAGTCCGTGCCGACCTGGTCCGAATAGTTGATCGACCATGTGTTCGTCAACCCGTCGTTCACCGGGTGGCCATTCGGGGCGGTGCGCGCGTCCGGGCTCACCGTGCCGTCGTTGTACGTGTGGAGCACCCCATCCGTGGTACCATAGACAATCACGCTCGGAGGAATGGTGCCGACATCATGGAACGCCACCTTGGGCCCCCCGACGTATCGCAGGCCGTAGCGCAGCGAGTTGCCGGTCGGCACCAGCGGAAAATAGCCTGTATCCTCGTCATCGTCATCGGAATCAGCGCGCAGGAAACTGGTCAGGACGACCAATCCCGCGGCAACGAAAACAGCAACTCTCATAAGTAACCTTGAGGAAAACATTGCTCGATGCGCTGGAGCGAGAAAAAAGTAGCGCTTTCCGGCGCCAATTTCCGGCTGAACGACGGGCTGCCGCGGGGATGAGGTCATCAGCGAGTTTCTGACCCGCCGTCCACGGAAGGGTTCCGGCGCCCGGAGCCCTTTTCCCGCGCGCCGCCCGGTTGCCTCACTCCTTGAACTCGTCGAATTTCCGGGATTCCTTCTCCTCCTTCAAGGCCGCGGCCACCGCCGGATCAACGGCGCCCTCCCTCTCACGCAAACGTTTTTCCAGCGCATGGAGATCGTCGGCCTTCTGCTCAAGTTCGACCTCCCTCTCCTGCTGGGCCTGCATCTTGTCGAAGAGCTTGACCTCATTCTCCTGGATGAACAGCTCGCGTTCCTTGAACGCAGCCTTCTGCTCCTTGAGCGACGCCTCCTGCTTTTCGAGCTCCGCCTTCAGCTGTTCGAGCGCAGACTGTTCCTCCTTTGAAAGCGACGACCCGGCGGTCATGCGGCCCGCAGCAACGATGACCTTTTCGCGGGCGGTCAACAGGGCTTCCGTCTCGGCAAGCTCGCGTTCGCGTTCCGCCAGCCGCGCGACGATCTCCTCCATCGCGTGCTCCCGCTCATCCAGCTTGATCTCGAGCTGCCGCAACGCCTTTTGCAGCTCGCCGACCTGCTGCGAATCCATCGGGCGGAGCTCGCCCCACGGCGCGCGGGTCGCGGCCATGATGGCGTTGATGGACTTGCGCGCCTCCGCCGAACCTTCCGAAGACTCCAACCGCCGCCGCAGCGACAGGGCTTTCTCAGGCGCTGGCGGAGGCGGAAACCGGATCCGCCCGGGGGGCAGTGGAGACCGTGAAGCTGCGGAGGCGTCTTTCATCTTCCAAACCACCGGGTCAGCGCGGCCCACCAGCGCTTCTTCGGGACCTTCGCCGGCGCCGCGACAGGCTCACTCCTCGCAAGCAACGGCCTGAGGAGTTTCGCCACAAACGCCTCCTTCCGCGGATTTCCGAGGACGATCAGATAGCGGTCCAGCGAGCCGCGTTCCTTGACGACGGCAGGCAGCCCGCGGACTTCGGCCTGAAAGACCTCCATCACCCGGGCGACGCGTTTTTGGAAGGTCTGCTCCAGCCCGGCCACCTTCTTCCCCTCGACGCCCGCAGCCTGTTTTCCCTCGTCTTCGCTCAACCGCAGCCCATGCGATTTCAAGAGGGCAAGGCGTTCGGCCGGCGCCAGGCCGTCCAGAAGTTGCGCCAGGGCCTCCGGCAGATGCAGGCCCTTGCTGCCGGGGCGGAAGGGCAGGAGGGCGGCCAGCGTGCCCTCGTTCACATGTGCCAGCGCATTGAGCAGGGTTCGAAAATCGCCTCCAACGACCACCTGCGACGGCATGTTCTGCGCGAAATTGGCGAAATCCGCGAGCGTCCCTATCTTCTCCAGCTTGCAGAAGGCCTTCACGTCCTCAGCCAGGAGCGACATCTCGATAGGGAAGTCGGTCGGAATGTCGAGGCGCGTGAGGGTCTTCAACAGCGGGTTCTCCTCCTCGGAGGCCGCCGCCGTTTGCGCGACCATCTCGCCGAACGGGTTGTCGAACGCCAGGGTGTCCTCGAGAATGCCGATCAGCTGGTCGATGCGTCCCGGATGGCCGTTCAATTCCGGCTGGATGGAGAGTTCCTCGAAGGTGAAATCGATGTACTTCGCGGGCGTTTCATCCGCGCCCGCGAGCGGCCAGTCGGCGCCGTCCAGATTCTGCGCCAGGCTGCTGAGGGCGGTGTCCACCATGATCGACGTGTGGAAATCCATCCGCACCTTGTCCCAATCCTTCGCCGTGCGGTGTTCTATTGGCATGCTCATAAATCGTCCCCCGGCAAATCCCGCCATCAAAGCAATTCCCCGTGTTTGATGATCTCCCGGGCAAGGCGACGGTAATCATTCAAAACATTGTCTGTCTCCTCCGTCTCCTGGCCCACCAGGACCACGGGCAGGCCGAGGGCCACCGCCCGCCGCACAATCGTGGCGTCGCGCACCTGCGTATCGAAGAGCTTGGCGGTGGAGGCGACGCGCCGTTGCGCCTTGTACTGGTTCATGCGCAATTGCATGCGCATCTTCGGCACCTCGTTGTCCACGCCCGTCTTGATCGAATTGAAAATGATGCCCTGCACGGCGGCGGGCGGCCCCATTTGCGCGAGCCGGAAACTGGCGGAAAGCTGCTGGAACTTGTGCAATTTCTCCACGAGCAGCGTGAATCCGATGAGGCTCAGCGCGTCGGGATTTGCCGGGACGTAGATCTCGTTGGCAGAAAACACACCGCACTGGGAGGCGCGCAGGATGTTCGGCGGACAGTCGAAAAGGACAAAGTCGTAGTTGTTTTCCAGTTCCCTCAACTGCTCGTTGAACAACAGATACGGCGGCTTGCGCGGGTCGCCTTCATACTCGCTCTCGAGATCCACGAGGTTGAAGGTCGTGGGGACCAGATCGAGCCCGGGGAGCAGCTTCTCACCGGTCTTCCCTTCCACAACGTCCTTCACCACGATCTCCTTCAGCCTCACCGTGCCAGGCTGAAAAATCGAGAACACGGCGCCAACGTCCGGAGTTGTTGATCTTGTTCCAGCGCTCCAGGCGCAGCAGCCAGATGCTGGCGTTGGACTGGGTGTCAAAATCGAACAACAGCACCCGCTGGCCGGCCTTGGCCAGACATGCCGCAAGATTCACGATCAGGGACGTCTTTCCAACGCCCCCCTTGTAATTGAGAAATGCAATCTTTCTCGCCATCGCTGATGGGTGTTAAGGCACAGTCATCTAAGAGGTTGAGGCTCGTGGCTTGCGGGCATCCTGCGAGCAGAAAAGCCCATGCTGGGGGGTTTGACCGATTTTTCGCGTGAATCAAGTGGAATGAGTCGGGAAAACACACGCATCATCGGAGCGCCCGACGAAGAAACGCCGCCGGATTTGATTTCCGGGCGGCGCCTTCGATCCGCGGGCGCACCAGGAATTCGCCGGCACCCCGCGGTCGCCCGGCCGTCACCTTCCTCCAATCGTGAACACGAGGGGAACGCTCATGCGAAACCGGACAATCCTCCCCGCGCTGCGCCCGGGTTCGAATCTCCACCGGGCCACCGCGCGAAGGGCCGGCTCGATGAACCCCGGATGGCTCGCCCGCAGCGCGATGGGGCTGTGGACATTGCCCTCCCCGTCGACCAGGAACTCCACCTCGACCGTGCCCTCGATTCCGCTCTTGAGCAGGTCGGCCGGATAATCCGGCGCAGGCTGCGAACGCGCCTGCGGCGTGCGATCGAGCTTGGTCCAGTCAATCACGTCGTGATCCCGGCCTTTCCCGGGCCCGCGGGGGTTCTGCCACGTCAGGGGAATCGTCACTGTCGATCGGTCTCCCGGGATGGCGGGAATCGGTGGAATTGTGGGGGCGCCGGGCGGAGGATTGACAACCGGAATATCGGGCAGGCGGGGCGCGGCCGGACCGCCTTTTGACGACAGCTGTTCGTCCGGAGGACTCGCAGGTTGGATCGCCGGATCATCCGGGTCGACGGTGAGCGCGCACCCGGTTTCCCTGGGAGCCGGGTGATCCGGGATGACGGCAGCCCGCGGGGTCTTCCCGGTGAGTCCAAAGAGCAGGAACGCATGAAATGTCAGGGCGAGACCGCCGGGCAGGATGAATTTGGTGTTCATGGATTCTCCTGGGTTGGGGTTGGTTTCTCTAACATGACAACGCTCAGAACCCGGATGTCTTAGGAGGGCCATGCGGCTTTTCACGGCGCGCCGGACCCGGCCGCACGGCCCCCGGCACCCTGCGGTCGCGGGCTGGCAGCAGGAGCCAGATTGTGATTATTGCATGTTTCCGGCACCGGAATCTGATCCGACGCCGGGTCCCTGCAGGTTCATCGTCATTGACAAACGGGGCCGTTCCCTGAACGAATTCGCTGACGTTGCTTCCCTTGCCCTCCCCGCTCACCATGGCGGACCGTTTGTTCCCACCACAGATGTGCGCAGCCTGATCACGACGACAACCTCCGTCCGCGTGAAACCTCACCATGGAAAACACTGAGCGATTCTTCCTGCCCCTCCGGTGGAAGCTGAGCCTGATCATCATCTCGGTCTGCGCGGTTTCACTGGCGGCGGCGAGCATCAGTTTCTACAGCCTGGAGGTCTTCCGCTTCAGCAACGAGAGCTACCGCCGCCTGGAGGCCACCCACGCGCTGTTGATGGATCGCATCGGCGCCGCGCTGGCGTCGGATCCTTCCACCGTCCGCCAGACGCTGGCTCCCATCGCGGGGGACGAAACCGTGGCCGCCGCCGCCGTCTTCACGCCCGACAAGAAGCTGCTCGCCTGGTACCTCAAACCCGGCCTGAACGAGTTTATCCCTCCGCCCCAGCGGATCAGGCGGAGTTTTTCCCTGGATCATGTGGTCCTCTTCGATCCGTTGCGCAGCCGTGATGGTCGCATGCTGGGGACTTTTTATCTGAAGGCTGATGTGAGCAAACTCGCGTCGGAGCGCTTCGGCGATCTCGTCCGGAACATGGTGATCATCTTCCTGGCTTCCTGTCTGCTGGCGATGGTGGTCGGCTACGCCCTCCAGCGCAGCGTGGCCGGACCCATCAGCAGGCTGGCGGGCGTGGCGCGCCGAATCGCCGACCACAGGGACTACAGCATCCGTGTGAAGGAGGACAGATGGGACGAGATCGGCACCCTCACCCATTCATTCAATTTCATGGTCCAGACGATCGAGCAGAGGAACGCCGCGCTGGAGGTCGCCCAGAAGACCGCCGAGGACGCCCGCGAGAGTCTGCGCGAGATCAACGAACAGCTGGAGCAGAAGGTCGCCAAGCGCACGGCGGAGCTGGAACGCGCGGTGGTCGCCGCCAAGGAGGCCAACCAGGCGAAGAGCTCGTTTCTCGCGAAGATGAGTCATGAGCTCCGCACGCCGATGAACGCCATCATCGGCTACAGCGAGATGCTGATGGAGGACGCGAACGACGCCGGCGACACCGGCATGGCCGACGATCTCCAGAAGATCCTGGGCGCCGCCCGCCACCTGCTGGGCCTGATCAATGACGTCCTGGATCTGTCCAAGATCGAGGCGGGGAAGATGCAGCTCTACCTGGAGACCTTCGACCTCCAGATTCTGGTGCACGAGGTCGCGAGCACCATCGCCCCGCTGGTCGAGAAGCGCAACAACCGGCTCGTCGTGAACTGCACTCCGGTCATCGGCTCCATGTACGGCGATTCGACCAAGATCCGCCAGACCCTGCTCAACCTGCTCAGCAACGCGAGCAAGTTCACCGAAAACGGCCGCGTCGAATTGAAGATCGAACGCGAGATCGTCGATAACCAGGTGTGGGTCGTGATGCACGTGATCGACACGGGCATCGGCATGGACAGCGAGCAGATGGCCCGCCTTTTCAGGCCTTTCACCCAGGCCGATGCCTCCACCTCCAGCAAATTCGGCGGCACGGGCCTCGGCCTGGCGATCTCGAAACAATTCGCCCAGATGATGGGCGGCGACATCACGCTGACCAGCGCCCCGGGCGCCGGCTCGACGTTCACGCTGCGGGTGCCGGCGCGGGTGAAGCCGGCGCGTTCGCCGTATGCCATCGTCGAGAAGGAGCGCGAACCGGCTCCGGAGCCCAAGGGCCGCGTGCTGATCATCGACGACGACGAATCGGTGCACGGCGTGCTCACCAACATGCTGACGCGCGAAGGCTATTCGACCCGGATCGCGCGCAACGGCAAGGAGGGGCTGCGCATGGCCCGGGAATACCATCCCGACATCATCATTTTTGACATCCTTTTGCCGGGCTCGGACGGCTGGTCGGTGCTCTCGCAGTTGAAAGCCCTGCCCGGCATGGCGGACGTGCCCGTCATCCTGCTGACCATGCTCGAGAACAAGGAGATGGGGTTTGCCCTCGGCGCCGCGGAGTACCTGACCAAGCCGATTGACGCGGGGAAGCTGCTCCCGGTTCTCGACAGGCACCGGGCGACCCGGCAGGCCGGAACCGTGCTTGTGGTGGAAGACGACCCTCCGTCCCGGGAGCTCGTTGTCCGGATGATGCAGAAGGAGGGCATCCACGTGCGCGAGGCTTCAAATGGTCGTGAAGCCATCGAGATTCTGCAGAGCGGCGTGAAGCCGGACATCATCATCCTCGACCTCATCATGGCCGAAATGGACGGATTTGACTTCCTCCGGCAGGTGAAGCCCCATCCCGAGTGGTCGAAGATCCCGGTGGTGGTGGTCAGTTCCCTCGACATCACCAACGATGCACAGGAGGTGCTCAAGGGCCAGGTCGAGCGCATCTTCGAAAAAGGCCGGTTCGCCCGAGAAGACTTGCTCCGCGAAGTCCGGGAAACCATAAATCAGCACATGTTGAAACGGCAGAGCGGATCCCAGTCCCCCGTGCCGAAAACCCCCTAGTCCGCGTTTTTCGCAGTCGTGTTGCGCCATCAGACATGCTGTAGTCCGGAGCTGCGACGCCCCCGCCCCCGAGCGCGGGCGGAACGTGGCGGCGGCAGCGACGCGTCTCCATGAGATCATCCGGGCCAGGCCCATTTCACCCGCCCCATGGCAAAGCTCCTCATCGTCGAAGATAACGAAATGAACCGGGACATGCTCTCCCGGCGCCTGCAACGCCGCGGCTTTGCCACCATCATCGCCACGGATGGGGGCGCCGGCCTGGCCATGGCCCGCGCCGAGCACCCGGACCTCATCCTGATGGACATGAGCCTTCCGGTCATCGACGGGTGGGAGGCCAGCCGGCAGCTGAAGGCCGATCCCTCAACCGCCGCCATCCCCATCATCGCGCTGACAGCGCATGCGATGATCAGCGACCGTGACAAGGCGCTCCAGGCGGGCTGCAACGATTACGACACCAAACCGGTGGATCTGCCGCGACTCCTGGGCAAGATCGATGCCTTGCTGAAAAGTCCTCCGACTGCAGCCCCATGAGCGAATCCTCCTCCGGGAACACCCCCCCGCCCTCCAGCCCCCCGGGACCGCTGAGCCCCTTTCTGCGCGCGCTCCAATCCAGCGACCTGGAAACGCTCAACCAGCTCCGCCACGCCCTCCGGACCCCGCTCAACCAGATCATCGGCTACAGCGAGATGCTGATGGAATCGATCGAGGAGAGCGACGCGGAGCGCCTCCTGAACGATCTCAAGAAGATCCATACCGCCGGCGGCCAGCTTCTCGCGCTTTTCAACGACGCCCTGGCCCCGTGGAAGATCGAGACCGGGAAAATCGATCTGCTCGCGATGCGCCGGGACATGCTCGCGCCGCTCAATGCAATCATCGGGAACAGCGTGATCTGCCAGACGACGGCCGTGGAGCTCGGCAAGCCCGAACTGGTCGACGACTTCAAGCGCATCAACCAGGCGAGCCATAACCTCCACAGCCTTTTCGATAGCGAGGATTTCGGGAACCGGATCGATGTCGGCAGCCGGTTGGGCGACGCAGGCATCTCGGCCAACGTCGTGCTGGGCACCACGAGCCAGCCCGTGAAAACCTCCGGCTCGGGTGAATTCCTCGGCAAGACGGCCGTCCAGTTCGGCGGCAATCTGCTCGTGGTCGACGATGACGCGATGAACCGCGAAATGCTGGCGCGGCGGCTCCAGCGTTCGGGATTCAACGTCACGACGGCGGAGAACGGCCGCGTGGCGCTCGATCACCTCAAGCGGCAAAGCTTCGACCTCGTCCTGCTCGACATCATCATGCCCGAGCTGAACGGGTTCCAGACGCTGGAATTCATCAAGGCGGACCCGAAGATCCGGCACCTGCCGGTCATCATGCTGACCGCGCTCGACGACGTGGACAGCACGGTCCGTTGCATCGAGGCCGGCGCCGAGGATTTCGTTCCAAAGCCGTTCAACACGGTGATCCTGCACGCCCGCATCAACGCTTCGCTCGAAAAAAAGCGCCTGCGGGACCAGGAACAGGCCTACCTGGCGGAACTGCAGGCGGAACGGGCCAAATCCGACCGCCTGCTCCTCAACGTCCTGCCCCAGGCCATCGCCGACCGGCTCAAACAGGGCGAGCGGACGATCGTCGACAGTTTCCGCGAGGCGACCGTCGTGTTCGCCGACATCGTCGGGTTTACAAGCTTCTCGGCCACCATGGCGCCCAGCCGCACCGTCCAGTTGCTCAACGATCTGTTCTCCGGCTTCGACAAGCTCGCCGAGACCTACGAGGTCGAGAAGATCAAGACGATCGGCGATTCGTACATGGCCGTCGGAGGCATCCCCACCCCCGATCCCGAGCACGCCGAGCGCTGCGCCTGGATGGCCCTGGACATGCTGGAGGTCCTGAAGCACTTCAACCACCGCAATTCCGTCAACCTGGACGTCCGCATCGGCATGAACAGCGGCCCCGTCGTCGCCGGCATCATCGGAACCAAGAAGTTCTCCTACGACCTTTGGGGGGACACGGTGAATGTCGCGAGCCGCATGGAATCACAGGGCCAGCCGGGGATGATCCAGGTCTCGGCGTCGACCCACGCCCTGCTGGCCAGCCGGTTTGAACTCGAGGCCCGCGGGACAATCGATGTCAAGAACCGCGGGGCAATGGCGACCTACCGCCTCGTCAGGCGCCTGCATTGACGCGGAACGCGCCGCGGAGGCCGGGATTTGCCGCTTCGCGCCCGAACGTCCCGCCCGCGGCCCGCCCCAAACCGTCACCCGGCCGTCCACTTGAAGATTGTCGTGCTCAAGGGCGGAAGGGCGAGAACCACCGACTGGCTGAACCCGTCGGCCGCGACATCCTCCGTCATCCTGCCCCCGCAGTTGCCCACCCCGCTGCCGCCGTAGTACTCGCTGTTCGTATTGATGACTTCCTTCCAGAATCCGCTGTGCGGCACGCCGAGGCGGTACCCCTGGCGGACAACCGGCGTGTAATGGCCGACCACGAGGAAGACGACCTTCCCCAGCCGGTCCAACCGCAGCCAGGCGATCACGCTCGCAGCAGCGTCGTTGCAGGAAACCCACCGGAAGCCCTCCGGATTCAGGTCGTTGCGGCTGAGGACCGGTTCGCCCGCATAAAGCCGGTTCAAGTCGCGCACGAGCAGTCGCACGCCCTCGTGGTCCATGTATTGGCACAGACGCCAGTCGAGGCTCACATCGTGATTCCATTCATGGGATTGGCCGAAGTCGTTTCCCATGAAGAGCAGCTTCTTGCCGGGCCAGCCCCACATGAAACCATACAGCGCCCGGAGATTCGCCGCCTTCTCCGGGATGGACCATGACCCCATCTTGAAGAGCATCGACGCCTTCCCGTGGGTGACCTCGTCGTGGGAATAGACGCTGACGAAATTCTCCGCGTACTGGTAGAGCATTCCGAACGTGAGATCGTTCTGGTGCCATTTCCGGTGGATGGGGTCCTTGGAGAAAAACCGCAGCGTGTCATGCATCCATCCCATGTTCCATTTGAAGTCGAAACCGAGGCCTCCGTCCCCGGTCGGCTTCGTGACTCCTGCAAACGACGTGGATTCCTCGGCAATCATCAAAGCGCCGGGATAATACCGGTGCACCAAATCGTTCGCCTGCCGGATAAACTCGATCGCCTCCAGGTTCTCCCTCCCGCCGAATTTGTTCGGAATCCATTCGCCCTCCTTGCGCGAATAGTCGAGGTACAGCATCGAGGCGACGGCATCGACGCGAAGCCCGTCGATGTGGTAGCGGTCGAACCAGGCGAGGGCGCTTGCCACGAGGAAGCAGCGCACCTCGTTCCTCCCGTAGTTGAAGACCAGCGTGCCCCAGTCCTTCTGCTCACCCTGCCGCGGATCGGCATGCTCGTACAGGTGGGTGCCGTCAAACTCCGCCAGGGCGAAGCTGTCGCGGGGAAAATGCGCGGGCACCCAATCAAGGATGACGCCGATTCCCCGCTGGTGCATGTGGTCGACGAACCACGCAAAGTCCTCCGGCGTGCCGTAGCGATGGGTCGGCGCAAAAAACCCGGTCACCTGGTAGCCCCACGATCCGTCGAAAGGATGCTCCGCCAGCGGCATGAGTTCGACGTGGGTGTAGCCCATCTCGCTGACGTAGTCCGCCAGCGCCGGGGCCAGCTCGCGGTACGTCAGCAGCCGCCCCGCGTCCTCCGTCACCCGCCGCCACGAGCCCGCATGCACTTCATAGATCGAGATCGGACGGTCCCGTTCGCCCGCCTGCCCCTGCCGCCGCTCCAGCCAGGCCGCGTCGCCCCAGCGATGGCGCCGCGTGTTGCAGACGATCGAGGCGTTGTGGGGCGCCGCCTCAAACGCGGTTCCGTAGGGGTCGGTCTTCAGCCGGATGAAGCCGCGGGAATCCCAGATCTCATATTTGTACAGCTCGCCCTCGGCCAGGCCGGGGATGAACAACTCCCAAATCCCGGAGGCGCCGAGCGAGCGCATGGGATGGTAGCGGCCGTCCCAATGGTTGAAACTGCCGACGACAGACACGCGCTTCGCGGTCGGAGCCCAGACCGCGAACGAAACCCCCGGCACGCCGTCGACCACCCGCAGGTGCGCGCCCAGCTTCCCGTAGATCCGGTGTTCGTTGCCTTCGTTGAACAGGTACACGTCCTGTTCGCCGAGCGTGGGCAGGAATGAATAGGGGTCGTAGCCCTGCCGGATCCCGCCGCCGTGGAGCTTGACCCTCAGCTGGTACCGGAAGACTTCCTGCGGCCCGGGAATAAAAACCTGGAACAAACCCTCCGGCGCAATCTGCTTCATCGGCCATCGCGCCGCACCGCCTGCCATGAGGGTGGCGGGATCCCGGGCATCGATCACCGAGCATTCCGACGCGTCATGTATCAACGCGCGCACCACCAGCCCGCTGCCCCGGCCGATGGTCACCGGATGCATGCCCAACAGGCTGTGCGGCTGGCCCTGCCGGGCCGTCAACAGCGATTTCAGGTCGGGTCGGGGAGCTTTCACGCCACCTGAAGAAGCGCGCTGCCCCCCGGATTGTCCAGCCTGCGCTGCAGCTCCGGGCGAAAACCAGGAGCTGCGCCGGCGGGTGAACGAGCGAACCGGCGGGGCGGGCTCACCAGCTCTGCGTCATGCCGGCGGAGATCTCCCGGCTGGCGGCAGGGACGCCCGGCACCTGTTGAAATGCGCTGTTCCAGAGATTGTCCACCTGCAGCTGGAAGCCCGTGTTCCGCATGCCCGGCGGGCGAAAGAACAATCCCCACGACGAGATGACCGCTTGATTTCCCCCCGCAGTGCGCAGGGGATTGGCCTCCTGAATCCGCGCCTGGTTGTCCATGCGCAGTTCGAAGCCGCGGCCCAGCCGGGCCACGACAGCCGCCGTCAGCCGGGCCTTCGGAAAGTTGAGCGCATAGAAACTGCCGTCCACCGCCGCCCCGCCGTAATCGGCGCGCTTGTGCAGCCACGTGCAACCCAGGACGACCTCGCAGCGCGGGGAGGACCACCGCAGGGTGCCTTCAGCGCCGGCCGTGTCGACGTCCACCGGGCTGGCGATGCGCGCAACGACCCCGCGCTGAAAAGTCCAGTCCACGAGGTGGTCGTCGCGGCGGCAGAACACCGCGACATGCGCCTGCCAGGCGCCCCGCGCGACGTCGTTCCCCAGTTCGATGTTGTGGCTGAAGGTCCGCCCGAGATCCGGGTTTCCCCGGAACAATCCGGAGGCCGGACTGGAATCGAGCGCCGTGTAGGTCGGCACCTGGCTGGAATCGGCGTAATCGAGGTACAGACGCCTTGAACCGCCCGCCGTCCCCGTCTCTTCCAACGCGATCGAGGCCAGCGGGGAGACGGCCGCGCCCTCGCGGTTCGTGTTCTCGATGCTCATCCCGGCCCTGACCGTCAGGCGCCGGCCTTCGCCAACCTGCCAGACCCTCTCGGGAGCCACACCGGCCTTGGTGTAGGTCCGCGAACGGAAACGGCCAAAAACGAGGGACGTCGACTTCATGTCGTCGGTGAGAACCGCCGCGTCGTAGCCGATCCCGATCACGCCCAGGTCGTCGCGCCCGGACGCCGCGACGCCGTCCATCCACGTCGTCGTCAGAAACGGAGGCACGGGGCCGGCCGGCGCGAAGCGGTCGAACGCATAATCGTCCCTGTTGCGCCGCCAGAAGACCGAGGCTTGAAGCTCATCTTCGGGCCCCCAGGTCACCCGGTGGTTGAGCATCACGACCGCGGTCTCCAGATCGTCGGCCTCGTCAGAGCCAAACGGCGTGTAAAGGTCGGGCCAGCCGAGGAACTTCGCCTGGTAGCCGTAGAAAAGATCCGTCTGGGCGCCGTCGCCCGCAAGCTGGATCCGCCCGTTGTAACGCTCGTAGTGATGATCTCCATACGGCACGGAGCCAACGGAGGACGCGAGCGCCACCCCGGCGTCGGCGCCCAGCGCGCGGCCGGGCACCGCGGTCCCGCTGACAACGCCCTGGTAGATGCTGCCCTCACGGGAGCCATACTGCCCCGCCTCCGCGGTCACATCCCCCTGCGGGCGGACGGCCCGCCAGTCGTAGGCAACGGTGCCGGCATCCGCATTGAACCCGCCCAGGGCGTTCTCCGCCCCGGTCAGGATGCGCGGCGCCGAGATCATGGCCGGCGCCACGGGGAGCTCCGCGAGATAATGCCCCGTCTGCGGATCGAAAAGGAAGGCGCCGCCGATTCGAAATCCGGTGTTCTCAAAGATGCCCCCCTGGATCGCGACATCCGCCTGACCTTCGGCCTGACCCCGCGTTTCCACGTCCAGCAGCGGCTCATAGCGCAGCGCCGTGACCGGCATGGCAAACGATGCGACGGGGTCCGGCATCGCCACCCGGGGCGAATACACCGGAAACAGAGGCAGCTCCACCGGTTCCTCCGTCTGGGCGCGGGCGATGATCGCCGCGGCGGCCGCGATCAACACGCAAAGGCGCCGTCCCATCGCCAGAAAAGGACCCCTGCGATGCCGGACGCACAGGTCAGGGCGATCACCGGAAGCCCGGAGATCCGGAGCCGCGCGCCACGCCCCGCGGAGACGCGGACAAAACGCAACGAGCCTCCTGCGCCGGGCTCCCGGAGCCGCAGGTGAAGTCCGGTTCCCGGAGCTTCCCCGGTTTGAGGGGATCATGAAGTGCCGGCATGGGGACATAGGTTAATACGTTTCGACCCGCTACTTAACATTCAGCCCGTGAAACAACCGGCATGCCTTCGTGCTGACTGCATTCTCCCGCGCCGTCTCAGCCCGACTTGCTCAGTCTGGCCCCTCCGCTCGCCGCATTGCGTCCTGCAAAAAGGGGGAAGGCGCGTCCCGCATTGCCCCGCTTTCGCAGGGCACGATGAGCCCCGACGAACTCGGAGCGCCCTGGCGACACGCCGCCCACCTCGCCTGCATAATCCCGTCACGCCGTCCCGCGCGGAATCGCCTTTTTCAGGTGTCGCCGTCGTTGCCGATGGCTTCGACCGGGCAGCCCTCCATCGCCTCCATGCACGCCGCAACATCGTCCTCCGTTGCCGGCTGCGCGTTGACGTACGAGTACCCTCCCTCTTCGGAACGGGTGAAGAAAGCCGGAGCCGTCTCGCGGCAGAGATCGCAATCGATGCACTGCCGGTCTACATAGAATCTCCCTGCGACATTGTTTTCCCACTTGTCTGCTTTATTGGCCATGGTAGACGGCGAACAAAAACGAATGCCGCAGGCTGTCAAGGGTATCCCCGCGACAGGCGCAGGGCGGACAAAACCCTTTCCCAACGGCGCAGGGGGCTTGAGTTTGCCCGAAGGCCGTTCCAATTTCCGACCGGATGCTTTCCGAACGCTCATACATGCGGGAGACAGGAGACTCGTCGGCTGTTGACGTGGTGAAATGGCTGATGGGGATCTTCATAGCGCTCTTCCTGCTGCAGATGGTCGCCGAGCGATGGATGGAGTTTGAGTATTCCTCCTACTCCAGCATGTTGGGACTCGGCGCCAACGCCCTCCTGCATGGCCACAGGCTGTGGACCCCCCTCACTTACTGTTTCGTCCAGAACACAACGGGGGCCGACAGCGGGATCTTCAGCCTGATCTTCAACCTCCTCGGCCTGTACTTCTTTGGGGGCGCTGCGCGGGACCTTGTCGGCACCCGGCGGTTTGTCTGGCTCTACGGATCCTTCATTGCGGCCGGAGCCGCGGCCTGGTGCGCGGCCTTCGCCCTGGGCGTGGACTGGCTGCTCGTCGGCCCATCGATCACCATCGCCGGGCTCTTCGCGCTGTATTGCTGCTACCATGCCGATGAGCAGATGACGTTTCTCATTTTCTTCATCGTCCCCGTGACGGCGAAACCCAAGTTCTTTTGCTGGGCCTGGGTGGCGCTCGAACTCGTTGGTTTCCTGTTTTTTGAGATGATGGGGCGGCCTTCCCCCTATTGGAACGGGCACGTCGCCAACCTCGCCGCAATGTCCCTCGCCTACGGCTATTACCGGCTGGTCGGCAGGGTGTATCCGTTTGGCGGATCTTCGCGCGCGAGGATTGGGCTGCCCCGCTGGTTCCGCCGCAGGAAGAAGGATGCCGCGCCCCGTTATTTTGTGAACCTGACCGATCGCGATGGTCTGCGTGCCGAGGTGGACCGCATACTCGACAAGATCAACAGCGATGGCTTCGGCGCGCTGACCGATGAGGAGAAGCGCCTGCTCGACGAGGCGCGCGATCTTCTCAGCCGCCGCTGAACCCGCCTGTGAGCGCGCCCACCGGTCACGCGTTGTCGGGAAGATTCCTCGCCCTGCTTCGCCAGGCGCACCCGGCATGGGAGACAAAAGCGCTTTCTCCCGATGCCTGGCTCCGGATCGAGCGCCTGGCCGATGCGAGCCCCATCTACTCCCGGCTGCTGCTCCAGCATCCCGAATATGCGCTCTGGCTCGAGGAACCCCGCAACCGCGAGGTGACCTATCGTTACCAGGCGCTGCTTGATGAATGGCGCGCCTGCAGCGCAGCCGCCCCCAAGGAGGCCCCGGCGCACGACGACGCCCGCCTGGGCCTTCTGCGGCGCTGGCGGCGCAAGATGACGCTGCGCATCGCCTTTCGCGACGTGAACGGCCTCGCCTCGACTCCCACCACCGTCGAGGAGTTGACCCGGCTGGGCGAGTTCTGCCTGCGCGAGTGCCTCGCCCTCTCGCTGCGGCAGTGGACCCGCCGCTACGGTGAACCTTGGGATGAGGAACTCGGCCGTCCCGCCCGCTTTTGCGCGCTGGCCCTCGGGAAGCTCGGCGGCCAGGAACTCAACTTCTCCTCGGACATCGACCTCATCTACGTCTACCAGGGCGAGGGCCGCTGCCGGAAGGAGGGACAGCCCGGGACGTTCACCAACGCCGAGTTCTTCACCAAGGTTGCCGAGAGCACCACCGGGCTGCTCCAGGCGCAGACCGCCGACGGGTTCCTGTTTCGCGTCGATGTCCGCCTGCGCCCCGAAGGCGCCTGGGGCCCGCTGGTGCGTTCGCTCGCCAGCATCGAGAACTACTACGCCGCCGCCGGCCAGACTTGGGAGCGGATGGCCCTCATCAAGGCGCGGCCGGTCGCCGGCGACCTCGCGCTGGGGGCGGAACTGCTCGAAAGCCTGCATTCGTTCCGCTATCCGCGCCATCCGCCGCCCTCGCTGCTGGCCGAAATCGCCGCGATGAAGGCCCGCACGGAGGAGGAGGTCGTCGGCGCCCGCGCGCTCGGGAGCGACGTGAAGTCGGGTCGCGGCGGCATCCGCGAGATCGAGTTCGTCGTCCAGGCCTTCCAACTCCTGCATGCCGGCAGGTTCCCGTTCCTGCAGACGCACTCCACCACGACCGCGCTCGCCCAGCTGGTCCGCTACGGATTGATGAAGGAGGGGGAGGCGGAATTTCTTGGCGAGGCGTACTGGTTCCTGCGCCGGGTTGAACATGCGATCCAGATGCGGGAGGAGCATCACACGCACGCCCTGCCGGCGGATGCCGGCGAAACCACCGCGATCGCGCGGACGCTGGGCTTCTCCTCCGCCGCGGCCTTCGAGCACCAGCTCAAGGCCGTGCGCACGCATGTCCGGCGGATCTACGACGGACTCTTCCGCCAGGGGGCCGGAGACCGGTGGTTCCAGGATTGGTGGCGGTTCTTCACCTCCACGGACACGCCGCCGCCGGTGGCTGAACGCCTCCGCCAGTGGTTTGGCCCCGTCCCCGCCGCAGCGGACGAACTGCGGCTCTTTGTCTGCGGCAACCAGGGGCGCCACGTGAACCGCGAGCTCGTCGTCCGTTTCGAGCATCTCGTGGATGCGTTCGATGAGCTCCTTCCAAAGCTTGCGCTCCCGATCCCGACCCTGCGCCGGATCGCGCGCTTCGCCGAGCGCTATGGGACCCGCCAGCAGTTCTTCAACAGCTGCGCCGCCAACCCCCAGTTCTTCCGCGTCCTCGCGCTGTTGTTCGACCGCAGCACTTTCATCTACGAACTGCTCGCCGCGCATCCGGAGATCTTCGAGGAGGTCCTTCGACCCGCCGTCCTGCGCAGGCGCAAGGACGCCGCGGCCCTCGCCGAAGAGCTCGCGGCGGGCCCCGCGGACTCGGGCCACGACGAATGGCTCTGGCTGTACGTGAGGGCAGAGCAGGTGCGCCACGTCATCGGCGAGCTTCTCGGCTGCCTGGAGGTCGAGGAGGTCGAGGCCAGCCTTTCACTCCTGGCTGACGCCGTTCTGCAGCACGAGCTGCGGAGGCTTGATCCCGCGCAACGCCTCCTCCTGGTGGCGCTGGGCAAATACGGCGGCGCCGAATTGACCTTCGGCTCCGATCTCGACGTCCTTTTCCTCGCCGCCGACTCCGACGCCGCCGCAGCGGAGCCGGTTGTCCGCGAGCTGCAGCGGTTGCTGAAGCACGGGGGACCGCTCGGGGCGATCTTCGAAGTCGACCTCCGGCTGCGACCGCACGGGGACGCAGGGCCGCTCGTGACCACTCCGGCCGTCCTCCGCGCGTACCATGCGGGCCCATCGGCCCAGCCCTGGGAGCTCCAGGCGCTGACGCGCGCGCGGGTTGTCGCCGGTCCGGCGGCCATCGCCGATGAATTTCGCGCGTTTGTTGCCGGGCTGCTTTTTGCCGCGCCGGCGGACGGGTCCGCCGCGGCGGCCATGTGGGCGATGCGGGGCCGGATCGAGCGCGAGCGCGACGCGGTCACCCCGCCCGAGCGCGCATTCAAAACCGGCGCCGGGGGCCTCGTGGACTTCGAATTCCTGGTGCAGTTGCTCCAGCTCCGCCACGGCCACGCGTTTCCCGCCGTCCGCCAGCCCGGCACCCGCCGGGGGTTGCGGGAGCTCGCCGCAGCCCATCTCATCCCCGGCGGAGCGGCTGCGCGCCTGCTCGACAATTACGGCTTTCTCAAGCGAATTGAGATTCTGCTGCGCGGCGACTCCAACCGGGCCGTGAGCGTTCTGGGAGCCTCCCCGGAGGACCGCACCCCGCTCGCCCGGTGGATGGGCTTCGCCGGCGAAGCGGCCTTCTGGGCGGAACATTGCAGGCGGCTCGCCGAAACCCGCCGGATTGTCTTGTCGCTGCTTTCGGGCGCATCTCCCGATTGACGGCAGCGTCTGGCGCGCGCAGCTGTGGCACGGGCATCCTGCCCGTGGACGCGCGCCAGGCACACGGGCAAGATGCCCGTGGACGCACATGGGCAAGATGCCCATGCCACTTGCGCCACCGTCAATCGGCAGATGCACCCGCTGTTGTCGCAACAACCTTGAAGCAGCTGCAGTTTGTGCTTTGTTGGACGATGTTGGGGGGTGCTGTATCCATGAAACATCTCGCGCGCCCGCCTTTCTCAAAAAGCCAATGACCTCTTTTCTCACTTCCTTCCCGCGGCCCGGCCGGGCACTGGCCGCCGGCATTTTGTTTCTGGCCGTCCTTTCCGCCGGCCGCGCGCTGCCCGATCGCAAGTTCGAGACAACGCGCGCCCGTGCCGCCGAAGTGAGCACGATGGTCGAGCTGCTGGAGAACTATAATTTCAACCACGAAGCAGTCGACAACCAGCTCAAACCCAACGTCGGCCAGAAACTGATCCACGAATACCTTGCCGAGCTCGACCCCCAGCGGCTGTTCTTTCTCGCCACCGACGAGCAGGCGTTCACCCAGCGCTACGCGACCGGGATCTTTTACAACCTGCGGACCCTGGGCAAACTTGACGCCCCGTTTGACATCTACGCCATGTTCGAGAAGCGGGTCGACCAGCGCGTCAACTGGATCTTCAGCGAGTTGAAGAAGGACATCGACCTGACGACCCACGAGACCTGCACGCTCGACCGGTCAAAAAGCGCCTGGCCCGCCACCGCCGCGGAGGCCGACGACCTCTGGCGCCGCCAGCTGAAGTTCGAACGTCATCCGCGAGATTCTCGCCAAGAAGACTCCCGAGGCGGCGAAACAGGCCGTCCAGAAACACTACGAGCGCTTGCTCAAGAACCTGGCCGATTTCGACGCGGACGACGTGACCGAGATGTTCCTCACCTGCCTTGCCAACCAATACGACCCGCACTCCAGCTACCTTTCGCCGGAGAGCTTCGAGGATTTCAACATCCAGATGCGCCTCTCGCTCGTCGGCATCGGAGCGGTGCTGGGATACGAGGACAATGAATGCGTTGTCAAGGAGCTGGTCCCCGGCGGGCCCGCCGATCTCGGGAAGCAGCTTCATCCCAATGACAAGATCATCGGCGTGGCCTGCGAAGGGGGTGAATCCGTCGATGTCATCGGCATGAAACTCCGCAAGATCGTCGATCTGATCCGCGGCGAGAAAGGCACGAAGGTGACGCTCACCGTCGTCCCCGCCAGCGTCACCGACGGTTCGGTCCGCAAGGAAATCACCATCGTCCGCGACGTGGTGAAACTCAACTCCGCCCGCGCTCATGCCGCGGTTTTCCAGGTGCCGGGCGCAGGCGGGGAGACCGTGCCGATGGGCGTCATCACCCTGCCTTCGTTCTACGGTCTTTCGGATGACGATGAAGGCAGCGCAAGCGCGGAGCGCACGAGCGCCACCAAGGACGTCGCCGAACTCATCAACCGCCTCGACGCCGCCGGGGTGAAGGCGATCGTGCTCGACCTGCGCGCCAACGGCGGAGGCCTGCTTTCGGAGGCGATCGACCTGACCGGCCTCTTCATCAACAAAGGACCGGTGGTCCAGGTGAAATCCGTGAGCGGCGAGGTGCAGGTCGAGAGCGACGAAGACACGCAGATCCGCTACGGCGGACCGCTGGCGGTCCTCGTCTCGCGCTTCAGCGCATCCGCTTCCGAGATCGTCGCCGGAGCCCTCCAGAACTACGGCCGCGCGATCATCATCGGCGATCAATCCACCCACGGCAAGGGTTCGGTCCAGACCATCGTCGAAATGAACCGGTTCCCCCAGCTCAGGGGCGTGAGCGAGAAGACCGGGGCGGCGCGGCTGACGATCCAGAAATTCTACCTGCCCAACGGCGCCTCGACGCAGAAAAAGGGGGTCGTGCCCGACATCATCCTGCCCTCGGCGGACCAGTACCTGAAGATCGGGGAATCCGACCTTCCCAACGCCCTCATTTGGGACGAGATCCCCGCGACAGTCTTCGACGGCCATCCCCTCGATCAGAAGCTCCTCGCCCCGCTGCGCGCGTCGAGCCAGTCCCGCCTCGATCACCTTGAGGAGTTCGCCTTTCTCAAAAAGGGCATCGAGTGGTTCAAGGCGAAGGAGGACCAGAAGGCAATCTCGCTCAACCTCGATGAGCGGCGGCGCGAGAGGGGGCTCGATGATGCCTTCAAGAAAACGCTGCGGGCTGAAAAGGAAAAACTCGCCAGGACCGACTATCCTTTCACTGAGATCACGCTCGGGCCTCCTGCCCCAAAGCCCGTGAAGGCGGACAAGAAGGCCGATGAGGAACCGGAGGACGACGACGAACTCGGCACCGATGAAGATTCCGGCGCGGCGAAGGTGGACATACCCCTCCGCGAGAGCCTGCGGGTGCTTTCCGACACGCTTGCGCTGTCCAAGAACCCCCAATACTGGGCCGACGGCAACGCTCCGCTGACCGTGCGGATCTCGAAGAACGGCTGAGCAGCCTGGCAGCTGCGTCACGCCCTCCAGGTTGCCTGTCACCGCGGGCTGCGCGCGTTGGACAAGCGAACCAATCTGCGGCCCAAAAAATTGGAAGATCCCTGCCTGGTCTGGCGCAAATGGCGCCAGCCATTTGCCAATAGCCGCGCGGAGGACGCCGCGTCCGACGCGCGGCTATCTCCACGCCAGGAAATGCCGGTCACGCCCGCTGAGATCGCGCCGCGACTCGACGCGCACGAAGCCCGCGGCCGCCGCCTGATTCCGCAATTCTTCCTGCTGACCGATCCCCGTCTCGAGCGCCAGCAACCCTCCGCCGCACAGAAACCGGGGGGACTCCGCCAGAATGCGGCCCAGCGCCTCCGTGCCGCCGGGCCCCGGTGACAGTGCGACCCGGGGTTCGTGCCCGCGCACTTCCGGGGGAGCCTCCGCCACTTCCGCCTCCGACAGATACGGCGGGTTAACCGCGATGAGGTCAAAACACGCGCCAGGCTCGATCGCAGCGAACCAGTCTGAAACCAGGAACCGGGCGCGTGCGTCCAGGCCGAGCGCGGCGGAATTCTCCCGGGCCAGCGCGAGCGCCTCCGGGCTCACGTCCAGACCCGTGACCGCGGCCTGCGGATAGAACGCGGCGAGCGCCAGCGCGATGGCTCCGCAGCCCGTCCCAAGATCCAGGATCGTCAGCGGCGGACGGGTAAGCTGTTCCGTGATCACCTCGCAAAGCTGCTCGGTCTCGGGGCGCGGAATCAGCGCGCGCCGGTCCACCTTCAGCCTGACGTGAAAGAATTCCATCTCGCCCACGATGTACTGGAGCGGCTCGCGCTGCCCGCGGCGGATCACGAGGGGACGGATCCGGTCGAGTTCCTGCCCCGTCAACAGGCGCTCGAACTGCAGGTAGAGCTGCATTCGCGGAAGGCCGAGCGCATGCCCGATCAGCAGTTCCGCGTTCAGCCGCGGATTCTCCACACCCTTCGCCTCAAGGAACCCGCTCGTCTTCTTGACGATTTCGAGGAGCGTGAGCATGAGGCGCGGGCGAACGGGTCAGGCCGGAGGAGGCGCCGGTTCGCCCGCCTGCCGCGGCATGCAACCATCCGGGCAGGGCAGGAACTGCTTTTTCACCGATTCGCGCGAGAGCACCAAAATGGAGAACGTCCCGAGCACGGTTCCAAACGGCATGAAAATGCATTCGACGCACGACATGACCAGGCAGAACCGGTGGTGTTTCCTTTTCGCGAGGAACCGGCCATTGACCAGGACAAAGGTTGCAAACGTCAGCCCGAGGATGATGAAAACAGCCGCAAAGATCACAAGGAACCAACCGAGAAAAGCCGGCGGTGGCTCGCCATTCCCGGAGAATTTCTGCGGGGCGACGATCAAGAATATCCCGAAAGCCAGGTGGAAGATCGGAAACATCGAAAAGAGCCCGGCCATGCCGGCGACCACGCAGTGGAATATCGAAAGCAGCCTGATCTGTTCGTCATCTTGTGTCATAGGCATGATCCTGGCTCACGACCTCAGGCGGAGCGACTACGAAGTTCGATTGTGGCGGAAGTCATTTGTACGCTGCTGGACCAGCTCTGTTTATCCAGCGCCTTTCGACATATCAAGTTGGTTAATCCGGTGACCAAGCCAATGCGTCCTCCGCGCGCGCTCTGCGAGATTCCGTGGATTAACGGGCGCAGCAAGTCTGGGCCCCTACGAGGCCGCCCCTTCCGCAGCCCCTACTCGCTACTCGATGCCCGCTCCCCCCTGCTCGCTCCTCACTACTCGATGCCCGCTACTCGGATTTCGCAGCCATGGGCACGATGTTCGCCCCGGGCACGTGCCGGTCGATGGTCTCGCGGGCGAGGTTGAACCACGACCGGCAGCGGTCAAGGATGGCGCTGTCCGCAGTCGCGATCGTCTCCCCGGCGTCCGCCAGGACTTCATCCGGGCTTTGCACCAATTCCACCCGCCATGGCCAGCCGCGTTCCGCCGCCAGATCGTGCATGATCGTCTTGAGCCGGCCGCTGTTCGAGACAGGGCGGTCGAGATACCACACCCACCCGGCGGAGCCGAAAACCGCCGTCATGCCGCCGAGCAACTCCAAAGCGGGCAGGGTCTCGGACACCTTCCGGTAGGTGCCGTGCATGCTGGCGATGTCCCGGTACGTGCCGTCGCAGGCAGCCAGGATCACGCCTCCGCCCAGCGCGACTTCGACCGTCGTCAGCACATTGTAGCCGTCCAGCCACAGCGGCCGCCCGGCCAGCTGCCCGGCGCCAACCCGGTGCGCCTCCCGCTGGAGCCGCGCAGCATCGGGACAGCAGCACCGCGCGAGCGCCGCGCGCTGTCGGTCCACGAGTTGATAGCGGTCACCCACCAGCTTCATCGACGACGGCGCCGCGTAGCCCCGGCCCAGCAGCCAGCAAAGATCCGCCGCCGCCCGTCGCAGAACCGGCCAAACGTCCGGCGCGAACAGCAGGGCGTCCTCGGGGTGCGGACCGCGGTGCGTGCGGGAGTCAGGCACGTGAGGTTGAGTTCAGCGGAAAACAATGGATCGGCAGGAAAAAACACGCATCAGACACACACCCACGAATGCGCACCAATGCCACAAATCCCAGCCGAAACTAATCGCACGGCGCAGCTCGACTGCACGACCCCGGCTCAGCGCCAGCCATTCGTGTGCATTCGTGGGCACCCCCTGCTCGCTTCTCGCTCCTCGATGCTCGCCACCTCGGTTTCGTCGCTCATTGCGCCCGCCGATAGGTGCCCATCAGACGGGCTTCGGCCAGAATGTGCCCCGCCATGGCGCGCAACAACTCCGCCTTGGTGGCCCGCGACTTCAAGGCCGGCGTGGCGTCAAGGGCGTAGAGTTTGAAGTAGTAGTGATGGGGCGCTCCGGGCGGCGGACACGGCCCGCCATAACCGATGCGGCGGAAATCGTTCACACCCTGTTTCGCGCCGTCAGGCAGCGTCTCGATGGCGGCAACCCGTTCGGGCAACGCCGTCGCGGTCGCGGACAGTCCAAAGATGACCCAGTGGACCCACGTGCCGCCGGGCGCGTCCGGATCGTCGCAGATGAGCGCGAAGCTCTGCGTGCCCGCCGGCACATCGCTCCACGCCAAGGGCGGCGAAACGTCGGCGCCGTCACACGTGTATTTCGTCGGAATCGGCTGTCCTTCCATCCAAGCCATGCTGGTCAGTTTCATGGTGTTTTCCTCCTGTGCGATCGACGCAGCTGCGGCAGCCGCAATCCAGCCGATTGCGGCAAATCCCAGCCGCAGCCACGTGGGTCGTATTGTCTGCCGCTCGAAGTTTGTCATTTAATAGATGACATTCGTGCAGATTCGTGTCGATTCGTGGGAAAATCTCATGGTCGCATTCGGTTGCGGCGGAGCCGCGCCGGGCCTTGGTGGTTCAATGACGTGTACGGATTCCGGCTGCGATCCTCCACCTGGGACAAGATCGGGATCAATCTTCCGCAGCCATCCGCGGCGGCGCGTAGGTCTGACCCGTGAGCGCGGCGAGCTTCTCGTCGTAGTCGGCCTTCTGCAGCGCGGCGATGACCTCGTCGATGCGGCCTTCCAACACCTGGGTCAGGTTGTAGAGCGTGAGTCCGACGCGGTGGTCGGTCAGCCGGTTCTGGGGAAAGTTGTACGTGCGGATGCGCTCGGAACGATCGCCGCTGCCGATCTGGCCGCGGCGCTGCGCGGCATATTTCGCCCGCTCCTCGTCCTCCTTGAGCTTGAGCAGACGCGACCGGAGCACGGCCATGGCGCTTGCCTTGTTCTTCTGCTGGGAACGGCCGTCGGCGCAGTAGACGATCATGCCCGTCGGCTTGTGGACGATGCGCACCGCGGAATCGGTGGTGTTGACCCCCTGCCCGCCCGGGCCGCTGGCGCGCTGCACGGTGATCTCCAGTTCCTGCGGATCGATGCGCACGTCGACCTCCTCGGCCTCGGGCAGCACGGCGACGGTGACCGTGGAGGTGTGGATCCGGCCGTTGGCCTCGGTCACGGGAACCCGCTGCACCCGGTGTACCCCGCTCTCGAACTTGAGCTGCCGGTAGACGTCCTGCCCGGTGATGAGAAAGCTCACCTCCTTGAAGCCGCCGCGCTCGCTCACGCTGCTGCCCAGGGGCTCGACATTCCAGCCATGCGCATCGGCGAACTTCTGGTAGAGCCGGGCCAGCTCGGCCGCGAAAAGGGCCGCCTCCTCGCCGCCGGTGCCGGCCCGGATTTCCATCACCGTGTTGCGCGAGTCGGTGGGCTCGGGCGGAATCATCGCGAGCAGCACGGACTCGCGCAGCGCGGCGCGGCGGCGCTCCAAACCCGCCAGTTCCTGGGCCGCGAGCTCCCGGAAGGCGGGGTCGGCGGCGGGATCCTGGGCGAGCGCCCGGGTTTCGCCCAGCTCGCGCCCCACCTTCTCAAGGGCATGGTAGTCGGCGACCAGCTGCGTCAGTTTCTGCTGCTCGCGCATGACCTCCGCAGTCCGGCGCTGGTTCGCGTAGAACGACGGCGCCGCCATCTGGGCGTTGAGTTCGTCCAGGCGGCGTTGGAAGGGGACCAGGTTGGGAAGTGAATCCATCGGGCAGGGAGGAGATGGGGGTGGGAAGATTTGCGAATTGCACCAGCCGCGCTCTGCGGCTTGGCTGACGCACGTCGTTCGGGGCGGGGAAGCCTGCCTAGAGGTGACGATCAGCAATGGCCACAACGCTCTTCACGCAGAACATCATCGCCTGCATCTGGGATTTCGACAAGACTCTTATTCCGGGCTACATGCAGGAACCCCTCTTCCGTCGCTACGGCGTGGATGAGGCGACGTTCTGGGCGGAGACCAACCATCTGGTCGCGAATTACGCCCGGCGCGGTTATCGCATCTCCGGCGAGATCGGCTACCTGAACCACATCCTGACCCACGTCCTGGCGGGCAGGATGGCGGGGCTCAACAACCGCGTGCTTCGGGAACTCGGGGCCGAGATCAAGTTCTACCCCGGGCTTCCCGAGTTCTTTTCCAAGCTCAAGGCCGCCGCTCGCGAGAAGCCCGAATACGTGAAGCACGACCTCGAGTTGGAGCACTACATCGTCAGCACGGGCCTGGCCGAGATGATCCGCGGCAGCGCGATCGCGCCCTTTGTCGAGGCGATCTGGGGCTGCGAGTTCATCGAGAATCCCTGCCAGCCCGGCTTTCTGAGGCAAAAGGAGTTCGACATCGAGGCGGCGGCCGAGATCGCCCAGATCGGCATGATGATCGACAACACGACGAAGACCCGGGCCATCTTCGAAATCAACAAGGGAACGAACAAGAATCCGGCGCTCGATGTGAACGCCAAGATCACGCCGGAGGACCGCCGCATCCCCTTCCAGAACATGATCTACATCGCCGACGGCCCCAGCGACATCCCGAGCTTTTCGGTCGTGAAGGACCGCGGGGGCAAGGCCTACGGCGTCTACAATCCCGACCGGCAGGACGAGTTTGCCCAGAACGACCGGCTTCAGCACACCGATCGCATCGACCACTACGGCCGCGCCGACTACCGCGACGGAAGCGAGACGTGCAGCTGGCTGCGGCTGCAGGTCCATGGCATCTGCGACCGGATCGTGGCGGACCGCGAGGCCGCGGTGGCCCAACGCGTTGCCCGCCCGCCGCGGCACCTCAACCCGACTCCCGCGGAAGAGGAAGCCCGCCGCCAGGCCCAATTGCCGAAACAGGCGACGTTCCTCGAATAGCGGGAGCCTTTCGGGCTTTGCCCTCCATCAGGGTTTCCTCGACCTCAGCTTGATCATTTCGCCATCCACAGCGAACCAACCCTGTCCGTGATGGTGGATGGTCTTGGGTTTCTTCTGCTTGGGGTCGGACCAGACCTTGAGTACTTCAAGGACGAGAAGATTGTACCTGTTCAAGCTTCTGGCGGGTGGGTTATCTGCAGCTCCAGCGGAGCCGAAAACCGAGCCGGGAAAACCCGACCCACTGATTGCCGCCCCACGGCTCCAGAAAACTGACGAACTTCGGCTGGTCAGCTGTTTTTTCTCGCCCTATGCTGCTCCGGCTGCAAAACTGAATTAACTGTCAAAATGATCCGGTCCCTGCGGACTGCCCGGCGACGTGCCGGCAATGCAGTGTTCCGGCCCGAACCCCGAAAACGCGCCTGCTCGTGAGCTCTCGATCCACTCCCCCTCTGCCGAAGGCTGTTAAGAAGATTGTCGTCATCGATGATGAGGCCCCGATGCTCGACATCATCTCGACAACATTGCAGGCGCGAAATTACGAGGTCACGACTTTCACGGAACCGCTGAAAGCGATGAAATGGCTGACGAGCGTCAATTGGGATGTGGATCTCGTCATTACGGACATCGTCATGCCGGGAAAGGACGGCTTGGCGCTCGCGCGAACACTCCGGGCAAAGGAACGCCCGATCGCGATCCTGCTCATAAGCGCACGCCTGTCGGACGAAGGGCTCTGGGGTGAGGACCAGCAAGATCTGCCCTTTCTTGGCAAGCCTTTCACGACAGCCGAACTTGTCGAAGCTGTGGAGAATGCGATCGCCCGTTTTCCCCGTCAGTCGCCGAGGCAATAAGGAGGCTGTACCATGGCTATGGATCTGCAGCTTTTGTTCACCGCCGAGAGGTTACAGCTGAACCCTCACATTTCCAAAGGAGTTGACTCAAACGGGCGGTTCACACTCAAGACCCTGGACACCGGGGGGTACCTGACGATTGACCGGCTGCAGCTGGGAGCGCTGCTCGCTTTCAGCAAGCCGACCACAGTGCCGGAGGCCCTGCGGACGCTGATCATCGAGCGCAAGTGTCCGGCTTTGCGCGATTTTTATGAACTGGTGATGAAGGCGCAGCGCACGGGCGTGCTGCAGACAGGACCGAGTCCGGTCTCGCAGCTTGTTCCGCTGATGTGGAAGTTTGGCCTGCCCGCCAATGTCGCGCGGTGGTTGGGGATTGTGTCGATTTTCCTCGGCCTTCTCATGCTCAGCCTGCTTCCGCCCGATATCCACGGAATGAGCATCCTGCGTTTTCTGGAGGGGCTGCTCGCGGGCTATGTCGCGTCTGTCATCGCGATCAGCCTGGGCAGTGTTCTTGGAGTCTCCGCGCTGCACGCCGCAGGAGGAGACGGATTCCACCCGCGAATCGGCCTGCCCTGGCTGTTTCCCCATTTCAGCATCAGCCTGCGCGACGCCCTCCTCGCGGAGGCCTCCGCCCAGGTGGGTATTCATCTTGTGGGATTGGTGCCGATCGGCCTGTTTGTGACGTTCCTGTGCCTTTTCAGGTCTCCGGCCGGCCTGTTGCCCGCAATCATCTTCATCGCGATGATCCGGCCGTGTTTCGGCGGCGCCATCAGCCAGGCGATCCACGCAGGGCTCGGCAAACCGGTGCTCGATACGAGCCGGTCTCCCATCTTCCCCGCCAACAAGAGCTGGGGCGGTCTCCAACATTCGGCCCGTGTGCATCTGGATTCCGCGGTGATCTCCGCGCGGCTGATCTGGGCGGCCTTTTGGGTGGCCGGCGTGACCATGTTCGCGATTCGCAGCATGGGGCTGACCCCGTCCGAACTATTCCTCGACTGGCATTTCTGGACGCGTTTCGCCGTCATCGTTGCCGTGGCTGCCGTGATTCCAGCCGGCGTGTTCGCCTATGCTTCGCTCATGGAAAGCGTGCGGCAGCCGCTCAAGGCGGCCAAGAGGTACTGGAAAAACCGGCAGCAGCGCAAACAGGCCATAGACCAGCCGGTCACCATGAAGACCATATCGAGCATTCTCGTGGTGTCCCCCCTTTGCCAGCGCATGCAGATTGACCGGCGGCGCGCGATCGAGGACAAGCTGACCGTGGTGACTTTCAGGCAGGGCGCACTGTTCTCCGACTTCAGCCTCCCTGCCACGGATATCCATCTCATCGTGAGCGGCGCGGTGGACGTTTACCGACGCACGCAGAAGGGGCGTCCCCAAAAAGCCTGGCAGGCCATCGAAGGAGACTTCATAGGCGCCGAGGATTTGGTCGAGCCCCATCCGCTCGGATGGAAACTCGTGGCGCGCAGTCCGGTGATCGCCCTGCGCATGCCACGCGAGATCTTCCAGAAGGAGATTATGGACCGGCTCGGCGCCGCCACCGTCCTTTCGCTCACGCACCACGTGCCGTTCCTGCGCCAGAATCAGCTGTGCCGGCACTGGCATCCCCAGGCAATCAACCGTTTCGCAACGATCACCCGGGTCGCGACATTTCCCAGCGGGGGTTACGTCCTTTCCGAAGATCATGACAGCCAGGGCTTGTTCTTCATCTACGAAGGGGAGGCCTTCATCGAACGGAACAAGCGCCGCGTGTCGCGGCTGGGCATCGGAGGATTCATCGGTGAGATCGGTCTTTTGCAAAACAGCGCCGCGACAGCCAGCGTCGTTGCCGACGGACCACTCACGTGCCTGACCATCGACAAGACTTATTTCTTCCGCTTCCTGACGCAGAACTACGAGGTGGCCCTGGAATTTGAGCGGCTGAGTTCCCTGCGTTTGGGGCGGCCTGTTTTTCCCCTCCGGCCCGATTCCTTCGAGGTGTACTGAGGAGGATCCACGCTCTTTTTTCCCGGGGAGGGCCGCTGCAGTTCACGCACAGGGAGTTGGGGGCCGCCTTGCGCCGGCCTTCGGATGCTGCCGGCCATTCCTGGATCGATCATTGCCCAGATCAGCGAGGAATCCTCCCACGGCATTCTCAAGCCGGGATGGGCGATGAACCGCAACAACCCGGCGCGAATCGACACCGCAATACCGGGCCATTGCTACGACGCCGCGACAGGGCAGATGGGATTCGTGGTCGAGAACGCAGCGGTCAGTCGGCCGCCGGAATGACCCTTGACGGCGACACGGGCTCCGAAGTGGCGCGATGTCCGTTTATGACGCGAATGCCGGCCGGCCACGCAGTTGTCTTCTTGCAATGTCTGCTTACGATTCTAACTCATCATGCCCATGAACTTCAAAGGAATCGGTACTAAAGCCCTTCACGCCGGCCAGACACCGGACCCGACCACGGGTTCGCGCGCCGTTCCACTTTATCAGACGACAAGCTATTTGTTTCGCGATACCGAGCACGCGGCAAATCTTTTTGCCCTGAAGGAGCTCGGAAACATCTACACGCGGATCATGAACCCGACGACTGACGTTTTCGAGAGGCGCATGGCCGCGCTGGAGGGCGGCTCCGGCGCCCTCGCCCACTCATCGGGTCAGGCGGCGATCACCGACGCAATCCTCAACGTCGCAGGCGCCGGCGACCACATCGTGTCCGTCTCACAGCTTTACGGCGGAACCTACAATCTGTTCCATTACACCCTGCCCAGACTCGGCATCGAAGTATCGTTTGTCGATGCCCAGAATCCCGATTCATTCCGCCGCGCCGTCCGGCCGGAAACAAAGGCGTTTTACGGCGAGGGCCTCGGCAATCCAGCGTTGAACATCTTCCCCTTCGAGGAGGTGTCGAAAATCGCCCGTGAAGTCGGTGTGCCAGTAATTGTTGACAACACCTGTCTTACGCCGATTCTGAACCGCCCGTTCGAGTGGGGAGTCAATGTGGTCGTCCACAGTTCGACCAAATACATCGGGGGTCACGGGACCTCCATTGGGGGGATCGTCGTTGACGGCGGCAATTTCGACTGGAGTCAGGGCAGATTTCCAGGCTTCACGCGTCCCGACCCGACCTACCATGGAATCGTTCATTGGGATGCGTTCAAGAGCTTCCCGCCTACAGATGGCGCTAACATCGCCTACGTCATGAAGATGAGGCTTCAGCTTTTGCGCGACATCGGCGCATGCATCAGTCCGTTCAACTCCTTCCTCATGCTCCAAGGCCTGGAGACACTCCATCTGCGGATGGAACGGATCTGCCAAAACGCTCTGAAGACAGCAGAGTATCTTGCCGCCCACCCGAAGGTAAAATGGGTCAACTATCCTGGTCTGAAGGCAAGTCCCGATCACGCGGTGGCCCGGAAGTACCTGCGCGGCGGTTTCGGAGGCCTCATTGGCTTCGGGGCAAAAGGAGGCTTCGATGCAGGGAAAAGAACCATCGAGTCACTCAAGCTGTTCTCGCACCTCGCCAACATCGGCGACGCCAAATCGCTCGCAATCCACCCGGCGAGCACGACGCATAGTCAGCTCACAGAACAGGAGCAGATTTCCACCGGAGTCTCGCCCGACTACATACGCCTGTCGTTGGGTATCGAGGATTTTGTCGACATCGAAGCTGATCTCGAACAAGCGCTCGCCAAAGCGTGATTCGACCGATCCCGTGACGATTCCGCCAGTGGGGATTGCGCTCGGCGCCTTCCTCCTTTTTTGTCTGTCCTCAAGCCGCCATGCTGCTGTTTCAGCGGCAACCGCCCGGTGTCGCGCTGCTGAGGTTTGCGCCATTCCATAAGGTCGACTTTTTCAAGTTATTTGTTTTGTAAGTCGTTGTTAATCGTTAAAGTGATCAAAGTCATTTAAGCCAAAAATCCGGCCATTTCCAATCTGTTTTGGCTGTTTCCATGGTTTTTCGGCCATTTTCTGGCGATTTCGACCAGCGTTAGGCGGGTTTCACGTGCAGAGAAGATCATCTTCAAATTCTTTGATTGCCAATTAATGCAAAATAATTTTGAACGCCGGGCCCTCCAAGATCAACTAACCAACGCGCCCGTAGCACCCCAAACTGAACCAAGGCCCCGATTGGACCTCAAGCAAATCAAGCAGATCATAGACTTAATGAAGCGCTCGGAACTCACCGAATTTGCGGTGGAGGAAGAGGGCTTTAAGCTGAAGATCCGCCGGGGTCAAAATGGCTACCCGGTGGTGAGCTCCAACGGAGGGTCGCCTGCAGCACCGGTTGAACCAGCCAACAATCCGGCCCCCGCCAGTGCCACCCCTGTGTTTGTGGCGGGAGCCGAAAAAGAAGAACCCGGGGTTTCCTACGTCAAAGCGCCGATGGTGGGGACGTTTTATAGGGCGCCTTCCCCGGAAAGTCCGCCTTTTGTCGAGGTCAACGCAAGAGTCTCCGAGAACTCGGTTGTCTGCATCATCGAGGCCATGAAGATCATGAATGAGATCCAGGCCGAGGTGAAAGGCACCGTGTTGGAGATTCTCGTCGAGAACGGCCAGCCTGTTGAATACGGCCAGCACTTGTTCAAGATCAAACAGGCTTGATCGGCATCCTGCCCCGAAAGATCTCCCTCTGCGCAAGCTGATTCATTTTCGGTATGACAGCTGACCAAAGGTGGTTTTTTTGTCCATGATCCAGAAGATCCTGATCGCCAATCGCGGCGAGATCGCCTTGCGTATCGTGCGAGCCTGTCGTGAATTAGGAATCAAGACGTTGGCTGTATACTCGGAGGCTGACGTGCAATCACTCCACGTCCAACTCGCCGACGAGGCCATTTGCATCGGGGGGCCAAGGAGCGCTGACAGCTACATGCGCGCAGATCGCATTATCAGCGCAGCAGAAATCGCGGATGTCGACGCAATCCATCCGGGATATGGGTTCCTTTCCGAGAACAGCAAATTCGCCGAGCAGTGCGAATCGTGCAACATCAGGTTCATAGGTCCCAAATCACATACTATCAAGATCATGGGGGATAAGGCCGTCGCCCGTCAGACCGTGCAGAAGGTCGGCGTGCCAACTGTTCCTGGATCTGATGGCCCGGTGGATTCGGAGGAGGAAGCCACAAAGTTCGCCCGAAAGATCGGATATCCAATTATCATCAAAGCGGTTGCGGGAGGAGGCGGGCGCGGAATGAGGATTGCGCACAATGATGTCTCCTTTGCCAAGGAATACCATATCGCCCGTGCCGAGGCCGAAAAAACCTTCAACAACGCATCGGTTTACATAGAGAAGTACATTCAGAACCCGCGGCATATCGAGTTTCAGATTCTGGCGGATGGACATGGAAATGTGATTCACCTTGGCGAACGGGACTGCTCCATCCAACGTCGCCATCAGAAGCTTATCGAAGAATCGCCTTCGCCATTTCTGACGCCTGATCTTCGGAAGAAAATGGGAAAGGCCGCCGTCCGGGCCGCCGCAGCCGCCGAATACGAAAGTGCGGGTACAATCGAATTCATCGTCGATTCAAAAGGAGATTTCTTCTTCATCGAGATGAATACTCGAATCCAAGTTGAACATCCTGTAACGGAAGAAGTTACTGGATTCGATCTTGTCAAAGAACAGATCCGGATAGCTTCTGGCGAGAAGCTCAACATTGACCAGAAGGATGTGGAATTCCGCGGCCATGCCATCGAGTGCCGGATCAATGCCGAGGACCCAGCCCACAATTTCACGCCATCTCCCGGCACGATAGGTCTTTACTATGCGCCCGGCGGTCATGGCGTCCGGGTCGATTCGCACGTCTATAGCGGCTATACGATACCGCCGTACTATGATTCCTTGATAGGGAAGCTCATTGCGCATGGCGACAATCGCAAGATGGCCCTTGAGCGGATGTACCGGGCGTTGAGTGAATACCTCATCCGTGGAATCAAGACGACAATCCCGCTGCACAAGGCAATCCTGAGCGACCCGGTTTTCATCGCCGGAAAGGCGACTACCGGCTACCTCGAAGAATTCCTCAGCCGCACTCCGCCGGATCTTTTCTGACCTGGAAAGGGATGACCGATCCGGGCGGCTCACATCGTTTGGTCACTTGTCTGGTCCGGATGCTTCATACCCCGTCCGCTCACCCAACCACAGACTGTTCCAATTGAAATCCGTCTGTCTGGCCAGGATGACGAGAATCCGTCGGCCGGCCAGATCCCTGCACACAAGAAAGGCCGGCGGCCAATGGACTCCTTGAAGGAATTGCTCCAGCGCGATAAGTTCGTGAAGCATTGCGGAATTGAACTGGTGTCGTTTTCGCCCGGCCATGCCGTTGCGCGCATGAAGATCCAGCCATGGCATTTCAATGCCATTGGAATTGTGCAGGGCGGCGTGATCTTCACGCTTGCGGATTACGCCTTCGCGGCGGCATCGAACGCCCATGGCACCGTCGCCGTCGGCATCAATGTCAGCATCACCTATCTGAAATCAGCAGACATGGGAACGCTGACGGCGGAGGCTCATGAAGTGGCGCTGAACCCAAAGCTGGCCAGTTACACCGTGAACGTTTTCAACGACGGCAAGGATCTCATCGCCATTTTCCAGGGTCTGGTGTATCGCAAGCAGCAGGCTATCGCCGCCGAGGTCCACCCATGAACCCTTCCAACAACGGCGCCGTGCTCGACCCGGCGGAGGTACGCGTACTGGGTTCGCTCGTGGAGAAGGCGGTTACCACACCGGATTACTACCCGCTCTCGTTGAATGCACTGGTCAACGCCTGCAACCAGTCCTCCAATCGCAACCCGGTCGTCGAGCTTGGTGAACCAACCGTGCTTCGGGCGATCGAGAGCCTCCGGAACCAGAAACTGGTTTTCGTCTTCGAAGGCGCTGCGAGCCGGGTGCCTAAGTACGGGCAGAGATTCGCCGAGACCCTCGGTCTTTCACCAGCGGAGACTGCCGCTCTCTGCGTCCTGATGCTCCGCGGTCCGGAGACAGCGGGCGAGATCCGCGGTCGATCCGGCCGCCTGCATGAGTTTGCGAGCCTTGAAGAGGTCGAGTCCACTCTGCAAACCCTTGCGACACGCTCGCCCCAACCGCTCGTCGTCAAGCTGCCGCGGCAGCCTGGCTTCAAGGAATCGCGCTATGCACATCTGTTGGCCGGGCCTCCGCAGATCGCTCCGACCGTGACCGCGCCCACGATCGAGACAACCGCAGGCTCCGGCCTGCCCGACGACGACCGAATTGCGCGACTGGAAGGGAAAGTCGAAGAATTGCGCCGGGAACTCGGCGAATTAAGAACTCAGTTCACCGACTTCAAGAAGCAGTTGGAGTGAGCTTACGAATCGCCTACCTCATCACTCCGGCTTGGGCGCAAACTCGCGGATCAGCGCATTGGCGGCCTCATCGCATGGTCCCCACATTGAAATACGGTTGAAGGCGACCCGCACGGCGAAATCGATTTCGGGCGCGACCCAGACCGCGCAATTCCACCGGCCATTGTCTCCCGCGTGGAAGATCACGCGTCCGGTATCACCCGGTCGCTGGCCCTTGGCCCACGGCTTGGCAGAGGTAAACCAGCCCGACGTATAGCCGGCGTTCTGCGGCTTCTGATCAGCCGGAAACATGAAGACATCACCCGCACCTGCCTCGTGCAGGCGCGCGAAGGATTCTGGCTGCAGCAGAGTCGGCATACGACGCGGGTTCGCCGGATCGCCGCGCAGTTGCCACGAAACGAATTTCACCCAGTCTGCCACTGACATATGCACGAACCCGGCCGGCGCCGCCTTTCTTGCGCACGCCAGCAACGCCCTCTGCCACGATACAATCTCCGTGCAACACAACGGCCGCCGCACCGGGGATCTTCGCACGGTCAATGATCGGTGCCAATATCGATGCAAGATCGCGCGGCGAATCGCTTTTCAGGACAAATGGGAGTCGCAGCCCGGCATCGCACGCTGCAGCAGCCGGCGCTCCTTCGCCGGTGACGCCGGGCGAAGGAGCGGTTCGGACGATTCGATGCTCCCCCGATGGCCCCCCGTGCATCCCACGGTCGCGAGTGCGGGAAGAATGAAACTGCAATGGCGCGCGGCGGGGAAACGCACGGTGTCAAACCCCGGTGTGCCCGAATCCGCCCGCACCGCGCGTCGTCTCTTCCAACACCTCGACGGCGACCGCCGGGCACATCTCGACACGGCAGACCCCGATTTGGGCGATTCGATCACCCCGTTTGAAGGCAAAGGGTTCCTGGCCGTGATTGATGAGAATCACCCCCACCTCCCCACGGTAATCGGCATCGACCGTCCCGGGAGAATTCAACACCGCCACCCCTTTCTTCAGCGCCAGCCCGCTCCGGCTCCGCACCTGCACTTCAAATCCCCGGGGTACCGCCACCGCGAGGCCAGTCTTCACCAGCGTCCGATGGCCAGGCAGGATCACCCCCTCCATGTCGGCACAGACGTCAAAACAGCTGGCGTTTTCGGTGGCGCGCGCCGGCAGGGTCGCTGTGGGAGTCAGCAGCCGGACATGCAGCTGGATCGGGTTTGGTTCCATCGGGGGTTTCTTTCTGCCTGACATTCTTGCGGATCCTGCAGTCGACGGCCGGGCCTCAACCGCCCGGGGCCAAGCCGGACCGTGGCGCATTCATCTGCCTTCCTTCCGCACCCGGCCGGATCGGAATGACGATGCCTGCACTCTGCCTCTCGACCTTCGACTTCATGAACCGCACCAGACTAGGGCAGATCCGATGGTCCCACGTCAAGCCGGAGGGCGGGGCGCATCATCGCGGGTCCTCTTCAAAGATGTCGCGACCGAGTTCGGGCGGCGGACCGTCCAGCGCGGCGGCAAGATCCCCATCGGTCAGCCGGTACACGAGGATGGAGAAACCCACCTCGTCGTCAGGCTCCCTCCGCCGCAAAAACGCGCTGAGGCGCGCGAATCGCAGCATCTCGAAGCAGCCCAGAATCGACGGCCACGCTGACGGGTTGTGGCGCCTCAACCCCGTTGCGCGGACCGACGGATCATCATCCATCAGCGGTCTCACCTGCGCATACAGGTCCTGATAGAAGGCTTCGTAGCGCCTGTTCCATGGGCCCAGCGGACCGAGGGGGCCGGCGACGCCATAGGAGACGGGTTGCAGCATCGTGGCGCTGATGAAATAGGTCCCCCCCCTCAACCGCAGCGCCTGCGGCTTCTTGAGCAGCATCACGCCCAGCATTCCCTGCGGATTGCGCCCGCTGCCGATCTCCTCATAGTCCGCTTCCCGCCGCAGGAGGTCGGCCAGCTTCTCCCGCTCCCCGCCGGCCGGAAGTACCACAACCGACATCGCGGCGCGGACATCCTGGCCCGGATCTGAAAAGAGATACCGGACGTGGGCTTCCGGCGGCAGCCAATAATCGGGACTGCCGTTGCCGAAATACGACAGATAGACGGGTCCCGGCAGCCGGTGTTTCTCAACATACCGCCGGAGCCCCGGGAGATCCTGGCCCCAGTCGAGCGAGCTGTCCACGAGGTGCCGGTAGCCCCGGCCGGGCCCGCCGGCGATCGCGTTGAAGTAGGCGATGTAGTTGGGAAACAATGACAATGTTTCCCACGCCAGCAGCATCAACAGGCCGCCGGCCGTCCCTGCAGCCGCCCGCCGCAGCCAGCACCCGGCGGATGCCCGCCCCGCCGCCCAGGGGAAACCGCGCCACCAGCGGGCGGCGGCGCCGCACAGGATGAAAAGCGGCGCATACGTCGGCATCACATGCCGGTGCCCGATGTTCAGATGCACGACCATCGCCGCCGCCCAGTAGCATCCCAGCAGCGCCCAGAGCGGAAGCGTCTCGTAGAGCATTCCCCAAGATCCGGACAGCCGCAAACGGGCGCCCGCTCCGCAGGCCGGGAGCGCCGCCGCCGCGAGCGAGAGCAGGATGATCCCGAAGACCGGCAGCGGCGTCTTGACGACAAACGTGTAGGGGAAGAACCACCGCCAGCCCCTGACGCTGACCTCGCCGTTGAGAAACGCCGAACGCGCCTGCGAAGTCCTCCAGGTGTAGGCAAGACCGTAAAGGTAGGCTTCGGGCAGGAGGCGATGACGGCGCGCAAAATCGACGAGACGGGCCGCCCGGGAGGCCGGCGGCGCCGCGAGTTCCCGGTCGAGCCGCCGGCATTGCACGGGAGTCAGCACGCCCCTCCGGAACGCCTCCGCAAACCGGAGCCGCCCGGGCTTCCACGGTTCGTTGTCGACGCCGGCCGATTGCTTCCGCTGCGCCAGTTCCGCCCGCTGGCCCGGCCCCAGATCCAGCTTTTCGATGAGCATCAGCGGATCCGGCCGCTTCATCACCACCTCCCACGGATCGAACAACTGGTCGCGCCCGGGCTCGGAATGCGCAAAGAGGGGATAGCGGAATTCGTAGGCGGCCCAGATCACCCCGGCCACGACGCATCCGTGAACCACCGCTGCGGCGCCCAACGCCAGAAGCTGGCTTCCCCGCCGCCCGACGGACCACCGCAGCCGCCCGAGTTCCACCGGGAGGGGCGCCCCCTGGCCGATGCGGGCCGCCAGCAACACGGCGGCCATCGGCACCACCAGCACCGCCGACATCTTAGAAAGGCAAAGACCCGCCATCACCACCGAGCTAGCCGCCAGCCGTCCGACCGTGATCCGGTGCAGCAGGCGCCACAGGCATCCGATCGAGGCGAGAAAAAAGAACGACGACGCCGTGTCCGAGGTCATGAGCGCGCCGTTCGCCAGCACCGTCGGGCTCAGCACATACAGAAGAAGCGACACCATTCCTCCCGCCGGGCCGAACAGGCGGCGGGACCACAGCCAGACCAGCGCGCCCAGCGCCACGGCGAACAGGCTGCACGCGGCCCGCCCGCGCGCCGCCATTCCCGCCGCGTCGTGGCCCATCCGGAAGAACCACGCATAACCCACCTTCCACACGTCGGAGGCGCGCCAGTCCTCGGATTCGAGCGACGGGAAGGAATAGCGGCCCGTGATGAGCGGGATCGCGGCCACCCGCTGCGGCAGGTTGCCGTTCTCCGGAACCAGCCGGTAGTCGTCGTATCTCCAATACGAATACCCGGCCGTCGCGGTGGCCAGCTCGTCATACGTGAGGCTCTTCTCCCGCAGGCTGCCGATGAGGAGCACCCAGAAGAGCGCGAGCACGATCCCGGCCGCCGCCGGACCTGCCAGCCGGCGCGCCCAGCCCGGCCCGGATCCCGGGGAGTCCGCCCCGGGGGGCTGAAGCGGCGGGGTGCGGGACGCGATGCTCGGCATGGCAGATGCAACGGACTCCATCAGAAGGCGGCGCCCCGCCCCGCGGGCGGATCCGGCCGGTCAGTTTCCGAACCGGACGACCATGGTGTGGTGATACGTCTGGCCCGGCCGCAAAACGGCGCTTGGGAACCCGGGATGATTGGGCGCATCCGGGAAACCCTCCGTCTCCAGACAAAGCCCGGTGCGGCGCTCGTACTTGATCCCGTTCTTGCCGGTGACCGTCCCGTCAAGGAAATTGCCGCAGTAGAACTGGACGCCCGGCTGGTCGGTCAGGACCTCCATGCTCCGCCCGCTGGACGGATCCCTGACGACGGCGGCGGGGCGCACGCCCGCGCCCTCGCGCAGCACCCAGCAGTGATCGTAGCCTCCGCCGAATTTCAGCGCCTCGAAATCGGCGTTCACCCGCGCGCCGACGGCAGTCGGCTCGCGGAAATCCATCGGCGTGCCGGCGACCGGGGCCATCCGGCCGGTGGGGATGAGGCCCTCGTCAGTCGGCAGGTAGGAATCGGCTGCAAGCATCAGCACGTGATCCGTGATCGGCCTCGTGGGATCGCCGCTGAGGTTCCAGTACGTATGATGGGCCAGGTTGATGATCGTAGGTTTGTCCGTGGTGGCCTCCGCGTCCCAGATCAGCTCATTGGCGTCGGTCAGCCAGTACGTCACCTTCACCTGCAAGGTTCCCGGATAACCCTCCTCGCCATCCTTGCTGGTGTAGGTCAGCGCGACGCCCCGCGCGCCGGCTTTGCGCACCGGTTCGCCGTGCCAGAGGCCCTTGTCGAAGCCCTTGACCCCGCCGTGCAGGTGGCAGGGGATCCCGCCGGGGGCGTTGTTTGTCGCCAGCGCATACTCCTTGCCGTCGAGGGCGAATTTCCCGCGCGCAATGCGGTTGCCGAAACGGCCCACGGTCGCACCGAAGAAACTCGGATTGCTCAGCCAGCCGGCGAGCGTGTCGCAGCCGAGCGTGATGTCGGCGCTTTTCCCCCGGCGGTCGGGTACTTCCATGCCGACCAGGGTGGCGCCATATTCCATGACCTTCGCGGTCAGGCCGTTGGCATTGACGAGCGTGAAGATCTTCACTTCACGGCCGTCGGGGAGTTTCCCGTAGACGGCGGTTTCGAGATCGGAGGCAGAGGCCAGGTTGCTCATGGTGACCATCGCCATAACGGCGGCAATCGTTAGTCCTTGTTTCATGGAAGGGGTTGATGGAACAACGCAAACAGCAAACGCCACTGATGCACCGGGGTCGAGTGTGTTTTCCGGGCGCCTCCCCTTCGCGTCATCTCCGCCATTGACGCAGAATCCGGCGGATCGTTACATCCTGCGTCATGCAGGACCAGCCAGCCGGACAACCGACCGTGAAATACAGGCGCGTGGTGCTCAAGCTGAGCGGCGAGGTGCTCCGGGGCGGCAAGTCAGGCGATCCCATCGATGCCGGCATCCTGGAGAAGGTGTGCTCCCAGGTGAAGGAGGTGCATGAGCTGGGCGTGCAGATCGGCCTGGTCATCGGCGGCGGCAACATCTTCCGGGGGCTGCCGGGAGCACAGCGGGGGGTCGACCGCACGACGGGCGATTACATGGGCATGCTCGCGACCGTGATCAACGGCCTCGCCCTGATGGACTGCCTGGAAAAGATGGGGGTGAACGTGCGTGTGCAGAGCGCCATCCCGATGAACGAAATCGCCGAGCCGTTCATTCTCCGCCGCGCCATACGGCACCTTGAAAAAGGGCGCGTGGTGATCTTCGTCTCCGGCACCGGCAACCCGTATTTCTCCACCGACACGACCGCGGCGCTTCGCGCGAGCGAGATGCACGCCGACATCGTCATGAAGGCGACCAAGGTCGACGGCATCTATGACCGGGATCCCAAGAAGCATCCCGACGCGGCGAAATACGATCAGATCACCTTCATCGACGCGCTCCGCCAGCGCCTCAAGGTGATGGACTCGACGGCGTTCTCCCTCTGCCTGGATAACAACGTGCCGGTCCTCGTTTTCAACCTGGCCGAGCCCCATGTCATCAAACGGGCGGTATTGGGCGAAAAGGTGGGCACGCTCGTCAGGAGCTAGCCCCCGGCACCGGCCTTCGCGCCGCCCGGACGCGATTTTCGCACGTCATCCGAACCTCAACCCCGTCACCCGAAAATCCCATGAACCATCCGATTCTTACCGACTTGCAGGGCCGGATGAAAAAGGCCCTCGACCACACCCTCCACGAATTTGGCACCATCCACACCGGCAAGGCCTCGCCCGCGATGGTGGAGGGTGTCATGGTGGAGGCTTATGGCACGACCATGCGCCTGCGGGATTGCGCGGCCATCACCACACCCGATCCGCGCCTCATCCAGATCACCCCGTGGGACAAGTCGATCATCCGCAGCGTCGAGAAAGCGCTTCAGACCGCCAATCTCGGCATCAATCCGATCGTCGATGGCGGCCTGATCCGCATGCCCCTTCCCGAGCTGAGCCGCGAACGGCGGCAGGAGTTCGTCAAGATCGCCCACCGCCTCGCCGAGGAGGGCCACGTTTCCATCCGCAGCGCCCGCCGCGATTCGATGGAGGCCGCGAAGAGACAGCAGAAGGAGGGCAAGCTGTCCGAGGATGACGCGAAGCGCATCGAAAAGGAGATCCAGGTGGTCACCGACCGGTTCATCAAGGACATCGACTCCCATCTTGCCTCAAAAGAGAAGGAGCTGACGACGATCTGAGCCCGTCGGGCCGGCGCCAGACGGATCCGCAGGAACGCCACCGGCGGTGCGCGTGCGCCCTGCACGGCACGACCGGCTTCCCGTCCCCCAATGAAGGGTTCTGCGGGGGCGGTGGTGTTATGTTGAAGCATGGGGTCGACCAGACCGCGCCATGAAATGCGGCTTGGTCTCCTGTTGTCATGCAACGCAGCCATCCAGTTCGCCGTTTCCTCCTGCTCGGTCTCTGGCTGGCTGTCATCGGGTCATCAATGGCGGCGATCCAGCGCCAGACTGCGCAATATGCGACGGCGCCGGGCGTCTATGCATTCGAATACCTGCTGTACCTTCCACCCGGGTATGATGCCGATCCGTCCGCCGCCTGGCCGCTGATGGTTTTCCTTCATGGAGCCGGCGAACGCGGGACAGACATCGGAATGGTTGCCGCGCACGGCCCGCCCCTGTTGATCGATCAAGGGCACGATTTCCCCTGCGTCGTCGTTTCTCCCCAATGCTCGGCGAGCTGGTGGGATTCCGCCGCGCTGGAAGCGTTCATCCACGATCTGCTGGCTTCGTATCGAATCGATCCCGATCGCGTCTATCTGACCGGCCTGAGCATGGGCGGATATGCCACTTGGGACCTCGCCGTGCGCCATCCTGGAACCTACGCAGCCGTCGTACCGGTCTGTGGCGCCGGCGATCCGTCGCTCGCCTACCGGCTGCGCGATCTGCCCCTCTGGGCGTTCCATGGCGCCCTTGACACAACCGTGCCCGTGGCAGGGACGCTGGACATGATCACCGCCATCGAGCAGGCCGGGGGCAACCCCCGGGTGACCATCTACCCCGATCTCGGTCATGACGTGTGGACGATCACCTATGCCAGCGATGGGCTCTATGCATGGCTCTTCGCCCAGCACCGGCCCGATTCGCCCCCGGTGGCGTCGCCAGTGGTGGCGATGCAGCCTTCGAGCCAGACGGTGGCAGCAGGCCAGAGCGCGATGTTGACGGCGACAGGAGGCGGCAATCCCGCTCCGACATATCAGTGGCAGCGGCTTGCGGCAGGTTCCACCGCGTGGGAAGACCTCGATGAAGGCGGCAACTACCGCGGCACAACCACTCCCACGCTCACCGTCGATGCCACCATCGCCGCGATGTCCGGAGACGAGTTCCGCTGCGTGTTCGCGAACGGAGTATACCCCGACGCATCTTCCGAAGCCGCGACGCTCAGGGTCATGACGGACGCGGTTCTCGTGCGCCGCCTGTTCCTTGCGGTGCTGGGGCGGGACGCCGATGCCGGCGCGCTTGCCGGCTTTGGCGCGGCGCTGACCGCCGGGCGCACGCCGGTCGAGGTGCTGGGCGATCTTCTCGACTCGCCGGAATACGCGCTCCGGCGGATCGAACCCACAATCCGGCTGTATTATGCGGCGCTGGCGCGGTTGCCGGACTATGACGGACTGCGGAGCTGGTCCCAAGCCCTGCAGGCGGGTTCGCTCACGCTGACCCAGGCCGCCGACCAGTTCGTCGCCAGCCGGGAGTTCCAACTCCGTCAGGGCACCCTGGACAACACCCGGTTCGTGGAGCAGCTCTACCGCAACGTTCTCGGTCGCGAAGCCGACGCCGCGGGGCTCGCCGATTGGGTGGCCCGGCTTGATGGCGGAGCCAGCCGCGGGACAGTGCTGACGGGCTTCTCGGAATCGGACGAGTTCAAAGGCAGGCTCGCCGGCCATGTTGAGACCGTACGCTTGTATTTCCTGCTGTTGCGCCGCATGCCGGCCCCGGCAGAACTGCGAACCGGAATCGATTCCCTGGAGGGCTGCGGCCAGACGGACACCCTGTTCGCGCAGACATATCCTGCGGGGCTCTCTGATGCGGACTATGTGCAGGCGGTTTTCCGGGGATTCCTCCGCCGCGACGTGACGGCGGGCGAACAGAGCACCTTCTGCGGCGCTCTGGCCGCAGGCACGATCACTCGCGGCAGCCTGGTGGAAACGGTGGTCGACTCGGCAGAGTTCAACCTTTTCGTGGCGCCGGTTTCGCGGCTCTACCTCGCGGCCTTGCAGCGCGTGCCGGATCAGCCCGGCATGGACAATTGGGTGGATTATCTGCGGGCGGGCGCCTCCCTGCAGGTGATGGCCGATGCATTCGCCACGAGCCGGGAATTCCTGACCCGCTACGGCGCCCTTGATAACCAGCAATACGTCGCGCAGCTTTACCGCGACGTCCTGGGCCGCGACGCCGATGCGGACGGGCTCGCCTGGTGGACCGGGCTGCTCGATTCGGGAGCCATGACGCGCGGACAGGTCCTGCTTGGTTTTTCAGAGTCGCAAGAGGCGGTCCCCCTGTACGCCCCGGCCCTGCGGACCTTCCTGCACTATTTTGCCTTCCTTGACGCCGCCCCCACCCCACAGCAGCTCGATTACTGGAAGACCTACCTGGGCACGGTCACCGCGCAGTTGCGCCAGATCCTCCTTGGCGACCCGGCTTTCACCAATTGAACCCGGGGGAGGGCTCCGATGGCTGCGGTTCTTGTTCACAGCCCCGCGGACTCCCCTGGCTGGAATATTGTGCTTTCGCTGCGGGTGATTCGTGTGTTTTTTGGAGAGGCGGTGCGACAGCCCTGATTCTTCCGCCACCCGCCCGGAGCCCGGTCGTTGCCTCCCCCATTCATGTCTCCAACCTCCAATATTCCCCCGCATCTTCCCGCGGGCGTCCGCCCGCGGCGCATCGTGGTCAAGCTCGGCACCGGCGTGCTCACCTCCGGAGACGGCCGCCTCAAGGAAGACTGCATCGCGGCGATCTGCGGGCAGATTGCCGGGCTGCGCCGCCGCGGCACGGAGGTCATCGTGGTGACGTCCGGGGCCATCGGACTCGGCATGGGCCGGCTCGGTCTCGCCAAGCGGCCGAAGGACGTGACCAGGAAGCAGGCCTGCGCCGCGATCGGCCAGAGCCTGTTGATGCAGACCTGGCAGCGCGCCTTCGAACCGCACGGCATCATCGCCGCCCAGGTGCTGCTCATCCATGACGATCTGCGCGTCCGGTCCCGCTACCTCGCCGCGCAACAGACGTTCGAGCGCCTCTTCGAGTACGGCGCGGTGCCGGTCGTCAACGAAAACGACACGGTCAGCGCCGCGGAGATCATGATCAAATTCGGCGAAAACGACACGCTTTCGGCGATGGTCTCCAGCCTCGTGCAGGCGCAATGCCTGGTGATCCTGTCCACCGCGCCCGGCCTCATCGACCTGAAGGGCACGGGGAGGGTCGTGCCGGTGGTCGAGAAGATCACGCCCGAGATCGAAGCCATGGCGGGCGGCACCCTGAGCGAGACCGCCGTCGGCGGCATGATCAGCAAGATCTCCGCCGCAAGACTCGCGACCCGGTCGGGCTGCGGCGTCTTCATCGCCAGCGGCGCCGAGCCCGACGTGCTGAACAAGCTCTTCAGCGGGCGCTCCACCGGCACCTTCTTCGTGCCCAGCGGGCTGCCGATGGGGGCGCGGAAACGCTGGCTCGCCTACTTTCAGCGCCCCGCCGGAACGATTGCGGTCAACGCCTGCGCCGTGACCGTGTTGCGCGGGCAGGGCCGGAGCCTTCTGGCCGTGGGCGTCACGGGGGCGGACGGCGGTTTTGCGGCCGGTGACATCGTCAATGTCGCCGGACCGGATGGCGTTGTGTTTGCCCGCGGCGTGGCCGCGTTTGGCGAGGACGACATCCCGCGCATCGCCGGAAAAACAACCGGCGAACTCCAGCTTCTCCACCCGGGGCGGAAACACCTCGAGGTCGTCCACCGCGACAACCTGGTCCTGTTGTAGTCCCGTGGCTCCGCGGCGCCTGATCGAGCTCCGTTCCGCCCCAATCGCGGCGCGTCGCCCTCGGCGCGGGCCTCCAACGAAACGCGACACGGGTCGGCCCGGCCGGAGTGAATCTTTGCTTTGCCTCTTTGTGACTTTGCATGAGTAATCGCGGCCCTGCATGGATTTCGTCCTCAAGCATGAGTCCGGCCCGCCGCTTGCGATTCCGCCCATCGATTTTCGCCGGGATCTCAACGACGAGCAATACGCCGCGGTCACCGCCCCGCCGGGGCCGCTGCTCGTGCTGGCAGGCGCAGGCTCCGGCAAGACACGCACCCTCACCTACCGCGTGGCCCATCTGCTCACCCAGGGCGTCAGGCCCCACGAGATCCTCCTCCTCACCTTCACGAACAAGGCCGCGCGGGAGATGCTCCACCGCGTGCAGGACCTGACCGGCGTCGAGGCCCACCGGTTCTGGGGCGGCACCTTCCACCACATCGGCCACAAGATTCTGCGCGTCCACGGCGAGGTCGTGGGTCTCTCCCGCGCCTTCACGATCCTCGACGCCGGTGAATCAGAGAGCCTCCTCCGCGAGGTGGCCGACGAAAAGGACCACGGGTTCTTCAAGGAAAAAACACACCCGCGCCCCGGGCCGCTTTTCGAGATCATCAGCTTTGCGCGCAACACGCGGCGCCCGCTCGGCGAGACGATCGCGCGCTTCTACCCCCAGCACGAGGAGCTCTCCGACCTGATCGGCGGTTTCGCCGCGGCCTATCGCGAACGCAAGCGGAGGCAGAGCGTCGTCGACTACGATGACCTCCTCGAGTACTGGCTCGAGGTGCTCCGCGCTGCGCCGGACGTGGCCGCCCATCTCCAGCAGCGCTTCCGCCATACGCTGGTGGACGAGTACCAGGACACCAACATCCTGCAGGCGCAGATCGTCGACATCGTCGGCGCGCACCACCGGGTGATGGCCGTGGGCGACGACGCGCAGTGCATCTACTCGTGGCGCGGCGCAAACTTCGAGAACATCATCACCTTCCCCGACCGCCATCCGGGCACCCGGATCTACCGGATCGAGACCAACTACCGTTCGACTCCTTCGATCCTCGCCTTTGCCAACGGCGTGCTCGCCGCGCAGCCCAGGGGCCGCCACTTCGACAAGGAACTGCGCCCCGCGCGGCCCGATCACGAAAAGCCGTTTTTTGTGCAGGCGCTCGACGCGCGGGAGCAGGCGCTGTTCGTCGTCCAGCGCGTCAAGGGGCTCGTCGACGAAGGCCGGCCGCTGGCCGACATCGCCGTTCTCTACCGGGCCCATTTCCAGGCGCTCGACCTCCAGCTCGAGCTGTCGCGGCTCGGCATGCCCTATGTGATCACAAGCGGCGTGCGGTTCTTCGAGCAGACGCACATCCGCGACCTCATCGCGATCCTGCGCTTCGTCTACAATCCCGGCGACACGATGGCGTGGCAGCGCATCGCCGTGCTGCTCCCGCGCGTCGGCGCCAAGGGGGCGCAAAAGCTCCACGAGGCGGCGCTCGCCCATGCCCGGGCGCACCAGCGCAACCTCGTGGACGCGCTCGCGGGCGACGACGTGCTCGCGCGGGTGCCGAAAGAGTCAAAGGAGGAATTCCCCCGGCTCGTGGCGTCGCTGCAGCAGATCGCCGGCACGCTCCGGACTGAGCGTCCGTTCAAGACGGTGGAGGTTGCGATCGAAGGCTGGTACGGGGATTACCTCAAGGGCGCCTACGCCAATCATGCCTCGCGGCTGGACGACCTGAGATCGCTCATCGGCTTCGCCACGCGCTTCGACGACATGCAGGACATGCTCGCGCAGATCCAGCTGCTCAATTCGGAGACCAGCGACCGGCAGGTCGATCCGGACGCCGACGCGCTCCGGCTTACCACCGTGCACCAGGCCAAGGGGCTTGAATTCGGCGTGGTGTTCATCCTGGGGCTGGCCGACGGCCTTTTCCCGCTGCGGCGCATGATCGACGCGAACGACCTCGACGAGGAACGGCGGCTGTTCTACGTGGCCGTCACGCGCGCCAAGGACGAGCTCTACCTCTGTTATCCGAAGGTGGTTTCCAAGGGCGGCCCCTCCACGCTCCTCCCACCGAGCCGTTTCCTCACGGAGGTTTCCGAAGATCTCCACCAGCCCCTGCGCCTCCGCCGCAGCGCGTGGTGGTGAAGTTCTCACGAAATGACTTTCCCATTGTGCACCGGCGTTGCTCCTGCCTGCGATTTGCCGGAACAGATCCAGCAGGTCATCCTGCTCATTCGAGGTCAAAGAGTGATGTTGGACCGCGACCTGGCAGCACTTTATGGCGTCGAGACCGGCAACCTCAACAAAGCGGTTCAGCGCAATCTCGACCGGTTTCCGGCCGACTTCATGTTTCAGCTCACCGCCGAAGAAGCGGAGGCTTTAAGCTTCCATTTTGGAAGCATAAAGCGCGGCCAGCATTTCAAGTATCTGCCGCGTGTCTTCACGCAGGAGGGCGTCGCGATGCTGTCGAGCGTGCTGCGCAGTCCGCGCGCTGTGCAGGTCAACATCGCCATCATGCGTGTGTTTGTGCGTTTGCGGGAGGCGCTTGCCCTGCACAAGGAGATCGCTCACAAGCTGGCCGAACTGGAGCCCAAGGCAGAAGGTCACGACAGCAGCATTCGCACGCTGTTCGACGCCATCCGCGAACTTGCTGCCCTGCCGGTCAAACCGCGCCGGGAAATCGGTTTTCACGTCAAAGAAGCCGGTGCGCCCTACCGCGCGAAAAGGAGATGATCCCCGGACCTCCTTTCTGTGCATTGTAAGCCTTTTGTGGCCGATCCGGATTTGTGGCCACAGGAGGCACAAGAGTCACAAGAACTGCCAGAATCGGAACCAAACCCAATCCATTTACAGGAGGCCGCGGAGGAAGCGGAGGAGTTTCCATCGCCGCTGGAAACTGGACGCGGCGACGGTCTGTGACTGGCGTTCGGCATTCTGATCCGGAGTAGCGCCAATCTGTGACTGGCGGCTTTTCACCACGGACAAATGCCGATCCTCGCGATCTCTATCATTTTTACCGCAAGATGACCCAGATGGACGCAGATACCAAGCCGTGACCGGATGCCAAGCTGTCTGGTGCCTTGTTCCGAATCATCTGCGCTCTTGCGATATCTGCGGTTCAATTCCGATCCGTTTCAACCGCAGATAGACCCAGCGCGGCTCCGCCGCAACCAAAGGTAGGGGCGCGATCTTGCCTGCCGTGCCGTAGCCTTGCGAAGGCTGGTCGCGCCCTTCAAAGGGACGCAGCCCCTCGACACGGGGCACTGACCCATTCGACTCGGGGTCATCCTGAGCCTGCTCGCGGTGAGCCTGTCGAACCCGTCGAACGGATGAGCCTGTCGAACGGGCAAGCCTGCGCCCCTGCGGGACTCACCCGCCTCGCGGCATAGATCCACCTACAAACTCCGGTGGATGTCATGCCCCTTCGCCGCTTGTGTCTTCCCCCGCCCCTGCTAAAAGCATGTTTCCATCATGAGCAAGATCATCCTCGGAATCGCCGGAGCCTTCATCCTTGTCGTGTTGATCCTGGTCCTCGCGGCGGTCGGCACGTATAATGGCCTCGTCAACCGTTCGCAGGCGGTGGACGCCCAATGGGCGCAGGTGCAGAATGTCTACCAGCGCCGCGCGGATCTTATTCCCAACCTGGTCAACACGGTTTCCGGCGCCGCCAACTTCGAGAAATCGACGTTGACGGAAATCACAGCGGCCCGTGCCTCGGTCGGCAAGGTGCAGCTCAGCCAGACCGCCGCGCCGACTGATCCGGCGCAGCTCGCTCAATTCGACCTGGCCCAGGGTCAGCTGTCGTCCGCGCTTTCCCGGCTCCTGGTTGTTGTCGAGCGCTATCCGGACCTGAAAGCCACCGCCAATTTCCAGATGCTCCAGGCGCAGCTCGAGGGCACGGAGAACCGCATCGCCGTCGAACGCGGCCGGTTCAACGACGCGGCCCTTGACTACAATTCCGCCATCAAGCGCGTACCCGCTGTTTTCTTCGCCGCGATGTTCGGGTTCAAGGACAAGGCATATTTCCAGGCCACGCCCGGAGCGGAGAAGCCGCCGCCGGTTCAGTTCGATTTCGGTGCGAAGCCCGCACCCGCCCAGCCGTGATAAGCGCATACATCCGTTTCTGCGGCGCGCTTGTTCTCCTCGCCGCGCTGTGCTGCGCCGGCACGCTCCGCGCCGCGGAAGTCATCCCGCCGCGGCCGACCCGCTATTTCAACGATGCCGCTGGCGTTGTTTCGCCCGCGGTCGCCGACCAGCTCAACCAGCGGCTGGAGCAATTCGAACGCGACACCTCGAACCAGATTGTGGTCGCGATCTTCCCAAAGATGCAGTCGGACTCCTCGGTCGAAGATTACACCGTGCGCGTGGCGCAAGCCTGGGGCGTCGGCCAGAAGGACAAGAAAAACGGGGCTGTGCTCTTCGCGTTCATGCAGGAGCACGGACTTTATATCCAGGTCGGTTATGGCCTGGAGGGCGCATTGCCGGACGCAACCTGCCACCTGATCATCGAGAACGAACTGAAACCCCGTTTCCGGGCCGGGGATTACGCCGGCGGATTGAGCGCGGCGGTGGACGCGATGATCGCGGCCACCCGCGGGGAGTACCACGGAACGGGACGGACAAACGCAGAAAAGAGATTCGGTATTGATAGAAGGTACCTTTTCGTCGGATTCTTCATCCTCTTGTTGGTGCTCTCCCAGGTGAGCCGCGCCCAACACCGCAGCGCCGTCTACCAACGAGCAGGCGGACGCGGGATTTCGCGGACCGGTCCGTCATTCTGGCTCGGCGGAGGCGGATTTGGCGGCGGAGGGTTCGGAGGCGGAGGTGGTGGCGGCGGGTTTTCCGGCGGAGGAGGCAGTTTCGGCGGCGGAGGTGCCGGAGGGAGTTGGTGAAAGGCCCACGATGAGACACCGGAAGTTCGTCAGCGCGCTCGTCCACGAGCAGATTCATGCAGCCATCCATGCCGCGGAGCAGAAATCCTCCGGCGAAATCCGGGTGATGGTGAGCCACAAGGCCGCCCCCAATCCCGTCGCGACGGCACAAAAGGCTTTTCTGCGGCTCGGCATGCAGGCAACGAAGCATCGCAATGCCGTGCTCATCTTTGTGGCGCCGCGATCCCGCACATTCGCCGTCATCGGCGACGAGGCCGTGCACGCGAAATGCGGCGATGATTTCTGGCGCGAGCTGGCGGCCGCGATGACCGGGCACTTCAAGCGCGGCGAATTCACCGGGGGAATCACCCATGGGATCAACCGCGCGGGTGAATTGCTCGCCGCCCATTTTCCGCACGAGCCCGACGATCAGAATGAGCTGCAGGACGACGTGATCGAAGGCGGCTAGACTGCATTCCCAGCCGTTTCAGCTGTCGCCTCGGCCATCGTTCCGCGCTCAACCACAGGGCCGTCGAGGATCGCGCCGTCTGCAGGCTCAGGACGAACCGGAACCTCTCAGCCTTTGTAACGTAATACGTGACATCGGGGGTTTTTGGACGCCCGGTTCCAGACCCATGCCCTCGTGCCCGCGGCCACCACGGACGGATCGCGACAATTTTCCTGTTGGCGGGGGCAGTGGAGAACTCAGAGATTGCCCTGAGGATTCTCTGTGTCTCAGTGGAGGTCGACCCTTTGAACATGTCCTTCTCAGTTGAAAATGTTGTCATCGTCGGCACCGGCTCCGCGGGATTGACAGCGGCCGTGTACGCCGGGCGCGCCAACCTCGCCCCGCTCCTGATCGAGGGCACGCTTCCGGGCGGCCAGCTCACCACCACGTCAGAGGTTGAGAACTTCCCCGGCTTTCCGGAGGGCGTCGATGGTTTCCAGCTCATGGACAACCTGCGCAAACAGGCCGTGAAGTTCGGCGCCCGATTCGAACAGGGGCGCGTCGAGTCGGTCGATTTCTCAGGGCGGCCGCTCAGGTTGCGCACCGGCGAGCGCGAGATCCCCGCCAGGGCCGTCATCATCGCCACCGGCGCATCGCCGCGCCTCATGGGGGTGCCGGGCGAGCAGGAGTATTTTGGCGGCAAGGGCGTGACCACGTGCGCGACCTGCGACGGCGCGTTTTACCGCGACATGGATGTGGTTGTAGTTGGCGGCGGCGATTCGGCCTGCGAGGAGGCGCTGTTCCTCACGCGCTTCGCCAGCAAGGTGACCCTCATCCACCGGCGCGACACCCTGCGCGCCTCAAAAATCATGGCCGAACGCACCCTCGCCCACCCCAGGATCCAGCCGGCGTGGAACAGCGTCCTCGCCGAGGTGCAGGGCACGCCGGAAGGCGGTGTCAGCGGCGTGAAGGTGAAGGACGTGAAGACAGGCACCGAGCGCGCGATTCCCTGCAAAGGCGTGTTCATGGCCATCGGTCATGCGCCGAACACGCAGCCGTTCGCCCAGGCGCTCGATGTCGACGACAGCGGCTATTTCCGGCCCCTGGGCGGCAGCCAGGTCAAAACGAAAATCCCGGGCGTGTTCGTGGCCGGCGACTGCGCCGACCATGTCTACAGGCAGGCTGTCACCGCCGCAGGCATGGGCTGCCAGGCGGCAATCGAAGCTGAACGCTGGCTGGCGGAACAGGGGGCGTAGGCGACTCCAGTTTGGCCCCGCGCATTTCGGCTGACGCAAAACGCAGGGCGCGACCGCTGGGCGCGCCAGATTCAACGGACGGGCCGGCGTGCCAGTTCCCGCGCTGTATGCAAACCGGGATTCCCATCCGGCCGGTCAGGTGACGTTGTCCGCCGCCTGACCCGGGGACGTTGGAGCGGAATCGGGGGATGGAGGCTCCCCGTCCAGGCACGCGCGCACCACTTCGGCCAGTTTCTGCGGATTGAAAGGTTTCTGGAGGAAGTGGCTTCTGCTCCCGAGGGCCTGTTCCGGCTCCATTGCCGTCATGTTCGCGTTGTAGCCGCTCATGAAGACGGTTTTGAGCTGCGGCTTCCTGGCCTTCAGCTGCTGCGCGAGTTCCCATCCGGACACTCCTTCAGGCATGACGACATCCGTGATCAGCAGGTCGATCTCCTGCACGCCATTCAACCACGCCTTGAGTGCCTCGGCCCCTGAGTTTGCCGTGTGGACCTGGTATCCGTAGCGTTGCAGGGCCGTGCGCACCAGCCCCCGCACGGAGGGTTCGTCCTCGACAAGCAGGATCGTCTCCCTGCCCCCGCGTCCGGAATGTGCGGCGGGGGCAGCCTGGGCGGATCCGGCGGTTGCGCCGCCCGCCGGCAGAAAGACGCGAAACGTCGTCCCCTGCCCCGGCTGGCTCTCCACTTCAACCCAGCCCTCATGTTGTTTCACAATGCCGTAGACGGTTGCCAGGCCAAGGCCGGTGCCCTTGCCCACCTCCTTCGTTGTGAAAAAAGGCTCGAAAAGATGCGCCATGTGCTCCCTGGCGATGCCGCACCCGTTGTCGGCAACGCTCAGGCAGATGAAACGCCCCACCCGCGCGTCGGGGTTCCGGCGTTTGCAGGCTTCATCCACCGCCAGCGCCCTCGTGCTCAGGGTGAGTTGTCCCCCCTGGGGCATCGCATCGCGGGCGTTGACCGCCAGGTTCATGATCACCTGTTCGATCATGCTCCGGTCTGCGAAGATGCCCGGCAGGCTGGCTGCACAGTGGGTCCTCACCGTGATGTGCTCGCCCAGCGTGCGCTCAAGCAGCTTGCTGACCGTGGCGAGCAGATCGTTCAGATCCACCTCCTGGGGTTGCATCATCTGCTTGCGGCTGAACGCAAGGAGTTGCTGGGTCAGGCGCCCGGCCTTCTCCGCCGCATTGAACACCTGGCGCAACGAATCGACGACGGAATCCTTGAATTGCTCGGTGTTGAGAAGGATCTCGATGCAACCCTGGATCACCATCAGCAGATTGTTGAAATCGTGGGCGACCCCGCCTGCCAGCTGGCCCACCGATTCCATCTTCTGAGCCTGCCTCAGCTGCTCCTGCAACAGCCGCTGCTCCGTGATGTCCGTCCAGCAGCCGATGATCTCCACCGGGCGGCCCGCAGCATCGCGCGCCAGCTTCCGGTCGTCCCGGATCCACCGGGTCTGGCCGTCCTTGCGGCGGATGCGATAGCTCTGCCCGGAAACCCCCTGCTCCAAAAGGGTCTTCAATCCCGCCCGGACGGACGGGCGGTCCTCCTCCTCCACCATTTCGAGGGTGCAGCCCTGCCGGTACCACTCCTCGACCTGTTCTCCGGCGAGATTCGCATAATTGTCGCTGATCCATGCCGGCATCAAAGTCTCGCCCTCGATCTTGAACGAGTAGAGGACAGCAGGGCTCTTCGCCAGGAAATGGTTCAACTTCTCCTGCGTCGCGCGCAGCACCTCCACCGTGCGCTGGTGTTCCCGGATCTCGGCCTGCAGCTGGGTGTTCGCCTTCTGGATCTCCCGTGTGCGATCGCCCACCATCTGTTCCAGGTTGCGGAACTCGCTCTTTGAACGCTGCAACAGGGCCCACTTCTCGGCGAGCGCGCTCGCCAGCTGGAGCACCTCGACGACATCGAACGGCTTCTTCAGGATCACCAGGCGGTCCGTGCTCCCCAAACGGCCCCGGATCTCGTCCCACGTGTAGTCCGAGTACGCCGAGCACAGGACGATCTGGATGTCCGGATCGACCTCCCAGATCCGGGCGGTCGTCTCGATCCCATCCCAACCCGGAGGCATCCTCACATCCACAAATGCCAGCGCGAAGGGTTTTCCCGCCCGAACTGCCTCGCGCACCGAGGAAAGGCCCTCGTCTCCCTGCGCGACCACCGTCAGGTCCCATTCTATGCACAGACCCGATTCAACGTTCCCTCCCAACAACACCGCCGTTTTCTGAGCCAGCTCGCGCGTGTTCGGACTCTGCACCCCGAGGATCTTCCGGAAATCCGCATGAATGGCGGAATTGTCATCAATGATGAGAATCCGTCTGTTCAATTCATGGGTTCCTGTTTCCACGGCTTGTCTCTGTTTCATCGGTCAATCCGCGGTTTTCTTAAGGCGGCCGAGGGTTTTGAATCCGCCCATCCGAACGCGTGCCAGGCGCGCGGCTGTGTTTTGCGCCGCACGGGGGGACGCTCAAGGCATGAAGCTGCGCCGGCAATCCGCACACCCGCGACTCCGCCGTCAAGATCAGGAGCCGCTTGGAGAAGAATGACCTCTGCCATGGATCAGGCCGGGGAATCCGCGTGCTAACGAGGCGGCGGCATTCCATCCAGGCACGCGCGCACCATTTCAGCCAGCTTCTCCGAGTTGAATGGCTTCTGGAGGAAGTGGGTTCCCTCGCCGACGACGGCGCCCGATTTTTTCTCCGTCATGCCGGTGTTGTAGCCGCTCATGTAGACGATCTTGAGCTGCGGCTTCCTGGCCTGCAGCTTTTGCGCGAGTTCCAATCCGGAGATGCCGTTCGGCATGACCACATCGGTGATCAGCAGGTCGATTTCATCCACGTTCCCCGCCCAGGAGTTGAGCGCCTCGGCTCCTGAGTTCGCTGTGCAAACCTGATATCCATGCTGCTGGAGGGCCGTGCGCACCAGCCCGCGGACGGCAGGCTCATCCTCGACAACCAGGATCATCTCCTGTCCGCCGCTTTCGATGTGTCCGCTGCGGGTTTCCTCCACGGGACTGGCGGGGGCGCTGAAGACCGGCAGGAAGATGCGGAACGTGGTGCCCTTCCCGGGCTGGCTCTCCACCTCGACCCAGCCCTCATGCTGTTTGACGATGCTGTGCACGGCGGCCAGGCCGAGGCCGGTGCCCAAGCCCGCTTCTCCCACGGCAGCACTGGGTTCGAAGAGGTGCGGCAGATGCTCCCTGGCGATCCCGCACCCGCTGTCAGTCACGCTCAGGCAGACAAAGCACCCGGCCCGCGCATCAGGATTCTGGCGTTGGCAGCCTTCATCCACGGTTTGAACGCTCGTGCTGATCGTGAGCTGCCCTCCCCGGGGCATTGCGTCCCGCGCGTTGATCGCCAGGTTCATGATCACCTGGTCGATCAAACTCTGGTCGGCGACGATGCTGGGCAAATTGTCGGCACAGCGGGTCTTCACCGTGATTTGCTCGCCGAGAGCGCGCCCAAGCAGCTTGCCGACCGCGGCGATCCGCCCGTTCAGCTCCAATGCCTGGCGTTGCATCAGGTGCTTCTGGCTGAACGCCAGGAGTTGCTGGGTCATCTGCCCGCCGCCTTCCGCCACGCTGAGCACCTGGCGCAGCAGCCTCACGACGGGTTCCTTGAACTTCTCGGTGTTGAGAAGCAACTCAACGTCACCCTTGATCACCATCAGCAGATTGTTGAAATCGTGGGCCACCCCTTCCGCCAGCTGGCCCACAGATTCCATTTTCTGCGCCTGCCACAGCTGCTCCTGCAGCATCCGCTGCTCCGTGATATCCGTCCAGCAGCCGATGATCTCCGCCGGACGGCCTTCAGCATCCTGCACCAGCTTCAGGTCGTCCCGGATCCACCGGACCTGGCCGTCTTTGCAGCGGATGCGGTAATTCAGACTTGAAACGTCCTTGTCCAGAAGGGCATTCAACCCCTCCAGGACGCCTCCGCGGTCCGCCTCGACCACATACGCGAGAGCGGGCGCCTGTTGAAACCAATCCTCGATCCGGCCTCCAGTGAGCAGGGAGTAGTTGGCGCTGATCCACACCGGCGCGAGACTCTCCCCATCGAGTTTGAACGAGTAGAGAACCGTGGGGCTCTTCGCCAGAAACTGGTTCAGCTTCTCCTGCGTTGCGCGCAACAACTCCCGGGTGCGTTGATGCTCCCGAACGTCGACAGGGGCCTGGACGTTCTCCTTTTTTGTGTCCCGCGCCGTATCGCCTGCCATCTGTTCCTTGTCCGGAACCCCGCTCTTTGACCACTGCAGAAAGGCCCACTTTTCTGTGAGCGCGCTGGCCAGCTGCAGAACATCGAGGGCATCGAACGGCTTTCTCAGAATCACCAGGCGGTTGGCATTCCCCAGACGATTGGCGATCTCGTCATTCGAACAGTCCGAGCGCGCTGAGCACAAAACAACCTGGATGTCCGGATCAGCCTCCCAGATTCGCAGGATGGTTTCGATGCCATCCCAGCCTCGGGGCATCTTCATGTCCACGAAGGCCATCGCGTAGGGTTTTCCAGCCCCGACAGCCTCACGCACTGCGGACGCACCCTCCGCTCCTTGTGCGACCGCCGTCACGTCAAATTCGATCCGCTGGCCGGCCTTGGCCGCCCCGTCCAATGACACTGCCGGCGACGAACCCGATTTGCGCCCGCCGGGTTTCTGGGGGCCCAGGATCTTCCGGAAATCCGCATGGATCGAGGGATCGTCGTCGACGATGAGTATCCGTCTGTTGAATTCGGCTGGTCTGGTCGCCATGGCTTTGTGCTGGATCTCAACGCCCATTGATTCTCGGCCCCCCGGAACGCCACTGCATCGTTGCCGCGATACTCGTGCCCCGTTTCGAAGCCGTGTTCGTCATTTCCTGGCCGATACCAAGCCGATGTTGGGCGAGGAACCCGCCAAGCGCCAGCATTTATGCAGGCTTCCTTCGCAGCCGGGCGCAGGTCCACGGCGAGCGGCATTGACGCTTCCCGCGACGGGAGGTATGTTGCGCCCGAATGTCCCTGCTTCCCAGACTCGTTGAGCGGCTGCAACGCCATCCCAAGCGCATCGTGTTTCCGGAGGGCGCCGATCCGCGCGTTCTCCAGGCCGCGCGCCAGTGGGTGACGCGCCGCATGGGCGCGCCCATCCTCCTCGGCGATCGCGCACGCATCAAGGAGGCGGCGGCGCAATTGGACGTGAATCTCGCCGGCATGCGCCTCATCGAACCCTCGCGGAGCGAGGATTTTGACGCGTTCGCGAGCCAGTTTGAAACGCTGCGCCGCGACAAGGGCATCAGCCCCGGCGCCGGCCGGGCCGCGATGCTCGACAGCAACTATTTCGCCGCAATGATGCTCGCGACGGGGCAGGTCGACGCCCTGGTCGGCGGCGCCACGATGTCGGCCTCGATCGCCCTGCGCCCGCTCTTTCAGATCATCCCGCGGCTGGAGAACGTCGCCACCGCCTCGTCGCTCATGATTCTCGACTGGGATGAGCAGAAGGTCGGCATCGACGGTTCGCTCTTCCTGGCCGACTGCGGCGTGATTCCCCAACCCACCGCGGAGCAGCTCGCGGACATCGCGGTCGCCACCGCGATGATCGCCCGCCATCTGACCAACGAACTCCCGCGCGTCGCGATGCTGAGCTATGCGAGCAAGAGCGCGTCCGACCAGCCCGCCGTCGTCAAGATGCGCACGGCGACGGAACTCGCGCGCGCCAAGGCGGCGGACGCCGCGCTGCCGATGGCGATCGACGGCGAACTGCAGGTCGACGCCGCCCTCGATCCGCACGTGGCCGAGGCCAAGAACGTGGCCGGGGACGTGGGCGGCAGGGCCAACGTGCTCATCTTTCCGGACCTCGTCAGCGCCAACATCGGGTTCAAGCTCGTGCAGGTGCTGGCCGGCGCGAACACCTTCGGACAGATCATCACCGGCCTCAGCCGGCCCGCAGCCGAGATCAGCCGCGGAGCCAGCGCCCACAACGTCTTCGGGGCAGCCGCCGTCGTCGGCTGCCAGGCGATCGACCCCCGGCTCCTCTACGGCACCGCATAGGAAGAATGAGTGCTGCATTCCGGCTCCCGGCCCCCGACCTCCGCATGACGTCCGATCCCAACCCGTTCGACCAGCCGCCGCTTCCGCTCCTGGCCAGCCCGACAAACACGGTCACGAGGCGCATCTTCGTCGCCGCCACGCGCATGAACGACGGCAAGACCACCGCCTGCCTCGGCTTGTTCGCCGCGCTGCAACATCTCTATCCGCGCGTGGGCTTCATCAAGCCGATCGGCCAGCGCTACGTCGAGGTCGATGGGCACAAGGTCGACGAGGACTCCTACCTTCTCGACATGATCTACAACGTGCGCGTGCCCATCGAGAGCATGAGCCCGATCACGATCGATCCGACCTTCACCCGCCGCTTTCTCGCGAATCCGGAGGAGACCTACGGCGGCCTGGTGGATCGGATCTGCCGCGCGTTCGACCGTGTTTCATGGGAGAAGGACTTCACCCTGATCGAAGGCACCGGTCACGCCGGTGTCGGCTCGGTGTTCGACCTCTCGAACGCCCGCGTCGCCAGGATTCTGGATGCCAAGGTCATCCTGGTCTGCCCGGGCGGCATCGGCCGGCCGATCGACGAGGTCGCCCTCAACCAGGCGCTCTTCGACCGCGAGGGCGTCGAGATCATCGGCGCCATCCTCAACAAGGTCGAGCCCGAGAAGCTCCCCCAGGTCGCGCACTACGCCGGTCTCGGCCTCAAGCGCCTCGGCGTGCCCCTGCTGGGAGTCCTCCCCGTGCAGAAGATGCTCTCCGCCCCCAATCTTCTGCAGGTCGCCGGGGAAATCGGCGGGCGCTGGCTCAACGCGCAGGCCTCCGGCGCAAACGACCGGATTCTGCGCGTCGTCGTGGGTGCCATGACGGCCAAGGGCATCATTGACCATCTCCAGCCCGGCAATCTGCTCATCACGCCCGGCGATCGCGACGATGTGATCCTTGCCGCCATCTCCGCCACCAGCATCTCCGGCACCAAGGCCATCGCCGGCATCATCCTCACCAATGACATCCTGCCCCACCCCAAGCTGCTCGAACTCCTGGCGCAGACCGATCTTCCGGTGATCGCGGCGCGCGAGGACGCCTACACGATCACCTCGAAGATCCATAACATGACCGTCAAGACGCAGCCTCAGGACAGCGACAAGATTCCGGTGATCAAGAGACTCGTCACGGATCACGTCGACCTGGAGAAGCTCCTCGCGGCATTCTAGTATCCAGAATTCTTCTTAGTTTCGGATTCAGCCGGGCGGGTTTTATCCGGGCGTCCTTCGTTGTGAAACGCCAGTTGACCACTGTGCGAGAAGTACGCAACGAGGGCCTTTTTGAAGGAGTTCATCGTGCGGGTCGCAACGCTCACAGTTCCTGGCGCGTAGGTCGGAACAGGATTTCGTTGATGCTCATGATTTTTGGCCGGCGCTCGTTGGCGCCTGATATTGTTCGTCTGTGACCTTCTCCATCCATTCGACGGCCTTGCCGTTAAGCTGCTCCTGAATCGCGATGTGCGTCATCGCCGTTGCGGGAGCGGCGCCATGCCAGTGCTTCTCGCCCGGAGAAAACCACACCACGTCTCCCGGCCGAATTTCCTCGATGGGCTCGCCCCAGCGCTGCACGCGCCCGCATCCGGCGATCACGATCAGCGTCTGACCGAGAGGGTGCGTGTGCCAGGCGGTTCGCGCGCCCGGCTCGAATGTCACCGTATTGCCTGCCGCGCGCGCGGGAGGCGTTAACGGAAACAGGGGGTCGATTCGCACCGTGCCGGTAAACCAGTCGGCCGGTCCTTTGATGGACGGTTGTGATCCGCCTCGTTTGATATCCATGACCAACTCCTTTCTTTGATTCTCCGATGTGACTGCTGGCGCAGCGCAAACGCTTGCTCAGCGTCCGGGCATTTCAAAGGCCGGTGCGCTTTTCGAGTTCCTCCGGATAACGCTCGCCCGCGATCTTGATCTTCTCCAACGCGGATTTGATTTCATTCAACTCCGCAGCGGTGAGAACCACCGCCGCCGCACCGTTGTTCTCCTCCAGGCGGTGCAGCTTGGTGGTGCCAGGAATCGGCACGATCCAGGATTTCTGGGCGAGGATCCAGGCAAGGGCGATCTGTGCCGGGGTGGCATTCTTTTTTCCGGCGACTTGACCCAGCAAATCAACCAGCACCTGATTGGCCTGGAGGTTTTCGCTCGTGAAGCGGGGAACGATGCTGCGGAAATCGTTCTTCTCAAATTTTGCATCCTTGCTGAGTGCCCCGGTGAGAAATCCTTTCCCGAGCGGACTGAACGGAACGAAACCAATGCCGAGCTCCTCAAGGGTCGGCATCAGTTCTGCCTCCGGGCGGCGCCACCAAAGCGAGTACTCACTTTCCACTGCGGTCACGGGTTGCACCGCATGAGCCCGGCGAATGGTCTTCACGCCCGCTTCGGAAAGGCCCCAATGACGGATCTTGCCCTCTTTAATCAGGGTCTGGATCGCCCCGGCCACATCCTCGATTGGCGTCTGTGGGTCGACCCGATGCTGGTAATAGAGATCGATGTAGTCGGTCCTGAGCCGCTTGAGGGAGCCCTCGATCGAGTGCTTGATGCCGTCCGGCTTGCTGTCCTGGGCCTGCTTGCCGTCAACCAGCTTGATGCCGAATTTCGTGGCGATCACCACCTGGTCGCGGCAATTCGCGAACGCTTCGCCGACCAACTCCTCGTTGGTGAACGGGCCGTACATTTCCGCGGTGTCGAAAAAGGTGACTCCGCGGTCGAACGCCGCGCGCAGCAGTGTGATGCTGTCCTGCTTCGTCAGCTTGTTGCTGTAGGCGTAATCGAGGCCCATGCAGCCGAAGCCGATGGCCGAAACTTGCAGGCCGCTTTCCCCAAGAAATCGTTTGTTCATGTGGGTGCTTCTTTCATTTAGTCCTCATTTTTGAGGAACGCAAAGATCTGCGAGGATGATCTTCACGCCGCGAGGGAGGAAATCTGAAAGACCCGGTGGCGGGAGAGTGTTCCACCAGGGGAACCGGTGGGGGAGTGCCGTTGATGGAGGCGGGCAAAAGAGGAGATGGCAGGCAGCATGCGTAATCTAAAACTGTTTAGATTATTTGGTTAATGTTATGCCGCAATCTGTTACCGATGCTTTCAATAATAATACTTGTGATTACAATCGTTGCGTGACTAACCATAACCATGCAATACGGAAAGCACTTTCTGCTCACCAGCGGGCTGCTCTTTGCCGTGCTCGCCACCGCCCGGGCCAATCTTGACCAGCAGACATACGACAAGGTCGTGGCCAGCAGGCCTGCTGTCGGAGACATCGTCTTCACCCGGATCGGCGGCCCGATCTTCAGCCGCGTGGCCGTCACCACCCAAAGCTGGACCTCCCATGTCGGAATCGTCGTCGATCATCAACTCGGCGATTGGATCGTGGCGGAGAGCGGCGTTCCGTGTGTTCGCAAGACGCCGCTGCGAAAGTTCCTCAACCGCTCAGAGAATCAGGAATTCGCGATCATGCGATTGAGGATCGAACCGACTGATGCGGAAAAACGCACGATGCTCAAGTTTGCCAATTCCCAGTTGGGGAGGTTCTATTCGCTTGGGTTCGATCTCCAGTCTCGAAAGACCTTCTGTTCCAAGTTCGTCCACGACGTCGTATATGAGAGCACTCATCAGTCGATCAGCGAGATCGAGACCTTCGATCACCTGTTCCATGGCAACCCCGATGCTCCGCTGGCGTTCTGGCGGACGTGGTTCTTCGGATTCATCCCGTGGCAGAGAACCACCATTACACCCGCAAGCGAGTTGGCCAGTCCGCGCCTAAGAGTCGTCATCCAAAATCACGTATGAAGACCCTGATCTACGAAATCATCGCCGCCGCAGGAACGATCGAAGCCGCCGGCAGCAGGATGCTCAAGCCGTTTGGCCTGACGCCGATGACGTACAATATCCTGAACGTGCTGACGGATGGCCCGCTCTCCCAGAGGCAGATCAGCGACCAGGTCATCGTGGCTGCTTCGAGCATCACTTTTCACGTGCGGCACCTGCGGAAGAAGGGCCTCATCCAGCGCCGGCGTTCGGACGCGCGAACATGGCGAGTCTCCCTGACGCCTCTTGGCGCAGAAAAGCGGCGTCTGGCCGGGGAGGAGATGGACCGGATCATCGAGCAGATTCAAATCGACCAGAACCAGGTGAGGCTTGCCGAATCGACACTGAAATCGGTGCGGGGCCACCTGCTCAGGCCCGGCCCTGGAAAGTGACGGCCATCAAATCCATTCCACCAGCCCAAACCTGGGGCGGGCCATGGACCACGAGCTTCAACCGGGCCGCCCGGGGATGTTTTACCGCCCGGCTGATGATGACCCCCGATCAGGCGGAACCTGCCCCAGCCCGAAATTCTCCGGAGCGACGCCGCGGGCCTTGAGCGCCTCGCGCAGCGCCGCGAGATCGAGCGCCGCGCCCGGTCTGACTCCATGGTTGTGGAACCAGCCCTGGTTCATCTCGAGCGCGAACTCGAGTGCGTCGCTCCGGGAGCGGATCGTGGTCTCGTCGAAGGGCTGCATCGCATAGACCTCCTTCAGCTCACCCTGGCGGCTGAAGAACCCGATATCCAGCGGCAGCGGCGTGTCGTGCATCCAGAAGCTCATCTGCGTCGGTGTGCGGTACACGAACAGCATGCCCTGATCGCTTCCGAGGTCACGGCGCCCCATCAGCCCGTGTTCCATTTCCAGGGGCTGGATCGCAAGCTGCATCTGCACCACCTGGTCCCCCACCCTGATTTCAAACCAATCGCCCGCGGTCTTCGCAGGCCGCGCGGTCAGCGGCGGATTGCGCCCGCAGCCCTGGAGAGCCAGGGCGGACAGCAGCGCACAACCCACCGCTCTCAGGCGTCGACTGGAAAATGCCCAAAACATCTTTGCGTTTTTCCCCGCGTTCATGGGTAATGCACCGCGCTTCGTACTTCAACCTCGCTTTCGCCGCAGTGCAACCGCCCCCTCTGCTCTATGCCGATTCGGCGACCAACCCGGACCAGCGGTATTTTGGCCGGATAGCGGTTCCCGATCCATTCATCTCCTTTCGCGCCGGCCGCCGAAAGGTCTGCGTGGTGAGCGCCCTGGAGTTCGGGCGGGTGAAACGGCGATCCGCCTTCGATCTCGTCCTTCCGCTCGAGGCATGGCACCGCAAGGCGCGCGCGCGCTGGCCCGACCGCCGCATCGGCCCGGCCGAGGTCATCGTGCTCCTGGCCGGGCGCTACCGGATCCCCGCGTTCACGGTGCCCGATGACTTCCCCGCCGGCGTCGCCTTCAAGCTCATCGATCAGGGCCTCCGCCTGGCGCCCGCGGGGGGCATGATCTTCCCGGAGCGCGAGATCAAGACCCCGGCGGAAACCGCGGCGCTCCGCGCAGGCAACCGCTGCGCCGCCATCGGGATCGCCGCGGCCGAGGATTTGCTGCGGCGCGCCCGGATCAAGGGCCGCTGGCTCTTTCACCAGGGCCGGAAATTGAAGTCGGAGGACCTGAAGTTCGCCATCGAAAGCGCGTGCCTGCGCGCGGGCGGCGCCTCGCTCGACACGATCGCCGCCGGCGGCCCCCAGGGATGCGATCCGCATGAGAGCGGCCACGGCCCGCTCAAGGCGCATGAACTCATCATCGTCGACGTTTTCCCGCGCATCGCCGCCACCGGTTACCACGGCGACATGACGCGCACCTTCCTCCGCGGCCATGCCTCCGAGGCCCAGCGCCGCCTCGTCGCCGCGGTCCGGGCCGCCCAGCAGGTGGCGCTGGCCGCGATCCACGCCGGCGTCAACGGCAGGGACGTGCACAACCGCGTGGTTGAATGCTTCAACGCCCATGACTACCCCACCCGGCACACGGCATCGGGTTCCAGCGGATTCTTCCATGGCACCGGGCATGGCCTCGGCCTCGCCGTGCACGAGCTGCCCCGGATCGCGGGCAGCGTTGACTATGTGCTGAAAGCCGGCGCCGTCGTCACCGTCGAGCCGGGCCTGTATTACCGGGAGCTCGGCGCCTGCCGCATCGAGGACGTGGTGCAGGTGACGCCCGGCCGGCCAAAACTGCTTTCTCATTATCATTACGACTGGGAGATCCCCTGATGCCCGCAATCTCGCCCGTTAGAACCCGCCAGTTGCTGAAAAAAATCGCCGGCCTCCGCGTCCTGGTCGTCGGCGACGTAATGCTCGACCACTACATCTGGGGCGATGCCACGCGCATCTCGCCCGAGGCGCCGGTCCCCGTGGTGAAGCTCGAACGGGAGACTGACACCGTCGGCGGCGCCGGAAACGTCGCGGCAAACGCCGCGTCGCTGGGCGCCCGGGTCGAGCTGGCCGGCGCCGTCGGGAGGGACGCCAGCGGGGAGAAACTCCTCAGGCATCTGGCCGCCCGGGGCATCGCGTTCGACGCCGGATTCCTGCAGGACGGCGCCACGATCACCAAGACACGGGTTGTCGTGCGGAACCAGCAGCTCTGCCGCATCGACGCCGAGGACGCGCCGGCCCGCTACCGCTCCGCCCTTGCGTCGAAAACGGCCTTCGCGCTGCTGCAGCGCAAGATTGCAAAATGCCCCGGCGTGATCCTCTCCGACTACGCCAAGGGCCTTCTCACGACGGAGCTGATGGCGAAGATTGTCGCGGCGGTGCGGCGCCATCACGGTTTCGTGTCACTCGATCCCAAGCCGGCGGGCGGCAACGATTCGGACAACCTCGATCTCCTCACGCCCAATCACCGGGAAGCCGCCGAACTGGCCGGTTTGAATCCGGGGGCGGGCGGTTTCGATGACGCGCAAATCTGCCGGAGGATCTGGGAAAAATACCATCCCCGCAACCTGGTCGTCACGCTCGGCGCGGACGGGATGCTGCCGAGCCGCCAGGGCGTGCCCGGCCGGAGGATTCCGACTGCCGCCCGGGAGGTTTTCGACGTCTCGGGCGCCGGCGACACGGTGATCGCCGCCCTGACGCTCGCAATGCTGGCGGGGGCGGACCTCGAGACGGCCGCGCATTTTGCCAACGCGGCGGCCGGCGTGGTCGTGGGCAAGATCGGCACCGCCACGGTCTCGCCCGACGAACTGGTCGCCTACGTTTCGCATTCGCCGTGAGCGGGCCCCCTGGCGAAGCCGGATTCATGCAGCCCAAGGCGGACAGCCGGATGTCGGGCGCCCGCATTCCGGGCGGACCGCCTGCAGGCACTGAGCGGGCCGCGTCTGCGCCGTCCGGCCCGGGTGCCGCCCCCCGCCCTTCGACTGCCGGCTCCGGGGCTCCCGCGGGAGCCGGTCGCGCGCTCTTCCTCGATCGCGACGGCACGCTGATTGTCGACAGGGTTTATCTCGCCGATCCGGCGGGCGTGGAGGTGATTCCCGGGACCGCTGCCGCGCTGCGGCGGGCGCGAGAGCTGGGCTTCAGGCTCTTTCTCTTCACGAACCAGTCGGGGATTGGCCGCGGCTATCACACGATCGGGGACACCCATCGGGTCAATGCGCGCCTCGAAGAACGGCTCGCCCTGCCCCGCCCTGTTTTCGACAACATCTGCATCGCGCCCGAGGCGCCGGGCCAGCCGTCCGCCTATCGCAAGCCGTCCCCCCGGTTCATCCTCGAGATGATTGCGCGACACGGCCTTGATCCGGCGCAGTGTTACATGGTCGGGGACAACGCCGGCGACCACCAGGCGGCGCTCAACGCCGGGATTCACCCGATCATCGTGCGGACCGGCCCGATCGATCCCGGGGCGATCCCGGAGGTCGCGCAACACGGCAGCCCGGTGTTCGACAGCCTCAGCGCGTTTGTCGCGACGCTTGCCTGAGGCGGAACGACGGCGCCGGATGCGGAGGGGGAAAGGCGCGCTCCGTTGAGAGGATGGAGGTTGACAGTCTTCCCGAGGCCGCCCTCCATTGAAGCGCGACGGCGATGGTAATCGAACCCCGTTTTGCGGGGTGATCAAATCAGGACACTGCCTCCCGATGCGTGCAGGAACCGCAACATGGACGTTCGATCCTGATGGTTGTTGGAATGTGCGCCACACCCACGGCTGCCGCCGTCGCGGCTCCTGACGAAACGGAAGCCCTTGCGGGCGTCCTCGTCTCACCGATATGGGCGAGCCGCCTGCGCAGCACGTTCAACTATGCCGGAGTTTTTGTTCGGAGCGCCTGGCCGGTCAGCTGGGCGGGGCGCCAATATGCCGGTTGGGATTGGGTCGGGGAACTCTTCGTCTGCGACGTTGTGAACGGCTTCGGGCATTTCCTCGGCGGCCCGTCCCTGCTCGTGCGGCGCGAATGGGCGGGTTCAGCGGACAGATGGCGCCCGTACGTTCAGGGCGGATCCGGCGTCTTGTATGCGGACGCCTACCGCAACCCCACCCAGATGCAACTTGGAGAAGCCGTGGAATTCAGAACCAGCCTGGGCGGCGGAATCCGCAGGCGGCTGTCGCCGCATTGGTCCCTGGCCGGCGAGCTCATGTTCAACCATATTTCGAGCGGCGGGCTGTCCGGCCGCAACCGGGGCGTCAGCGCCCTGGGGGCAGGCCTGGGCGTGAGCCGGTCATTCTGAAGCCCGGCGTTGCGCCCGGCCGTTTCCCGCAGCCGACAGGGCACACCGGCTCCAACCCGGACAAACCCCCGGCGCGGTGCTGCATGAGGTGCGCCCGACGTCGTGAAGCCGCGCCGGATCCTAACGCTTGTCGAAGACCATGGTGGTGGTCTGCTCCCCCATGAACGAGCTGGTGGACCGCCGGATTGTCAGGACGTTCTCCGTGCCCACCCAGGCTCCACGCGTCCTTCGTGATGAATTTCGTCCCCGGCGGGCCCCAGGCAAAGGAGACGGTTGTATCAATCATGAGCTGGCCGCCGTCGGAGGAAACCCGGGCGGTGGTGACGCGCGGCGCGTTCATGAAAACCGATTTCGCCTCCGCGCCGTCGAGGGTCAGCCGGTCCTCCGTCACCTGATCGTCCGCATACTCGACGATGCGGGTGCTCCGGATCGTCAGTTCATTGCCGCGATGGACGACCTCCATCCGCGCGGGTGCGAACGCCGCGCCCATCCCCCCCCAGGTGCTCTTCGCTTCATTCAGGACCCAGACTCCCGAGAAATCCGCCGGTGCGGGATCGAAATGCAGGGCCGGCAGCCCGGAGGCGGCACGGACCGGCGCCATCACGCTCCACCACGCCGGATCTTCGAGGTTGAGGATCCGCGGATCGCGCAGGAGGACATCGTACCGCAACCGCGGCGTGTTGCGGACCATGCCGGTCCAGATGCCGTAATAGACCCACCGGGGCTGCTTCTGCAGAATCTCCGGCGACGGCGGACTGCCCACCTCGTCGAGCGCAAGAGGTTTGCCCTGGGACAGCGCCACGAGGCTGTCGTAATAGGACTGCGCGAAATCGTCATGGTAGACGTCCAGGGCGAGGACATCGACGTAGTTGATGCCGGGGAAATATTGTGCGTGTTCCTGCCGCGGCTTGTTGTCAACGCGGTCCATGCTCCACACCCAGATCAGGTTGTTGAGATGGTCGTGATTCACCAGCCGGTCGAAGATCTGCCGGTAGAGGGCGGCGGTGCTGTATTCCCCGGTGCGCCCCCCCCACCAGAACCAGTCGCCGTTCATCTCGTGGTACGGGCGCCACAAGACGGGAACATGGGCGTCCTGGAGCTGTTTGAGGAAGACCGCGATCGCGTCCACCTGGGCGCACCAATGCTGGTGGAGCGCGGTGCCCGGCGTCAGCACGTCCTTGAATTGCTCGTCGGTGAGCCGGCCCTGGACGCTTGCCAGCTTCTTCGGATCGCTGCCCGGCAGCGGCCGGAACGTCACCGGTTCGTCGGCCGTGGGAGGAACCGCATGCCAGCACAGATCCACCAGGCATCCGCGCCGGTATTCGCGGATCGCCTCCTTCACGATGTCCGGCCGCGCAAGGCAGGAATCGGTGTCTCCCGGCTTGGCGAAGCCAAAGTCGGATGCGAAGATCGCAGGGGTTTCCCCCACATACCGGGCCGCGAACTCGGAGTTGCGGCTTCCGGTGTTCGGATAATTGTGCTGGCCCGTCAGCGTGCAGCGGCCCGAGATGTCGTGGAGCATCTGCAGCACCGCCCGGGCTTCGGGAGAAGCATCGGGGGTGACCGGCCCGACCTCTTCGCTCAAGCCTGGGAGCGCCGGCCATCCGAGGAACAGCGCGATGAGGACGGGAAGGACGGCCGGGCGGTGAAGCATCATCCATCCAGGGTTGCCCGTGGGGAGCAACTGTCAATGTCCGGCAGCTTGTCGAATGGGATCTCCAAGCCGCCAGAGGCCCGCGGCCGGCGCCAGGCGCAAGGCGACCGGGCCCGTTCCGCTTCCCTGAGATGGAGGAGAAACCCGGTGCGGACGCTGCGTCGAAACAGCAGGCCCGGCCGGGCCGCACTCCCCGGGTCCACGCCGTTTGAAATGCCGGAAAAAATCGGTCTTCCCCTGGCTGAAAATGCCGATATAAGCATCATGTCACAAATCCTCCTGCGCAACCTGAGGCCCGGCCGAAATGCGTGCGACCAACACCATTCTAGCGGTCGACGATGATCCGGATCTGCTCGCAGCCACCGTGCGGCTCTTGAAAGGCGCGGGCTGCGGTGTCCCGCAGGCCGCCGGCGCCCGTTCGGCTCTGGAGCAGCCTTCCGGGCTCGACGCCCGGCCCCGCGCCGGATACAATTTTATTCTCATGGAATGCCCGATGCCGAAGATGGACGGCTGCGACGCGGCGCCGGCATTCTGGCAGACGGCCATCCCATCTTCCACTGCACCTTCCGAACCCGTCCTCCCCGCCTGAAATTCAGCCCGGCCTCCTCCCGGCCATCGCCCCGCGCACTCAAGCGGCGGCGCCGGTTGGAGATTTCTCCGGCCCATGTCACCCCGAATGAAAGCCCCCCTGGACAATGACCCGCCCCGGGCGGCCGCCCGACGGATCCACCTTTTGCAGACCCTCTCGCGCATCGCGGCCGCGGTGCCGCTGCTGATAGGAGCCGCAGTGCTGGTCGGCTGGGAGTTCGACATCGCGATTCTGAAAAGCGTGCTGCCGGGAATGGTGACCATGAAGGCCAACACGGCCGCGGGCTTGATCCTCGCCGGCGCCGCGCTCGGGTTGCTCGGGCTGGCGCCGCCCCACCCCTGGGCCCGCCTCCTGGCGCAAATCTGCGCAAGCGCCACAATCCTGTTGGGGTTGCTGACGCTCGTCGAGTATTTGACCGACTGGAACCTGTGCCTCGATCAGTTGCTTTTCACAGAACCCGCCGGAACGGTGGGAACCCTGTCGCCGGGGCGGATGTCACCCTTTACGACGCTGGACTTTGTGCTTTTGGGGAGTGCAGCGCTCCTGGCCGGATTCCGCCGGTTGAGATTCGCCGCCCGGCTGCTGGCGCTTCTGGGAGCGCTGATCGCGATCGTTCCCCTGCTCGGATATCTCTTTGGCGCCTCCGCGCTCATCGGTCTGGCTCCCTCTGCGCAGATAGCGGTCCATACCGCGGCGGCATTCATCATCCTGAGCGCGGGCCTGTTGTTCGCGCAACCCGCCGCCGGCTCGGTGACGGTTGCAGCCGGAGGCGCAGGATCGAAGCGCATGAACATCGATCGGACCCCTTTGGATGCGCAAGAGGCCGAAGAGGCCGAGAAGCGATCGTTCGAGCTCGGCCTGCTCGTGGCCACGGCAGCCCTGGCGGCGGTCATCACCGTGCTCGGGTTCCTGTATTTCAAGTTCAGGCAGTTCGAAATTGAAAAGGGGATCTTCGAGGAGCTCGGGACCATCGCTGATCTCAAGGACGGGCAGATCGCCTCCTGGCGTGACGAACGCCTGGGGGACGCGCGAATGGTCGTGAAGACCCCGTTCTTCGCGCAGACGGCGGCGGCCTTTTTCGCCGATCCCGATTCTGCGTCCAAACGGGCGGTGATCCTCACCTGGTTTGACGCACTGCGCCGGATTTACCCGTACAAGGAGATTTCGTTGGTTGACGCCCGGGGCCGGGTCCGGCTGTCTGTACCGGGGGCAGCCGACATCTCGGATCCGCAATTGCACGCATTGCTGGATGCACCTCCGCGATCCCAGGATGCCCTGATCTCCGATCTTCACATCGGCGGCGGCGGCGACATTCACATCGACGTGGTTGCCCCCCTTTGGGCGGCCGCGGCGCCATCTCCGGACCTCGCAGCCGGCGAGGCGCAAACACCGGCGGCGATCATCGGCGCAATCGTGTTGCGGATCGACCCGCGCGAGGTTCTCTATCCACTCATCCAGTCGTGGCCCACGCCGAGCCGGACCGCCGAAACCCTGCTCGTGCGCCGCGAAGGCGGGGAGGTCGTCTATCTCAATGAACTCCGCCACCGCCGCGGCACCGCCCTTGTCTTGCGCCGCTCCCTCCGCGACCAGCAGCTGCCCGCGGCCATGGGCGCCATGGGGAGATGCGGGGTAAGCGAAGGGATCGACTACCGGGGCGTCAAGGTGCTCGCGGCCATGCGCGCGATTCCGGGCTCGAACTGGATCATGGTCGCCAAGGTGGACCAGGCGGAAGTCTACGGTCCCCTGCGGGAGGAGGCGTGGATGGTCGGCCTTGTCACCGCAGCCCTGCTGCTTTCCTCCGCCGGATTCGCCGGCTTCCTTTGGCGGCTCAACGCGACCCGGATCCTGCACCGGACCCTTGTTGCGGAGAAGGAGCGCAAGGCGGCGACCGAGCGGCTGGCCCTGATCACGCAATACGCCAACAACGTGATCTTCCTGATGGACGCGGAAGGGCGCGTCATCGAGGCCAACGACCGCGCCCTTTCCACCTACGGCTACACGATCGACGAATTTCGCCGGTTGCCCCCCGGCGGGCTGCGCGCTCCCGAGGAAATTGCGGGCCTGCCCCAACAGCTTGAGCTTTTCGCCCTTCCGGATGGCAGCTTGTTTGAGACGGTTCACCAGCGCAAGGACGGCAAGGCCTTCCCCGTGGAAATCAGCGGGCGGGCGGTCGAGATCGACGGCCGCCAGTTCAAATTGAGCGTCGTCCGCGACATCACCGAGCGGAAGCAGGCGGAAGAAGAGTCCCGCCGCGAGGACGCCCGGTCCCGCAGCATCTCCGCCATCCTGCAATACCGCGCGGAGAAGACCCAGGAGTTCCTCGATTTTGCCCTTGAGGAAGCCATCAAACTCACCAAGAGCGAGCTCGGCTACATCTGCTTCTATTACGAAGACCGGAAGCAGTTCGAGCTGAACACCTGGTCCAGGGACGTGATTGAGGAACGCACCATTCCCAATCCCCAGACCTGCTATGAGCTGGAAAAAACCGGCATCTGGGGCGAGGCCGTCCGCCAGCGCCGGCCGATCCTTCTGAATGATTTCCAGGCCTCGCATCCGCTCAAAAAGGCGTGCCCGGAGGGCGACGCACCCCTGCGCCGATGCCTTGCCATTCCTGTATTCAGCGGCGACCGGATTGTGGCGGTTGCGGCCGTGGCCAACAAGGAGCGCGAATACGATGACAAGGACATCGAACAGATGCAGCTGCTCATGGACGCGGCCTGGAAGGTTGTGGAACAGCGGAATGCCGTGGAGGCGCTGCGCCAGAGCGAGGCAAAGCTCCGCTCCGTCCTCGATGCCACCCCGTTCCCGATCGCGATTGTCGATCTGCAGGATGACAGGATCCACTATTGGAGCAGCAGCGCGCTGACCCTTTTCGGGCATACCGCGCCCACCGCAATGGAATGGTACCGGATCGCCTACCCGGATCCGGAATATAGGCGGACGGTCGTCGCCCGCTGGAGACCCTGCCTGGAAACCGCCCGCAAATCTGGCCGGACTGTCAACGCCGGTGAATACCGGATCACCTGCCGCGACGGCTCGGCGCGCGTCTGCGAACTCCACGCCACGTTCCTCGCCGAGAACCTCATCGTCACCTTCAACGACATCACCGCGCGCAAGCGGGCCGATGAGCAGATCCGGCAGCAGCTCGACGAACTCCGCCGGTGGTACGAGGTGACCCTGGGCCGCGAGGACCGGATCCGGGAACTCAAGCACGAGGTCAACGATCTTTACCGCCGCTTTGGCGAAACCCCGCGTTATGGCGGCGGGGAAATGCCGTGAACCCCCGAATCAAGGCATTCCTCTGGGGAGCGCTGCCCCTGTTGCTCCTGACGCCCCCGATGTTGTGGCTGGGAAAGGGTCTTGCAAACCGGCTCGCCGATGAACAACGGACCCGGACGCAACACACCCTGGAGTTGCAGGCGGGCGCTTTGCAGCGGTCTCTTGACCGGATCGTGGGGAATCTGCAAAGCTTGGCCGGATTCGTGACCCACCAGACCTCCGGGGGCGGGGCCGTCGACGTTGAGCAGTTCAACGCGTATGCGGCCGGACTCCACGCAAGTGCGCAATGGATCCGCGCCTTTCAGATCGTTTCCGACGGCGTCATCACTTACACCTATCCGCTCAAGGGCAATGAATCAGTCCTGGGCTACAACCTGCTGACCGATCCGCGGCCCGTCATCGGGGGCGATGTGATCCGCGCGCAGGAGACGGGGCGGATCGTCGTCACCGGCCCCATTGACCTTGTCCAGGGCGGGCTGGGGATCATCATCCGCGAGCCGCTCCCGCGGACCGGCGGCGGCCCTGCGCGCATGGTCGCCGTCGTCCTGAACATCGCCCCGTTGCTCGCTGAAGCCGGGATCAGCGAGGACAGCGCCGGCGATGTCCGGTTGGCGATCCGGCGCGAATTGGGCGGCGTATTCTATGGTTCGCCGGCGGTCTTCGAGCAACAGCCCATCACGCGCCGCATCGGGCTCCCCGAAGGCGCGTGGGAGGCGGGCGCCTGCCCCCGAAAGGGCTGGCAGGCCTCGACGGGCATTCCCGTCCTGCTGTTTCACCTGGCCGGAGCGGCCATGATCTTCCTGCTTTCCCTGCTGGTCTTCGTCCTCGCCCGAAGCCAGGCGGACCTTTCGGGCACGGTCGCGGAGCGGACCAACGCGCTTCGCGACGAGCTGGCCGCACGCCAGCAGGCGGAGGAGGAACTCCGCAGATTGAACCGGGCCCTCCGCGCCATCAGCGACTGCAACCAGGCCGTGATTCACGCGGCCAACGAAGCGGAGTTGCTTGACCGCATCTGCCACATCGTCGTCGAGACCGGCGGCTATCGTTTTGCGTGGGTCGGCTTCGCCGAGCAGGACGAAATGAAGACCGTCCGTCCGGTGGCAAGAGCCGGCAATGAGGACGGCTACCTGGACAGCCTCGGGCTCACGTGGGCGGACACCGAGCGCGGGCGCGGCCCGACCGGCACCGCCCTCCGCGCCGGGGAGCCTGTCATCGCCCGAAACATCCCCGCCCATCCCTCATTCGCACCATGGAGGGAGGCCGCGATCCAGCGCGGTTTCAATTCGTCCCTTACGCTGCCGTTGCTCGCCCAGGAAAAGGCCTTCGGCGCCCTGATGATCTACTCCGCGTCGCCGGACGCCTTTGATGAGCCCGAAGTCGCGCTGCTGATGGAACTGGCCAACGATCTGGGGTACGGCCTCACCGCCCTGCGTTCGAGCGCCGAGCGCGAGAACGCGGAAAAGGTCTTGCGCGAGAGCGAAGCCACCATCCGGGGCATGTTCAAGGCCGCGCCGGTCGGCATCGGCATCCTTCAGAACCGGGTTCACAAGAGCGTGAACAAACTCTGGTGCGAAAAATTCGGGTACCCCGAGCAACGCCTCATTGGCAGCAGCACCCGGATCCTCTATGAGAGTGACGAGGAGTTTGACCGCGTGGGGCGGGAGTTGTACGCCCATCTGCAGGAGACGGGGCTAGCCTCCACCGAGTCGAGGATGCGCTGCAGCGACGGATCGTTGCGCAACGTCATCCTGACCGTCGCCCCCATCCGGCAGGACGACCCTTCGGCCGGCAACGTGGCCATCATCCACGACATCACGGAGCGCAAACAGGCGGAGGACGCGGTCCGTCAGCTGAATGCCAGTCTGGAGCGCCGCGTGGCGGAACGCACGGCGGAGCTGGCCGTGGCCAGGGACCGCGCCGAGTCGGCCGACCGCCTGAAATCCGCGTTCCTCGCCACCATGTCGCACGAGTTGCGCACGCCGCTCAACTCGATCATCGGCTTCACCGGTATCCTCCTTCAGGGGCTGCCGGGGCCCTTGAACCCGGAGCAGCGCAAACAGCTCGATATGGTGCGCACCAGCGCGCGGCACCTGCTGGAGCTCATCAACGATGTCCTCGATATTTCCAAGATCGAGGCCGGGCAGCTGGAGGTCACCCGCGATCCGTTTGATCTGCGCGCCTCCATCGGGAGGGTCGCCGGCATTGTTAAGCCCCTGGCAGAGGCGAAAAGCCTGGCGTTGCGCGTGGAGCTTGCGCCGGAAGTCGGCACGATGGTCGGCGACCAGCGGAGGGTCGAACAGGTGCTGCTCAATCTGCTGAACAACGCGGTGAAGTTCACCGAGCAGGGCGGCGTGACGCTTCGCGTGTGGCGGGAAACAGCCGGGACCGGGGTTGAAGCCGGAAGGACGAAGAAGGAAGAAGCTCCGCGGAGCGGCGCCGGCGCCCCAAGCTCCCCCGCTGCCGTCCTCCCGCTTCATTTCCAGGTTGCCGACACGGGCATCGGCATAAAACCGGAGGATATGGACAAACTCTTCCAGCCCTTCCGGCAGATTGACTCCGGCCTGACGCGCCAGCATGAGGGCACCGGGCTGGGCCTGGCCATCTGCCGGCGGCTGGCGGAACTGATGGGCGGCGAGATTCACGCCAGGAGCGAATGGGGCAGGGGCAGCTTGTTCACGTTTTCGCTGCCGGCCAGATGAACCGCGGGTCTTCAAGCCAAACCGTCAGCATCCTCCCACAAGCAAATGCCTGAAGCCCGCAGCCCAAACCCTGAAGACCCTCCCCCCGCCGTCGCTTTGTACTACACTAATCCGGACTTATGCAGTCAAGGTGGGGCGGCCTGTCCCCAAGACGCTCCGGGCGCGTTAGGGACAACGCGCTCCACCTGTTGGTCGGCAACAACGCAGAGCGAAACGAATGTCAATTGCATGGATCCGGCTAATGATAGATCGCTCATTTTCGCGAGGATTTCTCCGGCCAGGTTCCCTGCTCACTACTCGCTACTCGATGCTCGCTACTTCGGTTGCGGCGGAGCCGCGCTAGGTTCCTTGCGTTCCTCTGCGGCTATGATACGTCTCCACCACCAAAATCCGCCGTTTAGCTTATGAGCGCCAGGGTTCTTCTCATCGAGGACAACGAACAGAACCGCTATCTGGCCGCGTTTCTTCTGGAGAAGTCCGGCCATGAAGTCGTCCCGGCTGCGTCCGGCCCGGCCGGCATTGAGCTGGCGGGAAAAATCCATCCCGACTTGATTCTGCTCGACATCCAGTTGCCGGGCATGGACGGCTATGAGGTGGCCCGCGTGCTGAAAGGCGATCCCCTGCTGCGCGCGATCCCCATTGTGGCCGTCACCTCCTACGCCATGGTCGGCGACCGGGAGCATGCCATGGCGGCCGGCTGCAACGGGTATCTCGAGAAACCGGTCAACCCGGAGACGTTTGTGGCGGAAATCGAACGCTTCCTGCATCCGCAGGGAAAGGAATCGGCCTCATGATCCGCGTGCTCATTGTGGATGACAAACCGGAGAACCTTTACATGTTGAGGGCGCTCCTTGAGGGCAACGGGTGCGTCGTCGACGAGGCCCGCCACGGCGCCGAGGCGCTGGTCAAGGCCCGCCAGGCCCCGCCGGATCTTGTCGTCTCCGATCTGCTCATGCCCGTGATGGACGGGTACACGCTCCTGCGCCAATGGAAGACCGACGCGCGCCTCAGGACCATCCCGTTCGCCGTTTATACCGCCACGTACACGGAGCCCAAGGATGAGCGCCTCGCGTTGGACCTCGGCGCAGACACCTTCATCCTCAAGCCCGCCGAGCCGGAGCCGTTCATGGCCCGGCTCAAGGAGCTGCTCGCGAAAGCACAGCGGGGCGAACTGCCGCCGAGCCAGGAACCCGCGGGGGATCTGGGCATCGTGATGAAGGATTATAGCCAGATTCTCATCCGGAAGATCGAGGAGAAGGCCGCCCAGTTGGGACAGGCCAACCGCTTGCTTCAGGAGGACCTCACCCAGCGCCAACAGGCCGAAGCCGAGGCAAACCGGCTGCGGATGGACGCCGAACGCGCGCACGCGGCGTTGCTGAGCATCCTCGAGGACCAGCGAAAGGCGGAGGAGGATTTGCGGCAGGAGCAGGTCCTTTTCCAGAGCCTTGCCGGAGCGGTTCCCGACAACATCTATTTCAAGGACCGGCAGAGTCGCTTCGTGCGCATCAACGCCATCATGGCGCAAAGGTTCGGATTGCGCGATCCCGCCGAAGCGGTCGGCAAACGGGATTCCAACTTTTTTTCCGAAGAGCACGCCCGGCAGGCCTATGACGATGAGCAGCGCATCATGAGCACCGGCGAGCCGCTCATCGGACTCGAGGAAAAAGAGACCTGGCCCGACGGCCATTTCATCTGGATGTCGACCACCAAGGTTCCCCTGCGGGACGCGGAGGGGAAGATCACGGGGCTGGTCGGCATCTCCCGCGACATCACCGGGCGCAAACAGACGGAGGCGCACATGCGCCAGCAGGCGGCGCTGCTCGAGAACGCGACGGACGCCATCTACGTCCGGACCCTCGATCACACGATCACCTATTGGAACCACGGCGCCGAGCGGCTCTACGGCTGGCGCGCAGCCGAGGCGATCAACCGCAAGGACACCCAGCTTTTTCTCCCTGCGAACCCCGCCCTGGAAGAAGCGGAGAAAAGGCTCCAGGCCGAAGGCCGCTGGACCGGCGAAATGCGCCACTCAGCAAGAAACGGAGGGCTTGTGACCGTGTTCTGCCGCTGGTCGCTCGTGCGCGACGAAGAAGAACGGTCGCAAATGGTGTTCTCCATCCACACCAACGTCACGGAGCAACGGCAGCTGGAGGCCCGGTTCCTGCGGGCGCAGCGGCTCGAGAACATCGGGTCGCTGGCCGCGGGCATCGCCCATGATCTGAACAACGTCCTTTCCCCGGTCCTGCTTGGTGCGCCGATCCTGCGCCAGGCGATCCAGGACGAAACCGCCCTCCGGGTGCTCGGCGCGATGGAAACAAGCGCCCGCCGCGGCGTCGACATTGTCAAGCAGGTCCTCACCTTCGCCCGCGGGGTGAAGGGCGAGCGCATCCCGCTGGAGCCGCGGCATCTTCTCACCGACATGATGCGGATCGTGGAGGAGACGTTCCCCAAGAACATCAAGAGCGAACTCAGCTTCGACGAGAGACCCTGGCCCGTGGTGGGAGACGCGACCCAGATCCATCAGGCGCTGCTCAACCTCTGCGTGAATGCCCGGGACGCGATGCCCGGGGGCGGCACCCTGAAGCTGGCGGCGGACAACCGGGTCATCAACGATGCCTTTGCCCGCATGAATCCCGGCGCAAGGGCGGGACCGTACGTCCGGATCGCGGTGACGGACACCGGAACGGGAATCCCGCCCGAGCACATGGACAAGCTCTTTGATCCGTTCTTCACCACCAAGGAGCCCGGCAAGGGAACCGGGTTGGGACTTTCCACGATGCTGGGCATCATCCGCAGCCACGAGGGCTTCGTTCGCGTGGAAAGCACCGTCGGAAGCGGCACGACGTTTGAGATCTACCTCCCCGCATCGTCGGCGGCTCCGGCGGTGGTCCAGCCCGGACCGGTGAAGGAGCCCCCGCGCGGCAAGGGGGAACTCGTGCTCATTGTTGACGATGAAGCCGCGGTGCGCAAGGTCCTGACGCGGACGCTGGAGATCTCGGGCTATCGCGCCCTCGCCGCCTCTGAAGGCGCCGAGGCCGTCGCCTTGTTCGGACAGAACCGGGCCGAAATCAAGGCCGTCCTGACGGACATGGCGATGCCGGGAATGGACGGACCGGCGTTGATCTCAGCCCTCCGGAAGATTGACCCCGCCATGCGCATCATCGGCTGCAGCGGAATCGGGAGCCTGGCGAAGGACAAGGATTATCGTGCCCTGAGACTGCCCGCATATCTGACAAAGCCTTTTTCCGCGGAAAAGCTGCTTACCGTGCTGACCGAGGTGCTGGCGGGTTCAGCGGAGGCAGCGGCGCCTGGTCCTCCGCCCCTTCCCTGAAATGAGCGCCCCTCACGCCGCCGCCGCGCCCGGGGGATAATAGCGCAGGGCGAGCCAGTTGATCAGCAGCAGAATCAGGATGCCGGGCTCGCCGATCACGATGCTCTGCGCCGCCCACGCGAGCGCGGGCCTGCCGCCGATCAGGGCGGGGAAAAGACCCGCCACGAGCGCGGCGGCCGCCATCCCCGCGAAATAGGCGGGCGCCGCCAGATACCAGCGCGGGCCCACGCCGGCAAACAGCCACCGGACGACGAGCACGAAGCCCGACAACTCGACCATCGTCACCACCGCCAGCAGCGGCGGCGGATGTCCCGTCAGCGCCCAGTTCAGCCACGGCGCCAGCAGGGCGACCGCCGCCGCCGGGCGCACGCGCCCCCAAAGCGCCGCCAGCAGCGGCGCGTAGAACATCGGCAGCAGCCGCGGGCCCAGCTGCGCGTCCCCGGGCACGGGCAGGATGTGGACCATGAACGGAAACATCACCGACAGGGCGAGCAGGACGCCCAGCTCGCGGGCGAGCGACACCGTCATGAAGCGGCCGATGCGGCCGGCGCCGATGGACGACGAATCAGGCATGGCCATCGGGATGAACGGAATCGTTTTCCGGCGCAAGGCGAACAGCGCGGGCCGGCCCCGGGTTCCCTGATGCGCATGCCCCCTCGGACGATGACAATCCGTCGCGCCCGGCCGGCAGGATCTCGATTTTTGGAGAAAATCCCTCGCAATGCTCACGGACCAGTTTCGCGAAACATTGGTTGAAAACCCGGGTGCAGCCGGCTAAAACTCGGCCGCCAATTGAATCGAAGTGATTTGTGGCCGATATTCCAAGTGTGCCCGCCCGCCCGGCGCCATCATCCCGATCCGCCGGGCGCTTCCCTGCTTTTTCAATCGCTCCATGATCCCCGTCAACCCATGAAGACCTTCACCGGTGCCTGTTTCCCCTCCTGTTGCCTGGCCGTGCGCGGCGGGCGTTCCGGACACGATTCCGGTTCCTCGCGTATTTTGCCCCGGCTTCCGGGCATCGCCGCCCTGGTCATTCTCAGCGCCCTCCGCGCTTCCCCCGCCGCCGATCCCGGCCAGCAAAACCCCGCCACCGCGGCTCTCGCCGCCAACCAGCCGATGGGAGAAGCCAGGGGGATTTTTCCAGGGAGGGTCGTTTGGGTGCATGATCCCAACGCCGTGAACCAGAGCTGCGTCGTGAATGCCGTCGGCCACGCATGGTATCTTCCCGAGAACAACAACCAGACCGTCATCGACGCCTTGGTGTCCACCGCCCTCCGCGATCTCACCGGTCAGACGAACGACAGCGCCGCATGGGCCGCCCTCTTCCAGTTTCACAATGCCGCCGTCGGGAAAGGAGCGGTCAACTACGTACGCGGCGAGAAAATCTTCATCAAGATCAACGCAACCAGCGCCTGGTCCGGAAACTTCGATGCCACCGACCTCACCCCCAACTCCGACCCGACCTCGCCCTACTCCTTCGTCACCGAAACGTCAGTCGGACCGGTCCTCTCCGTTCTCCGGCAACTGGTCTACGTCGTCGGCGCCGACCAGGCGGACATCTATGTCGGCGATCCGCTCAAGCACATCTACAAGCACCTCTACGATGCCTGGCATGGCGAGTTTCCGAACGTCCACTATCTCGACAACAGCAATGCCTACATAAGCCTCGGGAGGGAACCCGTGGTCCCGAGCACGACCGCAATCATCTACTACTCCGATCGCGGCACCGTGCTCACCGATCCATACAACAACAACGCTCCCGTCCTCACGGATTATTTCTACACCATCCTCCAGGATGCGGACTACATCATCAATATTCCGATGTTGAAGGGGCACAAGCGCGCGGGGATGACCATGTTCGCGAAGGACCATTTCGGATCGCAGACCCAGGTCGATGCGTCGCACCTTCACAACGGCCTGGTCGCTCCGGCGGAGATGGAAAATGGCGTCACCCGGGGAACCTACGGCTTGTACCGCGTCCAGGTCGATCTGATGGGGCATTCGATGACCGGGAAGAAGAACCTCGTCTTCCTCATGGATGCATTGTGGGCGACCGATTTCGAACTCGACATCCCCCTGAAATGGCAGATGCCGCCGTTCAACAGCGCGTATTCGGCATCCGTCTTCGCGTCCTTGGATCCCGTGGCGATCGAGTCGGTCGGCTATGATTTTCTGCGCTCGGAATTCACGGCGAACCGCGTCCCCGCCGCCGGCACCTTCGTGCAGATGCCCGCGGTCGATGATTACCTGCACCAGGCGGCCGACCCGGCCAACTGGCCGGCCGGGATTGTCTACGATCCGGACAACACGGGCACCCCGATCGTCAGCCTGGGCACGCACGAGCACTGGAACAATGCCACGGACCGGCAGTATTCGAGGAATCTCTCGCCGGCCGGCACCGGTATCGAGCTGGTCCAGACCGCGGAGACGATCGGAGTGGATGCGGTCGCACCCGAGACGGTGGTGGCGGGCGGCAACGCCAGTTTCACCGCGACGGCCACGGGCATGGCGACCCTGAAATACCTGTGGCAGCGGGAGGCGGCCGGGAGTTCCACATGGAGCGACCTGGGCGACGACGCGACCTACACCGGGACGGCGACGGGCACGTTGACCGTGATTGACGCGACAGCGGGCATGAACGGCGACCAGTTCCGCTGCGTGGTCAGCAACGGGATCAACCCCGATGCATCCTCCAACGCCGCAACGCTGACGGTCATCCCTGACGCGACCTTCGTGCAGCAGTTGTTCCTGGAGGTGCTGGGGCGGGACGCCGATCCGGGCGCGCTGGCCAGCTTTGGCGCGGCCCTGGCCGCCGGGCGCACGCCAGCCTCGGTGCTGGGCGATCTGCTGGGCTCCCCGGAATACGCGCTCCGGCAGATCGAGCCCGTGATCCGCCTGTATTACGCCGCGCTTGTGCGGATGCCGGACGTTGACGGACTTGGGAACTGGTCCAATGCGCTGCACGCAGGCGCGTTCACGCTGGCCCAGGTGGCCGACCAGTTCGTCGCCAGCGCGGAGTTCCAGCTTCGCTACGGCTCCATGGACAACACCCAGTTCGTCCAGCAACTCTACCTCAATGTGCTGGGACGCGAGGCTGACACAGGGGGTTTGAAGGATTGGGTGGACCTGCTCAATGGCGGCGCCAGCCGCGGGACCGTGCTGGTGGGCTTCTCGGAGTCGGACGAATTCAAGGCCGACATTGCCAATCAGGTTGAGATCGTGCGTCTGTATTTCCTGCTGCTGAATCGGATGCCGTCCGCGACCGAACTGCAAAGCTGGATCGGCTTCCTGAAGGGCTACGGCCAGACGGACACCCTGTTTGCCCAGGCGTATCCCGCAGGCCTCTCCGACCCGGACTGTGTGCAGGCGGTTTTCCAGGGTTTCCTGCGCCGCGACGCCGACGCGGGGGCGCTGAACGCGTTTGCCTCCGCCATGGTGGCAGGCACGGTCACCCACGGCAGCCTGGTGGAAACGGTGATGGACTCGCCGGAGTTCAATTCCTTCGTGGCGCCGGTCTCCCGGCTGTATGTCGCGGCGCTGCTGCGCGTGCCCGACCAGCCTGGCCTGAACAACTGGGTGAACTACCTCCGGGCGGGCGCCACGCTCCAGTCGATGGCGGACCAGTTTGCGGCGAGCGCGGAATTCACGAACCGCTACGGCGCCATGAACGATACGCAATACGTCACCGCCCTCTACGAGAACATTCTCGGCCGCGAACCCGACACCGCCGGCCTGGAGGACTGGACGAGCCAGCTCTCCAATGGCACGGCCACGCGTTCCCAGATCCTCATCGGCTTTGCGCAATCCCCGGAAGCGATCGCCCTGCTCGCGCCGACGATGCGGACCTTCCTGCACTATTTCACCTTCCTGAACGCCGCGCCCAGCCAACAGAATCTCGATTATTGGAGGACCTACCTGACCACGCTCGACGACCAGGCGCGGCAGGCCTTGCTCATGGCGCCGAAAGGATAGGGCCGGAGAACCACCCGTTTTGCGGCCACCCCAAACCCACCCATGGCGGCAATCCGCGATGCGGTGCACACGCCCTGATCCGGGGCCCGCGCACGCGAATTCCGCCGACCCCCATGCTCCCTGTCACCCTCCGCCAGGCCTGCGAATCTGACCTCGCTGCAATCAACGACATCTACAATCACTACGTGTGGTGCTCGACATGCACGTGGCAGGAGGAGCCGGAACCGCTCGAAGACCGGCGGCAGTGGTTGGCCCAGCACGATCCGAAGCATCCGGTGACCGTCGCGGAGGCGGATGGCATGATTGTCGGCTGGGGATCGCTTTCCGTCTATCGCTCGCGCTCCGCGTACCGGAACACGGTCGAGAATTCGGTCTACGTCCGCCATGATTGCCAGCGGCGGGGCGTCGGGTCCGCCCTCCTGCAGGACCTGATCGCGCGCGCCCGCACCCTCGGGCATCATGCGATCATCGCCGTCATCGATGGAGAGCAGGCCGCCAGCGTCGCCCTTCACGCGAAGTTTGGCTTCAGGAAGGCCGGTCATCTCACGCAGGTTGGATTCAAGTTCGACCGGTGGCTGGACGTGATCTACATGGAATTGGTCCTGACCGGATCCTTCAGCCCGCCCTCGCCCGCACCCACTTGACGCAGAGGGTTGCCGCGAAGCAGCCCATGGCCACGAGCACGATGGTCGCACCGGTCGCCGTGTTCATGTAGAAGGAGGCGATCAGGCCCGCGATGCCGCTGAGCAACGAAATGCCGGCGGCGAAGACGGCGTACTGGCGGGCATCGTGCGCGATGTTCCGGGCCGCCGCCGCGGGAAGAACGAGCAGGGCATTGATGATCAGGATGCCGACCCAGCCGAGGTTCATGGTCACGACGAGGGCGATCGCCGTGCAAAAGAACATCTGCGGCCACCACGCGCTCCGGCCCCGGCTTCGGGCAAGCGTCGGGTTCAGGCCGATCAGCAGGATTCGATTGTAGCCCAGCAACAGGCCGCCGCCGACCAGGACGCTCGTGACCAGGAGCTGGCCGATCTCCCGGGGCGTGATGCTCAGGATGTCGCCGATCAGGTAGGAGCTGAAGCGGTTGAAACTGCCGCCGTGCGAGAGCAACACCACGCCGAGCGCGAGGCTGAAGCACATGCTCAAGGAGATCACCGTATCCATCGGGGACCGCGTGAAGCGCTGCAGCGCGAGGATTCCAACGCCCAGCAGCAGGGCGAAGGCGATGAGCGCCCAGATCGGATCGGCCATTCCGAGGAGGACGCCCAGACCCAGCCCGGTCAGCGAGGCATGCCCGATGGCATCGGAGAAGAACGCCATCCGGTTGTTGACCACGAGCGTCCCGATCAGGCCGAACAGCGGCCCGGCGATGATCACCGCCAGGAGGGCGTTCCGCATGAACTCATACTGCGCCCATTCAAAGGGCAGCCGGGAGATGATCGTGTGCAGCAGGTTCATGGACAGCCGGCCTCCGCCGGCGCAAGGTCGAGGCCGAAGGTCCGCCGCAGCTCGGGATTGGCGATGACCTCGGCGGGGCTGCCCATGCACACGACCCGGCGGTTCAGGAAGACGATGCGATCGGACACCGCCGTGACGCCGGCCAGGTCGTGGGACACCATGAGGATCGACAGGTCAAAGCGCCGCCGCAGCTCCGACACGGTGCGGTAGAAAAGCTCCCGGCCCGCGACATCGACGCCGGACACCGGCTCATCGAGGAGCAGGAGATTCGGCACCGGGGTCAGGGACAGCGCGAGCAGCACGCGCTGCAATTCGCCGCCGGAAAGCTGCCCGAGCCGCCGGTCGATCAGATGCTCCGCCTCAACATAGCGCAGCGATTCGAGCGCCGCGCGGCGGATGCGCCGCGAATACCACAGGACCACCGGCCATCGGGAGGCGGCCGTCGCAAACAGATCGTGGACATTGACCGGGGAGTCGCGGTCGAAATCGAGCTGCTGCGGCAGGTAGCCGATCACCGGCGCATCTTCACGGCCGTGGCCGGTCACCGGCAGGAAGTGGACGGCCCCGCCGTGGGGCACCTCGCCCAGAACCGCCTTGAGGAGCGTGGATTTTCCGGAGCCGTTGGGCCCGACAAGCGCCGTGAGCTCGCCGCAGTGAAGATGGAGCGTGATGTTCTCCAACACCCGCTGGCGGTTCAGGGTCACCTCAACGTTTTCGATCTGCGTGCAACACGCGCCGCAGCGGTGGGGAGCCAGGCCGGTGTGGAGGTGGGCAGGGTCGTTCATGCGCAAAGCAGGCCGGGTCTAATCCGCAAGAGCTTTCACGAGCACCGCGAGGTTTCGCTCCATCGCCGCGCAATATGAACCGCGGGCTTTTTCGGGGTCCCGGTCGCCGGTCACAGCCGGATCGAGGAGGCTCACCGGAACGCCGGTCTCACGTCGGATGATCTCGGCGCTCTTCGCAGGATATTGGGGCTCGGCGAACAGGGCGCGGACCCTGCGCCGCCTCACCAGGTCGATGATCCGCGCAAGCTCCTGCGCGCCGGGCTCCGAACCGGGTTCGCGTTCAACGACGCCGACAATGTCCAGCCCAAACTCGCTGGCGAAATAGGGAAACGCCTCGTGAAAGGTGACGATCTCACGGTGCTTCAGGCCGTCGAGCGCGGCGTGCATCCGTGCGCGCAGGCGCTCGAGCGCCGCGACGTAGCCCGCCGCGTTCTTCTCGTAGATCTCCGCGCGATCGGGATCAGCGGCGGCCAGGCCGCGGGCAATGGTCCGCGTCTCGGCGATCGCCCCGCGCGGGCTCACCCAGACGTGCGGATTGCCGCCGTCGGCCAGGGCAATCCCCGCGGACGCCTCGATCACCTTGAGCCCCGGCGCCTGCCTGACCGCCTTGTCAATGAACGTCTCCATTCCCGCTCCGTTGACGACAAAGACGTCCGCCTGCGTCAGCGCGACGAGATCACCGGGCGTAAGCTGGTAGTCGTGCAGGCAGCCCGTGGATGGCCCGGCCAGGCACTCCACGGTCACACCCGGGGCGTCGCCCGCCACGTTCAGCGCCATGACATACATCGGGTAGAACGACGTGAGAATCCTCAATGGCCTGGCGCCGGCCGGAGCGGGCTGGGCGGCGCCCAGGGATGCCGCGAGCAGCGCCCCCAACGCCGCCCACAGGCTCACCGGTCTTTTCGCATGACAGGGAGCATGGGCCTCCCGCCGGTCCGCGCCGGCGGCGAGGGGCTCCCCCGCGGCAGGCGCCCCGCCCTCCGCCTGCCCGCAACACAAACGGATTCCCGGTTCCATGGATCTGTTGCGACCGTCTTTCATACGCGGCGCCCGCTCATCAGGCCTTCCCCCCGCAGTCCGCGCACCGGCCGAACAGGACGATCTCATGCGCTTCGACCGCAAAACCTCTCGGCGCAAGCCGGCGGACGCCCCGGGCGCAGCCGGGCAGATTGTACAGCCGCCCGCAGCGGGCGCAGAAGAAGAAATGGTGGTGCCGCCGTTCCGTGGACTCGTAGTGCGGGGATGTCCCCGGGACCTCCACCAGCCTGACCCGCCCCTCGCCGACGAGCTGCTTGAGCGCGCGGTAGACGGTGGCAATCCCCAGGGAGGGAATCGCCTTCCTCCCCGCCCTGCAGATCTCCGCAGGGGTCAGCGGACTCTCGGCGCGCATGATCACATCCGCCATCGCAAGCTTCTGCTGGGTCGTGTAGGGCACCGGGCCACAATCGCCCCGCTGATTATGATAGGCAAGTATCAATTCTGACTCCCGCCCTGCCGGCCCCGGCGCGACGCCGTCCCATCCTCGGGCGGCGCAGGATCCGGCCCCGCGCTTTCGTGCTCGCGCCCGGGGCCCGCCGATCCATACCTTTCCCCGTCCACGGTGTCTCACCTCCAATGAAACTGTCGGGTCTCCTTCTTCTTGTCGGGCTGTTTCTCGCCGGCTGCTCCACGCTGAACACCCACTTCATGCCTGGCGCCGACCCCGTCCGGTTCAAGTACATCTACGTCCAGCAGAACCTCAACGACAACCACGGGCTCGACGCCCTCATCGTCAAGGAACTGCAGGCCCGGGGCATCCGGGCGGAAAGCGGGCCGATGACCCTCATGCCCAGAGACGTCAAGTACTACCTCACCTACGACGACCACTGGGAATGGGATTTCAAGGATGCCCTGATTTCGCTCGGCCTGAATGTGCGCGATGCCACGACGGACCGCCTTCTCGCCGCGGTCATGTTCCAACGGCCGACCGCGTTCATGAGGCAGCCGGATTCCATGGTGCGGGCGGTTCTCGACGGGCTCTTGAATCCGTCCGCCCATCCGACCCCGCCATCCCCGCCCGCCGCGGCGGCCCCCGGCGGCGGAAGGGGACCGGGCGCGAGGCAGGGTTAGGATCAACGCCGTCGCGGGGCGCCCGCCGGTGTCGGAGGCCATCGTTTCGGAATGAGGCGGCTGTGCGGCCCCCAACGCACGAGTCAGGACACGACGCCCTGGACCCGGGGACGGCGGGGGTCATTGCGCCGTTGCTTTGCTGCGGAGGGCGCGCTTGTCTCGGGGTTTTCCCGACCATGAAACCCGGCCCGCTTCGCACCCTCGCACTGGTTGCAAGCATGGCGCTGGGGGCGCTCGTGCCCCAGGCCGGGGCGGCCGCGCGGGCGATCGGATGGCTGGTCATTGGCATGCTGTTCCTCGTGTTTCTGCAAACCCGGCTGTCGCGCGCATCGATGGATCGCAGCCACGCGTTGCTGGTCGCAGCGAACCTGGCGATGGGCTTCGTCGCATGGGGAGCCGGATGGGCGGTCGGGGGGCGGGAGGTGGCGCTCGCGGCGTTTTTCGCCGGCATCGCGCCAACGGCCACGGCCGCCCCGGTCGTGATCAGCTTCCTCCGGGGGCGCGTGGACTACGTGATCGCGTCATTCCTGCTCACCCACGTCCTCATCATGGCCTTGTTCCCCGGATTGCTGCCGCTCGTCATCGGGCAGGCGGCGCCGCACCTGTTTGTCCGCGTGCTGGGAAGCGTGGGCCTCGTCCTTTTCGTTCCCATGGGCGCCGCGTGGCTGCTGCGGGCTGCCTATCCGCCGGCGGCGGAATGGCCGCAGCACCTCGCGAACTTCTCTTTCGGCATGTGGGTGCTGGCCTTGTTTCTCATCACGGCCAACGCCGCCCGTTTTCTTCACGGGCACCCGGAATTGCCGGCCGACGTGCTTGTCAGGATCGCGGTGACGACGGCGTTGGTGTGCGCCGCGAATTTCCTGCTCGGATGGGTGATTGGCGGCCGCCGGTTCCACCGCGAGGCGAGTCAATCCCTGGGGCAGAAGAACACCACGCTGACCATTTACCTGGCCCTGACCTACGCCAATCCGCTGGTCGCCCTCGGCCCCACGTGCTACGTCATCTGGCACAACCTCTGGAACTGCTGGCAGCTCCACCGGGCCGCCGCTGCGCAGGAAGCCAGGCGTTGAACCCTTCCGCGGGCGGGTTTCCCTTGATCCGCGGCAGACAATCTCCCGCGCCCCGGCCGGCCGCGGCCGCGTCTTGCATTGATCCCCGTTTTTCGCATGACTTGCCTCCTCATGCCCCTCGACGCCACCCCCCTCCGCCAGCTCGATCCCGAGGTTTTCGCCGCGATTGCCGGCGAACTCGCGCGCCAGCAGAACCATATCGAGCTGATCGCATCCGAGAACTTCACCTGCCCGGCCGTGCTCGAGGCCCAGGGCAGCGTGCTCACCAACAAGTATGCGGAGGGCTATCCCGCCCGCCGCTGGTACGGCGGCTGCGAACAGGTCGACAGGGTGGAGCTCCTGGCCATCGACCGCGCGAAGCAGCTCTTCGGCGCCGAGCACGCGAACGTGCAGCCCCACTCCGGCTCCCAGGCCAACTTCGCCGTCTACACCGCGGTCTTGCAGCCCGGGGACAAGGTGCTCGGCATGAACCTGAGCCATGGCGGCCACCTCACCCACGGCAACCCGGCGAACTTCTCGGGCAAGTTGTATCAGTTCTTCCAGTACGGCGTGCGCGAGGACGACGGCCGGATCGACTACGAGCAGCTCGCCGCGGTGGCGCAGCGGGAGAAGCCCCGGATGATCACCGTGGGCGCCAGCGCCTACTCGCGCACGATCGACTTCGAGCGCATGGGCGGGATCGCCCGCAGCGTGGGCGCCTACCTCTTCGCCGACATCGCGCACATCGCCGGGCTCGTCGCGACCGGCCACCATCCGTCCCCCGTGCCGCACGCGGATTTCGTCACCACAACCACGCACAAGACCCTGCGGGGGCCGCGGGGCGGCCTCATCCTGTGCCGGGCGGCGCACGCCAAGGCGCTGGATTCCGCCGTGTTCCCCGGCGGGCAGGGCGGACCGCTCATGCACATCATCGCCGCCAAGGCCGTCTGCTTCGGCGAATGCCTCAAACCCGGGTTCAAGGCCTACTCGGAGCAGATCATCCGGAATGCCCGGGCCTTCGCCGCCGCCATGGCCTCCCGCGGCTACAAGATCGTTTCCGGCGGCACCGACAACCATCTCTTTCTCGTCGACCTCCGCGCCAATCTGCCCGAACTCACCGCCAAGAAGGCCCAGGAGACGCTGGATCTGGCCAACATCACCTGCAACAAGAACACCGTGCCGTTCGAGACCCGCCCGCCGTTCCAGGCCTCGGGCATCCGGCTGGGCACGCCCGCCGTCACCACGCGCGGCATGGCGGAGAAGGACATGGAGGAGATCGCCGGCTTCATCGATGCCGTCCTCCGGGCAACCGGCACTCCGCGGCAGGACGAGGTTGTCGCGGCGGTCAAGGACCGGGTCATCCGCTTCATGGCGGGCTTCCCGCTGCCCTACACGCTGTAGATTACGCATGTTTGAGCGCCGCCACGATCCGCTGCTGCCGCGCCCGGCCTACGTTCGCCGCCTGGCCCGGCACGCGCTGATCGCCGGCGGAATCCTGCTGGCCTTCCTTGGCCTCGGGATGGCGGGTTATCGTTGCTTTGAACGGATGGAATGGCTCGACGCATTCGCCAATGCCGCGATGATCCTGTCGGGCATGGGACCCCTGGCGCCGCTCACGACCGCCGCCGGAAAGCTCTTCGCCGGGATTTACGCCCTGTTCAGCGGCGTCGTCTTTCTCACCACCGTGGGCATCCTGCTCGCGCCGGTCGTCCACCGCGCCCTGCACAAATTCCACGCCGAATCGCAGGCTTCAGGCTCCCCGCGCGGACCATCGTGACCGCCGCCATCCCCCATGGATCCCCAGGCACAGTCCAGCCGCCTCCGCCCGCCGCTCCCCTTCGCCGCCATCCGTCTTCCTGCCGGCGTCCTCCTGGCTTTCGCCTGCCTGCTGTTCTCCGGCTGCGCCACGTTCCACCTGCCCCCGCGCCACACCAGCCTCGAATCGGCGCGCACCGTCCTGCCCGCCACCCTCGTGTCGAATTTCCTCGTCATCGAAGCGCCGGCCGAGAAGCACGGCTCCTATCACTTCATCATCGACACCGGCTCGTCGGTCACGTTGGTGACCCCGGACCTCGTGAAACGATTCGACGGCCGGCCCCCGGCCAACCAGTCGCCGATGCGGGTGCGCAGCCCCAACGGAGACGTGAAGCTGCTCAGCCCGGTCATCCTGAAACACCTGCAGCTCGGCGCGGCCCGCTTTGAGGGCGTCCGGGCGCTCACCCATGATCTCACCGATTTGTCCAACCACCTCGGCGTCCGGATCGACGGCGTGCTCGGCTTCCCGCTGTTCCGGGAGACCCTCCTGACCCTTGATTACCCCGGATCGCAGATCGTCATAACGCCCTACGGCGTCCCGACCGCAGAACCCGGCGTCACCATTCCGTTCAACAACGAGCAGAACACCCCGCTCATCCCCATCCAGCTCGGCGCCGAATCGTTGATCGCCCTGGTCGACTCCGGCAGCGACGCCCCGCTGAGCCTGAACACCGTCGGGCTTCACCCCACCTTCCTTTACGGTCCCAGGCCCGGCGTGCTCATGGCCACCCTTTCGGGCGACTACATGGGGATGACCGGCCGCCTCTCGCAGCCGCTCACGATCGGCGCCTACGTCATCGAGAATCCGATCGTTGACGTCACCGATGAGCTGTCCTCCATCGGCAGCGGCCTGCTCCGCAACTTCGTCGTCACCTTCGACCAGAAACGGAATCAGGTGACGTTCTTCCGGCCGAACTACGATCCCATCCACATCGCCCCCGCGCGCAGCACCGGCCTGAGTTTCACGAAGATCCCCGCGTACTGGCGCGTGGCGGCCGTCGTCGGCGGCTCCGCTGCCGACCAGCTCGGCGTCCAGACGGGCGATCTGTGCACGCGCATCAACGGCGAACCGGTCTCCGCCTGGCCCTACCAGCGGTATTCGGAGCTGATCCGCACGGCCGCGCGGGTCACCTACACGTTTCTCAGCGGAAACAGCGAGCAGCAGGTGACGCTGCCGGTCTTCGACCTGGTCCCCTGACGGCGTCCGACCGCGGCCGGCAACCGGCCATGAGCCCGGACGGGGGTCCGGCGGGCCCGGGAGACGGCGGGTTTCCCCGGTTCCTGAATCAGGTCTGCCGACGCAGGAGGAAGGCTCCGGCGCCATCACAGCCGCTCTCCCATGGCCGGCTGCACCGGGCCTGGTCCAGCGCAAATCGTCCGCAGGCCGCGCGCAGGAACGCCTCCACCACCGCTTCGTTTTCCTCGGACTCCAGGCTGCACGTGCTGTAGACCAGGCGTCCGCCGGGCGCCAGAAGCCGCGCGGCCGCATTGAGCAACGCAAGCTGTTGCCCCGCGTGTTTCCCGATGTCCGGCTCGCGCAGCCTCCATTTCACATCCACCCTGCGGCGGATGACCCCCGTATTCGAACACGGGACGTCGAGGAGGATCGCCCGGAACGCTGCGGGGAGATGATGTTCCTTGAGCAGCTGCGGCGAAAGCCGGAGCACGTCGGCCTGGACGAGCGCCACGTCGGTCCGCAGCGCCCGGGACAGATTCTCCTTGAGGCGGCCGATTCTCCGGACGTCGGGCAGGTCGACGGCCACCACGCGGCCAACGCCGGCCGGATCGCTACCCGCACGGCGCGCCTGCTGCTCCATGAGATCCGCCAGAAGGAGGCTCTTTCCGCCGGGCGCTGCACAGAGATCCAGGACGGCCTCCCCTGCCTGCGGATCCAGCAAACCCGGCGCGATCAGCGTCGAGGGGTCCTGCAGGTAAAGCACGCCTTCCGCCAGCAGGCGTTCGACCTCCGGCCAATGGCCCGCCGAGACGGCGAAGAATCCGGGCCAGCGGGCAGGCTGAAGAAACCCCGGCGGATCGACCCGATCGCTCCGCCAACGGGCGTAGACGGGCGCGGGCATCTGATTCCAATCGAGCAGCCGGCGGGTGGCGTCAGCGCCAAACTGCGCCAGCCAGCGCCGCACGAGCCATTCGGGGTGGGAATAAAAACACGCCAGCTCCGGCGCCCCCGCGCCCTCCGGTGGAGGAGCGGAATGAAGGCCGGGCGCGGACGCCACCTTGCGCAACACCGCGTTGACCAGCCGCGCTTCGGCCGGACTCAACATCCGCTTCGCCTGCGCGACCGCATGGTGGACAATCCGCGCCTCCCGCCCTGCTTCAACGGGCTCCGCCCCCGCCTCGAGCAGTTCAAAGCCCGCGACGAGCAATGCCGCGCGCAGACGCCCCCGCGGCCTCTGCCGGATCATCCCCCCGAAAAGGGCCTCCAGGCGTCCCAGGTTTCGAACCGCCCCGAAAAGAAGATGCTGGCAGCGCGCCCTTTCCTGCCCCCCCGCCATCGCCGCCCCACCTCCCGCGGAGCCGGCGGGCCGCCCCGCACCCTGCGCTTTCCCCCGCCGCACGGCCGCGAAATCCCCGGCCTCCATCAGGCTGTCCAGCCGCCCGCGCTGCGCCAGCCAGCGCTCCAGCAGCACAGCGGAGCAAATCCAGGCGTCGCCCGGAGGTTGAACCGGCAACGGCCTCATCTCCCCCATGTTAAGACACACAGTTTGACAATCCATCCCATTCTCGACTCAACTGATCGTTTCAGGCCCGCCCTGTCGCAATCATGAATTCTGAAGCTGTTCAAGCGCTCATCGCCAAAAACCCGTCACTCAAGGCTTCAAAAGCCAGACTCGAAGCCATGGAGCCAGGCGCCTACTGCGTCCACCGGAGCTGGGGTTTCGGCCAGATCCAGGAGTATGATGACGCGGACCAGAAGCTCGTGATCGACTTCAAGGGCAAGGCCAGACACCGGATGGATCCCGCGTTCTGCCTCGGCACCCTTGAAGTGCTGCCGCCCAAACACCTCCTGGTGAGACAGGAGACCGAGCCTGGGAAGATCGCCCAGCTTGCTGATGAGAAGCCGGTTCAGCTGATCGTTGAAACGCTGGCCGCGTTTCCCAACAAGGCGACGACCGCAATCGATCTTGAGATCATTCTGCAACAGGCGCTGGGTGAGGAGAAGTTCAAAAAATGGTGGTCCGCGACAAAGAAGCTGGTCGCCAAGGACCCGCGGATCGCGGTGCCCGCGAAAAAGACCGAGTGCTACGTGCTCCGCGAAGAACCCGTGTCGGCCGAGGACGAGATCATCGAACAATTCAACAACACGCGCTCGGCGCGGCGTCGCATCCAGCTCTCCCAGGATCTGATCGAGGTCGCGGCCAAGAAGACGGCCGGCGATCTCCTTCCGCTGCTCACCGGCCTGGCGGACGCCATCAGGGAAAGCAATCAGCTCCACCCCGCCGAGCGCCTGTTTGGCGCCGCGGTCCGGGACGAACTTGCGAAGATCGTCGGCGTCGACATCGCGACGCTCCAGCCCTCCATGGCGGAACTCGTCTCGGACACGCGCCGGCTCGCCGACATGGCGGACAAGATCCCCGTCCATTTCCAGACGCGTTTCCTCGAACTCATCAAGGATGCCCATCCCCTCGACTGGAAAGACCTGGCGTTTTTGCTGCTCAAGACCAGCCAGGGCAGATTCACGACGGAATGCATCAACTTCCTGGTCGAGAACGGCCACGCCGAGGAGCTTGCGGCGGTGCTGAAGCGCTGGCAGACCGAGCAGAATCTCCGCGCGCCCGTGCTGCTGTGGGTGGTCAAAAACCGCCAATCCAAGAAGTTCGCGAAGCTCCTGAACGAATTGATCACGCCGCGCCTGTTCAGCGCCATCTTCTTCGCGATCGATTACGAGGCGTTGCAGTCCGCCGGGACCCGCCGCATCCCCCTGGCCGAGATTCTCAGCGACGACCCCGACCTGATTCCCGACCTGCTCGCCACGGCCGACCCTGAGACCGCGCGGGATCTCGCCAACACGCTGCTTCTGAACCAGGGCTTCGAAGAACTGACCAAGAAGTTGCTGCTCGCCCGGTTCATCAAGATCTTCCCTTCGATCCAGTCGCTCGTTTCGGGCGAGAGCGAAGCCCAGAGCGAACAGCTCTTTGTGTCGCGGGAGAGCTACGACCGCAAACGGCAGGAGTATGACCTCATCGTCACGAAGCGGATTCCGGAGAATTCCCGCGCAATCGCCTCGGCGCGCGAACACGGCGACCTGCGCGAGAACGCCGAATACAAGATGGCGAAACAGGACCAGCAGCTGCTCATGGCCCAGAAATCCCAACTCGAGCAGAACCTCGCACGCGCGCGGATCACCGATTTCACCGACGCCAGCACGGACCAGATCAGCGTGGGGAGCGTCGTGGAGTTGAAGGACGCCACCGGCGAGGCCGTGCGCTACACGGTGCTCGGGCTCTGGGATGGCGCCCCCGAGCACCAGATCATTTCCTACAAGACGCCGCTTGGACTTGCGCTGATGGGCAGGAAGCCCGGCGATCATGTCAATGTGAAGTCCGGAGGCGTTGAGCACGATTACACCGTCACCGCCATCAGCCGCTACGTGGATCAGCTCCCCGCCGCCGGCGGCTGAGGCGCCGGCGCGCACCGGGCGGGGACTCCCCTGTCCCGCCCCGTCTGCCGCTTCGGCCGGCACCCGCGAAGGGGCGGCCGAGCCCGACCCCTCCAACCTCGTTTCAACAGCCCCATTGCGACATCAAAAACCCCGTGATCCGGGCTGACCGGGCCCGCTCCCCCACTTCCGAACCCTCCCGCGTATGGAGCATTTGTTGAAAGGCATCGCCATCGGCTTTGCCATGGCAGTACCGGTCGGCCCCATCAATCTTCTCTGTCTGCGCCGTTCGCTGGCGGAGGGGCGCCGCGTGGGTTTCGTGTCGGGATTGGGGGCGGCAGCCGCCGACGCGACTTACGGCGCGGTCGCCGCCATCGGTCTGGCGGCCGTCACCAGCTTTCTCCTCAACCACCGCCCGGGGCTCCAGGTGCTCGCCGGGCTGTTCCTGGTCGGGCTCGGGGTGCACACCATGCGGACCCGCACCCAACCCCGGCGCCAGAAGGCTGCGGTGCATGTCAGGCGGCTGCGGGATGCTTTCGTGTCGACCTACGTGTACACCCTGGCGAACCCCATGCTGATCATCGTCTTCACCGGGGTGTTTGCGCGGCTCGGTTTCGGCTGGCAGCCGGGGCGGACCCATGAGACGGTGGAACTGGTCGGCGGCGTCTTCCTCGGATCGACACTCTGGTGGCTGACGCTCACGATGCTGGCCGGCACCTTCGGACGCCACCTCGACGACGGCACGCTGCGCTGGGTCAACGTCATCGCAGGCGGCGTCATCGCCGGAATCGGCGTCTGGCAGCTCTGGCCGCTGTTCCGGGGCGGGCCGTTCTGAGGCCGGGAGTCCGCCGGGCTCCGCCCTCCCTGTCCTGTCCATTGAAAGAAAGGCGTTGATCCTCGTTTTCCATTTCGAACAAACATCGTATCCTGCAAAACCCATTGGACCCCGGACGATCCCGAACGCCACGCGCCTTCCCGGTCGCCAGACAGCGTTTCCGGGCGCGGCCAGCGCAGAATTGACGCCCCGGCTTCGGACGGGCATGGATTGAAAGCCGCCGCGTCCTTCCCCCCCGGACGGCAACCTCAATTCATCGCCCCTTGAATTCCTCCCTCGACACCCTGAAACTCCTCTCCGACCCGACCCGGCTCCGCCTGCTGGCTCTGCTCATGCAGGAGGAGCTTTCGGTGGCCGAGCTGCAGGCGGTCCTCGGCATGGCCCAGTCGCGGATCTCGTCCCAGCTTGCCCAGCTGCGCCAGGCCGGGTTCGTCGCCGACCGTCGGGAGGGAAAGAAGGCGTTCTACTCGCTGCGGCCGGGCCTCCCTCCGCGCCAATTCGCATTGCTCAAGGCCGCCGGAAACGCGGTCGCAGATGCTCCGGAGTTCGCCGAGGATCGCGAGAACCTGGACCGGATCCTGCAAAAACGCCGCCGCCTCTCGGAACAATACTTCAACCAGATCGCAGGCCGGCTCGGCAGAGGCCACTGCCCCGGCCGTTCATGGGAGGCCATCGGCCATCTCGCGCTGCGCATCGCGCCGCCAATCGCCGTGGCGGATCTCGGCGCCGGCGAGGGGCTGATCTCGCAGTTGATCGCGCACCGCGCCGCCAGGGTCTGGTGCATCGACAACTCCCCGCGCATGGTCGAGGTGGGCGCAGCGCTGGCGCAGAAGAACGGCCTCGCCAACCTCACCTACAAACTCGGGGACATCGAGAGCGTCCCGCTGCCCGACCAATCAGTCGAGCTCGCGATCCTGAGCCAGGCGCTCCATCACGCCGCCCATCCGCAGACCGCCGTGAATGAGGCCTTCCGCATCCTGCGCCCCGGCGGGCAGCTCGCCGTCCTCGACCTCAAGGAACACGCCTTTGAGAAGGCGCGCGAACTCTACGCCGATGTCTGGCTCGGGTTCAAGGAAAGCGTCCTTCATGGATTCCTCAAGAAAGCCGGCTTCGAGCAGGTCGAGGTCGCCGTCGTGTCCCGCGAGACCGTCGAGCCCTGCTTTGAGACGCTCCTAGCCAGCGGAATCAAGGGCCGTTGACGGCCCCGGACGCGGCTTCCGGCATGCCCGGTCGCGCAGAGCAGGCGCGCGCCCTGCCGGAACAAAGTGGTGGCGGACGTCCGCGATCAAGCCGGAGGGATCGGGAAACATGAGCCGGTGGGAGGGAACGGGTCCAGACTGCCCGCGCCCTGCTACGCTCATGGACTACACTGGAATTGACTACTCGCCGGCTTGCGTTCGCCGGACCGGGAAACCTACGCTGGCTCACTCTTATGGTCGACCCAATCGTTCAGTTCAATTCATGGCTGGAAGATGCAAAGCGCGCCGGCATCGATGAACCCACGGCCATGGCCCTGGCCACGTCCGATCTCCAGGGCCACCCGTCGGTGCGCATGGTGCTGCTGAAGCACGCCGACGAGCGGGGCTTTGTCTTCTACACCAATCTCGGCAGCGCCAAGGCCTCGGATCTCGCGGCCAACGCGAAGGCTGAACTATGCTTCTACTGGGGCCCGTTGACCCGCCAGGTGCGCATCACCGGGCCGGTGACGCGGACGACCGATGCCGAGGCGGACGCCTATTTCGCCACCCGTCCCCTCCTCAGTCAGATCGGCGCCTGGGCCTCGGAACAGTCGCGCCCGATGCGCGGCGGCTATTTCGAACTTGAACAGGCGTGCGCCAGGGTTGCGATGCGGTACCCCTTCGGCCCCGTGCCGCGGCCGCCCTTCTGGTCCGGATTCCGGGTCGCCCCCGAACGCATCGAATTCTGGAAACAGAAACCCTTCCGGAGGCACGAGCGCGTCGTCTACATCCGCGAAGGAAGCGGCTGGCAGGAGCAGTGGCTGTTCCCCTAGAAACCGCCGAAGGCAGATCCTGCTAGCGATCCGCCGGAATCCGGTTTAACGTGTTCCTTTCATGGATCTGACCGAACTTTACCAAAGCGTCATCCTCGAGAACAACCGCCGCCCGAGGAACTTTCGCAAGCTGCCCACGGCCAACCGGATTGCCGCCGGCAACAATCCTGTCTGCGGCGACGAGATCACCGTTTATCTGCAGGTCGACGGCGACCGGATTGCCGACATCGGCTTCCAGGGCGCCGGCTGCGCCATCTCCCAGGCCTCCGCCTCGGTCATGACCCAGCGCCTCAAGGGCCGGACGCTCGCCGAGGCCGAGGCGCTGTTCGGGCGTTTCAAGGAAATCGTAACCGAGGGAAAACCGGACGAGGAGGACCTCGATCTTTCGGCCTTCGCCGGAGTCCATCAGTTTCCCGCGCGGATCAAATGCGCGACGCTCGGATGGCATGCCGCCATCAATGCGCTCCATGGCGAGTCCGTCATCGCCACCACGGAATGAAGCCTCCCGCCATCGCCTCCGCCCCGGACTGGGCCGCGCTGCGCGCGGATTTTCCGATTCTTGACCAGACCGTCCACGGCCGGCCGCTGGTCTATCTCGACAACGCTGCCACCACGCAAAAACCCCGTCCTGTGATCGAGGCGCTGGTGCGTTACTACGAACGCGACAATGCCAACGTCCATCGCGCGATCCACGAGCTGGGCAACCGCGCCACCGCAGCCTACGAGGCGGCGCGCGCCCGGGCGGCGGAATTCATCCATGCCGGCTCTCCGGACGAGATCATCTTCACACGCGGCACGACCGAGGGCCTCAACCTGATCGCCTACGCGCTCGCTTCGCAGATCAAGCCCGGCGATGCCATCCTGGTGACCGAGATGGAACACCACAGCAACCTGGTCCCCTGGCAGCTCCTCGCCCGGCGCACCGGGGCGAAGCTGCTTTTCGTGCCGGTCACAGGCGACAACGGCCTGCTCGACCTCAACGGCCTCGACGGCCTGCTCGCGCGCAACGTGAAGGTTTTTTCCTTCCCCCATGTCTCGAACTCGCTGGGCACGGTCAACCCGGCGGCCGGGCTGTGCGCCCGCGCGCGCAGCCGCGGCGTGATCGCCGTGATCGATGCCGCACAAAGCGCAGGCCACCTGCCGATCAACGTCCAGGCGCTCGGCTGCGACTTCCTCGCCTTTTCGGGGCACAAGATGGCCGGCCCCACCGGGATCGGCGTGCTGTATGGCCGCCGCGCGTTGCTCGAAACCATGGATCCTTTCCAGGGCGGAGGGGAGATGATCGCCTCCGTCCAGTTCGATCACAGCACCTGGAACAAGGTGCCGCACAAATTCGAAGCCGGAACGCCCGACATCGCCGGCGCGGTGGGCCTCCATGCGGCGATGGATTACCTTGACGCCATCGGCCGTCCGGCCATCGCGGCCCACGACGGTCAGCTCGCCCGCGAAGCCTTTGCGCGCCTCGCGGCAGTGCCCGGAATCCGCCTCTTCGGCCCGCCGGGTGAGCGAGGAGGCCTGGTCAGCTTCGGCCTGGCCGGCGCCCACCCCCACAACGTCGTCACCTTTGCCGACCAGGAGGGCGTCGCGCTGCGCGGCGGCCACCACTGCACCCAGCCGCTCTGGCGCAAACTCGGCATCTCCGCGACCACCCGGGCGAGCTTTTACCTCTACAACACACCCGCGGAAGTCGACCGCCTCGTCGAGGTCATCCACAAGGCCGCGAAGTTCTTCGGCGGTTAGCAGCCTGTCGGGCTTCGCCCTCCATGCTGCTAAACAAACGGCGGACGCCGTTTGGTTGGAGATTGAATATTAGAAAGAAACTTCTTAACGGTGGACGGGAGGGTGCGTCCTGCTGGCATGCCCGCACGCTTTGTCGACGTGGACCGCCAGACCCCGATGTTTCTGCCGTACGATGTGCGGGAGTGGTCTGGACCCTGAGGAAACCAAAGAAGCACGCGAACCTCGGGTTCAGATCCGCTCCGGGTATGCCCCATGGTCGATCAGCCGCCGCAAAGCCGTGCGCGCCGCGGGGACATCCTCGCGGTAGGTCATCCCAAACCACCCGTCTTCGCTGATGAGCACACGCACATCGGCATAGCCGCCCTGCGAAAGGTCGCCTACCGCCACCGGCAGATAGAATTCCGCCGTTTCGCTCCGGCCGTAGCGGCTGAGAAACTCGGCGAAAAGGCCGCGCAGCTGGCCGAGAAATTCCGGCTGGAAGCCAAAGCACGTCATCGAAACGAGTTCGTCGCCATTGAGCTCGCGCCACCCTCCCCAGGGCAGCGGAGCCCGCACACGCCCGCCCGGTGTGCGCTCGATCTTCAGCACCTCGTCGATGCCCGTCAACCGGCCCGCCGCATCGGTCAGGCAGATTCCGCGGTTCACGGCGCCGTGATCCGAGAGCGTCTGGCGCAGGGGATAGCCCACCAGCGCGTAGACCGGCCGGGCCGTCCCCGCCGGCGGCAGGAGGGCGCGGAAATGCCCCGCCAGCACCCGGTAGGCCGCCGCGCCATAGAAATCATCGGCGTTGATCACCGCGAACGGCCCCCGGATCAACGGCTCCGCAGCAAGGACCGCCTGCCCCGTGCCCCAGGGCTTCATCCTCCCCGGCGCCGGCGCGTGCGGCGCCGGAAGATCCCCGACATCCTGGAATGCGTAGGCGACCTCCATCCGCGCCTCGATCCGCCGGCCAATGGCAGCGCGAAACGCCTCCTCGATGTCGCGGCGGATCACGAACACCACGCGTCCAAAGCCGGCGTTGCGGGCGTCGTAGGCAGAGTACTCGATGATGAGTTCGCCACCCGGTCCGACGGGCTCGACCTGCTTCAAACCGCCGAAACGGCTGCCCATTCCCGCGGCAAGAACAACAAGATCATACGTCACAGCCGCGAGGATTTCCCGGCATGCCGCCGGGGGCCAGCCGAATCTGAAGCGGGCGGACGCACCCGGGCGCATCCCGCTTCCCTCCCCCGCGGACCCAACGCCCCGCGTTCTCCGGCACGGCCGCGGCATCTGGAAAATAGCAAAACAGTGTCGACCCCGCCGAACCGGGGCGCTAGGGTCCGCACTCGCCCTGACCTCAGCCTTTGCACGCCATGATGCTCTCCACCGCAGCATTCTCCCGCGCCCGGGAATTCCTTTTGCAGTGCGCCCGCCCGTTGGAGCGCGCACTTTTTCGCTTTCATTTTGCGGACGCCCCGGCCACGGAAGTCCGCCAGGCGCTCGCCGCATTTCAAAATGACGACGGGGGCTTCGGCCGGGCTCTTGAACCTGATTTCCGGCTGCCCGCCTCGTCAGGCATCGCCACGACCCTGGGCCTCCGGTATCTCCGCGAGATTGGCGCTCCCGCAGGCGACCCCCTCGTTTCCGCCGCCGTGCGGTGGACGCAGGCCGCCTTTGACCGCGGCCTCGGCCGCTGGGTCGCGGTGCCTCCGGCGGTCAACGACTGGCCCCATGCTCCCTGGTGGACCTGGTCGGGGCCCGGCCAGCCGGGTTTCAGCGCAAACCCCGGCATCGAATTCGTCGCCCACCTCTGGCGCTACCGCAAGGCGGTCGATCCGGAATTCCTCTCCCAGATCACGGTCGCAGCCGACGCGCTCCTCGCCCAGCTCCCCGGACAGCCGGAGATGCATGATCTCCTGTGCGTGATCCGCCTGGCGGAGACCCCGTCGGTCCCGGCGCGGCTGCGCAACCAGGCGGTCCGCTACGTGCGCCAGGCCGGCCCGGCGATCGTCGCCCGAAATCCGGCCTCGTGGACCGGATATGAGGTGAAGCCGTTGCTGCTTGCGCCTGAGGCCGACTCGCTCCTGGCCCCGCTGCTCGCGGATACGGTCAAGGACAACCTGCAGTTTGAGATCGAGCGTCAGGGCGCCGATGGCGCCTGGGCGCCAAACTGGAATTGGGGCGGGCTCTTCCCCCGGGACTGGCCCGGGGCCGAACGGGAATGGAAGGGCGTCCTGACCCTGCAGGCGTTGCTCACCCTCCGGTCGTACGGCAGCCTTTCCGCAGCCGGGCGTGAAGCCGTCGCCCCGAACCCGCCGCCGGAAAACGGTTGAAACGATTTCTGATCTGATCACGCCATGCGCACGCTCCTTGTCCTCGCCTGCCTTCTCGCGCTCGCAGCATCGGCGCGCCCCGCCGGGCCGGCGGATCACCCGACCCTGAAACTGGGCTCGGCCGCGCCGGACTTCAGCCTTCCCGGAGTCGACGGGCGGACCTGGTCGCTGGCGGACTTTGCGGATGCCAGGATCCTGGTGGTGATCTTCACCTCGGTGCACTGCCCCACCGCACAGGCCTATGAGGAGCGGATCAAACGGCTGGCCGCCGATTATCGTCCCCGCGGCGTGGCGTTCGTCGCCATCAATCCGAACAATCCCGAGGCCGTCCGTCTCGATGAGCAGGGATACTCCGATCTCGACGACACGTTCGAATCGATGATGCTCCGCGCCGCGGACCGGGGCTTCAATTTCCCGTTTCTTGACGACGGCCCCGCAGAAACGGCCGCCTGGCAGTACGGCCCGGCCGCGACCCCGCACGTCTTCATTTTCGATGCGGCGCGGAGGCTGCGCTTCCAGGGCCGGATCGATGATTGCGAACGCGAGGCGCTCGCGAAGAGCCACGACACGCGCAACGCTTTGGACGCCCTCCTGGCGGGCCGCGAGCCGCCGGTGAAGGAGACCAAGGTCTTCGGCTGCTCGATCAAGTGGGCGGAAAAGGCGGAGTCCAACCGCCGGTGGCGGGCCCAGGTGGCGAAGGAACCGGTCGCCCTCGAGGCGGCTGGCGCCGCCGCCTTGCGCGAACTGCGCTCCAACAAGTCCGGCAAAATCCGCGTCGTGAACGTCTGGGCGACCTGGTGCGGCCCCTGCGTCGCGGAATTCGACGCGTTGATCGAGACGAACCTGATTTACCGCAACCGGGATTTCGAGCTTGTCACCGTGGCGGCGCAATTCCCCGACGAAAAGGACAAGGTCTTGAAGTTCCTGCAACAGCACCATGCGTCGACGCGCAACCTCATCTTCGGGGACGCTGACAAGTACAAGCTGCTGGCGGCGCTCGACCCCGACTGGAGCGGCGCCCTTCCCTACACCCTGGTCATCGGGGCCGACGGCGCAGTCCTCTACCGCCAGGCCGGCGAGCTCGATTTTCTCAAACTGCGCCGGGTGCTCGTCCCCGCCCTGAACCAGCTGGCCCCTTGGGGAGGCCTGAGCCCGGTCAAGTGATCATTGTTTCCTGGCGATCTTCAGCGCCTCTTCCTCCGAAGAGGCTTCCACGACTTGCGTTTTCGTCGCAGAGAATCGGACGATGAAAGCCCGGCCGCGCGGTGTTTCCCGCCTCGCCTCGATGAACGGGTACCGCACATCCCTGGATTTTTCCGCGGGCTTGGCGGACGCGGCCACGGGGGAAGCAGGGGCGACCGCAGCCTCCCGGCAATAGGCAAGCGCATCATGGAGGCAGGGGCGGACGTCGCGCTCCAGGCGCGGGTCGACAATCAGGACATAGTCAAACATGGCCTGTGCCTGCGCAGCCGTGAACTTGTTCAGGACCATCGTGCCCCGCTCCGAATGGGGAAATGAGGCGCGGTCCGATTCTGAAGGACGCCGGTGTTCCAGCGCCATCCAGGTGAGGCCTCTCACCGCCGACTCGACGAGGATATCCTGGGGCAGCTTGCTGGCATTGTATTCCTTCCACTGCGCCGGGGACATCTGCTTGAGTTTCTGCAGATCATCGGCGGTCGAACTCCAGTACGCGTCATAGGATGCCGGGTCCATCCACTGCCGCATGTTCCCCTGGAGGCGCGCATTTCTTTCCTCTTTCGTCTCAAACACCGGGGCCAGCGGGCCCTGGTTGATCCACTCCATCAGCGATTCGTGGAAAAAGCCGACGCCGATGCAGAAAAGCACCGATATGAGCCCCCTGAAAACCAGGGTTGTGTAATCCCGTTCACGAAAGATCCGCCCCGTCAGCCACCACGAGGCGAGCATCAGCAGCAAGGCGACGACAATGTACCCGCCAACTGTGTTCGGGAACGAGCCGAGTGCCAGGGTTGCACCTGCCGGGAGGATTGTCATTGGGGTTCCCCGGCAGTTCTCTTAAAGGCCCTGGATTCAAAAGCAACGCTGCTTTTGCGGCGAAGCAGGTGCGCCATGGGCTGCGCTTCCGCACGCAGGGCGCTGCGGTCCAGGCGACATCCCGCCATCCCGGCCGTTGACCGCCTGCGGCGCAGGCTTGCTCCCCGGCGGCAATCCGGCGAACCTCAACCGCATCAGAGTTCATCCGCGCTGCGTCCCGTCCGCGGGGGCATTCTGCTCTCTGCCCGGACAGGGCGCAGCCCACCGTCACATGCCGTTCGCGCGATTTGCGCCCAGCCGTCCGCACCCCGTTTATGTTCCCCCATCTGATCACCTACGATTACGAACTGCCTGACGGCACCCTTTGGTCGTTCCTGGTTGACCTCAATCGCCCGCCGCCGCCCGAATCCTGCCCGGAAACGGGCCCCGACGCTCCGCCTGAATGGACCCGGCTCGCCTTTCATCGCTGTGACAATTGCCCGCTGGACCCTGCTAAATCCCATTGCCCGCCCGCGGTCGACGCCGCTCCGATCCTGGAGAGGTTTTCCCACGTCCCTTCAACGGTCCGCATGAAAGTCAAGATGCGCAATCCCCATCGCATCTGCATGAGGCAGACGGATGCCCAGATGGGCCTGGAGGCGCTGCTCGCCCTGGTGATGGCCACCAGCGCGTGCCCGATCCTCCGCCGGCTGCGTTCCCAGGCGCTCTTTCACCTGCCGTTCGCCTCGATCGACGAAACCGTCTACCGGACGGTCGGCGATTATCTGATCAAACAGTACTTCATCATGAAGGACGGCGGCCAGCCCGACTTCGCCCTCGCCGGGCTCGACGCCCTCTATCGCGATCTGGCCACCCTGAACAGCTGCTTCTTTTCCCGGATCCAGGCGGCCTGCACGAAGGACGCCAATCTCAACGCCGTCGTCGTGCTGCGCAGCCTTTCCGAAATCGTGAGCATGTCGCTCGAAGAGCGGCTGGCGCCGCTGCGCGAAGCGATGCAGGAGATGGGCTGACCGCAGCCGGCGGGATCGGCGCCGCCAGAACAGCCGGAACGACGACGACGATGGGGCGCCACAAACAACGGGATCGCGGGAATGCTCCGCCCCCGGGGCGGCGGAAGGCGAGACCGCGTTCGAATTCGACGGCACCGGGTTCAGCGATTTCTTCGAGGCTTTCTTCGCGACCGCTGACGCCGAATACCGCAGGCATCTTTGATGGCTGCTCAGAATCGCGCCCTCCAGACCATGCGGGCCCCCCCGTTGGATCATCACTCCGGATCATGTGTTACCTATCACTCCGGATCGAACCGGATCCGACATTTAGCGGCTTAAGCTGGCCTTATTCCACTGAAAGTACCGAAAAACCCTTTTTTGTACATCGGGCCGCCTCGCTTAAGCATAGCCGAAGTTGCTGGTTCTAAAGAAAGTCCATTGTTGGACAGCACAATGTTTGAGCCTGCACGACATAATATCGATATTCATTTATACAAACGTGCAGACCTGCCCGCGGTACATCCGGTCGTGTACGTAATTTTCTAAAATGAAAATTCAACACCTGCGGTGGCTCCATGAAAAAGCACGCCAGAATCGGATTTGACGCCGAGTGCAGTCACAACAGCTGGCGCACTTACATAGGTTTTCTGAATCTGTCCGGGAGCGAGAGCAATGCGGTAGAGCCAGAGCGCCTCATCGCCGAGCTTTAGCGCAAACCCATTACCAACTTGATATTTGCCCTGCAAGGCGGCTTCACCGACGAAGGCGGCCTGGTCGGTCGAGGCGCCCGTTGGGTGAACGACCTTTTCGATGCTGACCCCCGTTGACTCTAATGCATGATTCCAATACCCACCGGCCTTTATCATTCCGCCAATCGAAAAACGGCCACGCTCGAATAATCTTACATCCGCACCGATCTGAAGGCCGTTAAGATCGTTGATTGTGCTTGCATTCCAGAAGGGTGGAAATGCTCCCGTGGCTGGTATACCCGGAAGAGTTTCAATCCGTGCGACATCGAAAAGATTGTTATTCGGATTGAACTTCCATACAGGCAGTATGCGGTCCGGGGGTGGTATTGAACCTTGAAGATTATCATTCAGTTGCAACCAGCGAAATCCGGCCAGCACAGTGATCTGCTTCGAGAGAGCATACCGCACGTTGAGTTCCGCATTATAAAGTTTCGTGCAGTAGTCCCATGTCATTGACTGGTATGCAAAATCCTGGGTTTGAAAAAAAATGCCGGGGCCCCTCATCACCAGCCAGTCCGGCGGATTATCCGGCCCAACGGAGCGGGTGGAGTCCCAGCCGCTGAGGTGAAAGAAAGATAACTCCCAATCGAAATTGGAATCGGCATGGTAAGTCACGCCCAGCCTGAGTCCAGGGGATAAGCCCTGATCCAGATCGGTGCTGTTGAGAGCCGGAATGCCGGGAGTGGTCGGGACGCTGGCGAAAGGGACGACGCCCGGTACTCGTTCAACAAGTGTTCGATTTGCGGTGCCGATACGGTCAAAGATGATCGCTTCCGCGGATACCGTCCATCGCGAGGGGTGAGACGATCGGGAGGAATCCGCATCGTTGCTGCCAGCGCCGTGCAACGGGTCCGCCAGGGTCCGGGGAAACGACGAAGACGAACCTTCCTTATTGTCGTTCGCGGCCAAGTAATCGCCGGTCAAGCTTTGGCTCAAATCGCAGCGCAAAGAACCGCTATCCAATGTATTGTCGCCAAAGCCGACGCACGTATTGGGCTGCGCCGCACCAGCTATGCTTTGTACGGCTAGAGCGATTATCGTGAGCAGTGGGGCAAGAGGGCATTGTTTCATTTTCACCATCTTGAAGTCCTCCTGTCCTAGCGGGGCGATCGCAAGCGGTCAAACTTTGCACATTGAACACGCCCTTCCCCTGGGTGACATTTCTGCCGGGCTTGTCAATCCGGGCGATGGTGATTTTCGGGCCGGGCCGGACGGGCCGGGCCGGACGGGGTCTGGCCTTGGGGTTTGGGGTTGACGACGGCAATCCCACCCGCACACGCGCTACCGGAACGAAGTCATGGCTGCCGTCCACGTTCAAGGTATCCGTCTGGCCGGGTGCCCTCTGCTCAGACTTGATTGTGAGCAGTACGACGTCGGAATGATGACTATTGCGACATCGCAATAGTCACCATTCCGACAAGGGCTTCCTACCGATTACGACACCGGCTTCCAGCGAGCTAAAGCGGCCGAACGGGGCACTTCGACGTTTTTTGGTACTTCCCGCGCGATGATCAGGGTGTCAGGGCCCCGAAGGAGGGCTTGACGGAGCCGGGCGGAAAAACGCGGCGACGCGCCCGCGCGTCTCATTGCGGCGGCTTTTCCGCGCAGGCCGCGAGCCTCCACAGCCAGAGGCAGAGGCCGCCCGCGATCAAACCGGCGACACCGCTCGCCCACCGGTGGATCCAGATGGAGCCGATCAGGACCTTCAAATCGAGGACAATGCGCAGCAACTGTCCGAGGCAGACGAGGCCGAAGATCGCGCTGGCGACCCGCAGTCCGAGGATCTGTGACTTCATGGAGACGTCCTTTCCGGTTATCCCCCGCAGCGGGGGCCCACGACCGGCTGAGCGCCGGCCGACCTTCTCCGTACCCTGGATTCCGGGGGAGTTCAATGCGAATGGCGCCACATCCCCCCGCCAACCCCGCCCCCGGCCGACGAACTGCGCGCGAGCCGCCCCGCGCGGCCTTCGAAAATGCGCCGCCTTCCGGGCCCGGCTACGCCCCGAGCTGGTAGCGGATAAAACGGCGGACCTGGATGTTCTCGCCGATCTTCGCGATCTTCTCCGTGATGATGTCCTTCACCGACTTCTCCGGAAGTTTCACGAACGGCTGGTCGAGCAGGCAGACCGTGGAATAGTATTTCTCCAGCTTGCCCTCGATGATCTTCTGGATGGCCGCCGGGGGCTTCCCCTGCGCCTGGGCCGATGCGATGTCGCGCTCCCGCGCCAGATCGGCCTCGGGCACCTCCTCACGGCGGACAAACGCCGGATTGGCGGCGGCGATCTGCAGGCACAGATCGCGGCAGAGAATCTTGAACTCCTCGTTGCGCGCCACGAAATCCGTTTCGCAGTTCACTTCGATCATCACGCCGACCTTGCCTCCGACGTGGATGTAACTCTCGATCAACCCCTCGCGGGTCGCGCGCTCGGCCTTTCTCGCCGCCGAAGCGGCGCCCCGCTTGCGGAGGATCGTGATGGCTTCCTCGACGTTGCCGTTGGCTTCGGTCAGGGCTTTCTTGCAGTCGAGCAGGCCCGCGCCGGTTTTCTCGCGCAGGTCGCCGACCATTTGGGCGGTGATGATGGTGCTCATTTCATTCGCTACAGAACATTGGAAAGGGGAAAGGCTGGTGAATCCAAAGTTCGAATTTTGAATCTCGCTTGTTGAATCGCCCGGCCGGGGCGCGGTGCCCGCCGATCATTCATCGGCCTGCTTGACGGCGCGGACGGGTTTCTTCTTCACGGCGATCTTGCCCGTGGCTTCCGCCGCCTCAGCCGGTCCTTCCTCAAGCACGGCGATGTCCTTGAGGTTCGCCGGCAGCTCGATCTTCTCCAGGTCGACTTCGGCCGCGACCGGAGCGGCGGCGACGGCCGCGGCGGCCATCGCCGCAGCGGCGGCCTTGACGTCCGCGGCGCCATGGGCCGCCCGGCGGCTGTCGCGCTGCGCGAGGCCCTTTTGCACCGCCTCCACCAGCGTGTCGAGGATGATACGGATCGATTTCACCGCATCGTCGTTGCCGGGGATGGGATGCGTGACCGCCGTGGGGTCGGAATTCGTGTCGACGAGCCCGATGCACGGGATGCCGCAGCGTTTCGCCTCGGCGACGGCGATGTTCTCATGGTTGATGTCGACCACGAAGAGCGCGCCCGGCAGGTCGGGCATATCGAGGATCCCGTCGAAATTGCGCTGCATGCGCGCCATCTCGCGCTTGACGGCCGACTCCTCCTTCTTCGGGAGCTTTGCCATCTCGCCGCTGGTCTCCATCTGTTGGAAGTTCTTGAACTTGGCGATCGAGCGCTTGATCGTCGCAAAATTGGTCAGCGTGCCGCCGAGCCAGCGGTTGACGCAGAAGGGCATGCCGGTCGTCGCCGCCGCCTCGCGCACGATCTCCTGCGCCTGCCGCTTCGTGCCGACAAAAAGCACGATGCCGCCGTCGGCCACCAGGTTCTCCATGAAGTCGCACGCGCGCTGCAGCGCCTCGTGGGTCTTGCCCAGGTCGATGATCGAAACGCCCTGGCGATGGTCGAAGATGTAGGGCTTGGAGCGCGGATTCCAGCGCTTGGTCTGGTGCCCGAAGTGCACGCCGGCATCGAGCAGATCTTTGACGGTGATGTTCATGATGATCTATGTATCTTCCGACACACAGGCCGGCCGGAGGGCCGCCTTGCGATCGAGTTGGATTCTGTGGTGATGGGAGATCCCGCGGGCCGCCGCCGGGCTGGCGGAGGCGTCCGAAGGACGGCAAAGGTTCGAAAACACCCGAGCTCGCCGCCGTTGGCAAGCCGGAATTTGCGTCGCGCAAACATCCGCCCGTCAGACCCGGTTGCGCGGGTGGAAGCGCGCGTGCTCGCCAATGCGGCGGTTGGGCGTGACGGCCGTGTAGATCTGCGTGGTGGCGATGCTCGCGTGCCCGAGCATCTCCTGGATTGCGCGCAGGTCGGCGCCGCCGTTCAGCAGATGCGTCGCGAAGGAATGGCGCAGCAGGTGCGGCTTCACCGGCCGCGCAATGCCCGCGAGCCTCGCGTATTTCCTGATCAGCACCCACAGCATCTTCCTCGATATCGCCCTGCCGCGCTCGCTTAGAAAAAGCTGGCTGCCGGTGCCGGGTCTCACGAAATGCCGGCGCGCCGCCGAGACATAACACCCGAGCGCCGCGCACGCCTTGCGGCCCACCGGCACGACGCGTTCCTTGCCGCCCTTTCCAAAGACGCGGACGAATCCGTGATCGAGATCGAGCTGCTGCAGCGTCAGGCCCGCCAACTCCGAAACCCGCAACCCGCTCGAATAAAAGAATTCCAGGATCGCCCGGTCGCGCAGGGCATGCGCATCCCCTCCCGCCGGCGCGGCCAGCAGGCGCTCGACTTCGCCGGCGGTCAGCGTGCCGGGAATCCTGCGCACCAGTTTCGGCCCGACCAGAAGCTCCGTGAAGTCGCGCGCGCAGACCTGCTCCCGGACGAGGTAGCGGGCAAACGTGCGCAGGGCGGTGAGCTTGCGCGCCAGGCTGCTGACCGCGAACTCCTCCTCGCTCAATGCGTAGATCCAATCGGTGAGGTTCTCCGGGGCGACCTCCGCCCAGCGGCGCAGGCCGCGGCGGGCCAGGAACCGTGCGCATTGCCGGAGATCTCCCTCGTAGCCGGACACAGTGTTGGGCGAGAGCCCGCGCTCCAGTTCGATGAATCCGATGAAGCCGTCGATGCCGTCGGCAAACCCGGCCGGCAATCCGGCGTTGGGCTCCGCGAGGCCCGCTTTCGCAACGGCGGGCGGCGTCAACTCACTCCGCGCGGCCCCTCCCCGGTCTTCATCTTGGGACGGGCGGCTTTTCATCGTCTGCCAGAATGGTCAAAAGCGCCGGCGGCGCGGTCCGGGATGGGGCGGCGGCGTGGACTCGCGCACGCGATAGGTGATCCGCGCCTTTTCGAGATCGTACGGACTCATCTCCATCTTCACCCGATCGCCCGACGCGATCTTGATGAAATGCTTCCGAAGCTTGCCCGAGATGTGCGCCAGCACGGTGTGACCGTTCGACAACTCCACCCTGAACATCGTGCCGGGCAAAACGGTGACGACCTTCCCTTCCACTTCGATCGCTTTTCCGTCAGA
>CAWHAC010000011.1:0-21326 GCA_963827125.1 uncultured Verrucomicrobiae bacterium
CCTTTTTTCCGCTACTGGGAACGAAAAATGGCTTTTTTCGGGGGTTGTCGCGGTGCAAGTCGTTGAGCTGCATCGATGATGTTTTCCAAAGTGCGTGTAGTCCCGACCTAGTCCCTTCCGCACACGGCGCGAATCGGGTAAACTGCGGGCATGTTCCTCAAATGCCGGACACGGCGAAAGGACGGGAAAACACATCGCAGTTGGTCGATCGTGGAGAGCCATCGTTACGGCGGAAACAAGGTGGCGCACCGGCATGTGTTGTACCTGGGGGAGATCAACGACAGCCAGCGGGTTGCCTGGGAGCGGACAATTGCCGTCGTTGATGAGCGCGATGGGGAGGCGCGGCAACTGGCGTTGTTTCCGCGGACCGAGCGCGCCCGCCGGGCGGTGTGGACACGCTGCAGGTGCGGTTGAGCGAGCTGAGCCTGGAGCATCCGCGCCAATGGGGCGCGTGCTGGCTGGCCGACGAGTTGTGGCGCACGCTGCACCTCGATGATTTTTTCGGCTCCCGCCTGCCGCTCAACCGCGAGGGCACCGACTGGGAAAAGGTACTGCGCATCCTCACGGTTTACCGGCTGCTGTCGCCGGGCAGCGAGTGGCGGCTGCATCGTCAGTGGTTTTCCACGACCGCGCTCGGCGATCTGCTCGATGTGGACGCGCGGGCCGTGCAGGACGACACGCTGTACCGCTGCCTGGATCTGGTTTTGCCGCTCAAGGAAGAACTACGGGGCACCTGCGGCAGCGCTGGTGCGACCTGTTCGGTGCGACGTATCAGGTTTTACTCTACGATCTGACCTCGACCTATTTCGAATGCGACGTTCCCGAAAGCGAGGAGGACCCCAGACGGTTCGGCTACAGCCGCGACAAACGCGGTGACTGTGTCCAAGTGGTGGTGGCACTGGTCGTCACGCCCGAGGGCCTGCCGCTGGCCTATGAGATGTTTCCCGGCAACACGGCCGACAAGACGACCCTGCGCGGCATGATCGAGACGATCCAGCGCCGTTTCGGCAAAGCCGAGCGGATCTGGATCATGGATCGCGGTATCCCCACCAAGGAAGTCCTCACCGAGCTGCGCGCCGCTGACGCCAAGGTGCGTTACCTTGTGGGCACGCCAAAGGGCCGTCTCACCAGGCTGGAGTCAACCCTGGCGGAGTTGCCGTGGCACAACGTCCGGCCACAGTTGCGCGTGAAGCTTCTGCCGCAGGACGGCGAAGTCTACGTCCTGGCCCACAGCGGGGCGCGCGAGGGCAAGGAGCGGGGCATGCGCAAACGCCGACTGAAGGTTTACTGGAAACGCCTGGCCGATTTGCAGAAGCAGGCGCCGCCGCGGGACTTGTTGCTCAAAAACTCGGAGCGGCGCAGGACCGCGCCGGCCGCGTCGCCACGGGCCTGGTCCACGTCGATGTCTCGGCCGGAAGGCATCTTGAGCTTCAAGCTTGACCGGGCGGCGATGCGCGCGGTGCGCCAGCGCGAGGGCCGCTACCTGTTGCGCATCAACCTCCCGGCTGACGACCCTGAACTGATTTGGCACTGCTACATGCAACTGGTCTTCGTCGAGGAAGCCTTCCGGACTCTCAAGAGTGACCTGGGTTTGCGCCCCATTTATCATCACAAGCCCGAGCGCATCGAGGCACACCTGTTCGTCGCCTTCCTTGCCTACTGCTTGTCGATCACCCTGCGCCAGCAGCTTCGGGGTCACGCCGCGGGGCTGATGCCACGGGTGGTCCTGGAAAAACTCGCCACCATCCAAATGCTCGATGTCTGCATCCCCACCGCCGACGGCCGCGAACTGCTCCTGATCCGGCACACCAAGCCCAGCACCGACATCGCTCTGCTCCTGGAAAAACTCAATCTAACCCTTCCGCCGCAACCTCCTCCCAAGATCGATACCCGGGGGGCAAATCGCGATGTGGTCCCGACCTTTTGAAAAACCGGGCGATGAATCAACAACTTGTGTTTTTTTGATGCCCAGTAGCGGAAATCGGGTTAGCCGCTTCTCCTCTTCTTCACGGAGCCGCAAAAGCCCATGGCGCGCCATCTCCTCGCGCAGCCCCTGCCGCTCGAGCGCCGCTTTGCGCGTGTGGGTCTCCTCGACGCGCCGCTCCAGCGTTGCCGCATCGTCGGTGAAGATCCGGACCTGCTCCCTCCCCCTCGAAATCCCCACGTAGAAACTCTCCCTCGACACCGCCGCAAACGACCGCGACGAGGCGACGAACAAGGCCACATCGACAGTCTTCCCCTGTGCCGCGTGCGAAGTGACCGCGTGACCGTGCGTGAAACTCCGGTACGACGCCGGCAGCGTACGGCCGTCGGCGAGCGCGATCCCGCCGCGGCCGAGCGCCTTGACCTGGACGCGTTCGCCATTGGTGAAGCCGTGACCGTTGGCTTGCAGCAAGAGCCGATCGCCGGAGGCAACCGGCAGCTCGCGTTTTTGGCCCACCTCGAAAGCGCTCGGCGCCCGAGCGGGCTGCAGGACGGTCAGTTCCCCCGTCCGGGCTACGCAGGACGAGCGTTGGGCCGCGCCGGCCTCGACGGTGGCGAACTCGCCGGGCCTAAACTGCCCGGCTTTTTTGGCGAAGGCAGTTGCGAGCCCGGCTCGAAACACTCTATCAGGCGTTTTTGCGCTCGGTCCACCCGAGCGAATCGAAGACGGCAATCGTCTCATCACGAGCCGCGACGGTGCCGCGCTCCTTGAGTCGAAGCGCGCGCGCAGCCGGTGATCGCCTCAATCTCGCCCCAGGTCGGCAAAACAGCAGGGCCGACTTGCCGGCATCGACGGCCTTTGGATGGCCGCAGCGGCTTGCGCGTGGAGCAGCCCGCCATCATCCGCGAGCGCCTCGACGACGGCGCGTCTTTTTGAAGGCCGATCCGGACGGGGTCAGGTCTCACCCTTTACCTCGGAAACACTTCCGACCAACGCCACCGGCGCGCGCCCCCGCGACAAAGTATCGGACCGATCCGAAGACGTCAGGTCTTGACTCTTGACAGCTTCACCGGCGCGCGCCCTGTCGGACTCCGTCGTCGCCCCGCCTACGCCAGGCTCCGGCGCGCACGGGCCGTTCACGCCCAAGAAACTTTATGCCGCATCGGCTCTCTCGCCTAGCGCTCTGGCGGCGCGGCTTTCGTGCCTGGTCGTTCGCGGGTGCTCACTCCCACGGCACCGCCGAAGTGCGACATAAAGTTGTCTTCGGCGCTCCCGGCCAGCGGGATTCGGCGAGCCGGCCGGCCCCCGGCCCCGGTTCAGCCTGGCGGCTCCGGCTCGCTCCACCGGCTAACCGGTCGAACGGGGTCTGGCTTTGGCCTGTGGGGTCATGTCTCACCGTTTACCTCGGCGACACCTTCGCCCAACGCCAGCAGCGCGCGCCCCCCGCCGACGAAGTAGTGCCCGCCTACGCCAAGGCTCCGCGCGGCACGGCCGCCGTCCACGCCCAAGACTGGGTAGGCAGAAATGATACTGATTCGGAAGTCCGGTCTTTCATGAAGGAGTCTGCCGGGGTGGCCCGGGACTCCGCCTCGCTGGAATATGAGCCTCCGGGCGGCTTGAAGTTGCGAAAGAACACGCATGAAATGGCTAGACGCTGGGCTCCGAATCCGCACCATTCCGCGCTGAGACAATCCAAGGAGAGCAACCCAAATGCATGACATCGAAAAATACCCCTGGGGTTTCCAATTCACGTTAGGAAGCCTCATCGATAGAATTAATAATAATGGAACGGCCCGCTGGGCCGCCGTCGCCCTCGGAGCCGCCGTGCTTCCCTTCATCCTCCACGCCCAGCCCTCGGGGCACTATGTCCCCGGCACGGAAGGACTCGAAGGTCCTCGCTCCCGCCTCCGGGAATCTATCTGCGCGATTACTCGATCGCAATACCGCCGACCGCATCAACAACCCCTCGGGGCACGAGATTGATGGCATCGGTGCAAACGCCTTCATTTTCGCCAACGTGCCGCGACTGATCTGGATCACCGACACCAAGGTGCTCGACGGCAACATCGGGTTCGACCTCGTGATGCCGATCATCTACACGAGCGTGCGCGTTAAAGCCGACGATTTCGACAGCAGCACCTGGGGCCTCGGCGACGCCTTCACCCAGATAACACTCTCGTGGCACAGCCCCCATCTCGACACCGCGGTGGGCTACGGCTTGTGGATCCCACGGGGACGTCCGCCGCGGGACTCAATACCGAGCCTGGTTCCGGTTTCTGGACCAACATGTTCACTGCCGGGGCCACGTGAAGTTCGACACGGACCGAACCTGGACGCTCTCCCTGTTGAACCGGTACGAGATCAGCAGCAAGGATCGGGACGCGGATGTCACTCCCGGAGACACCTACACCCTCGAATGGGGTCTCGGTTATGCCCCCTCCAAGACCATTACGGTCGGCCTTGTGGGGTATTACCAGACGGAGGTCAACCGGTCCACCGGCGCCGCGGCCGACGCCGCCCGCAGCAGCGTTGTGGGCGTCGGCCCCGAAATCAGCGGCGTCATCCCGAGCGCAAAGCTTCTCTGGTCGTTGCGCTGGGTCGATGAATTCGAGGCCAAAAGCCGCTTCCAGGGCAACACGATTGCGCTGACGCTCACGAAGATCTTCTGACTCTGCACGGAGCTGATCCGCCTTCGCATTGTGCGCTTCCCATGACTGCGCACAGGCACGTGCGCAGTTGGGATTCGCGCAGCGGCCAACGCCGGGCATGAGGCCGTCCGGTGACAAGGCCTGCTTGATCGACGGGGCCGTCGGCTTCGTGGAGCCGGGTGCCGGAATCCTCCAGCGCTTTTTGATCGCCGGAGTCCGGCGGGGAAAGCAGCGGCGGACCCGGAGGATCGTGAAACACCGGCCCGCCCCAGAAGAACCGGAGCGCTGTTTCAGCCTTTCAGTCCTTCAGCCTTTCCGCTTTCATCCGCGCATGTCCTACTCGATCCAGCATCTGCAGGAAACCGCGGAGATCGCCGCCCGGATCGCCCCGGCTGACTGCGAGAAATGCGTCGCCGAACTGAGGGGCGTTCGCGACCGGGGCGGGCGGCTCTTCATCCTGGGCGTCGGCGGGGGCGCGGCCAACGCCGCGCACGCCGTGAACGACTTTCGCAAGATCGCCGGACTCGAATGCTACGCCCCCACGGACAACGTCTCCGAACTCACAGCCCGGATCAACGACGAGGGCTGGGCCGGCGTGTTCGCCGCGTGGCTGCGCGGCAGCCGCTTCAACGCGAAGGACGCGCTGCTCATCATCTCCGTCGGCGGGGGCGACATCGGGAAGAACGTGTCGCCCAATCTCGTCGCCGCGCTGCAGCTCGCCAAACAGGTGGGCGCGCGCGTGATCGGGCTCGTGGGCAGGGATGGCGGCTACACCGCAAAGGTCGCCGATGCATGCGTCATCGTGCCCACGGTCAATCCCGACAACATCACGCCGCACACCGAGGCGTTTCAGTCCGTGCTCTGGCACCTCTTCGTCTCCCACCCGGATCTCAAGGCAAATCAAACGAAATGGGAAAGTTTTTCGCCGATGGCGAAAAACTAATGGTTCCCGCTGCGCGAGAACCGCCCTGAAGAAGACGAACCTACGGCTCGCAGGTGACATCTGAGCCTTCTCAAGCGCCTTCCCTGAGTTCAGGAAAACCGCCCGGCGGTCTTCCTGCCGTGTTTCTTGACCGCGACGGCACGCTGAACGCGGCGGTCCTCCGGGAGGGCCGTCCCCACCCCCCCGGCGGCGTCGAAGAGTTCCGTCTCCTGCCCGGCGTCGCCGGCGGTTGCGCCCGGCTGAAGGCCGCCGGCTACGCGCTGGTCGTCGTGACAAACCAGCCGGATGTCGGGCGCGGCACGCAGACGCGGGCGGCGGTCGAGGCGATCCACGCCAGGCTCCGCGACCTGCTTCCTGCCGCCCGGATCGAGGTGAGCTACGATTCCGGCCGCGAAGATCCTCCGTCGCCCTTCCGCAAACCGGCGCCGGGAATGGTGCTGCGGGCGGCGCGCGAACTCGGGCTTGATTTGGCGCGCTCGTGGATGGTGGGCGACAGCTGGCGCGACATCGATTGCGGGAAGAACGCCGGCTGTCGGACGGTCTTCATTGACGGGGGCCTTGCCGGGAAACTGCGCAACCGGCCTGACTTCATTGTCCATTCCTTCGGCGAAGCCGTCGACATCGTCCTTGCGCATTCCCGGGACCTGAACCAATTACGCTCATCATGACTGTGCTCGACAGCCTCAAGATCCAGATCTACGCGGACGGCGCGGACAGGGCCGGCCTTCTCGATCTCTACGCCAGGCCGTACATCAAGGGGCTCACCACAAATCCGTCGTTGATGAAGAAAGCGGGCGTCAAGGACTACGAAGCATTCGCCCGGGACATCCTGCGCACGGTGACCGCCAAGCCCATCTCGATGGAGGTCTTCTCCGACGAGTTTCCGGAGATGAGACGCCAGGCGCTTAAGATCGCCTCCTGGGGCGGGAACGTTTTCGTCAAGATCCCCGTCACCAATTCGCGCGGCGAATCGTCGGTTCCGCTGGTCCGGGAGCTGGCGGCCCGGGGGGTGCAGCTCAACGTCACCGCGATCCTGACAGAGGCCCAGGTCCGCACAGTCGCCGCGGCGCTGGATCCCGCGGTGCCCTCCGTGGTCTCGGTGTTCGCCGGGCGCATCGCCGACACCGGCCGCGATCCCATGCCGGTCATGCGGGCATCCCGGGCGCTTCTGGAGGGCCTGCCCAAATCCGGGCTGCTCTGGGCCAGCGTCCGGGAGGTGCTCAACATTTTCCAGGCCGAGCAATGCGGCTGCGCCATCGTCACCGTGCCCCACGACATCCTGGGCAGGGCCGTCCGGCTTCTCGGCACGGATCTCGCCGCCCTCTCGCTCGACACCGTCAGGATGTTCGCCAGGGACGCAGTCGAGGCGGGTTACATGCTGTAGCGTCCGGCCGCAGCCTGCTGCCATCACGTGAATCCCCTGCCCGTTCCCTGCACCCTTTCGGTCATTGTGCCGGTGTACAATGAGGCCGGCACCGCCCGGCAGACGCTGGACGCGCTTCTGGCGAAGGAGATTCCCGGCGCCTCCATCGAAGTCGTGATCATCGAAAGCAACTCCAGCGATGGTTCGCGGGAGATCGTGCTCGATTACCGCGACCGGCCGCGCGTGAAACTCATCCTGGAGGACCGGCCCCGCGGCAAGGGTCATGCGGTGCGCACCGGCCTGGCCGCGGCCACCGGGGATATCGTGCTGATCCAGGACGCGGACCTGGAATACGACATGGCCGACTATGAGACCCTGCTGGCTCCGATCCTGGCAGGGCGGCAGGTCTTCGTGCTGGGGTCGCGGCATGGCCGGAGCGGCTGGGCGATCCGGAAATTCAGCGACCAGCCCCTCCAGGCGCTCGTGCTCAATGTGGCGCACTGGACCTTCACCCTCCTCATCAATGTTTCGCTCGGCATCTGGTTGCGGGATCCGTTCACCATGTACAAGGTCTTCCGCCGCGAGTGCCTCGACGGGCTGACCTTCCAATGCAACCGCTTCGATTTCGACTGGGAGCTGCTGATCAAGCTCATCCGCAAGGGCTACCGGCCGATCGAGATTCCCATCACCTATCGCTCCCGTTCGTTCAAGGAAGGCAAGAAGGTCCGTCTCTTCCGCGATCCGATCACCTGGCTCGTTGCCTGGGCAAAAGCCCGGTTCGGCCGCCTCGGTTGAGGCAGGCCGGGGACGCCGGGACCCGATGGCGGGAATTCGCTTTCGCAAAACCATCCGCGCCCTGTTATCAATCCTCCAATGGCCAAGACCCTTCTTGTCACCGGCTCTTCGGGCCTGATCGGCTCCGAGGTCTGCTCCTATTTCACGCGTGAACTTGGCTTCCAGGTCCACGGCATCGACAACAACCAGCGGGCGGTGTTCTTCGGCCCCCAGGGGGACACGCGGTGGAACCAGCGCCGGCTGCAGGAGACCCTGCCGGGTTTCGTCCACCACGAACTTGACATCCGCGACCGGGCCGGAGTGCTTGCGCTCGTCCGCCAGCTCAAACCCGCCGCCATCGTCCACACCGCCGCCCAGCCCAGTCACGACAGGGCTGCGGCGATTCCCTTCGATGACTTCGACACGAATGCCGGCGGCACGCTGAACCTTTTGGAGGCCGCGCGCCAGGCCTGCCCCGAATCGCCGTTCATCAACATGTCGACCAACAAGGTCTACGGGGACGCGCCCAATCTCATCAAGCTCGTCGAGCTCGAAACGCGCTGGGACTACGCCGACCCCGCGTACTCCCACGGCATTCCGGAGACCTTCAGCATCGACCAGTCGAAACACTCGCTCTTCGGCGCCTCCAAGGCGGCGGCGGACGTCATGGCGCAGGAATACGGCCGCTACTTCGGCATGCCGACCTGCTGCCTTCGCGGCGGCTGCCTCACCGGGCCCAACCACTCGGGCGTCGAGCTCCACGGCTTCCTCAGCTACCTGGTGAAATGCAACCTTGAAGGCCGCGAATACCGGGTGTTCGGCTACAAGGGCAAGCAGGTGCGGGACAACATCCATGCGCTGGACGTGGCGCGTTTCATGGCCGCGTTTGCCGCCGCGCCGCGGATCGGCGAGGTCTACAATCTCGGCGGGGGCAGGGCCAACTCATGTTCGATCATCGAGGCGTTCAGCCTCGCCGAGCGGCACACGGGCAGAAAACAGATCTCCCGCTACGTCGACGAAAACCGCATCGGCGACCACATCTGCTATTATTCCGATCTGCGGAAGATGCGCGCCCACTACCCCCGGTGGGACATCAGCGTGAGCCTGGAAGAGACGATCCGGCAGATCGTGGAGGCCTGGCACCGGCGCGGCTGTTGAGTTCCATCCTCCCCTTTTCCCGCCGCGGTCGGATTCATCCCCGCGTGGAACGCCCGTTTTCCCGTCGCAGGCGTGCAGGTTTGTTGCGCCCATTTCCGGGGGCGCGGCACGATCGCTCCCCCGCGGCGGAGGAATGCGCGCCGGCGCGGTCGGGGATGAACCGCCATGCCTCTTCCCGCCCGCCGGCCGAGAACTTCCCGCTTCCCCTTCGCGGGCGCTCCTGCTTTTCTGGCGGCAATGAGGATTCTGATTTCGGGCATCTGCGGCTTTGTGGGCAGCACCGTGGCCCGGGCGCTGCTGGAGCGCGAATCCAGCCGGCAGGTGGCCGGCTTTGACAACTTCGTCCGCCCCGGGAGCGAAACAAACCGGGCGGATCTCAAGCGGCTCGGCGTGCGTCTGTTCCATGCGGACCTGCGCGCCGCCAGCGACCTGGAGGATCTGCCCCACGCCGACTGGGTCATCGACGCCGCCGCCAACCCGAGCATCCTCGCCGGGGTCGACGGCCGCACCAGCAGCCGCCAGCTCGTCGAGCACAATCTCGGAGGCACGGTCAATCTCCTCGAATTCTGCCGGCGGCGCCGCGCCGGGTTCATTCTGCTCAGCACGAGCCGCGTCTACGCAATCCCGCCGCTGGCATCGCTGCCCGTCGTCGTGGTCGACCACGCCTTCAGGCCCGCGCCGGACCAGCCGCTGCCCCGGGGCGTTTCCCCCGCGGGGATCGACGAGACGTTCTCCACCGCGGCCCCCGTGTCGCTTTATGGCGCCACAAAGCTCGCCTCCGAGGCGCTCGCACTCGAATACGGCGAGGCGTTCGGCTTCCCGGTCTTCGTCAACCGGTGCGGAGTCCTCGCGGGAGCCGGCCAGTTCGGCCGGCCTGACCAGGGCATCTTCGCCTATTGGCTCAACGCATGGCTGCGCCGCCGGCCCCTGAAATACCTCGGTTTTGGAGGGAGCGGCCACCAGGTCCGCGACTGCCTGCATCCGCGCGACCTGGCTCCGCTCGTGGAGCGGCAGCTCGCCGCACCCGCGTTCGCGGCGGCCGACCGGGTCGTGAATGTGTCGGGCGGCGCCGCCTCCGCCCTGTCGTTGCGGCAGCTCAGCGACTGGTGCGCCCGCGAATTCGGCGCGCATGACGTGATCGCGGACGGCGCGCCCCGGTCGTTTGATGTCCCGTGGATCGTGCTCGACCACGCCAGGGCCGCGCGCCTGTGGGCCTGGAGGCCCCAAACCCCCGTCGCCGCCATCCTCGACGAGATCGCAGCCCACGCCCGGGCGCATCCGGAGTGGCTGGACCTCTCGGCTCCCCTGTGAAAACCGCCCGGCCCGGCATCGGCGCGCGACCGCCTCTCCCCGCGCCCTCCTTCACTCGTGCAACAAGGCCCTGAGACCATGTCCGAACCCGCGGTCCCGCTGAAGCTTTTCTCGGTCATCATCCCCGCCCGCGATGAGGAAGCGTCGCTGCCGTCGACCGTGCGCGATGTCCATACGACCCTGACGCGGGAGAACGTTCCCCATGAGATTGTCGTCGTGGACGACGGCAGCCGGGATTCGACCTGGCAGGTCCTGGAGGCGCTTCGCCAGGAGATGCCCGCCCTGGTTGCGGTCCGGAATCCGGGCCTGAACGGCTTCGGCTGCGCAGTCGTGTGCGGTCTCGACCACAGCACGGGGGATGCCTGCGTGATCATGATGGCTGACGCCTCCGATTCCCCTGCCGACGCGGTCAGGTACTGGCGGCTGCTCAACGAAGGATGGGACTGTGTCTTCGGAAGCCGGTTTGTGAAGGGCGGCGGCGTGACCGGCTATCCGCGCATCAAACTCCTCGTGAACCGCCTCGCGAATCTTTTCATCCGCGTTCTTTTCCACATCCCGCTCAACGACACGACCAACGCCTTCAAGGCCTACCGCCGCACGGCCATCGACGGCTGCCGCCCGTTCCTCTCCCCCCATTTCAACCTCACCGTCGAGATCCCGCTCAAGGCCATCGTCAGGGGCTTCTCCTGGACGGTCGTGCCCATCACCTGGCGGAACCGCAGGCATGGGGAGGCCAAACTCAAGATCAAGGAAATGGGCAGCCGCTATTTTTTCATCTGCGCCTACGTCTGGCTTGAAAAATATTTCAGCCGAGGAGACTATCGGGTGAAGTCGCAGCCGCGGCAGAGCCCCCGCTGAGGAAGTCCCTCCAATGAAGGTCACCACGTGCGAGCTGGAAAACCTCCTGATCATCGAGCCGGATGTCCACGGCGACAATCGGGGGTTTTTTGTCGAGTCGTGGAATGAGCGGCACTATCGCGAAGCGGGGATCGACGCCCGGTTTGTGCAGGACAATTTCTCACTCTCGCGGCGCGGGACGCTGCGCGGGCTTCACTTCCAGAATCCCCAGCCCCAGGGCAAGCTCGTTTCGGTCTGGCAGGGAGAGGTCTTTGATGTCGCGGTGGACATCCGGCGCGGCTCCCCGACGTTCGGGCGATGGCACGGCGTGACGCTCACCGCCGGCAACATGTGGCAGTACTATATTCCCCCCGGATTCGCCCACGGCTTCGCGGTCATCAGCGAGACCGCGCTGTTTCACTACAAGTGCACCGAGCCCTACGCCCCGCAGAATGAGCTTGGGTTCCGCTGGGATGATCCCGATGTCGGCATCCGATGGCCGGTGGCCGCGCCGACCCTGTCGAAGCGGGATGCCTGTGCGCCGCTGCTCCGGGAATTGCCCGGGGAGAGGCTGTTCTGACCCGGCCCTTGATCCCCGGCACCGGTTTCAATCCCCACCATGCATTCCCCCAGGATACTCTTGTTCGGCAGGACGGGGCAGGTCGGGTGGGAGCTCCGCCGGACACTTGCGCCCATGAGCCGGTTGACCAGCGTCGATTTCCCCGACGTGGATCTGGCCAGCCCGGACTCCATCAGGCAGTGCATCCAGGACAGTTCTCCGGAGATCATCATCAACGCGGCGGCCTATACCGCGGTTGACAGGGCGGAGGCGGAGACCGCGCTGGCCATGAAGATCAACGGCGAGGCGCCCGGAATCATGGCCGCCGAAGCCAGGAAACGGGGCGCCCTGCTCGTCCATTACTCGACCGACTACGTGTTCGACGGGGCCAAGGCATCGCCCTACGTCGAGGAGGATGCGCCGAACCCGTTGAGCGCCTACGGGCGGACCAAGCTCGCGGGCGACCAGGCGATCCAGCAGGCGGGCTGCGATCATCTGATCTTCCGGCTGTGCTGGGTCTACGGCGCGCGGGGCGGCAATTTCATGCTCACGATGATGCGGCTGGCCCGCGAACGCGAGAAGCTCCGCGTCGTGCGGGACCAGGTCGGATGCCCGACCTGGTCGCGGATGATCGCCGGGACGACCGCGCTAGCGCTCAGGGCGGCGATTCTCCCGGCCGGGACCGGGCTCCGCCGGGGCGTCTATCATCTGTGCTCGTCGGGCCAGACGAGCTGGCATGGATTTGCCAGCGCCATCATCGGGCTCATGCCGGCGGAGGACCGGAAATGCCGCGAGATCGAAGCCATCGCCTCGTCCGAGTTCCCCTCTGCGGCCAGGCGGCCGCCCTACTCCGTGATGTCGTGCGGAAAGCTTGCGCGCGATTTTGGCCTGCAACTCCCCGGCTGGCGCGACAGCCTCAGCCTGGTCCTGGAAAAATGACCCTGCCCCTCCCCCGCCTCCCATGAACCTGCTCGTCACCGGCGGCTGTGGATTCATCGGATCCAACTTCATCCGCCAGCGCCTCACCGAGGGCGATTCGATCCTGCAGAAGCTCGTCAACCTCGACAAGCTCACCTACGCGGGCAATCCGGCGAATCTCGCCGATCTCGCCGGCGATCCGCGCTACGTTTTCGTGCAGGGCGACATCGGCGACCCGGCCCTGGTGTCCCGCCTGCTCGCCGAACACGCGATCGACGCCGTCGTGAATTTCGCCGCGGAATCCCACGTCGACCGTTCCATCGACTCGCCCGAGCCGTTCATCCAGACCAATGTCGTCGGCACCCTGCGCCTGCTCAATTGCGCGCGCCTGCACTGGTCGCGGCTGCCGGATTTGCGAAGAGGCGCCTTCCGCTTCCTCCACGTCTCGACGGACGAGGTCTATGGCACGCTGGCGCCCGGGGACCCGCCGTGGCACGAGGGCTGCCCCTACCGGCCCAATTCGCCCTACGCGGCCTCGAAGGCGGCCAGCGATCATCTCGTCCGCGCCTTCCATCACACCTATGGGCTTCCCATCCTCACGACCAACTGCTCCAACAACTACGGGCCCTATCTTTTCCCGGAAAAGGTCATCCCCCTGGTGATCCTCAACGCCATCGAGGGGAAGCCGCTCCCGGTTTACGGCGACGGCCAGCAGATCCGCGACTGGCTTTATGTCGGGGACCATGCCGCCGCAATCTGGCTGGTCCTCCTGCGCGGCCGCCCGGGGGAAACCTACAACGTCGGCGGCCGGAACGAGCGGCGCAACATCGACCTCGTGAAGACCATCTGCGCCCTGCTGGACGAAAAGGCGCCGCGGCCGGACGGCCGGTCCTACGCGGGACAGATCGTCTTCGTCCAGGACCGCCCCGGCCACGACCGGCGCTATGCCATCGACAGCACGAAGCTCCGCCGCGAACTCGGCTGGGCGCCGCGCGAGGATTTCGACACGGGCATCGCGAAGACCGTCGACTGGTACCTCGCCCACCGCGCCTGGGCCGCGGACATCACGGAGCAAAGATACGCCCGCGAGCGGCTGGGCACCGGATGCCCCGGGTGATCGCAGCCCCGGCGCGGCGGGCGTGAGAAAACTGTTTACCAAACGCCCAAAACTGGGTGTGCTGAAAGTCGATGCACGCCTTGGTCCTCCTGACGAAGGCGCCATCGAGGTCTGACTTGTCCATGGCCACTTCTTCTCCACCCGGCCTGCCCCGCTGCGGCCTGATCCTGGCCGGCGGCTCCGGCACCCGCCTGTATCCGCTGACCATCGCCGTGTCGAAGCAGCTGATGCCGGTCTACGACAAGCCGATGATCTACTACCCGCTGTCGGTGCTGATGCTGGCGGGAATCCGCGAGATCCTCCTCATTTCCACGCCCCAGGATCTGCCTTTGTTCCAACGCCTCTTCGGCGACGGATCCCCGCTCGGGCTCCAGCTCACCTACGCGGCCCAACCGCGGCCGGAAGGGCTCGCGCAGGCCTTCCATATCGGCGCCAGTTTCGTGGCCGGGCGCCCTTCGGCGCTCGTGCTCGGGGACAACCTGTTTTACGGGCACGACTTCGCGCGCTCGCTCCAGGCGGCCGGCGCGCGCAGATCCGGGGCGACGATTTTCGGCTATCGCGTGGCAGATCCCCAGGCTTACGGCGTCGTCGAATTCGCCCCGGACGGCCGCGTGCTTTCAATCGAGGAGAAGCCGAAGCAGCCGAAATCATCCTTCGCCGTCCCGGGTCTCTACTTCTACGACGAACAGGCCGTGCCCCTGGCGCTTTCCCTCCGGCCCTCCGCGCGCGGCGAGCTGGAGATCACGGACCTCAACCGCCTTTATCTCGAGCGCGGCCAGCTCCACGTCGAGGTGCTCGGCCGGGGCACGGCGTGGCTGGACACGGGCACCCACGACGCCCTGATCGACGCCGCCCAGTTCGTGAACGTCATTGAGCGCCGCCAGGGATTGAAGATCGCCTGCCTGGAGGAGATCGCATTCCGCCAGGGCTGGATCACCGGGGACCAGCTGCGGACCCGCCTCCGCTTTCTTGGCAGGACGCCCTACGCCCGCTATATCGAAACCTTGCTTTCCGACTGACGACCCAGAATCCCGCCCCGCGGGGAGAGGCGAAAGGCCCGCCGCGGGCGTTCCCGCCCCTCCCGGACCCCCGGGGACGCCTTCCGCCGCCGATGCATCTTTCCATCATCACCCCCCTCTTCAACCGCCTCGATCTGACCCGCGAGTTCGTGGCGGGGTTGGCGCGCTCGCTGCCGCCGGGGCTTGAATGGGAGTGCCTTCTGGTGGACGACGCCTCCACGGACGGCACGCACGTGTGGCTGAACTCCCTGTCGGTGCCGTTCCGGGTGATCTCAAACGAGCGGAATCTCGGCTTCGCCGCCAGCTGCAACAGCGGCGCGCATGAGGCCCGCGGCGATGTGCTCGCGCTGCTCAACAACGACCTCGTGCTCCCGCCGGGATGGCTTCCGCCGATGCTCTCCGCGCTGATGCGGCCCAGGGTCGGCCTCGTGGGCAACATCCAGCTCCGGGTTTCCGACGGCGCCATTGATCATGCCGGCATCGCCGTCGACCACACCGGCAAGATCGCCCACGTGCGCGTGCTGCCCCGGCGCGCCCGCGGCCTGCGCGCGGTTCTCGCGGCCACGGCCGCCTGCTGCCTCGTGCGCCGCGCCGACTTCCTTGCCCTGGGAGGTTTTGACGCGGCGTTTGAGAACGGCGGCGAGGACATCGATTTCGCCCTCAAACTGCGGGCGCGCGGCCTGCGCACGGTGGTCTGCATGGACAGCGTCGTGCGCCATCACGTCAGTTCGTCGCGCGGTCCGATTTCATTGCGCGACGAACGCAACAGCCGCCGGCTCTACCGGCTCTGGCACGACGTCATTCTCCGGGAGACTGCGCTCGCCTGGGCGCGGAACGCGGTCCGCTTCCGGCAGCTGTGCGTGGGGCCGGAAGCCCTGCGGGCCGGCCTTTCCTGCCTGCCCGCCGCGTTGGGCCTGACGCGCCGCCCCCCCCCAATCGCCCGGCAGCATGCCGCCCATGCGCTGCTGCGCGAGGAGACCCGCTGGAACAAACTTCTGAACGAGGGCGATGTTCCGGGCCCGCCGCCCACGCCCAGGCTCTACCGCTACGACCGCTTCTTCCTCGACGATGCGAATGCCGACACCGCCTGGCTCCGCGATCACGCAGCCATCGAACTGCCGCCCGGATTCCCCGTCTCCAATCTGTTTCTCAACGGCTTCGTGGTCCCGCCCGATCCCGCCTGGGCCCAATCGGCGGGGCTCCTGGGGCTGCGGCTCCGGATCAACGGCGTGCAGACCGCCGTCTTCTTCCCGCTCCCGGCCGACAACTTCAATCTCGGGGTCGCCCAGCCCGCCGCCGTGGCCGGACGGCCGACGCGGATTGAGGTGAGCCTCATCGGCGTCGGCTGGACCAATTCCCTTGCGTGGTTCGGCCGGGTCACCGACAGGTGGCCGCAGCCCCGCCGCTTTCACCAGTGGCTGTGGCTTTACCGCCAGCAACGGCTCAATCGGCGGCTGCGCCTCGCGCAGGTCGTCGCGGATGACGAGGTGATCTTCGACTTCAAGCACCAGCCGGCGCTGGCCCCCCGCCTGCGCAAGCTGGCGGCGCCCAAGGGAGTGAACATCGTCGGCTGGTTCCGCGGCGAGCTGGGCATCGGGGAGTCGGCGCGCTGCATGGCGAAAGCCTGCGACGCCGTCGGCCTGCCTGCAAACCTCGTCGAGCTGAAGCTCAATTGCCTGAACCGCGACGGCGACACGACCTTCGCCGCGAGGCTGCAGGAAACGAATCCCCACACCGTCAACATCTTCCACCTGGATCCGCCGGTGTCGAAGGACATCGATCACCATCACGGACAGGCTTTCCGCGCTGACCACTACAACATCGCCTATTGGGCGTGGGAACTGACGGAATTCCCCGACAGCTGGGTGGACCGGCACCGCTTCTTTGACGAGATCTGGTGCCCTTCCGAGTTCGCGCGCGCCGCCATCGCCGCGAAACTCCCCAAGCCCGTGCTCGCCATGCCGCACGCCATCGAGTTCCCGGTGCCGCAGGGCGATTTCCGGAAGAAGTTCGGCCTGCCCGCCCGCACCTTTTTGTTCCTGTTTGTCTACGACCTGAACTCGACCCAGGAGCGCAAGAATCCGCGTGCCGTGATCGCCGCATTCCGCAAGGCCTTCCCCCTCGGCGGCCCGGTCGGCCTCGTCGTCAAGACCCACAACCCGGACCGGCATTCGACCGTCTTCGCCGAACTCCAGTCGGAAGTCGAGGGATTGCCCAACACCGCGTTGATCTGCGAAACCCTGCCCCGCACCGCAGTCTACGAATTGCAGCAGTCCTGCGACTGTTTCGTCTCGCTGCACCGGGCCGAAGGATTCGGACTCAGCGTCGCCGAGGCGATGTTCCTGGGCAAACCGGTCATCACGACGGACTGGTCCGGCACCGCCGAGTTCGTCAACGTGACCAACGGCTGCCCGGTCAACTACCGCCTCCTCACCCTCGACCGGAATTACGGCCCCTACGCGCGCGGCCAGACCTGGGCCGATCCCGACATCGACCAGGCAGCCCATTGGATGCGATCCCTGGTCGACGACACCAGCTTCCGGGAGAGTCTGGGCAAACGCGCGGCCGCCGACATCCGAAGGAACTTCTCCCCGAAAGTGATCGGCCGTCGGTATCAGCGCCGGCTGGAGGCGTTCGCATTCTGGTAGCCGGCCCCGCCGGGCGGTGAATGCCGGACGGGCCGGCGCCTCGCCTCGCCATCCCCCCGTGCCGAATCAGGGCGGAAAATGGGGAACCGGCCGCGCCCGCCGCGGGAAAAGCGTGACGACCCCGCCCCACAGGCCTACGCCAGTGCTGTCGCCATGAGAACCCACGCCCGCCCCGCCCGCCTGCTCCTCCTGGGATTGCTTGCCTGTCTCCTGCTTCCCGCCGCCGCTTCCGCGGCCGGCCATTACCAGAATTTCGAGACCTCCATCTACATCCCGGTCATGATCGTCCGCCGGCTCGCCAATCCCGCGATCCGGCAGCGCGAATGGGAGACCATCAGCCGCCAACTCAAGGTCGACAAGGTCTACATCGAGTCCGAACGGGACCGCATGCTGGCGGACGAGCAGACCCTGGAGGACCTGAAGAAGTTCTTCACGGATCAGGGCGTTCGCGTCGCCGGCGGCATCACCTATTCCGACAACAACACCGGACAGTTCCGCTCGTTTTGCTACACGAACCCCGACGACCGCGCCTTCGTCCAGCGGGTGGCCGAGCTCACCGCCCGCCATTTTGACGAAATCATCCTCGACGACTTCTTCTTCGTCACCACCAAGTCCGCCTCCGACGTCGCGGCAAAGGGAAACCGCACATGGACCCAGTTCCGCCTCGATCTGATGGACGAGGTCGCGGAAAACCTCCTCATCAAACCGGCCCGGGCCGTGAACCCGAAGGTCAGGATCATCATCAAGTTTCCCAACTGGTACGAGCATTTCCAGGCCCTCGGGTTCGACCTCGACAAGGAGTCGCGCCTCTTCGACGGAATCTACACCGGCACGGAGACCCGGGATCCCGGCCTCACCGACCAGTTCCTCCAGCAGTACGAGAGCTACCAGATCCTCCGGTATTTCGAGAACATTGCACCCGGCCGCAACGGCGGCGGCTGGGTGGACACGTTCAGCATCCGCTACCTCGATCGGTACGCCGAGCAGCTCTGGGACACGCTCTTTGCCCGGCCGCGCGAGATCACCCTCTTCAACTGGGCCGCGCTCCTCCAGCCCGTCGAGCCCGGCGAGCGCCCCTGGCAGGCGCTTCCCACGAGTTTTGACCTCTTCAAGATCATGCCGCCATTCCGGGGATTCGGGGCTGCGCTGGACGCCCCGCCGCCCACGATGGCCCGCGTCGCCGGCGCCTCCCTGGAACAGGTCGATGCCTTCCTGGGCAGGCTCGGCCGGCCCGCAGGCATCAAGAGCTACAAGCCCCACCACTCCTCCGGCGAGGACTTCCTCCACAATTACCTGGGCATGATGGGCATTCCCATCGACCTCTACGCCGACTTTCCCACCGACGCCGGCCTCGTGCTCCTGACCGAGTCCGCAAAGGCCGATCCCGACATCGTCGCCAAAATCAAGGCGCAGCTCGACGCGGGCAAGTCGGTCGTAATCACCTCAGGCCTGCTTCGCGCGCTCCAGGGCAGGGGCATCGAGGACATCGTTGAGGTCGAATTCACGGAACGCCGGATCGCCGCCGATGGCTACACGACCGGGTTTGGCTCCGGCTCCCGGAGCGGCCTGGGCGACGACGTCCGCGCCGCCGGCGTGCTCTTCCCGGAGATCCGCTTCAATACCAACGACGCCTGGGCGCTCGTCAGCGCCATGTCCGACAACGTTGGTTTCCCGGTGCTCTTGATGGACCGCTACGGCAAGGGCGTCCTCTACATCTGGACCATGCCCGACAATTTCCACCACCTGTACCGCCTTCCGCCGGACGTCACGAGCGCGATCAAGGACGTTGTCATGAAGGGGTTCTTCGTCCGCCTCGACGGCCCGAGCCAGGTCGCGCTGTTCGCCTACGACAACAACACCTTCATCGTCGAGTCGTTCCTCGATCATGAAACCGACGTGAAGATCTCCGTCGCGGGCGGTCCGGTCCGACTGCGCAACCTGGTCACCGGCGAGGTGCTTTCCGGGCAGGTGCCGCCACCGGCCAATTTCTGGCTGCGCCGGCCGGGCGGAGAGAAGCGCACGGAATTCCACATGCCGGTGCTGCCCCACAGCTACCTCGTCTTCGCGGCGGAGAAATAGCCGCGGACAAGCCGGCCACAATTGGATCGAGCGGAAGGTGGGGCGCGACCGCCGGGCGCGCCGGCCTGCGTTCCACCCCGTGAAGGGCCAAATGTCCGGCCTGACCCCGTTGAAATCGACCCATCGATATTCCCCCGACCCCGAGACCGTTCATCTCTTCAAGAAGCCGGTTCAGGCCGCGTCTTCCGACACCTGCGCGGCTTTGTCAGATAAGAACCTGTCTTGTCGTTGACCAGAAGGACGCCTTCGGTCTTCGCCAATCGGTCATCGAAATCGATCCGCGCCGTCGAAAAGAGATTGGCGTTCTCGTAGTGGAGGCGTTTTAGCGCCATCCGGCAGTAATGAGGGTCAATCTCGATGCCGACACTGTTGCGATCAGCCTTGAATGCAGCGAGCATCGTGGTGCCGGTGCCGTTGAAGGGGTCGAGCACCGTGTCGCCCTGGAAGGAAAACATCCGTACCAAGCGGTTGGCCAGTTCGAAAGGAAAAGGGGCCGGATGGTCCTTGGTCGAAGCACCGGTGAGCGTCCAGATTTGCCGGAACCATTCGTTGAAATCCGACTTGGAGATCATGCTGAGCCGGCGCTGTTCCTCCGTTGGCTGCCGGTAGCCGCCGGGTTTGCGTTGCATCAGAATAAACTCGATGTCGTTCTTGACGATGGCGTTGGGTTCATAGGGCTTGCCGAGGAATTTGCTGCTCGTGTTCGCCTCGAACGCCGCATTCGAGATCTTGTGCCAGATGATCGGGTTGAGATTGTCGAAACCGAGCTTTCGGCAAAGAACGCATATGTCGGCATGGAGCGGCATCACGACATGACGCCCGTTCTCGCGGCGTGAAAGGCAGACATCGCCCACCACGCAAACTACGCGGCCGCCTGGGACAAGTACCCGATGGCACTCAGCCCAAACCCTGCTCATTTCCTGCAGGAATTCTTCGTAATCCTGCATGTGCCCCATCTGACCGGCGCATTCGTTGTAGCGTTTCAGTTTCCAATAGGGCGGCGAAGTTACCACGAGATGGACCGACTCATCGGGGATGTACGAAAAGTCGCGGGCGTCCCCAAGGTAGAGGCGATGGGTGGTTGTAGTGGCGAGCTCTGTGACGGCAGCACTCATCACGTGAGGCTCCAGTTGGCCATGACATGGGCACCCAGCGATTTCGCAAGACGGCCAAACGCGGATCGCGTCCGCGGGCTCCGCAAAGCCGCCCTGTCTGCCGGATTTTGCTTCTGCCATCAGGAATGCGGTGGCGTCGTAATGCCGTTCTCTTGTCAGTTTCCGGCAGAACAATTCGTAGCGGCGTGCATAGGAGGCATCCTTGAATTTAGGAAACACCTGGAAATGGGGCTCGGCCACCGCCACGGGGCGTCGTGAAGCCTCGCAGCTTTCGAGCAGGAACATGTAACCGAGCCATGGGCGGGTGCTCTTGTTGAAAACGCCTTCACGATATGCCGTCCACAAATCGAGCGCGCTGCCCATCGCCTCTTCCGTGCGATTGTTGAAATTGTTCCCGAAACTTGGACCGGTTTGAGACTTGGCTTCAAGCGCCACCAGCAACTGGTCCTCACGCACCACAAGCAGATCCCATTTCTTGGTCGGGCGGAAGAACCCTGGAAGCTCAAGCGCCGTTTCGTAAAAGATGCAACTGCGGTCGACTCCAGCTTCCAGCAGGAGTTCGGTAAAGAGCTCGACAAACCCGTCCATCTGTGCACCGCCAGTAACGGCGCCGCGCGCACCCTGGTCGCGTTGTCCGGACGCCAGCTGGCGTCTGCTCTGCCGCTGTCGGGTCCGCCAATAATGTGCGATGGCCCTGGCAATCCGTTGCTGGAGGTCTTGCGCTTGGCTCATCGTGCAGTTGTCCACCACGCGGCCCGATGATTCAACCAGAATTCCACCACCCGGCCGCCGGTCCACGCCAGTGTCAAAATCATCGGAGGCGTAATGATGCGGAGGCGGGATCTTAAAGGGTCATGTTTTGTAGATTGTAGTTCACGCGGTCGATAGGGCATTGGAGGGCGGGATCTTAAAG
>CAWHAC010000012.1:0-212700 GCA_963827125.1 uncultured Verrucomicrobiae bacterium
CCTGCTGGAAAATATTCACCAAAGCCGCTCAACCTGGCTGGGGCTGCCTGATCCCCTTCTACAGCACCTACCTGTGGCTCAAGATCGCCGGGAAACCGGGATGGTGGCTGATTCTGTATTTCGTTCCGATCGTCAACATCGTGATTGCGATCATCAATATGCTCGGCATCGGCAAAGCGTTCGGCAAGTCGACCGCATTCAGCGTGTTCCTGCTCATCATCTTCGCCTTTATCGGGATTCCGATCCTCGGCTACGGCAAGGCGGTTTATACGCCGCCCGCGCCGGCACCCGCGCCCGCTCCCGCAGCCTGATCTTCTCGCAGCAAGCTGACATCTTGCCTCCCAAGGCGCCGCAATGCATCTGCGTGCGGCGCCTTTTCAATCCCGGAACCGCTTCGTGAGGTCGCCGTAGGCGTCAATCCTGCGGTCGCGCAGGAAGGGCCAGTGCGTGCGCGTGGCGTCCACTTCGGCAAGGTCCACCTCGGCGAGCAGCACGGCCTCCTCGCTGGCGCCGGCTTTTGCAAGCACTTCGCCGCTCGTGCCGGCGACGAAACTCCGGCCCCAGAACTCGATGCCCGGGCCGCCCGCCGGCCGTTCGAGCCCGGCGCGGTTGACCGCCGCCACGTAGCAGCCGTTGGCCACGGCATGGGAGCGCTGGATCGTTTCCCAGGCCTCATGCTGCCGCGCGCCCAGACGTTTCTTCTCCCGCGGGTGCCAGCCAATCGCTGTCGGAACGAGGATGATCTGCGCCCCCTGCAACGCCGTCAGACGCGCCGCCTCGGGATACCATTGATCCCAGCAGATCAGCACCCCGATCTTGCCGTAGCGCGTCGACCACGCCCGAAAACCGGTGTCGCCCGGCGTGAAATAGAACTTCTCATAGTACAGCGGGTCGTCCGGGATGTGCATCTTGCGATAGCGCCCGAGCAGCGTCCCGTCGGCGTCGATCACCACCGCCGTGTTGTGGTACAGGCCCGGCGCGCGGCTTTCGAACAGCGAGGCGATCACGACGACCTGGTGCTCTTTCGCCAGCCGCTGGAACGCACGCGTGCTTGGGCCGGGAATGGTCTCCGCCAGCGCGAAATTCGCGTAGTCTTCGCTCTGGCAGAAATACCGCGAGCCAAACAGCTCCTGCGTGCAGATGATCTGCGCGCCCGCCCTGGCGGCGCGCCCGGCCATTGCCAGGGTCAGTTCGCGATTCGCCGCGGGGTCGGGCGCACACGCGTGTTGAAGCAGGCCGAGTGTGACGGATGACATGTTCGAATTCCGACTGCCGATTCCCGGTTTTCGCCGCTCCTCATCCGCGCTGTCTTCTCCCGGTCTCAGGGTCTCCCGCTTTTCCGCTTTCCCGCTTTTCCGATTTCGCGGTTTTCCGGTTTCCCTCTTTCCGCCTTTCCGCTTTCCCGCCTTCCCGCTTTTCCGCTTCCCCGCTTTTCCGATTTCGCGCTTTTCCGATTTCGCGGTTTCCCGGTTTTCCGCTTTGATTGGTATCAGTAAACCACCTTGTTCAGCGGGTATTCGATGATGCCTTCCGCGCCCAGCGCCTTGAGCTGCGGGATGATCTCGCGCACGACGCTTTCGTCGATGATGGTCTCCAGCGCCACCCACTCCGGTGACGTCAGCGGCGAAACCGTCGGATTGCGCAGGGCCGGCAGCGCCTTGAGCAGCTCGGCCAGGCGGGCCTTCGGGGCGTTCAGCTTGAGGCCGACCTTGCTCTCCGCCTCAAGCGCGCCGGTGAGCAGCATGGCAATGACCTCGATTTTGCGGCGCTTGGCCGGATTTTCCCAGCTCGCCTTGTTGGCGATGAACTTGGTGTTCGTGGTCATCAGCGTGTCCACGATCCGGAGCTTGTTCGCCCGCAGGGAACTGCCGGTTTCGGTGATGTCCACGATCGCATCGACCAGGTCGGGCACCTTGACCTCCGTCGCGCCCCAGGAGAACTCCACCTCGACATCGACTTTTTTGGCTGCGAAATAACGCCGCACCGTGCTGACCAGCTCGGTCGCCACCCGTTTGCCGGCAAGATCCTCGGCCTTTTGCACCGGCGAATTCTCCGGCACCGCCAGCACCCAGCGCGACTTCTGGGCCGAGGCTTTGCTGTAGATGAGATCGCAAACCTCCACCACCTGGGATTCGTTTTCCTGGATCCAGTCGTAGCCCGTCAGGCCGCAATCGAAGAACCCGTGTTCGACGTAGCGGCTCATCTCCTGCGCCCGGACCATGCGGCAATCCAGATCGGGGTCGTCAATGACCGGGCGATAGGAACGCGAGCCGACCGTGATCTTGAACCCGGCCTTCGCAAAGAGGTTCTTCGTGGATTCTTCGAGGCTGCCCTTCGGCAGGCCAACCATCAAAAGGGGAGTTTTCTCGGACACGCGGCCAAGGCACACATAGCTTGAACGGCACTCAAGCACAATCGCCGGCCTTGCTCCGGCCGGGGGGCTCCTGCCCGCCCGATGCGCCTCCGGGCACCGGCTGCAGGGTCAGCAACGGGCAGGCCGTGGGCACGGGCGCGCAACCCGGGGGCGCGAAAAGGGGTTTGCACCCGCCGCCCGCCGGGTGTTTCCGTTCCAGCGGCCCCTCCCCATCAGCCATGTCCGCCATCAAATCCTCCTGCCTGCGCGACCTCAAGGCCCGGGTGAACCTCCTCGAAGTGGTCTCCCGGGTGGTGACCGTGCGCAAGGTGGGCGCGCGTTTTCGCGGGCTGTGCCCGTTTCACCAGGAGAAGACCCCCTCCTTTTACGTGAATCCGGACAACGGCTTCTACAAATGCTTCGGCTGCGGCAAGGCGGGCGATGCCATCACGTTCGTCCGGGAGACCGAGGGGCTCACCTTTGTCGAGGCGGTGGAGACCCTGGCGAAGCGTTTCGGCGTGCCGCTCGAATACGAGGCGGGGGCCGGGCCCACCCGGGAGGAGCGGTCGCTGCGCCAGGAGCTTTTCGATCTCCACGAGCTCGCCGCGGAACATTTCCACCAGGTGTTCCGGGGCGCGGCCGCGGCGGGCGAATTCATGCGGGCCTACTGGACCGAAAAGCGGCGGTTCCCTCTGGAGCTCGCGGACGAGTTCAAGATCGGCGCCTCCGATGAGCACGGCAGCGAACTGGCCGGCATGCTGATGAAGAAGAAATTCTCCGAGGAGGCGTTGCGGCAGTGCGGCCTGTTCTTCGCTCCGCGCGAAGGCGGCCCGCTGATGCTGGGCTCGCTCCGGCATCGTTTCCGGGGCCGGCTCATGATCCCCATCCGCGATCATCAGGGGCGCGTCGTGGCCTTCACCGCGCGGCAGACGGACCTCACGCCCGCCGACGATCCCGCCCGGGAGGCCAAGTACGTCAACTCCCCGGAGACCCCGATCTTCACCAAGGGGAACCTCCTGTTCAACCTCGACCGCGCGCGGGCGCACGTGGGCGAAGGCCGCCCGTTCCTCATGGTGGAAGGCCAGCTCGACGCCCTCCGCTGCTGGCACGTCGGCCTCAAGACGACCGTCGCCCCGCAGGGCACCGCCATCACCGAAACCCAGCTCGGCCTGCTCCGCCGGTACCACCCCCAGATCGAGTGCTTTTTGGACGGCGACACCGCCGGCCAGAAGGCCGCGATCCGCCTGCTGCCGATGGCGCTGCGGGCGGGAATCGAGGTGAAGTTCCTCGTGCTCAAACCGGGCGAGGACCCCGATTCGCTGTTCCGCGACCGGGGCCTGTTGGCCTACGATGAAATCCGCGGTTGCGCGCTGTCGGCGATGGGTTTCCTGCAGCGTTATGTGCTGCCCGACCCCCGGTCGGCGACGCCGGAGGCGACCAGCCGCGCCATTCAGCAGACCTATGAGATCATCGGGGCGGCCGAATCCGAGGTTTTGCAGACGCGGTTCCTTTCCGAGATTGCGCCCGCGATCGGCGCCCTGCGCGTCATGCCCGATGGTGTCGAACGCGATTTTCTGCGGGCCTTTCACCGCCTGGGTCGCGCCGGCGCACCGGCCGCGGGGCCGGGCCTTGGCGCCGCCCCCGCCGGGAGGGCGAACCGTCCGCCCGAGGAGGATCTGTTGCTGCTTTGCCTCCATTTCGAGCGGATGGGAAAGCCGCTCGCGCAGGCGCTGCTGGCCCGCGACTGGATCGACCGCGCCCTGCTGTCGGGCCGCATCCTCTGGCGTTTCCTCTCCGAGTTCGAGCACGACGGCTGGCCGGGCCGGGACCACCTCGACGAACTTCTGGAAACACCGGAGGAAAAAGCCCTCGTGGCATCGCTGCTGTTCGATGCCCCGGAAATCGACAATCCCAGCAAGGCCGCCAACGAGGGGCTGCGGCGGCTGCAGGCCCGCGCGATCGAGCCCCGGCTGCGCCAGATAGAACTTGAAATCGCAGCCAAACGAACGGATGTTGATCCTGCTACGCTCTCGCTGCTGAAAGAGCGCGCTGAGTATCAACGACTGCTTTGTCAGCCGCCAACGTTGTCGGCTGGGGGGTAGTTTTTTCGTTTTTTCCATGTCCCGCAAAGCAAAATCTGCCAATCATGTCTCCAAAGCGGAAGCCCCCGCTGTGCCGCCCGTCGATGACGGGCCGGCCGTCCCCCCGCCGGCGGTTGCCGCAACGGGCATCGCCATTGAGATCCCCGCCGGCAGCTCGAACATCAACGAGAAGATTCGCTTTCTCATCCGCCTCTCGAAGGAGCAGGGATATCTGACTTTTGACGACATCAACGACGCCCTGCCGGAGAGCGTCGACAACCCCGAGGATATCGAGAACGTCATCTCGATCCTCCAGAACCTCGAGATCGACATCCTCGACCCTGAGGAGGTTGACAGCTACAAACAGCGCCAGGAAGAGGCCGAAGAGGAGGAGTCGCGCTCCTCACAGCATGACATCCTCGACGATCCCGTCCGGATGTACCTCAAGCAAATGGGCCAGGTGCCGCTGCTGACCCGCGAGCAGGAGGTCGAAATCTCCAAGCGGATCGAGAACGCGGAGCTGCACGCCCAGGAATCGCTGTTCCGCGTGGGCATCGTGAGCCGCTACATCAGCGCGCTCGGGCAGAAGCTGCTCAATCGCGAGGAGCGTTTCGACCGGATCGTCATCGACAAAAAAATCGACAGCCGCGAAGCCTACTTCAAGGCGCTCCCCAAACTGGTCGAAACCACCCAGCGGATTGAGCTGGCGGTGGAGGAAGCGTGGAAGGAGACGCAGGAGGCCCGGTCGGAATCCGAGCACAGGAAGGCGCTGACGAGATTCCGAAAGCGGGAGAATGCGATGCGCGCAGGCTTCCCGAAGTTCTATTTCAAGCTGAAGATCTACGAGGACTTCCTCGAAAGCCTGAGCCACCTCCTCAACGACCTGCAGAAGATTCACGAGGCCCTTGAACGTGCGAAGCATCCGAAGACCAAGAAGGATGCCGGCATCGACACCCGGGGGCTGACCCAGCGCCTCAAACAGATTGAGCTGGAGATGCGGATCGCTCCCTCCGAACTCCTTGCGATCGTGGCCAAGACCCGCAGCCATGTCCGCGAAGCGCACCGGGCGAAGACCGAGATGGTCGAGGCCAACCTCCGCCTCGTCATCTCGATCGCGAAGAAATACACCAACCGCGGCCTTTCCTTCCTCGATCTCATCCAGGAGGGCAACATGGGATTGATGAAGGCCGTGGAGAAATTCGAATACCGCCGAGGCTACAAGTTCTCCACCTACGCCACATGGTGGATCCGCCAGGCCATCACCCGGTCCATCGCCGACCAGGCGCGCACCATCCGCATCCCGGTGCACATGATCGAGACCCTCAACAAGGTCATGCAGGTCCAGAAGCAGCTCCTCCAGGAATACGGGCACGAACCGACACCCGAGGAGGTCGCCGAGGAGATGCAGATGCCGGTCGAACGCGTGCAGCAGATCATGAAGATGGCCCAGCAGCCGATCTCGCTCCAATCCCCCGTCGGCGACGGCGACGACACGAGCTTCGGCGACTTCATCGAGGACAAGAGCGCGGAGAATCCCTATGACATGACCGCCTTCTCGCTGCTCCGGGAGAAGATCGTCAACGTCCTCGACTCCCTCACGGAACGCGAGCGCCGGGTGCTCTCCCTGCGCTTCGGATTGATCGACGGCTACAGCCGGACGCTTGAGGAGGTGGGCAAGCAGTTCAAGGTCACCCGCGAGCGCATCCGCCAGATCGAAGCCAAGGCCCTGCGGAAGATGCGGCATCCGACGCGCATCCGGCAGCTTACCGGGTTCTTCGACGCGGAACAGCCCGACAACGCCCAGAACCTCCTCAAGAAGGCCGTCCGCCCCCCCGAGCCGCCGCTCTGAACCGCGGCAATGCGGGCGGGAAAACCCGATCCCGCCGTTTCTGCGAGATCGTACCCGGATGGGTTCAGGACTTGGGGTTTGGATCGTGCTCGGATGGCATCGGGACTCGGGGTTTGGGGTCCACCGGTGTACCCTGCCAAGGCAGGTGAGATGTTGCGAGTCCACTCGGCCACCTTCCGATTCAAATCTCAGCGGGTGCGCCGTGAGGCCAGAATCCCGTCCGCCCGCCCGCCTGAGTCCACCCCAAACCCCAAGGCCTGACCCCGTTCGCAGAGGGTCCCCTCCAGGGCATGCGCCCAGCCAAAAAGTGTTACCTATGTCCCTAGACAATCTGTTACCGATGTGGGTAGATCGTACCGCAGGGTCCTCAGCGTCTTGAGTCTTGCGGTCGGTTCCATTCAACGCGGTCCGCCACACTGTCGATGTCACGCAATACGTTACAGAGTGGCGAAGCCGGCGCCGCCTTCTTGTCATGCATCACGTGGGAACCGGGCGAATGGGGTCAGTTGGGGTTTGGGATTGACGGCCCGCCGCACGAAAACCCGCATCCGCCGGGCCGGCGGGCTCATGGTATCAATTTTGGAGGTCCGGTCCACGGGTCTCCTTCCGAAACTTTGCGGCTTGGCGGCTTTGCGTGAGATCTTGTCTGTGGTGGTCTTTTGAAAAAACGGCTCGCGCAAAGGCGCAAAGGAACGGATGGGGGCGTCCCCTGCGCCCAGCATCGTGCAAAAGGGGCGGTCCCGCCGCTTGAGCCCAATCAAACCGTCGCGTTGAGAATGACCGTGGTGGCTCCGGCCCCGCCCGGCCATTATTCAATTCACCTCTCCATGGTCCACGAGGGCGCCGCCTGGTGGGAAGACAAGGGCTGGGGCGGTGACATCGTCCAACTTGTCATCAAAAGATCCATGTTGGCGCCATCGGCGTGGAGCATCGAATAAAGGGACTGTTCTGGACCCTGAGCCTGTCGAACGGGCAAGACGCTCTGAGCGCGTTGGGGACAACGCGCACCACCTGCATCAGAGGGTCGCGGTCCGCCGTCGGGCGGCAACCCTGCGCCGAGAGATCGTGGTCCGCCGGCCAGCCTCTGCCAAGCGCACCGGCCCGGCGCAGCAAATGGCGACCCTGCGTCGGAGGCAGGCTGCTACGGGGACACCCCGGTCGCGCCGGCCGCGGGTTCCTTCTGCCTGAAGTCGAGCTTCTCGCCGTCCCGCACGACCTGAACCGCCTCGCCATCCTTGAGCGCGCCCCGGAGGACCGCCTCCGCGAGCGGATCTTCGAGATAGTGTTCAACCGCCCGGCGCAGCGGGCGCGCGCCGTATTTTTCGTCGTAGCCCTTCTCGATGAGCAGCTGCTTCGCGTCGGCGGTGAACTCGAGGGTGATCTTCTTGTCGGCGATCCGCTTCGCCACCTTGGCGACTTCGAGATCGACGATCTTGAGCAGGTCCTCCTTGCTCAGCGGCCGGAAGAAGACGATGTCCGAGATCCGGTTGATGAACTCCGGCTTGAAGATCTTCTTGGCCTCCTCGAGCACCTTCTCCCGCATCGTCTCGATGTTGCGGAACTCGTCGCGGCCGCCGGCGGCAAAGCCCATCGTGGTCTGGCGCTGGAGCTGCTGCGCGCCCACGTTCGAACGTCATGATGATGATCGTGTTCCTGAAGTCGACCGTCCGGCCCAGCGAATCGGTCAGGCGCCCGTCCTCGAGAATCTGCAGCAGCAGCTGGATCACGTCCGGATGGGCCTTTTCCACCTCGTCAAACAAGATGACGGCATAGGGGCGCCGGCGCACCTGCTCGGTCAGCTGGCCGCCCTCCTCGTATCCGACGTACCCCGGAGGCGAGCCGATGAGCCGCGACACGGAGAACTTCTCCATGTACTCGGACATGTCGAACTGGATGATTGCGTCCTGGCTGGCGAACATCTGCGCCGCCAGCTGTTTGCCCAGCTCGGTCTTGCCCACGCCGGTGGGCCCGACAAAAAGGAACGAGCCGATCGGGCGGCGCGGGTCCTTGAGGTCCGCGCGCGAACGCCGGAGCGCCCGGGAGATGGCGATCGTGGCGGCATCCTGGCCGATGATCACCTTCTGGAGCTCGCTTTCGAGCAGGAGCAGCTTCTCGCTCTCCTTTTTTTCCATGCGGCTGAGGGGGATGCCCGTCCAGTCGGCCACGACCTGCATCATCAGGTCCTCGTCGATGGCAACCCGTTTCTCCTCGCGCTGCTTCTTCCACTCCCCGGTGGTCTGCTCGAGCTGGGCGCGGAGCTGCTTCTCCTTGTCGCGGTACCTGGCGGCCTCTTCGAAATGCTGCTGGGAGATCGCCTCCTCCTTCTGGGCGCAAACCGACGCGATCTCCTTGTTCAGGGCCTCGATGTCCGGCGGACGGCTGAGCGACGAGATGCGGGCGCGCGAGCCGGCTTCGTCCATGACGTTCGATCGCCTTGTCGGGGAGAAAACGCCCGGTGATGTAACGGTCGGACAGTTTGACCGCGGCCTCCAGGGCCTTGTCGGTGAAAACGGCCTTGTGGTGGTCCTCGTACTTTCCGCGGATTCCCTTCAGGATCAAAATGGCATCCTCGACCGAGGGGGCCTCGACCTTGACGGATTGGAAACGGCGGTCCAGCGCGCTGTCCTTTTCGATGTATTTCCGGTACTCGTTCAGCGTGGTCGCCCCGATGCACTGGAGTTCGCCGCGGGAAAGCGCCGGTTTGAAGATGTTGGAGGCGTCCATCGCGCCCTCGGCCGCGCCGGCGCCCACGATGGTGTGCAACTCGTCGATGAAAAGGATGACGTTCCTGGAACGCTTGATCTCGTCCATGACCGCCTTGATGCGCTCCTCGAACTGTCCGCGGTATTTGGTGCCGGCCACCATGAGCGCCAGGTCGAGCGTGATGACCTTCTTTTCCATCAGGAGCTCGGGGACGACGCCGCTCGCGATCTCCTGGGCGAGGCCCTCGACGATCGCGGTCTTGCCTACGCCCGCCTCTCCGATGAGCACCGGGTTGTTCTTGGTGCGGCGGCAGAGAATCTGGATCACGCGGCGGATCTCCGTCCGCCGTCCCACAACCGGGTCGAGTTCGCCCTTCTGCGCCAGCTCCGTCAGGTCGCGGCCGAATGCCCTCAGCGCGGGCGTCTTGATTTCCTTCTTGTCCTCGGGTCCGCCGCCGCCGCGGGGAGACGGCGCCGCCGCCGCCTCGCCGCCGCCCTCATCGGCAAACTGGGGATCGAGTTCGCGGAGGATCTCCTGGCGCGTGCGCTCGATGTCGACTTCAAGCGACCGCAGCACGCGCGCCGCGACGCCCTCGCCCTCCCGGAGCAGGCCGAGCAGGATATGCTCGGTGCCCACGTAGCTGTGGTTGAGCGTCTTCGCCTCCTTGCCCGCGAGCGCGAGCACCTTCTTGACACGCGGCGTGTAGGGAATGCTCCCGGTGATCTTGGTCTCCGTTCCGGTGCCGACCTGCTTTTCGACGGCGGCGCGCACCGTGTCGAGGTCGAGCCCCATCTTCTGCAGAACGCTCACCGCCACCCCCTGTCCGAGTTTGATCAGGCCGAGCAGGATGTGCTCCGTGCCGACGTAATTGTGATGAAAGCGGTCGGCTTCCTTCCGGGCCAGCGCGAGCACCTGCTGCGCGCGGGGCGTGAAATTGTTCATTGGTTCCATGAGAGGGAGGGGCGGAGCTCAGTTCTTTCCCATGGCGCCGAAATCGGGCGGCCCGAAGTTCGCGGACTCCGTGCGCAGGAGCTGGGCGCGCAACAGGTCGCGCTGGGAGGATTCGAAGGCGCCGTGGGCCGCGTACTGGATGTGCCCGGGCTGCGCCTCGGTGAAAAGCCGGTCGACCACCGCGCGCCGGGCCTCGGTGAACACGCCGAGATCGACGCCCAGCCGGATGAGCGACAGGAGATTCATCGCCTCGGCGGAGGTGAGCAGCCGGCCGTTCTGGAGGATGCCGAACGCGCGCCCGATCTTGTCGAAGAGCCTGCTGGAGTCCGTCTCCATGAGCTTGGCGCGGGCGTTGAGCTCGTGCTCGATGATTGTGTTGAGCACGCTGGAAAGCCGCTTGATGATGTCCTCCTCGGATTCGCCGAGCGTCGTCTGGTTGGAAATCTGGAAGATGCTGCCGCTCGCATCGGAACCCTCGCCAAAGAGGCCGCGGACAGCCATCCCGAGCTGGTTCACCGCCCGGACCACCTTCTCCATCTGGCTGGAGATGACCAGCGCGGGCAGATGCATCATCGCCGAGGCGCGCATCCCGGTGCCGAGGTTGGTCGGACACGCGGTGAGGTAGCCGAGCGTCGGGGAAAACGCATAGTCCAGCTTCTCCTCGATCTCCGAATCAACCGCGTTGATCGCATTCCAGGCCTTCTTCAGCTGGAAACCGGCGCGCATGACCTGGATCCGCAGGTGGTCCTCCTCGTTGATCATGACGGCGGTCGACTGGTCGCGGCTGATCACCACGCCCGCGCCGCGCTTGGCGTTGCCCAGTTCGCGGCTGATCAGGTGGCGCTCCACGAGGATCTGCTTCTCCAGGTCCGAAAGCTCGTCGACGGTGAGACTCAGCCCCTTTTTCATCTGCGGCAGCTCCGTGACCACCGCGAGGCTCTCAGCCAACATGGCGCTCCGCTGCGCCTCTTTGGCCCACCCCGGAAATGGTTTCCCGGTGAGGTTGCGGGCGAGCCGGATCCGCGTCGTCAGCACGATCGCGCACTTGCCGGCCGACGCGTCGGCCGGCTCCGCCTGCGCTTCGAAAAGGGGGGCTATCTTCATGTCAGCTCAGCGCTTTCTCCCCGAAAGCCTGCTTCACCTGGTGGATTTCATCGCGGAAGCGCGCTGCGTCCTCGTAGCGTTCCGCCCGGATCGCCTCGTCCAGCTCCCCCTGGAGGTGGGTGAGGCGGTCATAGAGGGACTTCCGCTCCAGGGCGCGTTTCGGCACCTTTCCGACGTGGACGGTCATCTTGTGCATGTTGCCCAGCATGGGCTCAATGATCTCCTTGAAGGCCTCATAGCAGGCCGGGCAGCCGAACCTCCCCAGCTTCTTGAAATCCGCCTGGGTGGCTCCGCACTGCTCGCACCGGACCCCCTCGCCCTGCGGCTCGGGATTCAGGGACGTCTTGAGCAGCAGATCCGCCAGCGAAAAGCCGCTCGGATCCGTGACGCCCTTGGCCTGCGCGCACTCCTCACAGAGGTCAACCTTGTGGATCTTGTTGTTGACGATCTGCGTAAGATGGACGGTCGCGGGCTTCCCGCAGAGGTCGCATTTCAGGGAATTGGCCATGGATCAATATAACTCGGTATGGAGAAACGGCGATGCGCGGCGCACAAAAGTGCGACACGCCCGGGCGTTTCGTTCTTTTCCTTGCACCAATCATGCCATCGACACGCCCCGTGGCAAGATTGTCGTCCCATCGATCGCCTTGTCCGCGCAGCGGACATTTAGCGAGGCGCTGGCTCCAGCTTCGATGAGCCTCCAACCTCATGGTTGCATCCAAGGCTCAAGCCTGGTCTGAGGCGGCGCCTCGCTAGATCCGTGTGCCTTCAGCAAGCACCCGGCGCCGGAACTCGGCGAGCACCCGGTTCGTTACAGGCCCCGGCTTGCCGTCTCCGATCTCGCGGCCGTCGAGCTTGACCACGGGAATGACCTCGGCACCGGTCCCCGTGAGAAAGCACTCGTCCGCGTTCCAGAGATCATAGCGGGTCAGATCATGCTCCTCGACGGGCAGCGCAAGCGCCTGCGCAACCGAGAAGATCGCCCCGCGGGTGATGCCCTTCAGGGCCCCCTGCTGGGCCGCCGGAGTCAGCAGGCGCCCGCCGCAGACGATGAAGACATTGTCCCCCGTGCACTCGGCGACATATCCGGCGTCGTTGAGCATGATGGCCTCGAGGGCGCCGGCCTGGCGGGCCTCGATCTTCGCGAGGATGTTGTTGAGGTAGTTGAGCGACTTGACCATGGGCGGCAGCGCCGCCGGGCCGAGGCGGCGCGTCGCCACGGTCACGAGGCTCAGGCCGGTTGTGTAATACTCCGGCGGATACAACGTGATCTTGTCGGCGATGATGAAGACCGTCGGTTTCGGGCACAGCCAGGGCGAAAGGCCGAGATCGCCCACGCCGCGGGTGACCACCAGCCGGATGTAGCCGTCGCGGAGGCCGTTCCGGCGGCAGGATTCGCAGACCGCCTCCACCATCTCCCGCCGGGAGATCGGGATGTCCAGAAGGATGGCCTTGGCCGAGCGCCAAAGCCGGTCGAGGTGCTCGTCGAGCCGGAAGATGTTGCCCTGGTAGAGGCGGATCCCCTCGAAGATCCCGTCGCCATAAAGCAGCCCGTGATCAAACACCGAGATCTTCGCGTCCGCCTCATCCACATACTGTCCGTCCAAATAGATCTTCATAGGTTGGCGGCATCTTTGGGCATGGTGGGGATTTTGTCGAGCCCGGTGGAAAATTTCCCCTTGTGTCGGCGGAAATCTGCCGGCCACTGTGCTGCAATCCCCTCCCCCTATGCATACAAAAAACTCCCCGCGCCGCTTCCGCGGCTTCACGTTGATTGAACTGCTCACGGTCATCGCCATCATCGGAATCCTGGCGGCGATCATCATCCCCTCGGTTGGCAAGGTGCGCGAGACCGCCCAGCGCACGGCCGACGCCAGCAACCTCCGCGAAATCGGAAAGGCGGCGATGATATTCGCCGCCGAGAACGACGACCGCCTGCCCGACCCGTTGAGCGTGGCGGCGCAGCAAAACGTCCAGGCCTCCAGCAATTTTTTCCGCTGGATCGGGCTGCTGGGGCGCGCGGGCACGCTGAACGACGCGAGCCTGTATTTCGCGAAGAACGATCCGCTTTTTGACGGCACGGCCCCCGCCACGGTCATCGATCCCGATGACGCGGCGCACGGACAGGTCGTCGCCGCGCTCGAGGACAAGACGCCGAGCTTTGAATTCGTCGGCGGGCTCAAGATGAGCGATCCGGCCACGACGCCGATCGCCTTCACGCGCGGACTCAACGCCCAGGGCTCCTGGGACGACCAGCTGGGCGCCTACCGCGGCGCGGGCGGCCATATCATCTTCCTTGGCGGCAACGTCCAGTATTACTCGTCTATCGACACCCGCCTGGTGAGCACCGCCGGCAAGCCCACCAATGACATTCGGGAGACGATTCCCGCGCCGGCCGGAGGCAGCCAGCGAATCTACGGCAAAGGCTCCGCCATAGCCACCGAGGCCGGTGTGGCGCCAGTGGTGCCGGGTCCGTGACGGGCAGAGACAGCCGCGCCGGGTTTTGCGGCGGGCCCGTTGTCTTCGGCGGGCCCGGCTGTCGGGCATAGCGGCAACGCCCGCCCTGCGATCGGGATCATCGGCAACGCCCGCCGCGAAAAATGAATTTCGCTTTTCTCCGGCGCTTTTTCAATTTCCGGCTAGATTGCAGGATGCCCGTTCCGCCCTCCGGTCCCGCCGGCGAAATCACGTACGTCATCGGCCACAAGAATCCCGACGCCGATTCCATCTGCTCCGCGATCGCCTACGCCGCGTTCAAGGAGGCCCGCGGCGACCGGGGTCATGTCGCCGCCCGCTGCGGGAATTCCAACGCGCGGATCGACAGCATCCTCGCGCGTTTTCACCAGCCGCTCCCGCTGCACCTCAGCGATGTCACGCCCCGCGTCCGCGACGTGATGGTCTCCAAGGTCATTTCAATCCCCCGGGACGCCACCTGCGCCGAGGCGCTCGAACTCATCCAGGCGCACGACATCCGCATCCTGCCCGTCATGGACGCCGGCCGGCGGTTCATCGGAACCGTCTCGATATTCCAGCTCGGCGGCTTCTTCACGCCCAAGGTGCGCGAACCGCGACTCATGCGGCAGGTCCACACCCGGCTGGCCGACATCGCCCGCACGCTCAAAGCCAGGGTCATCAACCTCACGGAGGGCGATGCGCCTGAGGAGCTTTATGTGCGGATCGGAGCGATGGACATCCGGTCCTTCGGCAGGTCGTCAGACCAGGACGACATCCCCCCACGGCAGTCCATCATCATTGTCGGCGACCGCCGGGACATCCAGCAGCGCGCAGTCGAGATCGGCGTGCGGTTGCTGGTCATCACCGGGAACCTGCCATTGGACAACGCGGTCGTCGAACTCGCCAGGGCGCACGGCGTCAGCCTGATCGTCAGCCCCTACGACTCGGCGACGACGGCCTGGGCCATCCGGAACGCCACAAGCATCGAGCGCCTCATCGACCGGAAATTCATTCCCCTCGACGCGGATGCCCGCCTCGCGGATGTGCGCAGGAAGATCGCCGCCTCCCCCGCTCCGGCCTTCATGGTCCTGGCCGACGACGGCAGCCTGGCCGGAATCCTCACCAGGACCGACGTTCTGAAGCCCGTGAAAACCCGGCTCGTGCTCGTCGACCACAATGAGATGACCCAGGCGGTCACCGGCGCGGCCGAGGTGACGATCGCCGAGGTCATCGACCATCACCGGCTCGGATCGCTGACGACGGCCCAGCCGATCCTGTTCATCAACGAACCCGTCGGCTCCACCTGCACCATCGTCGCCGGCCTTTTCCGGCGGGAGAATCTCACGCCGTCGCCCGATCTCGCGGGGATCATGATGGCAGGCATCATCTCGGACACGCTGAACCTGAACAGCCCGACGTCCACCCCAAAGGACGGCGAAGCCCTTCGCTGGCTGTCATCAGCGGCCGGCGTCGACCCGCACGCGCTTGCGGAGACGATCTTCAGCTCCGGCTCGGTCATCCTCGCGGAGCCCCCCGGCAGGGTCGTTCGTTCCGACCACAAGATCTACGAGGAGGAAGGAGTGCGCTTTGCCATCGCCCAGGTCGAGGAGCTCGGTTTCGCCAATTTCCAGGCGCAGGCCAAGGCGCTTGGCGCCGCCCTCGAAGAGCTGTGCGCAGGCGAACAACTGCTGTTCGCCGGCCTCCTCGTCACCGACATCAACACCCAGAATTCGCTGCTTCTGATGAGGGGCGATCCCGGGTTCATTGCGCGCATCTCCTACCGCCACATCGAACAGGACGAGATCTTCGACCTGCCGGGCATCGTCAGCCGCAAGAAACAGCTGATTCCCTACATCACAAGCCTCTTGAAGGAGATGCAGGCGGAGGGCTCGATTCCCGCCGTGAAGAACGGCGCCTGAGAACACCGGGGGCGATTCCCCCCGGGGCGGCCCGCGCCGCCGGCAGCCTCTTCGCGCGACCGTGCAGTTTGACGAGTTTAACCTTGATGTGCGCGTGGCCTATGCCGGCATCCGCATGCTGTTGTTGGTGCTCAAGGCCGTGAGCGAGAAGAGCGGGGGGCGGTTCGCCGTCGCCTCACCGGAGGCGCCCGTCCGGAAGGTCCTTTGCGACAGCGGCCTCGACACCTGCATCAGCGTCGCCAGCGACGTGGCTGCGGCGCTGGATTGAACCCGGCGCATCTGCTGCGCCCACCGTAGCCTCGGCAGAGGTGGGGCAGTCCCGCCCTGCCATCGGCGGGCCATCAGTCCCGGTGATGGCGCTGTGAAGCGTGATTAGACGGGCTTCGATCCGCTGCCGGGCCGTGAGCTGGCGGCCAGATTGCATATGTTTGCTCAAATGCCCGAACACGGAATACTCTTACGCAGGTCCTCCCCTGATCCGCACATGATTTCCGCCACCCTTCCGACACGCGCCAACGCCGACCTGATCGAGGAATATTACCGCCGGTGGATGGAGAACCCTGACTCCGTCGAACCGACCTGGCGCGCGTTCTTTCAGGGCTTCACCCTCGGCCTCAGCGGACAGGCCCCGGTCCTGGCCGGATCGGCCTCCGCGGCACCCGCGCTGATCGACACCCTCAAGCAGTCGCAGGTTCACAGCCTCATCTACCACTACCGCGCCATCGGCCACCTCCAGGCGCACCTCGACCCGCTCGACGATCCGCCGCCGCCCTCCGCCCGCCTCGCGCCCGGCGCCTTCGGCCTTGGCGAGCCCGATCTCAACACCTTCTTCGACGTGGGGCATTACCTCGACGGGGGCCAGATGCGGCTGGCCGATCTCATCGCGTGCCTCAAGCAGACCTATTGCGGCCCCATCGGCGTCGAGTACCTCCACATCCAGGAGACGGAAATCCGGCGCTGGTTGCAGGACGCCATGGAACCGCGGCGCAACCAGCCCAATTTCGATGCGAAGGACAAGATCCGGATCCTCCGCCGCCTTCACAAGGCCGAGCTGTTCGAGCGCTTCCTGCAGACGAAATACGTCGGCCAGAAACGTTTCTCGCTCGAGGGCGGCGAAACCCTCATCCCGGCGCTCGCCACCATCGTGGACCACTGCGCGGAACTCGGCATCGCCGAGATCGTCATGGGCATGGCCCACCGCGGCCGGCTCAACGTGCTCGCCAACATCCTCCAGAAATCATTTGAGTTCATCTTCGAGGAGTTCTCCGAGGGCTACATCCCCGATACGGTGGCGGGCGATGGCGACGTGAAGTACCATCTTGGATACGACGCGGTGCTCGACACGCGCTCGGGCCGGAAAGTCGAGATCCGGCTTGCCCCGAACCCCTCGCACCTCGAGGCCGTCGACCCGGTCGTGCAGGGCAAGGCCCGCGCCCGCCAGCGCATCCGCGGCGACGCCGAGCGCCGGCATGTCCTGCCCCTGCTCGTCCACGGCGATGCCGCGTTCGCCGCCCAGGGCATCGTCGCCGAGGTGCTCAATTATTCGCAGCTCCCCGGCTATCGCACGGGCGGCACGGTGCACGTCATCATCAACAACCAGATCGGATTCACCACCCTTCCGGTCGAGGCCCGCTCCAGCCGCTACTGCACCGACGTCGCCAAGATGATCGAGGCGCCCATTTTCCACGTCAACGGCGACGACCCCGAGGCGGTCTGTTACGTGGCCGGCCTCGCGCTTGATTTCCGCCAGCGGTTCCAGCGCGACGTCGTCGTCGACATGGTCTGCTACCGCCGCCACGGGCACAACGAGTCGGACGAACCCGCGTTCACCCAGGCCCCGCTCTATCGCGCGATCGCCGCGCATCCGCCGCCGTCGGAGATTCTCAGCCGGAAGCTGATCGCCGGGGGCACGATCACCGCCGCCGAATCCGAGGCCATCAAGGCCGAATACACGACGGTGCTGGAGGAGGCCCTCGCCCGCGCGCGCAAGAAGCTCGACCGCCAGATCGACGATGTGAAACGCTTCGAGGGCTCCACCGCGGTCTTTCAGCACGCCGCCCTTTTCGCCCCGGCGGCCACCGCCGTCCCGCCCGGATTGGTCGAGACCTGCGTGCGCGGCCTGACCCGCGTTCCGCCGGACTTCAAGCTCAACCCGAAGATCAGGCGTTTCCTGGAAGGGCGCGCCCAGGCATTCAAGGAGGGCGGCCCGGTCGATTGGTCCTTCGCCGAGGCTCTCGCCTTCGGAACCCTGCTGCTGGAAGGCACGCCCGTCCGCCTTTCCGGGCAGGACAGCGAGCGGGGCACGTTCAGCCAGCGCCACGCGGCGCTCTTCGACATCGACACCCGCGCGCGCTGGGTGCCCCTGCGCAACCTCGACGAGAAGCAGGCGGAGTTCTGCGTCTACAACTCGTCGCTCTCCGAAGCGGGCGTCCTCGGCTTCGATTTCGGGTACAGCCTCGATTATCCGCGGATGCTCTGCGTCTGGGAGGCCCAGTTCGGCGACTTCGCCAACGGCGCCCAGACGATCATCGACCAGTTCATCTCCTGCTCCGAATCCAAATGGCAGCGGGTGAGCGGCATCGTGCTCCTGCTTCCCCACGGCTACGAGGGCCAGGGCCCGGAGCACTCCTCCGGAAGGCTCGAGCGGTTCCTCCAGCTGAGCGCCGAGGGAAACTGGCAGGTCTGCAACCTCACGACGCCCGCGCAATACTTCCACGCCCTGCGCCGGCAGATGCGCCGCGAGTTCCTCAAGCCGCTCGTCGTGATGTCCCCCAAAAGCCTCCTGCGCAACCCGCGGGCAACGTCCTGCATCGAGGAGTTCACCTCAGGCCGCTTCTCCGAGATCATCGACGATCCGCGCCGGGCCGGCTCCCGGCCGCCGGAGCCCGCAGCCGAGCCCGCTCCGGGACCGGTCGACCGGCTGATCCTGTGCTCCGGCAAGGTCTACTACGATCTTGCGGAGTACCGCGAAAACAACCAACTCGCCGATGTCGCGATTGTGCGCCTGGAACAGCTCTATCCCCTCCACCGCAACCGCCTGGCGGAGCTCGTGGACAAATACGACGGCGCCACCGTGGTGTGGTGTCAGGAGGAGCCCCAAAACATGGGCGCATGGACCTTCCTCGCGCCGCAGTTGGAGGAGATCTTCGGCCGCAAGCCGTTCTACGCCGGCCGCGACGCCAGCGCCTCGCCCGCCGTCGGTCACCTCGCCCGCCACCGGTTTGAACAAGCCGCATTGATCCGGGCCGCGTTCGGGGCCTGAAAAGGACCCACGCAACAGGCTCATGTTCTTCTTTGCAAGGGCCCGGATCGAATGGAGGATGATGCAGGAGCCCGCTTGCAGGTGATTTTACCTCCGCCATCGCAGGCACGCCCGCCGCCACAACTGCCCGAACCCTTCCGAGATAATCTTGAAAAACGGGGGCGGGAAACAAATCTTCCCACCCGGAACCCGTTTATTGCTCCCCGCGTATGCCGACCCTCGACGTCAGAATCCCTTCGATGGGCGAATCCATCGTCAGCGGCGTGCTCGCCAAATGGCATGTCAAGGAAGGCGACCTGGTGAAGAAGGACCAGCCGCTTTTCGAGTTGGAAACAGACAAGATCACCTCGGAGGGCGCCGCCGAATCCGCCGGGCGGATCGCGCTCAAGGTCGCCGCCGGCGCCGAGGTTTCCGTCGGCCAGCTGGTCGCGACGATCGACACGGGCGAACAGGCCCGGATCGCGGGGGCAGCCGGGGCTTCGGTCTCAACCGAACCGCCCCCGCCGCCCGCACCCGATCTCCCGGTTTCCCCCTCGGTCCGCCGGCTCGCCGCCGAGGCCGGCCTTGATCCGGCCGCCGTGGCCGGCACGGGGAAGGGAGGCCGCGTCACCAAGGGCGACCTGCTGGCGGCGGCCGACGCCGGAAAACGGACAGGGGATGCGGGAACGGCATCCCCCGGGGCCATCCGGCCGCCGCAGGGCCCCCTCCCCCCCCGGCTTCCGAAGTCCAGAATCCGCCGCCCCCGCCGCCGGGACCCGTCCGGTCGCCGGCATCCGCCGCCCCGGATCCAACGGCCCCGGCGTCCAGTATCCGGGATAGAACTACGCGCCGCAGGCTCACGCCGCTCCGCCAGAGGCTGGCCCAGCGCCTCGTGCAGGCCCAGCACGAGGCGGCGATGCTCACGACGTTCAACGAGGTCGACATGTCCGCAGTCCGCGAACTCCGCGCAAGGCACCAGGAGGAGTTCGTCCGGAAGCACGCCGTGAAGCTCGGTTTCATGTCGTTCTTCGTCAAGGCGGTGGTCCACGCCCTGCAGGAGGTCCCCGCCGTCAACGCCCGGATCGAGGGCGACACCCTGGTCGAAAACCACTTCTACGACATCGGCGTCGCCGTCTCCACCGACCGCGGCCTCATGGTGCCCGTCCTGCGCGACTGCGAACGGGCGGGATTCGCCGGGATCGAGAAGCAGCTGGCCGGCCTCGCCCAAAGGGCCCGCGAAGGGAAGATCACGCTGGCCGACCTCGACGGCGGCGTCTTCACGATCACCAACGGCGGCGTCTTCGGCTCCCTCCTGTCGACGCCCATTCTCAACGCGCCGCAATGTGGCATCCTCGGCATGCACGCAATCCAGGATCGGCCGGTCGCGGTGAACGGCCAGGTCGTCGTCCGCCCGATGATGTACGTCGCGCTCAGCTACGACCACCGGATCGTCGACGGCCGCGACGGGGTGACGTTCCTCGTGCGCCTGAAGCAGGCCATCGAGGATCCCGCGCGCCTGCTCCTCGGGGTGTGACACTGAGCCGGGTCCATCCAGCAGGAAACCACCAATAAACACGAATAGACGCCCATTCTCATGGATTCATTTGACGTTGCCATCATCGGCGCCGGGCCCGGCGGCTATGCGTGCGCGTTCCGCGCCGCCCAGTTCGGCCTCAAGGTCGCCCTCATCGAGAAACGCCCGGCCCTGGGGGGCACCTGCCTCAACGTCGGCTGCATTCCCACCAAGGCGCTGCTGCAATTGAGCGAGCATTTCGCCTGGGCGAGGAACCAGGCCGCCGGCAGCGGCATCCTGCTGTCCGGGGTCGGACTCGATCTGGCCGCGTTGATGAAGAAGAAGGACGGCGTCGTGCAGAAGCTCGTCGGCGGCATCGCCCAGCTCGCGAAGGCGCGCAGGATCACCGTCCTGAACGGCCGGGCTGCGCTGGCCGGCAATGGCGGCGTCACCGTGACCGCCTCCGATCCCGAGGGCGCCGCAATCGGGATCACCGCCGCGAACATCGTCATCGCCTCCGGGTCCGTCCCCGCCGAGCTTTCCTTCCTGCCCTTCGACCGCCAGACCGTCGTCTCTTCCGACGAGGCGATCGCGTTCGAAGCCGTCCCCCCGCGCCTCGTCGTGGTTGGCGGCGGCGCGATCGGGCTCGAGCTCGGCTCGGTGTGGTCCCGGCTCGGCTCCGACGTCACCGTGGTCGAATTCCTTCCCAAAATCGCCGCCGGCTACGATGACGACGTCGTGCGCCTGTTGACCCGTCTGCTCGCAAAGCAGGGCCTGAAGATCGAGGTCAACACCCGGATCACAGGGCTGAAGAAGACGGGGAACAGCACCGCATCTCCGGACTCCGGGCAGACCGTGCTGACCGCGGAGCGGGATGGCAGGCTGATGGAGTTCCCGGCGGACAAGATCCTGGTTTCCGTCGGCCGCCGCCCGATGACCGAAAACCTCGGGATCGAGAAGCTCGGAATCGAGCTCGACGATAAGAAGCGCATACGGGTCGACGACCACCTGCGCACGTCCGCGCCCGGGATCTGGGCAATCGGGGATGTGGTCGCCGGGCCGATGCTCGCGCACAAGGCCGAGGAGGACGGGATCGCGGTCGCCGAGTGGATTGCCGGCAGTGCCGGCCACGTCGACTGGAACCTGGTGCCGGCGGTCATCTACACCGATCCCGAGGTCGCGGCGGCCGGCCTCGGCGAGGACGGCGCAAAAGCAAAGGGCCTCGACGTGCGCATCGGGAAGTTCTTCTTCGCCGCGAACGGGCGGGCGGTCGCCGCCGATGCGGCCGACGGATTCGCCAAGATCATCGCCGACGCGAAGACCGACCGCATTCTCGGCGCGCAGATCATCGGCCGCGGCGCCTCCGAACTCATTGCGGAGGTCGTCGCCCACATGGAGTACGGAGGCAGCGCCGAGGATCTCGGCCGGACGATTCACGCCCACCCCACCCTCGGCGAGGCGGTCAAGGAGGCCGGCCTCGCCGTGGGCAAGTCCGCGATCCACGCACTGTGATCCGATCCGCCGGTTCAGCAGGGCCCGGGCGCGCCGGCATTAGCGTTGGCCGCGCCGCAGGCAGGGCGTGGCGGACGCTTCTCCCGAACGACCGCAAGCCCCGGCGGCACCCTGGAGCCGCACATCTCCCGATTGACGGCAGCGTCTGGCGCGCGCAGTTGTGGCACGGGCATCTTGCCCGTGGACGCGCGCCAGGCAACATGGGCAAGATGCCCATGCCACTCGCGCCACCGTCAATCGGCAGATGCAGCCTGGAGTCGCGCGATCATTCAATCTTTGTGGACATCGCAGCGCGCGAACCTTTGGATGACCTTGATGGGCTGCCCGGCTTCCCTGGTTGCTTCTCCTGACACCGCGCACCGCGCGCGCGTGCGTGCGCCGTTGGCGGCAGGCCGTTTTTCCCGGAGACCGGCGTTTTTCCCGCCGGCTGCATGCCCCGCGAAACAACTGAATCCCTCTAAAGCGATGAAGCCGCTTATCTGCGCACTGTTCGCGATGGCTCTCCTTGCGGGCTGCGCCACGCGGGCCGCGCGCCCCGCTCACAGCGCGGCTCCTGAGAAGGCGGAGATGCAGAGTCCTCCCTCCGAGAAGCAGATGGGGATTGCGTGCCCGAAGGTCACGAACCTGAGCCCGGACGAATGGACGCAAATCCAGGCGCAGTTGTGCAGCGAACGCGCAGGTTACGCGTTTCAGTCGGCGACGCGCAAAAAGGGCGATCGCGTTGTTGTCAGATTGATCAGCACGAACAATCACTGGCCCAGGATGTGCCTGAAACTCGTTTTTGAGAAGAAGGGGGGCCGGTGGATTGAGAACACGGCCAAAGCCAGGGAGACTGCCATGATGGCCCCCGCCTTCCTGCGAAAACGGGCGGCCAATGCGGCGTCGGAGGCGCCGGCCGGCGCCACGCCACCTGCTGTTGCTCCCGTTGCAACGCCGTCCGGCGTGGAAAGCCACGCCCAAGGCGCTGCTTCAGACCATCCGGGGACTTGACGTTGCCGGATTCTCCCGCGGCGCTCTCCGCCCCGAAGCCGGGGGGCATTGGGACTGGAAAATGCCTGAAGCAGCCCGGACAAGCCTGACCGATCCCGACAATCAGGGACTTGTTGAGGTTCACACCAAGAAGTGACCGATCATCCGGATATGGCATCGGCTTTTCTCAATTTAAGGAACCGTGGAGCGAATTCGCCAAGGAAGACGGAATCATGGTAGCACGTACAGCATACCCAACGCCCAGTCGGGCGACGCCGGCAGCTACTACGTCGCCGTCTCCAGCTCCCTGGGCAGCGTCACAAGCAACCTGGCCAGCCTAATCATCTCACAGCCCACTCCGACAATCACCATTCCTCAAGGGGGCGGAGGAGGAGGCGCCCCAAGCGAGTGGTTCTTCGGCGCGCTGCTCCTTGTGGCCGCAGTTCGGATCTATAGGCGATGGATGGATGATGAAGAACGTGCAAATCCCGGGTCAGTGTAACCATTGCGATGTCGGAATAGTCATCATTCCGACGTCGTACTGCTCACAATCAAGTCCGAGCAGAGGGCACCCGCCCAGACGGATACCTTGCCGTCCAGGTAAATGGTGAGACATGACCCCTTGGATCGGCTTCCTTGGATCGGCCTCCAGAAATGAATCTGACTGCCACAAGCATAGGCGATAAGATAAGAGGAAAAGAACCTGGGCTTCCTACTTTAACAATGCTTTCTGGACAGATTGTCATGAGCATATCTAGAATTCAAGAGGCGTCGTCTACGGAACAATCCGCTGCTCAGGAAAAAAGCAAAGGCCAAAACACCAAATGGTGGCAATTCTGGAAGTAATATTGAAAAATGCCCAACCCAGAAGGTCGTGTGCCGCGATAGCCGGCACACGACCCTTGAACCCAGAAGGTCGTTCAACGAGCGTCGAGCATCAGGGCGGCCGAACCGAAAACAATGACATCGGTCGCTTCCGCAAGATGACGATCCACAGTCTCGGCAATCCGTTGGGCCGCGTTCATCGGACATAGTGAGTCCGCAGCCAGTGCGGGCCGGATTCCGTCCGGGAGCGACCATGCGGGTTTCGGATGTGAGCCGGGAAGCGCCGGGCAAAAAGGGTTCTTCGTCGGCCGAACCGGGCGGCAGAGCATTGAGAACCGCCGTCCAATACTCGGGATGCCGATCGGCGGCCAAGCCCAGCCGTGCCAAATGGACGACGCGCGCGGCGACGCCGAACTGTTCGCTCGCTTCGCCGATGCGTTGCGGAAGGATGCTCCAGAATTCCTCTGCCTCTTCCGCACTCTTCAAGTTGAGATAGTGCCGGCGGATGATGCTTTCCGAATTGCCCGTGTGATCCCACCTTGCACCCGGCGGCAACGTTCCGTCGAAGCCAACGGTTCCCGCCGAAGAACGGGACCCGGGACCCGGCAGCAGGGGCGGACAACTACGGGCGCGTGATTCCGATGATCTTCAGCGCCATGGCGTGTTCGCTCGGCGGGTCGGCGGGGAGTTGGATGCGCAGCCCGGTCTCATCCTGCGTCCATTTCAATTTGCCGCTGTAGCCGAGCAGCGAGACATCGGTGACCTTTCGGCCCTCCTTTGCGGCCGCCTCCGCCTTTGCGGCCGGGGCCCCAGCCGCCGGGCCGGAGGGCGCCTTCGTTGCGAGCGATTTCACGAGGGCGGTCCGGTCTGCGGGCCAGTCGAGCAGGATGGCGTAAAGCGCGTCACCCTTCGTGGTGAAACGCACATCCTCGGCAGTGTAGGGCTTGCTGCGCACGTCCCTGGCGCCGCCGAACTGCCCGCTCTCGGCCGTCTCCGTGACAGACGGGCCTTCGCCGTAGATGACCCAGGGACGGGTGCCAAAGATCGCCTCGCCATTCACGTCCATCCATTTCGCCATTCCCTGGAGAAACGCGACCTCGTCTTCGTCGATCGTGCCGTCGCCGCGTACGGGCACGCTGAGCAGGAGGTTGCCGTTCTTGCTCACGATGTCGGCGAGCATGCGCACAACCTGGCCGACGGTCTTGTACTTGTGCTCGTTGAAGATTCGACGGTCATAATGCCATGATCCGATGCAGGTGTCGGTCTGCCACGGGGCGGGCCGGATGCCCTCGGCGACGCCGCGCTCGATATCGGGGACCATCGCGGGCGCGTGAGCCGGCTGGAGGCCTTTGCTGTTGAGCACGGCCTGCGTCTTCCCGCCATTGCGGGCGGCGTTCGCGTTGTAGAAATGCGCGGCGATGTCCAGGCCGGTCTGTTCAAAAGGGAGCTCCGTGTCGTCAAAATAGAGGAGGTCGGGCTGGTATTTGTCGACGAGGTCATGGCAGCGCAGAAACCATTTCTCAGTGTAGCCGTTGTCGTTCGGCGGAATGCTTTCATACCAGTGGCCGTCGTGCTCCCAATGCCAGGGTTCGGCTTCCTTGGCCGTCTTGAGATTGTCCGCCATCGGGATGCGCAGGCCGCAGTAAAGGTCCTGCGGATCGAGCCCCTCCCACCATTTGCCCTTGCCGTCGGCCTTCGTCAGCTTTGCCGCGTCGTAGGGCACACCGGCGAGCGGCCCTTCGATGTCGTGGCCATAGGCGGGTTGAAACCAATGCCAGGCGTGCGACGAGTGGTTGCTCACGCCGAAACGCAGCCCGTGCGCGCGGGCAATTTTCGCCCAGATGCCGACAATGTCCTTCTTCGGTCCGACATTGACGGAGTTCCATGGCTGATACTTCGAGTCGTAGGCGTCGAAATTGTCGTGGTGATTGGCCAGGGCGACGAAGTACTTCGCGCCGGCCTGCACGTAGAGCTGCATCAGCTTCTCCGGGTCCCAGTTCGTCGCCGTCCAGAGATGGTCGAGTTCCATGAAGCCGAACTTCGAAGGATGGCCGTAATGCTCGACCTGGAAGGCATAGTCGTCCGACCCCTGGATATACATTTCCCGCGCGTACCAGTCGCCGTGCTCGGGCACGCATTGCGCGGACCAATGCGCCCAGATGCCGAACTTCGCGTCGCGGAACCATTCCGGGCACTGATAGCCCTGGACCAGCGATTCCCACGTGGCCTTGAACGGTCCGGGTGCGATCTGCGGGTTGGCCGCGAGCTTCGCGGCGAGCGCCTCCATTTCGGTCGGGGCGCCCGGCGATGCGAACGTGGTGGCCGGAGATGCCGGCGGCTCGGACGGAACCCGCTTCGCCACAAGCTCCTCGGTGGCGAAATCGCCCACCGTGCGGGTGAGCTTCATTTCGTCGCCCGCGATCTTCCCCTTGTACTCAATCCGCACCTCCGCATCGCCATCGGGAATGCTGAAGGTCTCGACGAATGAGATCGCATCGCCGTCGAGCTTGACCTCCTTCAGCACGGTTGTCCCGGTCTGGTCCATGCGCTCCCACTGCGCGGTCGCCGTGAGTCCGCCGTCCGCGCCGGTCTTGAATTCATAGACATATTTTTGCACGCCCACCTGCGTGTCGAACTCCGCGGCCCATTTCCCATCGATGCCCGTGGCCCGGGCAGGCGGGAATGCGGCGAGGAACATCAGGGCGCTGACGATGGATTTTAGGGGTGTTTTCATGGTTTCAAGGCAACCTTCCCGCTCGGGGGGGCATTCCCGGAGAGTCGGTGAGGTCGGCGCACCTGTGTCAACCTCCGGACGGTGCGGCGATCCTCCAGGCAGGCGTTTCATGGGAAGCTGGACCTGCAGATTCGCGGGCGGGGCATGAGCCGTGCGGAGGGAAGCCGGGTTACACCCGCAGCGGCCATGCGCCGGCCGGCTCCTCCCAGCGATAGGTCACCGTTTCACCGCCCAGGCGCCACCTCCGCGGAGCCGTGGTATGGAGCCAGTCGAGCGGTTCGCAGCCTCCCGGGGCGCCGCCGGACAGGGCCGTCTGCATCGCGGCGCGGAAGGCGGCTTTTTGTTCAGTCTGGATCGTGCGCGGATCCACGGAAACAAACAGCGCGGCGCCGCTGCGGGCCACGAGGTCAAGGTATTGCCGGTCGAATTCCCACGGCGTCTTGTCGGTGTGGGCGGCGCAGTCGGGGTCGCTCGAGAAAAACGTGCCCTGCTGCGGCAGGCGGTAGGCAAGCGTGTTGATGCCCATGCGCCGGGTGCGTTCCCAGATCAGGCCGGAGGTGTCGTCGCCCGTGCGCTGGATCTCGAACAGGCCGGCGCCGATGTGCCCGATGGTGTTGCAGCCGAGAAGCACGGCGTCGCCCGCTGCGGCGCGCAGGGTGCGGTAGAGGCGGAGGATGATCTCGGCGTTGGTCAGCGTCTGGTCTGCGAAATGCCACCCCGCGTCGGTCAGCTCCGCGCCCATCTCGAAACCCCACCTGCCAAACATGTCGTAGGTCGAGAAATCGTGCTTGATGAGCTCATAGCCCCAGGAACGGACGCGGGCAACGTCATCGTGGATGAGGGCAAGATTCTCGGGGAGCGTAAGGTCGAGAGGTTTCTCCTGCGCCGTGCACGGGCCGGGCCGGAGGCGGCGTGGCTCGCCGACGGTCATAAGCGCGGTGGGGCGCATCCAGACGCCGCGGCGCACGCCGAGTTTTTTCATGTCGGCGGCCAGGCCGGGCATGTCGGGGAAACGGGTCGCATCACCCGCCGTCCACGGGCCGCCGGGACAGGACGTGCCGGGGGTCCAGCCGGCGTCGATGACGCAATAGGGCCGGTTCGGATGGCCGGAGGCAAGGTCGGCCAGAAAGGCGGCGTCGCGCCGCATGGCATCGGCGTCGAAGTCGTGCCCGTAGGCGTAATACCAGTTGTTGTTGCCGCAGATCGGGGCTGCGGCGAGCCGGGGCGCCGGGCAGAGCAGGCGGCAGAAACGGGTGAGCGCCGCCATCGGGCTCTCCTCCGCCGATGCCGCGAGCGACACCACGGTGGCCGCGGCAATCTCCCGGTCGCCGGGGAGCGACGGGCCGCCGCCGTTGCGGAAATCGAGCCAGAGGGAGATGCCGGCGGCGTCGGCAGTCCAGAAACAGAACGCGGCGGGCTGGGTTTTCACCCCGGCCATAAACGTTCGACCGCTGGCGGCGTGGTGGGCGGCGAAATACCAGGGCATGACGCGCTCGGGCTCGAGGCAGCGCCACTGCAGGTCGCCATAACCGCGTTCCCAATGATCGCCGAGAAAGAGCGCGGCGGCGGGGAACGCCGTCTCCCAGCGAAGCACGACGCGGGCGAGCGGCCCGCGCGGACAGTCGACGGCAACACCGAGACCGGCGGACGCAGCGGTGAGATTCACAGTCGCCCGGTCGGAGGTGAAACGCGAGCCCTGGCGGTCGGCCGAAACGAGGCGCGAGCCGTCATGGTCGATGAAGACGCGGACCGGGAGCTCCGGCAGTTCGGTGATCATGGGGGCAGCCGCAACCCGGTCCGCGGAGGCGGCGGGGTCCCCGCTGGCCACAGAGGTGACGAGAAGCGAGCCTGCGCCGAGCTTCAGCGCATCGCCGAGAAAATCGCGCCGGGAGGGGTCAAACGGCAGGGAGGTCATTGGAGGAAGGAAGGCGGGAGCGCCGCGCGGCCGGGCCTGCGATCATTGGTTCACCGGCGCGGGCTTTCCCTGGCGGAGGGCGGGCAGCCAGTCTTCGTTGCAGCGCCGGTTGTAGGCACCGTGTGAGCCGTTGATCTCCTGGTGTTCGGCGCCGGGCATGATGATCAGCTCCTTCGGCGACCGGATCTGGTTCACCGCCGCCAGGATGCCCTCCGCAGGACAAACCTCGTCCTTTAAACCAAGCGCGACCAGCACCGGGCACTTGATCCTGGGCGCGAAGTTCGCCACGTCGAAATAGCGGCTCGCCTCGCGGACTTTCGCAGGGTCCTTGCCCTCGGTGTTGGAATACCACTGCGGCCAGCCGCCCTTGCGCCCGACGGCCGGGCCGAGCATGTCGCAGCCTGCGGGGACGACGGCGAGCGCCGCGGTGATCTCCGGACAAAGCGCGGCGGCCATCAGCGACTGCATCCCGCCCTGGCTGCCGCCCATCGCCACCAGCGTCCTGCCATCCCAGTCATCACGATGGGCGAGAAAATCGGCAGCCCGGCAGCAGGAAAGGTACATCCGGAGGTAATAACTGGTTTCCCGATCGTCGTTGCCGATCCTCCAATAATCGTGGAGCGGTCCGGTGGCCTGCTGCTCCCTGTAGAACGCCTCCGGTTTGTCGATCGGCAGGTCGTGGGGCTCGATATCCAGCACGAGCCATCCCTCGGCGGCGCGGTCGGTCACCCAACTGCGCTCCAACGGATAGACGCCGGCCCACTGGAAGATGAGCAGAGCCGGGAATCTCCTCCCTTTCGCGGGCCGCGCGAGCTGCCCGTGGATGTGCGTGCCGCGGATGTTGCCCATCGTGATCCTCCAATACGCCACGTCCGCCTTCCCAACATCGACCCGTTCGAGCTGCGGGTCGGCAGGCGTTTGCTCCAACTCGTGCAGTTTCGTCTTCCAAAACGCGTCAAAATCATCCGGGCACGGGGCGGACAGCGCGACGCGGCTGGGCGCGACCACTGCGCCGGCGGTGGCGCGGCCCTCCCTGCCCTCCGCCGTCTGCCATTTTACCTCCACCAGCACCGCGCCCGGGGCGTCGAATCTGGAATCAAGCCCGGCGGTTTTCCCGGTGAAACTCAATTCCCCCTGCCCGGCATCGGTCAGCTGCCCCTTCAACAGCCGGTAACGGGCCGGCGGCGGATTTGACTCGCCCCTCCATTCGACCTGCCAGTGCACCGTGTCGCCGACCTGGTAGACGCCGCCGGCCCGGTCCGGCGCGGCGACCAGTTGCTGGGCGTACGCAACGCCCGCCGCGAGCAATGCAACGGCCGCCACGACGGGAATCCAGAGACATCTCGATCGCATGGCCGGATGATGGGGAAACGCGCCCGGTTTGCCGAGTGCAGAGTGCACGCCCCCGCGCGGCCTGCATCCCCCGTGATGACGGCCTGGCGCTTGCCGGCGGACTCAACCAACGCCACCTGGCCCAGGCCTGCGCTGCCTGGATGCGCGGCAAGGTTGATGTCCGGTCCGTCACGCGCACCGGGTTTCTTCATGGCAAGATGTCCCACATCCGCCGCGGCGAAGTCACGGCAGCCATCGTCGGCAGTTCGAACTTCACCACCCGCGGGCTCGGGCTCGCGACGACCAACAACAACGTCGAACTCAACCTGATCGTCTCCGACGACCGCGATCGTGACGATCTTCATCGGTGGTTTGAAGAGCTGTGGAACGACACTTCGCGGGTCGAGGACGTGAAGACCCGCGTGCTGGATTAGCGCCGATAGGAGGACTGCAAGATCTGCGTCTCATCCTTTGCGCCTGGCGCCTTTGCGTGAGAAAGGATCGGGAAGGCATACGGCCGGTCCCCGGAAGTGGCTCACGCAGAGCAGCGGAGAACGCTGGAACCAAATGTCTGCGCTGCCGGGCGCCGCGCGTTTCTCCGGGCGGCTCACCGCTGTTGCAGTTGTTGGAGCCGCTGCAGGTTCCTCCGGGCGTCCTCGTATCCGGGCTTCAACTTCAAGGCCGCCTCCCAGTGTTCCCGCGCCTGCTCCAGGCGGCCGCTCCTGGCATAAAGGATGCCCAGGTTGTTGTGCGCCTCGGCGTACCCGGGATCGAGGCGCAGGGCCTCCTGATATTGGGCAAGGGCCCCGGCCTCGCGGCCGGGCAGCGTCTCGAGAAGCCCCGCGAGATTGTAGTGCGTCCGCGCGAGGTCCGGCCGGAGGCGGAGCGCCTCCTCGTAATGTGCCAGCGCCGCCGGGGCGCCGCCGGGGCGCCTCGCCAGCAAACCCGCCAGGTTGTCGTGCGCCTCGGCGTAATCGGGCCGCAAACGCAGCGCCTCCTCGTACTCCGCCTGCGCCTCCGCCGCGCGGCCGGGCACGGCCGCCAGCGTGTTGGCCAGGCAGAAATGCGTCTCCGGAGCGGCGGGGTCGAGGCGCAGGGCCTGCTGGTAGTGGTCGAACGCCTCGGACAGGCGCCCGGGCAGCGCCGCCAGGGCATTGGCCAGGTTGACGTGGGCCTCGACGAAGCGCGGGTTGAGCTGCAGCGCCCGCTCGAAGTGGGCCAGCGCCTCGGGCATGCGCCCGGGCAGTTTCACGAGTTCATTGGCCAGATTGTTGTGCGCCTCCCAGGATCCCGGCCGCAGGCGCAGCGCCTGCGCGTAATGCGCCAGGACCTCGGGCATGCAGCCGGGCCGCTTTGCGAGCTCCGCGGCGAGATTGCTGTGCGCCATCCAGCAATCCGGGTTGCGTTCGAGCGTGGCGCGGTAAAGGGTCTCTCCGTCGCGGTAGGAACGGCTCTGCTGGCTGGCCATCCCGGCGAGAGCCGCCAGGATCAGAACGCCCGGGACCGCGGCGGCGGCGCGCATCCGCGGCGCAAGCAGGGCCATCAACCGGGCGAACCCGGCGGCGGCGACGGCGATGGGGCCGAGGATCGCCACGTATTGGAAGTGATCGGCGACGTACGAAAAACGAAAGGGATAGACGTTGACGAATCCCAGCGCGGGGAAAAGCGATCCGACGAAGTACAGCCACCCGGCCAGGATGCCGCGGGTCCGCCGGCGGATCGCCCAGAGTCCCGCGGTGACCGCCGCCGCTCCGGCCAGCCACCCATACCATCCCGCGGCCTCCGCCGGCACGTCCCAGCGCGGGTAAACAAAACTCAGATCGGCCGGCCAGACGAACTTCCCCAGGTAAAACCCTATCACCCGCCCGGCCAGCAACACGTGCTCCAGGGGCGACAGCGCGAAGTCGGCGCCCTCCGCGCCGATCAGCCGGCGTTCGACCCACGCGGTGAAAAACCCCGCCGCCGCCGCGATGGCGAACCACGGGAGAAGCGGGACGACATCCCGGCGCCAATCGAGCCTTCCGTTCCTCCACCACAGCACGACAAGCAGGGCGGCCGGAAGCGTGGCGGTCACGCTCTTCGCCCCCAGCGCCAGCAGGAAGAACCCCAAAGCCCACCCATAGGCGGACCGCCGGCGGCTGCCGGCAAAATCCAGGTGTGCGCGCGCAGCGAGAAGATAAAACACCAGCGAGAGCGTGTTCTTCTGCTCCGAGATCCATGCCACGGATTCGACGCACACCGGGTGGACCGCAAACAGCAGGGCCGCCAGCCAGGGGACGCTGGCGTAAGGGCTTGTCAAATGCAGGCGCAGCAAGCCTGCTCCCCTACCCGCGGCATTCCCGCCGATTTCGCCCGTAGGGGCGCAGGCTTGCTGCGCCCGCCGCCCGTCCAGCAACTTCTGCAGGATCAGCGCCAGAAGACAGCAGGACGCCGCGTGGAGCAGGACGTTGACGAGATGGTAGCCGAGGGTCGCGTCGCCCCACAGCCGGTGTTCGATCCAGAACGCGCTGTGCAGGACCGGATAATACTGCTGCGTCGCATGCAGGTCGCACCAGATGCGGCCGAGCCCGGCCAGCGAGCAAAGATCCGGCCGGGTGATGTGCGCCGCGTCGTCCCAGACCAAGCCGCCGCCCAGCGCGGGCCCGTAGCACGCCAGCACGAGCCCGAACACGAGCAGACCCATCCCCCAGGGCTTGAGCCGGCCGGCCGTTGATGCGGTTCGCACCTGCATCCGGCAAGCCTAGCGGCCGCTTCTCCGCCAGGGCAACATCGAGTTGTCGGAGCTTCCCCCGCGCGACCGCGCGCGTGCCGAACGCGCCCCTGCGTCCCCGCTGCTCAGGCGACCCTCGCGCCCGGGACAGAACCCGGCCCCCGGTCAAGGCCGCGGGATCCCCGCTCAATTGCCGAGCAGGCGCATGACCTCCCGCCCGGCGGCTGGAAGCTTGGTCCCCGGGCCGAAGATGGCGGCGGCGCCGGCGGCCCGAAGCAGGTCGTGGTCCTGCTGCGGGATCACGCCGCCGCAGATCACAAGGATGTCCGGACGGCCCAGCCTCCTGAGCTCCGCCACCAACTGGGGCAGCAGCGTCTTGTGGCCCGCGGCGAGCGAACTGATGCCCACCACGTGCACATCGTTTTCGACCGCCTGGCGGGCCGCCTCCTCCGGCGTCTGAAACAGCGGCCCGATGTCGACATCGAATCCAAAATCCGCATACGCCGTCGCGACGACCCTGGCCCCGCGGTCGTGCCCGTCCTGGCCCAGCTTGGCGACGTAGATCCGGGGGCGGCGGCCTTCACGGGCGGCGAACGCATCCGTCATCGCGCGGACCTCCTCGATCTCCGGACTCGCGCCGAACTCGGACCTGTAGACGCCGGCAATCGCGTGGATGACCGCCTGATGGCGCCCGAACACCGCCTCCATGGCGTCGGAGATCTCGCCCAGGGTCGCGCAGGCCTGCGCCGCGGTGACGGCCCGCTCGAGCAGGTTGCCCGAGCCCTCGCGCGCCGCAGCCGTGATCGCCTCGAGCGACCGTTTCACGGCGGCGGGGTCGCGCGCCGCTTTGAGCTCGCGAAGCCGCCTGGTCTGGGCCCCGCGCACCGCGGTGTTGTCCACCTCCAGGATGTCGATCGGCGCTTCGTGATCGAGCACGGACTTGTTCACGCCGACGACGGTCTCCCTTCCCGAATCGATCGCGGCCTGGCGCCGGGCGGCGGCCTCCTCGATGCGCATCTTCGGCAGCCCGGTCTCAATGGCCCTGGCCATGCCGCCGAGCGACTCGATTTCCGCCAGGTGCCGCCGGGCCTTCTTCAAGAGGGCGTCGGTGAGATACTCGACGTAGAAGGAGCCGGCCCAGGGATCCACGGTGCGGCAGATGCCCGTCTCCTGCTGGAGATAAAGCTGGGTGTTCCGGGCGATGCGGGCCGAAAAATCGGTCGGCAGCGCCAGCGCCTCGTCGAGGGAGTTGGTGTGGAGCGACTGCGTCTGGCCGCCGGCGGCCGCCAGCGCCTCGATGCACGTCCGGGCGACGTTGTTGAACGGATCCTGGGCGGTCAGGCTCCAGCCGGAGGTCTGTGCATGGGTGCGGAGCGCGAGCGACTTCGGGTTCTGCGGGCGGAACGGCGCGACCAGTTCCGACCAGAGCACGCGCGCCGCCCGCAGCTTGGCGACCTCCATGAAGAAATTCTTGCCGATGCCCCAGAAAAAGCTCAGGCGCGGGGCGAACGCATCGATGTCGATGCCCGCCTTGACGCCGGTCCGGAGGTATTCGATCCCGTCCGCAAGCGTGTACGCCAGTTCGAGGTCGGCGGTCGCCCCGGCCTCCTGCATGTGGTAGCCCGAGATCGAGATGCAGTTGAATTTCGGCATGTTCCGCGCGCAGTAGGCGAAGATGTCCGCGATGATGCGCATCGAGGGTCCGGGCGGATAAATGTAGGTGTTGCGCACCATGAACTCCTTGAGGATGTCGTTCTGGATCGTGCCGGACAGCTCCGGAAGCTTCGTCCCCTGCTCCAGGGCCACCGCGATGTAGAACGCCATGATCGGGATCACCGCGCCGTTCATCGTCATCGACACCGACACCTCGCGCAGGGGAATGCCGTCGAACAGCTGCCGCATGTCGAGAATCGAGTCGATCGCGACGCCAGCCTTGCCCACATCGCCCACCACCCGCGGATGGTCGGAATCGTATCCGCGATGGGTGGCGAGGTCGAATGCCACGGACAGGCCCATCTGGCCCGCTGCGAGATTGCGGCGGTAGAAGGCGTTGCTTTCGGCCGCCGTCGAGAAGCCGGCATACTGGCGCACCGTCCAGGGGCGCGCGACGTACATGGTCGGGTACGGCCCGCGGAGGAAAGGCGGGAATCCAGGCATCGAATCGAGCGGCTGCTCGACCGTCGCAATGTCGGCGGCGGTGCACACCCGCGGCACGGCGATCTGTTCGCCGGTCATCCACGGCGCCGCGAGGGGGGCGCCCGGGGCCGGCTCCCGGAGCCCCGCGGGGTCATCGAAGGAAATCCGGCTGAAATCCGGGTGGGCTTTCATGGGAGAACGCCGGCCAGGCGCTGCAACTCGGAGAGCGTGGTGCGGACGTTGGAGCGGACGTGGATGAAATCGTCGAAGCCCGCGGCGCGGAACGCGGCTTCGTGTTCGCCGGGGTGGCCGGCCAGGATGACAACAAGCGAGGGCCTGGCGGCCTTGATCCGCCGGGCAAACACCGGGGCGATTTCGGGGTAGGCGCCGTCGGTCGAACAAAGCACGGCCACGGCCGCGCCGGACGCAACGGCCGAATCGGCGGCCTCCTCCGCGGTCGCGAAGCTCCCCTTGTCGTCGACCTCAAAACCCCCGGCCGCAAAAAACCCGCTGGAGAAATCAGCGCGGGCCTTGTGCTGCTCCGCCGGACCGATTCGGGCGAGAAACACCCGCGCCCGCCCGCCCGTGCGCGCAAGGAAGTCGTCGCCGGCGCGGCGCACCGCTTCGAATCCTTCGGCCGCGCGGAACGGCGTGAGCGCGACCGCGGTCGGGCCGGAATCGCGCTTCTGCGCCCAGGCAACGCGCAGGGTTGGCAGCGTGGTCCTCTTGACCGCCGCTGAAACCAGGGCGGAAAAGCTTTTGATCGGCTTGGGAACGGACCTGCGCCGGGTCACGCCGGCGGGGCCGGCCTGGGGCTCGGGCCGCGGCTCCTCCCGCAGGTCCGGCTGCACTGTGGTGCCGAGGATCGGACTCCGGCGCGTGTCGACCAACGCCTGCCTGCCCGCGGCGGCCCCGGCCACAAGCCGCTGGGGCAGCCCCTCCACCACCGCCGCGGCCATCCCCCCCTGTTGCTCGATCTCCTGGAAGAGCCCCCAGGCGCGGCGCGCGAGCTGGTCGGTGAGCACTTCGACGTACCAGGAGCCGCCCGCCGGATCGATCTGATGCGCAAGGCAGAACTCGTCGGCTAGGATGTCGTGGAGGTTGCGCGACATGCGCTCGCCCAATTCCGTCGGCCCCCCGCTGATCTCATCAAACGGGCGGATGTCGATCGCATCGGCCCCGCCCAGCGCCGCGGAAAGCGCCTGGGTGGTGATCCGAAGCAGATTCACGTGGGGATCGTAGACGGTCTTGTCCCGCGCCGCGGTGCGCGCGGCGAGGAACACCTTCCGGGCTTCGGCGTCAGCCCCGAAAGCCCGGGCGAGCCTGCTCCATAGCGCGCGGGACGCCCGCAACTTCGCAATCTCCATGAAGAAATCGACGCCCACCGCAAATTCGAGCCGGGTGTGCGCGGCGATCCGGCCCGGTGCAATGTCGCGGTCGCGCAGCTGGCGCCAGTATTCCGCGCCCGTGGCGAGGGCGAACGCGAGTTCCTGGACGCAATCCGCTCCGGATTCGTGCCAGATCTGCGCGCCGATCCCCACGGTGCGGGCGGACAGGCCCGCAATCCCGGCCTCCCGGATGCCTTCCGCCAGATCATCGAAACAGGAGGTCAACGCCAGCGGGAGCGAGCCGTGGCTCAGCAGCCAGCCCAGCGGGTCGGCCGGGACCGAGACAACCCCGTCGCGCCTCCCCGCCGCGATTGCCACGGCCAGCGCGGGCAATGGCGAGAAGTCGTACACCGTCGCTTCCTTGTTCTGAGCAGCCTGCCATCGCACTTCCTGCCCGCCGGGTTGTCGCGGCCCGCGCACATAGGGCGGTTGACCCGGTTCACCAACGGGAGACACCGCAGCCGCGTCCTCCCTGCGGTAAAGAGGCGGCACGTCGATGCCTTCCGGAGTCCGGGTGACAAGTTTCTTCTCGATCGCAGCACCTTTGAGCTCAGCTTCAACAGCGGACCTCCAGTCTGAATAAGTCGCTGCTCTGGAACAAGGAACAGACTCCCCTGATTCAGGCGAGATTGTCATGCGCGGGATGGATCACAAAAAGCGGTTGCCCGCCCAAGGCTGTGCATCAGACTCCGAAGCGGCCTTGGCAACGCTGAACCACCGAAAGACCAAGCGATGAGACTTGTTCGCCAAAATATGCGCAGAGCTAATCCCGACCCTTCGGCATACTGGTCAAATGCAGAGCTGTAGCTATAAGAAATGATTAACCACGTCGATCACATTGGCATCGCGGTCCGCTCGCTCGACGAGGCGGTCCCTGTCTATGAGAATGCACTTGGCCTGCGCTGCGAGCGCCGCGAGGAAGTCCCTGCCCAGAAAGTGCGCACGGCGTTTTTCGATGTCGGCGGCGTTCATCTGGAGCTTTTGGAACCCACGTCGCCGGACAGCCCGATCGCCAGGCATCTGGCCGAGCGCGGCGAGGGGCTCCATCACATCGCCCTGTGCAGTGATGACATCATCGGCCAGCTTGCGCAGGCAGCGGGCGCCGGCGTGCGCCTGATCAACGACAAACCGTTCGAGGGGGCCGGGGGAAAGCTCGTCGCCTTCCTGCATCCAAAATCGACCCACGGGGTGCTGACAGAGCTCTGTGCCGCCAGGCCCTCCTAGGCCGGCGGGCGCAGGCGATGCCGGCGCCGTGGCCGGCTCCCGTCCCGCGGAGAATTCAATCATGCCCATCCCCGAAAAACTGCTTGCCACTCTCGACGAGAAGCGCAGCGCCGCCTTTGCCGCGGGTGGAGAGGAGAAGATCGCCGAACGCCGAAAGAGAGGCCAGCTTACGGCCCGCGAACGCCTGGCCGCGCTCTTTGAAGAGGACACTTTCATGGAATGGGGCCTGCACGCCCGGCATGACTGCCACAACTTCGGCATGGAGGGCAGATCCATGCCCGGCGACGGCGTGATCACCGGCGTTGGCTATGTGGACGGCCGGCCGGTCGCAGCCTTCAGCCAGGACTTCACCGTCGGCGGCGGCGCCCTGGGGCGCATTCATGCCAAGAAGATCTGCGACATCATGGACTATGCGCAGAAGGCCGGAATCCCGCTGATCGGCATCAACGATTCGGGCGGCGCGCGGATCCAGGAGGGCGGCGATTCGCTTTCCGGTTACGGCCAGGTCTTCTTTCGCAACGTGGAGCTCTCCGGCCTTGTCCCACAGATCTCCATCGTCGCCGGCCCGTGTGCCGGCGGAGCCGCGTACTCCCCGGCCCTGACCGACTTCATCATCATGACCCGGACGAACGCGAGCATGTTCATTTGCGGGCCGGAGGTCATCAAGGCGGCCACGGGGCAGAGCACCACGATGGAGGAGATCGGCGGCCCCAGCGCGAACGCCGCGGTCAGCGGCAACGTCCATTTTATCGCCGAGGACGACGTCCATGCGATCCAGATCGCCCGCAAGCTTCTCTCCTTTCTGCCGCCCAACAACGTGGCCGACCCGCCGCATCGCCCCACCCCGGCCGTGGACATGTCGCCTGATCCCGCGTTCAACGATCTGGTCCCCGACGATCCCAAAACGCCGTTCGAAGTCCACGCCATCATCGCGCGGATTGTCGATGACGGCGACTTTCTCGAGATGCACCGCGACTTTGCGCGGAACCTCGTGGTCGGGTTCGGCCGCGTGCAGGGTATCGTGGCCGGGTTCGTGGCCAACAACCCTGCGCAAAAGGCCGGCGCGCTCGACATCGACGCGTCCGACAAGGGCGCCCGGTTCATCCGGTTCTGCAATGTGTTCAACATCCCGATCGTCACGCTCGTGGACGTCCCCGGATTCCTTCCCGGAGTCGCGCAGGAACGCGGCGGCATCATCCGCCATGGCGCCAAGATGCTGTTCGCGTATGCCGCGTGCACGGTGCCGAAGCTGACCTTCATCCTCCGCAAGGCTTATGGAGGAGCCTATCTCGCCATGTGCAGCCGGGACATGGGCGCGGACGCCGTTTACGCATGGCCGTCGGCCGAAATCGCGGTCATGGGGGCCGAGGGCGCCGTAAAAGTGCTTTTCAAACGCGAAATCGCCTCGGCGGCCGATCCCGATGCCCTGGAGAGGGAGCTGGCCGCCGAATACCGGGAGAAGTTCGCCTCGCCCTACGAGGCCGCAGGCAAGGCCATGATCACCAACGTCATTGAGCCGGCGCAAACGCGCGCGGTGCTTTCCATGACGCTGCGCAACACGCTGTCCAAACGCGAAACCCGGCCTCCGAAGAAGCATGGCAACATCCCGCTGTGATCCACGGCCCGGTTCCCCGCCGCCAGGCCCTGCCCTTCCCAACATCATTCTCAATCAGCGCACCGATCGGTTCCTCCCGCGATATTTTCCGATGCAACAACCCAGCCGGCGTTTTCCCCTTTCTTGATGAAAAGATTCAAAGTCACGGTTGATGGCAGAGCCTACGACGTGCTTGTCGAAATGATCGATGAAGGGCCTGGTCCGGGAACCCCGGCTGCCGTTCCGCCGGCGCCCGTTCCTGCCTCCCCGGCGCCGGTCGCAGCCGTTCCGAAACCCCAGGCATCGGACGCTGGCGACGTCATCTGCCCGCTGGCCGGGAAACTCGTGTCGATAGACGTGAAGGCGGGGCAGGAGGTCCGCGAAGGCGCCCAAGTCGCCACCGTCGAGGCCATGAAGATGAACACGTACATCTACGCATCGAGGGCCGGAACGATCGTGTCGGTGCAACACAACCCCGGGGAGGCCGTCGAGGAAGGCTCTGTGATCCTCCATATCGCATAGCCCCGCCGATTCATGGGCGCGGCGCCGGCCTTCCCGCATCGATGCGCGTTGCCAGGCCGGCCGGGCCGCCCTACAAAACCCCAATCCATCTCTCCCGACAACAGCCGTCCGGCGCGCCCGCCCCTCCATGCCTCATCCCAATCCTCTTGATCTGCTCCCGGTCGTCGTCGCCCTCGCCCTGGCCGGCGTGGTCGTCCACCTCTGGCTTGCAGTCGGCCGCCTGCGTCGCGCCGTGCGGCGCATCGAGGAGCGAAGCGCCCCGCCCGCGCCCCCTCCGCGGACCTCCTCTTCAGCGGCGCCAGCCGGGATCCGGCCGGATGTAGCGACCCCCGGAGCCGGCGTTGACGAGGGCATCCTCGCCGCCATCGCCGCCGCGGTGTGCGCCGTCGTCCGCCAGCCCCACCACATCGTTGCCATCCAGCCCGATGCAGGGGCCCAGCACGCCTGGTCGGCCGAAGGCCGCCGCGAGCTCTATCACTCTCACAAGGTCCGCTAGCCCGGACTGCGCCATGCCAGCCGAACCAGCCACATCCCGGGAGCCCGACATCCGTTCAATCGACGGCTGGACGCTCCATGAATTCGCGGAGGTGACCTCGACGAATTCGCTCGCCGCGCATTTTCCGCCATGGACCGCGGTGCGGGCGGTTGTGCAGACGGCGGGCCGGGGGCGCGCCGGCCGCTGCTGGGTTTCCGATGAAGGCGGGTTGTGGCTCTCCGCGGTCGTGCCCGCGCCCGGCGGCGCCGCCCCGTGGCCGCTTCTGCCACTTGCCGCCGGCTGGGCCGTGCTGGGCGTCGTGCGCAGCCTGGGCGTCCCGGACGCGCGGTTGCGATGGCCCAACGACATCCTCGTCGGGCGCAGTAAGCTGGCCGGAATCCTGGTCGACCGGTTCTCGTCCGAAGCCGCGGTGGTGGGCATTGGCTTGAACGTCGCCAACGACCCCGGAAGGTCCGACCCGCTGCTGGCGGGCGAAGTCGCCTGCCTCGCCAGTCTGCTGCCGCAGCCTCCGCCTTTTCCCGCGTTGATCGTGCGACTTCTGGCTGCGCTGACGCGCGAGCACCAGCGTCTGGAGTCCGGCGACGCGAGCGGTCTGTGCCGCGATCTCAATGGCGCATGGTGCCACCGCCGGGTGCAGGTGACCCTGGCCGGCGGACGGGGCACCGTCGACGGGGACTTGGACGGAGTCGATCCGGCCGGCGCCCTGCTCATGCGCGACGCCGCCGGCAGGATCCGCCCGCTGCCGGCACCGCGCGTCGAGATGCTGCGCGAAGTTTTTCTCTCCTGACACCCTCCCATGACAATCCTAGCGAACCCAAAACCCAGCCGCGCTGGCTTCCCGGTGCTCACACCCGACGAAGCCGCGGCGCTCATCCAGCATGGCCAGACGGTCGGCTTCAGCGGTTTCACACCCGCCGGCGCGACCAAGGTCATCCCCAAGGCCATCGCCCGCCGGGCCGCGGTGGAGCATGAGGCCGGCCGGCCGTTCCAGATCGGCGTCGTCACCGGCGCCTCCACCGGCCCGTCACTCGACGGCGAGCTGGCCCGCGCCAACGCGATCTCCTGGCGCACGCCCTACCAGTCCGACCCGGACCTGCGGAAGCGCATCAACGCAGGGGAGACGCATTTCTTCGACATGCACCTGAGCATGCTGCCGCAGAATGTGCGCTACGGCTTCCTCGGCAAGTTTTCCTGGGCCATCATCGAAGCCGCCGACGTCAACCACGACGGAGCCATCGTTTTGACCTCCTCTGTCGGCGCCACGCCCACGTTCTGCCACGTCGCGGACAAGATCCTCATCGAGCTCAACCACCACCATCCGACGTCGCTCTTCGGCATGCACGACATCTATGAGCCCGACGACCCGCCGTTCCGCTGCGCACTGCCGATCTACAAGCCCTCCGATCGCGCCGGCCAGCCCTTCATCAAGGTCGATCCCTCCAAGATCGCCGGCATTGTCGAGACGGACCTGCCCGACGAGACGAACGCCTTCGATCCGCCGAGCGAGATTACGCGGCGGATCGGCCAGAATGTCGCGGGGTTCCTCGCCGCCGAGCTCAAACGCGGCACCATGGGCAGGGGCCTCCTGCCGCTGCAGTCGGGCGTCGGCGACATTGCCAACGCCGTGATCGGCGCGCTCGGAGAGCACCCCGACATCCCCGCCTTCCAGATGTACACCGAGGTCATCCAGGACTCGGTCATCAACCTCATCAACGAGGGCAAGGTCACATTCGCCAGCGGCACGGCCCTCACCGTCAGCAGGTCGGTGCTCGCCTCGATCTACGCAAACCTGACGGACTACCGGCACCGCCTTTTGCTGCGCCCGCAGGAGATTTCCAACCAGCCCGAGATCATCCGCCGCCTGGGCCTGATCTCGATCAACACCGCCATCGAGGCCGACCTGTTCGGCAACGTGAACAGCACGCACATCATGGGCCGCAACATCATGAACGGCATCGGCGGCTCCGGCGATTTCACCCGCAACGCCTTCATCTCGATCTTCACCTGCCCTTCCACGCAGAAGAGCGGCAAGATCAGCACCATCGTCCCCCTCGTCAGCCACACCGATCACAGCGAGCACTCCGTGCAGGTGATCGTCACCGAGCAGGGCGTGGCCGACCTTCGGGGAAAAGACCCGTGTGAACGCGCCCGGCTTATCATCGACCACTGCGCGCATCCCGATTTCCGGGACAGCCTCCGCCGCTATTTCGAGATGGCCAAAGGCGGGCACACCCCGCAAACCCTCTCCGCCGCCTTTCGCATGCACGAGCAGTTCCTGAAGAACGGCGACATGAGGGGCGTCGACTGGTCCCTCTGATCCCGTTCGCTTCTCCTCCTTCCGTCCAACTCCAATCACCATGAAAATCCACCTCTATCTCTCGCTCAACCCCGAAGCCCTGATCGCCTCCCATCTGCCGCCCGAGGAATTCGGCGCCTATCTGGCGGTCGGCACCCAGAAATACTCCCGCGGCCAGGCGATGTTCTTCGAAGTCGACGCCGAGTTCCAGAGCGATTATCCCCCCTTCCAGGGAATCGGGGCGCGCTGCCTGCCCCATCTCGACGGATCTCCCCGTCGCTCGACCTATCTGGCAATCTACCGGGTGCTCGAATTTGTGCCCGTGGCCGCCCTCGGACAGCTTTATCTCGCCACCCACGACGGCCGCGTGCTGGGGCTCGCGTCTGCGCCCCTGGCTCCGACCGTGGACCGCTGCTTCCACCTCTACCAGGAATTCTGCCCGGTGACGCCGCGCGTGGTCAGCACCCTTGACCCCGCGGAATTCTGCGAGCGCCTGACCGACCAGGGCCAGCCGGTCTGCGTCCCGAAGATCGTCTTTGCCGAACTCACCCTCGGCAAACTGGCGACAGACATCGAGTCGTCGAATGTCGGCAACCTGCCGTACTCCGGCCTGCAGCATCTGCGCGAATGCCTGCGTGAACTCAACCGGAAACCCGGCAAACCCACAAAGGTCATCGTGCGAAACGTCCGCGACGATGTTCTCTACCGCACGATCCAGGGCGGATTCTACGTCGGCCAGGCGCGGGAGGTGAAGTTCTACCCGGTGCCGTCGCTGGCCGAACTCGATTCGATGCACCACGACTGGTGGCACTCCGCCCAGGCTTCATACGGGAGCTGAACCCGGCTTTGTCCAATACACCCTTTCTTTAACCACAGCAGGATACCACCCATGTTCAACACGCTCACCCACTGGCTGCGCAATCGCCGCGCCAATACGGTTTTTTTGACCGCCATGGCGGTCTTCTTCGTGATCGCGTTCTATGCGCGGCCACTTTTCGGGCAGTCGCCCGGCTCGGAGGCGGGCCCCGCACCGGGCGGGGAACACCCCTTTAAATTCTTCGCGCTCTTCAGCGATCCCAAGTACAGCCAGCTCGAGCTCATCGCGCTCATGGTCGTGCTTGGCATCGCCGTGTCCGGTCTGCTCTACGCCTTGATGCTCGCAAAGCAGGTCAGGGCCGCCGACCCGGGCACGAAGCGCATGCAGGACATCGCCGCCGCCGTCCGCGAGGGCGCCGACGCCTACCTTGCGGCGCAGTTCCGCAAGATCGGGCCGCTTATCCTCATCATCACGGTCGTCCTCTACTTCACGACGCAGAGCGATCTGGGCGCCTTCAAGTTCGGGCGCGCCGGCGCCTTTGCCGTCGGCGCCGTGTTCAGCTGGCTGGTTGGCTTCGTCGGCATGCGCCTGGCTACAACCGGCAATCTGCGCGTGGCCGCGGCCGCCCGCCGCTCATACGGCGAGGCCATGCAGCTCGGCTACCGCACCGGCACCGTCACCGGCATGCTCACCGACGGCCTCGGCCTGCTCGGCGGCACGTTGATCTTCATCGCCTACGGTGAACAGGCCTACGAGGCGCTGCTGGGCTTCGGCTTCGGCGGCACCCTCCTCGCCCTCTTCATGCGCGTGGGCGGCGGCATCTACACCAAGGCCGCCGACGTCGGCGCCGACCTCGTGGGCAAGATCGAGAAGAACATCCCCGAGGATGATCCGCGCAATGCCGCCACCATCGCCGACAACGTCGGTGACAACGTCGGCGACTGCGCCGGAATGGCCGCCGACATCTTCGAGAGCTACGAAGTCACCATCGTCGCCGCCATGATCCTCGGCCTCGCAACCTTCGGCCACAAGGGCGTCATCTTCCCGCTGCTCGTCCGCGGCATCGGCGTGCTGGGCTCGATCATCTCCACCTACACGGTGAAGGCCGGCCCGAACGACACCTCCGACACCGCGCTGAAGAGCGTGCACCGCGGCTTCTGGATCGGCTCGATCATATCTGTCGCGGGCTTCATTCTCCTCGGCCTCGGATACCTGCGGTTCGATGCCGCCTACCTTGCGAAGAACGCGACGGTCGCCGGGGGCTTCCCGAATGGCGACCCAACCCAGTTGCCCTTCTGGGCCAATCTCGGCGTGGCCGGCCTCGATATGCGCCCCGTGATCACTTGCTTCATCGGTGTCATCCTCGCGATCGCCCTCAACAAGGTCACGAGCTACTACACGCACACGACGCATGCCCCGGTGAAGAGCCTCGCCAAGGCCTGCCAGACGGGCCACGCCACCAACATCATCCAGGGTATCGCTGTCGGCTATGAGAGCACGGTCGCCATGGTGATGGTCATCGCGTGCGCCATCCTCCTCTCCTACCTCTGCTACGCCGGCACGCCGCCCCTGTTTGTCGCCTATGGCGTCGCCATGACCGGCATCGGAATGCTCACCCTGACCGGCAACACCATCTCGATGGACGTCTTCGGCCCGGTGGCGGACAACGCCAACGGCATCGGTGAAATGGGATACGACGCCGAGGCGATGGAAAAAGAGCAGCCGGGCAGCTACAAGCGCGCCCGCCAGATCCTCGCCGACCTCGACGCCGTGGGCAACACCACCAAGGCCGAGACCAAGGGCATCGCCATCGGGTCCGCCGTCATCGCCGCCGTCTCGCTCTTTTCCTCGTTCATCGCCGTCATCGCGGTCGGCAGCGAAGACAAGATCAACATGATGAAGACGAGCCAGTATCTTGATGAGGCTGGAAAGCTCACCGTCGCCCACCCGATGGTGTTCATCGGCCTCCTTATCGGCGGCGCCGTGCCGTTCCTCTTCAGCTCGATGTTGATCCGCGCCGTCGGCCGCGCCGCCTTCCTGATCGTGAAGGAATGCCGCGACCAGTTCCGCGACGCCGACATCTGGACCGGCAAGAAGAAGCCCGATTACGGCCGCGTCGTCGACATCTGCACGTCGACCGCGCAGAAGGAGCTCATCGGCCCCGGCTTCCTCGCCATTTTGACGCCGATCGCGGTCGGCTTCCTCCTCGGCACGCAGGCGCTCGGCGGTTTTCTCGCGGGCATGATTGTCGTCGGTCAGCTTCTGGCCGTCTTCATGGCCAATGCCGGAGGCGCCTGGGACAACGCCAAGAAAATGATCGAAGACGGCATCTACGGCGGCAAGGGCTCCGAGGCCCACAAGGCCGCGGTCACCGGCGACACCGTCGGAGATCCGCTCAAGGACACCGCCGGCCCGGCCATCAATCCGCTCATCAAGGTGATGAACATGGTCAGCCTGCTCGCACTCGGCCTGGTCCTGAAGTACAACCTCATCAACGGATCCGCCAGCCGCATCGCCGGCGTGCTGGTCGCGTTGCTTTGCGCCGTGGCCATCGGCTGGGCCATCTGGCAGAGCAAGCGCGAGTCAAAAGAGCTGCAGGAGATGGAAAAGCAGTTCGAGCAATAAGACCCGGCTCCCGTTTCCAGCCGATTCCATGCGAAGGCGCCCCACCGCGGGGCGCCTTCCTTTTTTGCGCCCGGTGGAGCCGCGCGCACACCCCAAAATCCATCCGGGACCACCCGTAGCCCGGGCCGGCATTCGTCCGCGCGCGCCTCCAGGTAATGTAACGTAATGCGTTACAAACAGGTGCCGACCGCCCGGCTTTGTTGTAACGTAACACGTAACATCGACAGTCAGGCTTTGGCCCTGGCAGACGTTGCGTCCCGGTTCCGGCGGGCCGGTCTGGATATGACTCTGCTCAAGTTTTTCCCAGAACAGTCGATTGAATCTCCCAAACCAACGGCGTTCCCAGCGTGAAGATCGGGCTGACTATTTCACACGCGCATCCATGATCTCATCAACTTCTCTGACAGGTGCATCTGGACGCGCCCAGGTTTTCCGGGTTATGGAGGTTCCGGCAGATGTTCACGTTCCAGCAAGAAGCGGCCAACTTCCGTTTGACGGCGTCGATCGGCCGCGCGCCGCCGTGAGGGCCTGTCCGAAGATCCGCCCCGGCGTTGTCGAGCGGGGGCGCAGGCTGGCTGCCGATCCCGGATACCCTTCCATCGAGATCATTTGGCATATTGGCGCCCAGATCGTGCGCTCTGTGGATCCGGCCGGCGACCCGGGCTGATCCCTTGATTGTCTGCCGCCAAACGGCGGAGCTGTTTTCCAGGAGCCTGTCGGGCGAAGTCCGACAGGCTCCCGGCATGCCAGAAAAACACGCGATTTTGTTCGATTCCTTCCCGGACTTTCGCAGCCTGATGGCTGGCATCGAGTTTTCCGTCCCCCGTTCTATCGTCTGTCATGTCGCTCGAAAAGATCCTGGTTCTGGACGATGAACTGATCATCCGGAATGTCTTGGGCGAGATCCTTCGCCGCAAGAATTACAGCGTGATCATGGCCGGTTGCCTGGCGGACGCGGAGAACCTTGTCGCGCACGAATCGTTCGACCTGATGTTCGTGGATGTGCGCCTGCCCGATGGCGACGGCCTTCAATTCCTGGAGCGGGTCGGCCTGCTGCCAGAGCGGCCGCCGGTCGTCATCATCACCGGCTACGGCACGATTGAAAGCGCCGTGGCCTGCATGCGGGCCGGCGCTTTTGACTACCTGATCAAGCCCTTCACGCCCGGCCAGATCGAAATTGTCCTGAAGAAGGCGGAGTCGCACCGCCAGTTGGTCAAGGTCAACCGGTACTTCAGCGAACGGGAAGGCCCGGCCGGAGAGATCGTCGGCCGGAGTTCTGCAATTCACCGGGTGCGCCAGATCATCGAGCGGGTTGCCCCGACCGATGCCACCATCCTGATCACGGGCGAAAGCGGAACCGGCAAAGAGATGGTCGCGAGGGAACTCTACCGCCACAGCCCGCGGTGCAACGAACCCTATATCAAGGTCAATTGCGCCGCGGTCTCGGAGAACCTGATCGAAAGCGAGTTCTTCGGCCACGAGAAGGGCGCTTTTACAGGAGCCTCCGACCGGCGCGAGGGACGGTTTCGAGCTCGCCAACCGCGGCACCCTCCTGCTCGACGAGGTCGGCGAGATTCCCCTCAACCTTCAGGCGAAACTGCTGCGGGTGTTGCAGGAGCGCGAATTCGAACGCGTCGGGGGAAACAAGACCATCAAGGTGAACGTCCGTATCCTCACCACGTCGAACCGCGACCTCCTGCACCTCGTCGAAAAGGGCGAGTTCCGCCAGGATCTCTTCTATCGCCTCAACGTGTTCCCGGTGCATGTGCCGCCGCTGCGGGAGCACGCAGAGGACATCATCGAACTCGCCGAGTATTTTCTGCAGCGTTTCTCCCGGAAACACGGGATCCAGCACACGGGCTTCTCCGATCGCGCCCGGGAGGCCATGCTCGCCTATTCCTGGCCCGGAAATGTGCGTGAACTGCAGAACGCCATCGAACGCGCCGTCATTCTCACGGGCGAAAACCTCGCTGTGTCGCCCGCAGCGCTGGGCATGCCTGTCCTGAACCGGCCGGCAACGCTCAGTGTCTCTTCCACAATGCCTGATGCCAGCCCGGGCGGTGCGCCACGCCCCGGGCCGCCGCAGGAACCGACGGCGCCGGCCATCCCGCAACCCGCAACGGAGACCACTGCGCAACCGGCCGGGAACGAATCAACCGTTCCTCCCACACCTGCTTTGGCCGGTGCAGATGGCGGGACGCCACGATCCAAGTCCGCGCCCGCCATCGCGCAGGGTGTTCTCCCTCTGGAAGAGATCGAGAGGCAGCACATCCTCGCCGCGCTGCAGCACACGGCGGGCAATCGCACCCAAGCCGCCACCCTTCTCGGAATCAGCATCCGAACACTGCGCAACAAGCTTAACGAGTATCGTGCGGCCGGGATCGTGATCGAGCAGGACGAACCGCTGGGCGAATGACTCTTTCAGCAGGGCCCGCGACGTTTTCACAGGGCCCTTGAGCAGGGGCAAACCACCCGCCCCGAACCATAACGACGATGCGCGCCAGCTGCTGCCACTGAGCCGTTTCCCGAACGAAACGCGCAGCCCGTCGCTATAACGCCTGGAAGCCTGGGGACCCCTTGTGGCCGATGCCAGCCTGCAGCACTTGGGCGTGGGCCGGCAATTTTTTCCTCCAGGCCCGGCTCTGCGAATCCAGCGTGGAATATCAGAACATGATGCGGCTCGATGGACAGTCTCTTCTTTCTGTCCCATAACGAGTAACGCAATGTGGAACGCGGCTGGCACTACCCGTGCTGAGTCAAAACCGCCAAAAAACGAACTCTGCGGTCCCGCACCCACGTGACACTCAACCGCATCTCCCATGAAACGCCCCGCCTTTTCTCTCAGGTCTGTGGTCACCTTCCATGAACTCTGCCGGCTGCGGGCGCGCGGCCACCTCGCCGCAGCCATCCAAACCTGCGAAAAAGCCGAGATGGCCCTGGCCGACGCACGCGCCCGCCAGGATCTGCTTGTGGATCTCGCGCGATCCGACCGCGTGTTCACGTTGTGCGCGAGCGAGCATGCTGCATTTCTCAACGCGCTGCGCTCTGCAGCAGAAGATGAATCCGCCGCCGGACACGCTGTGGATCAGGCGCACGCCGCGCGCGACCGTTGGCTTTCCGAGTACTTTGATGCCCTGCGTGCCCTGAGGTTCCTGGACAAGCTGGGGCCCTGCTTTTGGGCGGCGCACCGCCTGGTCGGGGGCTGGGACAAGCAAACCCCTCACAACGAACGCGCGCCTGCCGGCGCCGCCCGCTGCGCCCGCTTTCTATCATGAGGGTGCCCCGATATCCTGCCCCAACGCCGGCCATCGGACTCTCGCAGCCCGCGCGTCCGGCTATGCGTGCTGCAGTCGCTCAAATCAACCGGCCAGCGGGTGTTTCAGCCTTTTCAAACACAGGGAGAAATCAAGATACGGTACCTTGCGACTGCGTAGAGGCAAAAATTGCCGGGTTCGCTTTTTCGGGGTTTACCGGCCTATTCTTACTGCTGTTCAATCTGTTCTAGCATTTCTTAGTCGTTATCTAATAATGTCTTGCAAAATTCAATAAATCCTTGGCATCGGCGGTGCTTCTTGAATCCGGACAGCTAGGCACCCGCAAGACGAAAAACCCCAAAAGCCATGACCTCCTCATCTGCTGCCATCGCAGAAAATGGACTTGGGACAACCTCTTGGCGCACCGGAAAGAGCGTTCCCAATCGCCCGGATGATGAGCGCGAATTGATTGAACGCTACCTTCCCCTCGTTCGCAATGTGGTGGACCGGATCAGATTCAATCTGCCCGCACATGTGGACGTCGACGATCTCCACAGCGCAGGCGTGACCGGCCTCATCGCGGCGGTCCACAAATACAATCCTTCCCAAGACAACACGTTCGCCGCCTATGCCACGATGCGCATTCGCGGCGCCATCCTCGATGAACTCCGGCGCCTGGATTGGTGTCCGCGCCGGGCCCGCGCCAAGGCCCGCAAGATCAAGGATGCCATCAACGAGATCGAACAGGCCACCGGCAGCCCTGCCTCCGACCAGGAGATCCGCCAACGCCTGGGCCTCTCAACAAAGGAATTCGGCCGGTGGATGGAGGATGCCCGGCCCGTCACGTTTGTGGCGATCGACGGCCCTGTGGACGAGGATCGCAAAGGCGCCTCGCTGCACGATGTCATCGCCGACGAAAACAACGTGCTCGCCCGGGAAAACATGGAGCACGATGAGCTGCTTCAGCTTGTTGCACAGAAAATCCAGCAGCTGCCCGACACGCCCAGGAAGATTCTCGCCATGTATTACTTCGAGCACATGCGTTTGGCCGAAATCGCAGCGGTTTTCGGCCTGACCGAGTCGCGCATCTGCCAGATTCACTCGCAGACAGTCCTGGCGCTGCGCGCGAGTTTGCAGCGTCAACATTGCCTTTGACCATTTGGTTGCACCGCGGCGGAGAGTCCTCAAGGATGCCCGCGTGCAGACTGAATCTCCCTTTACCCCATTCTCTCCTGCCCGCAACCGGCGGCACATGCGCCGGGTATTGACGTTGGTGCTGCTGCTGGCAACAGCAGCGGGGACAACTTTCCCCGGCTGCTCAATCGAGGAGTCCACGCACAAAAAGGCGTTGCTCAACAGAATCCAGCCTCCGCAACCCATACTCGCAGGAACCGCCACCTACGGCGGGGGCGTTCTGACGGCTGAGTGCTGGCTGGGCCCCTCTGTGCGCCTGAAAAAGACCAACAACAACGCAGAGACGGCGGGACAACCGGATCATGGCGACCGGCAGGCACAGCCCGATTCCGCCGCCAGCAATCATTTTGAATCGTCCGAATGCCCGTTCGAGCAGGGCCCCGACAGTTTTTCGCCAAAGGAGATCGAGGCGATGTACGGCCGCGTCAATTATGACAACGTCCTGGCGCCTCGCCTGGCCCTGACCTTCAGGTTCACCAACACGAGCGCAGGGCGCCTCAGGTTTACGATAGCCGATGTCAACTCAGCGCTTGGCAATTTCGCGCCGCGTCCCGAAACGTTTTTGGTGGAGCCGGGGCGGCAGGGCTCGGTTGATCCCATGCTTTCAAACTTCGACATCAATTTCGAGGGGCTGGAACGTCACCTTGTCCGTGAGAATCAACGGAACGACGGAGACCCATGTCCTGAATCTCCGCCGCGCCCCGGATGCGGCGGCGCCGGCGCGCCGGGATTGAGACACCCAGCGATTTTTGCTGTCCTTTCCCCCGGAGGGCACCACAATCGCCGCAACCTATGAGAACTGCCGTCGCCCTCATTCTTCTGGCCGTGGGCTATCGCATCGTCGCGGTGTGGAATCCAGATTTGGTGAACTTCTCGCCGCTGATGGCTCTCGCCTTTTGCGGCGCCGTGTACTTCCGCAATCGGTGGATGTGGCTCGTGCCCTTCGTTGCGCTCAGCGTCTCCGATCTTTACCTCGACTACTACCATGCCACGGAGTTTGGCTGCACCTGGGACCTGGGCGGCATGATGGTGCGCACGATCTGTTTTGCAGCGGCGCTGCTGCTCGGATGGATGGTGGCCCGGCGCAAGACCTGGCTCCGACTCTTCACCGGCTGTCTTGCTGGATCCCTGCTGTTCTATCTGGCGACAAACACCGCGTCGTTCTTCGGCGATGCCTATTACGCCAGGACGATGGGCGGCTGGTGGCAGGCCATGACGGTGGGGCATCCCGAGTTCCCTCCCACCCTCCTGTTTTTCCGCAATTCGCTGGTGAGCGATCTTCTGTTCACGGGCGCTTTCGCGCTGGCGATGGAATGGGCCGCACTGCGCGCCGGCGAGGCGAGCCTCCTCAAGAGTCGCGGCCCGCGGACGGCCTGATGCCGGTCCAACGGCGTTTCTTGAGCCGGGCTTTGCGCCCGGTTTTGTTGTTTTTCGATCCTGTTCCCGACAGCGCACCGCCAATTCCTGCGCAAATGACGCGAGATGTTGAATGACATTGCGTCTCGTTCCGCGCCCGCTCCAATAATTCATTCCCCGCCTCTCCGCTTTTCCGCTTTCCCGCTTTCCCGCTTTTCCTCCCATGTCCACCTACGGCTACTTCGACGACAAGAAGCGCGAATATGTGATCACCCGCCCGGACACTCCGTTGCCCTGGCTGAATATGCTCGGCCAGGACGAGTTCTTCGGCCTCTGCACGCAGACCGCCGGTGGTTACTCCTTCTGGAAGGACGCCCGCCTGCGGCGCCTGACGCGTTACCGCTACAACGACAACCCGATGGATAACGACGGCCGCTTCCTCTACGTAAAACAAGGCCGGACCGTCTGGAATCCGGGGTGGAAACCGACGCGCACGCCGCTTGACGCTTTCGAATGCCGCCACGGACTCGGGTACACCCGGATCACGGGCCGCAAGGGCGGCGTCGAGGTCGAACAGCTGATGTTCGTGCCGCCGCAGGAGAACCTCGAAGTGTGGCGCATCTCGGTCCGCAACCGGAGCCAGCGGCCGCAGAAGCTCACGCTCTTCTCCTTTGTCGAGTTCTGCTTCTACGAGGCGCTGAATGACATGACGAATTACCAGCGCACGTATTCAATCGGCGAAGTCGAGATTGAAGGCTCGGCCATCTACCACAAGACCGAGTATCGCGAGCGCCGGAACCATTACACGCTGTTCGGATGCACGCGTGAGATCGACGGCTACGACACCTCCCGCGACGCGTTTGTCGGCGTGCACAACGGCCTGCAGGATCCGAAGGCCGTGCTCGCGGGGAAATGCACCAACAGCCACGCCTACGGATGGAATCCGGTCGGCGCCCATCAGATCGACCTCACGCTCAAGGCGGGTCAGGAGGAAACCTTTGCGTTTGTGCTGGCCTACGTCGAACAGGGCGACCTGCCGAAATTCGACGCGCCCTTCGTGATGAACAAGACGAAGGGCCGCGAGATCCTGAAGAAGTATTCCGACCTCCCCGCGGTTGACGCCGCGTTCGCCGCCGTGAAGGCGCGCTGGGAGGATCTCCTCTCGATCTACCAGTCGCCGGACGTCCCCGACGCGAACCTGCGCCGCATGGTCAACACCTGGAACCAGGTGCAGTGCATGGCCACGTTCAACCTCTCGCGCGCCAGCTCGGGCTACGAGACCGGCATCGGCCGCGGCATGGGCTACCGCGACTCGAATCAGGATATTCTCGGATTCGTCCACCTGCTGCCCGACCGCGCGCGCCAGCGCATCCTCGACATCGCCTCGACCCAGCTTTCCGACGGCACGTGTTTCCACCAGTACCAGCCGCTCACGAAGAAGGGTAACGCCGACATCGGCGGCGGCTTCAACGACGACCCGCTCTGGCTCATCCTCTCGACCTGCGCCTACATCCGCGAGACCGGCGACCTCACGATCCTCGGCGAGCCCTGCGGTTACGCGGACAAGCCCGGATCAAAAGACACGCTCCTGCACCACATTGAGACGTCGATCGCCTACACGCTCAACAACCGCGGCCCGCACGGCCTGCCCCTCATCGGCCACGCCGACTGGAACGACTGCCTCAACCTGAATTGTTTTTCCCGGGAGCCGAACGAGTCCTTCCAGTGCACGGGCGACATCGCCGGATCGAAGGCCGAGTCCGTCATGATCGCCGGCCTCTTCCTCTACGCCGCGCGCGACCTCGCCGCGCTCTATCGTTTCATGGGCCGGACCGACGACGGCGCCCGCATCGACGTGCATTACGCCGACATGCTCGCCGTTGTCGAGACCCAGGCATGGGACGGCGCGTGGTACACCCGCGCGTTCGACGCCGCCGGAAAGCCCGTCGGCTCGAAGAGCTGCGAGGAAGGCAGGATCTTCATCGAGAGCCAGGCGTGGTGCGTCCTCGGCGGCGCCGGCAGGAACAACGGCCGCGCGAAGAAGGCGCTGAAGGCAGTCGACAAATACCTTTACGACTCCCGTTACGGCTGCGCGCTGCAATATCCGCCGTATTCGGAATACCACGTCGAGCTCGGCGAAGTCTCCAGCTACCCGCCGGGTTACAAGGAGAACGCGGGCGTTTTCTCCCACAACAACACATGGATTCACATCGGGTGGACGATGTTCGGCGAGGGCGGGAAGGCGCTCGAATATTACCTCAGCATCTGCCCCTCGGCAAAAAAGGACCACGACGTCTACCGCTCGGAACCCTACGTCTACGCACAGATGACCGCCTCGCAGTTCTCGCCCACGCCCGGCGAGGGCAAGAACTCATGGCTCACCGGCACGGGAGCGTGGTCGTTCGTCGCCGCGAGCCAGTCGATCCTCGGCGTGCAGCCCGATTTCACCGGCCTGCGCATCGACCCGTGCATTCCGAAGAAGTGGAAGGGCTTCACCGTGCAGCGGAAGTTCCGCGGCGTCACCTACACCATCGAGATCAGGAATCCGCGGGGAAGATCCAAGGGCGTGAAGTCGCTTGTCGTCGACGGGAACAAGATCGGCGGCAACGTCATTCCACTGCCGGCCCCGGGCACAACCGCGGTCAAGGTCGAGGCCACCCTCGGCGCCTGAGTCCCGGTTGTTCGCAGGGGCGCAGTTCTGCCGCGTCCCCCCTCGCCTCCCATCAGCTGTCCCTTGTGATCGCGAGTTTGCAGGGGCGCAGCCTTGCCTGCGCCCACAGCTCTCCTTTTCGGGCCAGAGAGCAGCGTTGCGTTAACCCGATTTCCGCTACTGGGGCATCAAAAAAACACAAGTTGTTGATTCATCGCCCGGTTTTTCAAAAGGTCGGGACTACATCGGCGATTTGCCCCCCGGATATCGTATCTTGGGAGGAGGTTGCGGCGGAAGGGATAGATTGAGTTTTTCCAGGAGCAGCGAGATGTCGGTGCTGGGCTCGGTGTGCCGGATCAGTAGCAGTTCGCGGCCGTCGGCGGTGGGGATGCACACATCGAGCATTTGGATAGTGGCGAGTTTTTCCAGGACCACCCGTGGCATCAGCCCCGAGGCGTGACCCCGAAGCTGCTGGCGCAGGGTGATCGACAAGCAGTAGGCAAGGAAGGCGACGAACAGGTGTGCCTCGATGCGCTCGGGCTTGTGATGATAAATGGGGCGCAAACCCAGGTCACTCTTGAGAGTCCGGAAGGCTTCCTCGACGAAGACCAGTTGCATGTAGCAGTGCCAAATCAGTTCAGGGTCGTCAGCCGGGAGGTTGGTGCGCAACAGGTAGCGGCCCTCGCGCTGGCGCACCGCGCGCAGCGCCACCCGGTCAAGCTTGAAGCTCAAGATGCCTTCGGCCGAGACTTCGGCGTGGACCAGTCCCGTGACGACGCGGCCGGCGCGGTCCTGCGCCGCTCCGAGTTTTTTGAGCAACAAGTCCCGCGGCGGCGCCTGCTTCTGCAAATCGGCCAGGCGTTTCCAGTAAACCTTCAGCCGGCGTTTGCGCATGCCCCGCTCCTTGCCCTCGCGCGCCCCGCTGTGGGCCAGGACGTAGACTTCGCCGTCCTGCGGCAGAAGCTTCACGCGCAACTGTGGCCGGACGTCGTGCCACGGCAACTCCGCCAGGGTTGACTCCAGCCTGGTGAGACGGCCCTTTGGCGTGCCCACAAGGTAACGCACCTGGGCGTCAGCGGCGCGCAACTCGGTGAGGACTTCCTCGGTGGGGATACCGCGATCCATGATCCAGATCCGCTCGGCTTTGCCGAAACGGCGCTGGATCGTCTCGATCATGCCGCGCAGGGTCGTCTTGTCGGCCGTGTTGCCGGGAAACATCTCATAGGCCAGCGGCAGGCCCTCGGGCGTGACGACCAGTGCCACCACCACTTGGACACAGTCACCGCGTTTGTCGCGGCTGTAGCCGAACCGTCTGGGGTCCTCCTCGCTTTCGGGAACGTCGCATTCGAAATAGGTCGAGGTCAGATCGTAGAGTAAAACCTGATACGTCGCACCGAACAGGTCGCACCAGCGCTGCCGCAGGTGCCCGAAGAGTTCTTCCTTGAGCGGCAAAACCAGATCCAGGCAGCGGTACAGCGTGTCGTCCTGCACGGCCCGCGCGTCCACATCGAGCAGATCGCCGAGCGCGGTCGTGGAAAACCACTGACGATGCAGCCGCCACTCGCTGCCCGGCGACAGCAGCCGGTAAACCGTGAGGATGCGCAGTACCTTTTCCCAGTCGGTGCCCTCGCGGTTGAGCGGCAGGCGGGAGCCGAAAAAATCATCGAGGTGCAGCGTGCGCCACAACTCGTCGGCCAGCCAGCACGCGCCCCATTGGCGCGGATGCTCCAGGCTCAGCTCGCTCAACCGCACCTGCAGCGTGTCCACACCGCCCGGCGGGGGCGTGCGGTCCGCGGGAAACAACGCCAGTTGCCGCGCCTCCCCATCGCGCTCATCAACGACGGCAATTGTCCGCTCCCAGGCAACCCGCTGGCTGTCGTTGATCTCCCCCAGGTACAACACATGCCGGTGCGCCACCTTGTTTCCGCCGTAACGATGGCTCTCCACGATCGACCAACTGCGATGTGTTTTCCCGTCCTTTCGCCGTGTCCGGCATTTGAGGAACATGCCCGCAGTTTACCCGATTCGCGCCGTGTGCGGAAGGGACTAGGTCGGGACTACACGCACTTTGGAAAACATCATCGATGCAGCTCAACGACTTGCACCGCGACAACCCCCGAAAAAAGCCATTTTTCGTTCCCAGTAGCGGAAAAAAGGTTAAAGATTTTGGGAATTACAAACGCCCTTTACCCCTCCGATGCCCACAGAAGCCGAATGGCGGACACGCAAGACCCGGATCGACACGAAGCTGGGGACAACCCGCCCGCCGTGGACGATTGTCCCGTATCGAGATGGTATGGACGAAAGTGCATTGACCCATCACGCAGTCATCGAATATCCCACGAGCAACGGCCCGGCAGACTATGCACTGTTCGTCAACGGCCGCCTGCTGGGCATCATCGAGGCCAAGAAGGTCGGGGTCGGCCCGCAGAACGTGTTGGAGCAGGCCCGGCGGTACTCGCGCGGCGCCACCACGGGCTCCGGCAAATGGAACGGTTATCGTGTTCCATTCCTCTACGCTACGAACGGCGAGGTCTTCTGGTACTCTGACGAACGTCTGCCGAATGCGCTGTCGTCGCAGGTGACCGGTCTGCCCAGCCCGGACGCGCTGGAGGATCGGTTCTCGCGGGACCTTGTGTCCGCAGTGGCGCGTCTGCAAGGGACTCCCCTCCATCACATCACCCGCCTGCGCGATTATCAGCGGCGCTGCATCACCGCCGTCGAAGAGCATCTCGCCACCGGGCAACGCGAGATGCTCGTGGCAATGGCCACCGGCACCGGAAAAACTTATGTGACCGTCGCCCAGATATTCCGGCTGCTGGAGTCGCGTTTTGCCCGGCGGGTGCTCTTCCTGGTCGACCGCAAAGCGCTTGCCGCCCAGGCCGTCCGCGAATTCAACGCCTTCAGCACTCCCAACGGCTTCAAGTTCACCCAGGAATTCGAGTTGTTCAGCCAGCGGTTCCAGCGCGAGGACTTCGGCGACGATGAGCCGTTCGATCCCAAGGTCCTGCCGCAAGACTACCTCACGGCGCCGCGCCCCGCGCACACCTTCGTCTATGTGTGCACCATCCAGCGCATCGCGCGATACCTGTTCGGCGCACAGGGCGGCTTCCCTCAATCCGGCGACGACGTCGATCGCGACGACGATGCCGACCTCCTGGAGATTCCCCCGCACGCGTTCGATCTGATCATCGCCGACGAATGCCATCGCGGCTATTCGGCGCAGGAGCTCGGCGTGTGGAGCGCGACCCTCGACCACTTCGACGCGGTCAAAGTCGGCCTGACCGCCACGCCGGCTGCCCATACGGTGGGCCGTTTCGGGCACCCGGTGTTTCGCTACGGCATCGACGAGGCGATCCGCGACGGCTTCCTCGTCGACTGGGATGCCATCGCGATCAGCTCCGAGGTCAAAATGAACGGCGTTTTCCTGCGGGAGGGCGAGGCCGTGACCAACATCGATACGGACACTGGCGCCCAGCAACTCGATCTGATCGAGGACGAGCGCACGTTCCCCGCCGAGGACGTGGAACGGGCCATCACCGCGCCGGACAGCAATCGCCGCATTCTCGAGGAGGTCGCGCGCCACGCAGCCGCCCACGAACAGGAGACCGGCCGCTTTCCCAAGATCCTCATCTTCGCAGCCAATGATCTGCCGCACACCTCCCACGCCGATCAGGTCGTCCTCCATTGCCGCCAGGTTTTCAACCAGGGCGACGCGTTCGTGCAAAAGATCACCGGCAGCCCATCCGTGGACCGTCCGCTGCAACGCATCCGGGAGTTCCGCAACCGGCCCAATCCGAAGGTCGTGGTCACCGTGGACATGCTTTCCACCGGCGTGGACATCCCCGCGCTGGAGTTCATCGTTTTCCTGCGTCCGGTGAAGTCGCGCATCCTCTGGGAGCAGATGCTCGGCCGCGGAACCCGCCGTTGCGACGCGATCAACAAGGCCAAGTTCACGGTCTTCGACTGCTTCGACGGTACCTTAATACGTTACTTCCGCGGGGTATCGAGCTTCCAGATCGAGGAACCGCGCCGCGACGTCGTACCGCTGCCGCAGGTGATCGACAACATCTGGAATAATGTCGACCGGCGCTACTGGACCGGCGTGCTGGTGAAACGCCTGCACCGCATCGCCAAGTCGATGAGCGGCGAGGCCTGCACCCAATTCTCCGCGTGGATACCGGACGGGGATGTCGCCCGCTTCGCCCGCGAGCTGCCGCAGCGCCTGGAACGTGACTTCACCGGAACGATGCGCCTGTTGCGCACTCCTGAATTCAGACACCTGCTCGAAGACTATCCGCGCCCCCCGCGCACCTTTCTCGTCGCTCCGGGTGTGGAGGACCAAGTCTCCTCCGACACCATCGAGCGCTTCGGTCCGTTTGAGAAGCCCGAGGACTATCTCTCCGCCTTTGCGCGCTTCGTGCGCGAGAACGGCGCCAGGGTCAACGCCCTCGGCGTCCTCCTCCGCCGCCCCGCCGGCTGGGGACCGCAGCCGCTCCAGCAGCTTCGCGACGAGATGCTGAAACACCAGTTTGACGAGCTAAAGTTGAGAAAGGCCCACGCGCGTCTCGGGCATCAGGCGGTGGCCGACGTCATCTCGCTCGTGAAGCACGCAGCGACAGAGGAGTCGCCGCTGCTCAGCGCCGAGGAGAGGGTGACCGCAGCGCTGGCCCGGCTGGAAAAGAAGCTCACCCTGTCGACCGAGCAGCAACAGTGGCTCACCCTCATCCGGGAACACCTCGTCAAGTCACTCTCGCTCTCCGAGGAGGATTTCGACAACCAGCCCATCTTTGCCAACCGCGGCGGCGCCGCCCGCGCCCGAAAGCTGTTCCCTCACCAGCTTCCAACCCTCATCCGCCGCATCAACGAAGAAGTCGCCGCCTAAGACGCTTCACATTCCAACCAATCGCGCCCATGCCCCGGAAACCTCGCATCAAATACGGATCTGAACCGTCGCTCTCAATCCACCGTGGAGCCTTCACTGATAATAAGCTCGTCTACGTCGCACGAGCCAATCGACAGTTCCGCTATGCGCGGGGGCGATCGAACATCGGATACATTGGAACGACAAAGAACGGAGCGTGGCGAATCGCAACGAGCGCTGCTTGGAGAGGCTCGGAACTACTGGAAGAACATGGCGTGAAGTTCCTCAACTTTCACGTTGTGACCTGCACCCCAGTTCCCGGCCTGAAAAGCTGGAAGAAGCTCGAACGCGCCCTGCTCATTCGATTTTGCGAGCGCTTTGGTGAACCCCCGTGGTCCAACGAACAGGGTGACGGCCTGCGCTGGAAGAACGAGAAGGCCTATTTCACCGAATCCAAACTCGATGAGATCATCGACGGCTAAGCGCGGCGGGCTGTCTCACGCTGGGGGCCGGTCCACACTGTTTCCTCCTCGCTACTCGCTACTCACTACTCGCTACTTTCTTCGCATGTCCGACATCGTCCAAAAACTCTGGGGGTTCTGCCATACGCTGCGCCACGACGGCATCGACTACGGCGACTACATCGAGCAGCTCACCTACCTGCTCTTTCTGAAGATGGCCGACGAGCGGGACGCCAAGGTCCCGCGCGGGTGCGACTGGAATTCCCTCAAGGACTTGTCCGGCACCGCGCTCACCGACCACTACGCCGACATCCTCCGCAAGCTCCGTGAGGCCGGCGGACTGCTCGCCGACATCTTCGCCCAGGCTACTCCGCGCTTCAACAACCCGGTCAACCTCAAGCGCGTCATCGCCATGATCGACGAGGAGGACTGGTCCGCGATGGACGTCGACGTTAAGGGCGCGGCATTCGAAGGCCTGCTCGAAAAAGCCGCCAGCGAGGGCAAGAAAGGTGCGGGCCAGTACTTCACCCCACGCCCGCTCATCCAATCGATCTGCCGGCTCATGAAGCCCGATCCGCGTGGCAAGCCGGACTTCAGGATTTGCGACCCTGCGTGCGGCACCGGCGGTTTCCTCGTCTGCAGCTACGAGTGGCTCGTGGCCGAGTCCAAGGGCGTGTTCGACCGCGCCGACGCCATGCGCATCAAGTCGAAGACCTTTTTCGGCCAGGATCTCGTCCCCCGCCCGCGCCGGCTGGCGCTGATGAACCTCTTCCTCCACGGCGTCGAGCCGCACATCTACCTCGGGGACACGATCTACGAGCCCGATCGCGGCGAGCGGTACGACGTCGTGCTCACCAATCCGCCGTTCGGAACGAAGGGCGCGAACCAGGCCCCCGACCGGGACGACTTCACGATCGAGACCAGCAACAAGCAGCTCAACTTCGTCCAACACGTCCTCACCGTGCTCAAGCCCGGCGGGCGCGCCGCGGTGGTGCTGCCGGACAATTGCCTCTTCGAGGGCAAGGCCGGCGAAGTCTTCGAGATTCTCATGCAGGACTGCGCCCTGCATACCGTCCTGCGCCTGCCGCGCGGCACGTTCACACCGTACAGCCAGGGCGTGAAAGCCAACGTCATCTTTCTCCAGAAAGGCCGGCCCACCGACGCCGTCTGGATCTTCGACGCCCGGTCGAACGTACCCGGCATCACGAAGAAGGAGCGCCCGCTCACGCCGCAGCACTTCGCCGAGTTCGAGGCCGCGTACGGGAAGGATCCCAACGGCCTGTCGAAGCGCACGGACCTCGGCGAGACTGGCCGCTTCCGCAAGTTCAGCCACGACGAGATCAAGGCCCGCGACTTCAAGCTCAACGTCACGTGGCTCAAGGACGAATCGCTCGAAGACAGCGACGAGCTTCCCGAGCCGCAGGACCTCGCCGGCGAAGCCATCACCGAACTGGAAGCCGTCGTCGACGACTTGAAGGAGATCGTCGCCTTGCTCGAAAAGGAGGAATGGATTGAGCAATGATATCGCTCGCTTCCATTGCTATTTGACGAAAGCAAGGATTCCAACCAACCTCCTTCCATGACGGCAACATCCAAACTGACCAGGAAAAACCAGACGACCGTGCCAAAGGCGGTGACCGAGGCCCTCGGGATGAAACCGGCGGATCAGTTTCTCTACGAGATCCAGGCTGACCACGTGATACTCCGGGCCCGCACCGGCCGTCTCGCGGACATGGTGTACGAGCCGCCGCCGGTCCCGCCGCCGAAACGGCCGCCGACCCAGGCGGAAATCGATGAGGCCATCGGCCGGCATCTGGCCGAGGATGACGCCCGCATCCGGCGGCAATGGCACGAGGCCCGGCGGAAGGAAGCCAGTGCGGCGGCAAAGAAATGATTGCCCTCGACACAAACATCATCGTCCGGCTTCTGACGCACGATGATCCGGCGCAACTCGCCGCGATCGAACGCTTCTTCGACGCCCACCCGGACGAGACTTTTCTGGTGCCCGACCTGGTGTTGGCCGAGGCTGTCTGGACCTTGCGCACGACCTTTCGCTGGGAGCGTCAGCAGATCGCCGCGGCCATTCGGCGCCTCGCCTCCAAACCCGATGTCGAATTCGCGGACCGGGACCAGGTCATGGATGCGCTCAGGGCGATGGAGGCTGGCGGCGATTTCGCCGACGAGCTGATCGTCGCACGCGCGCGGGCGGACGGCTGCTCGGCGCTCGCGACCTTCGATACCGCGCTGCAGGGCCATCATCCAGACTTCGTGATCAAGCCCAAGTGAGCACCATCGCGGAAGGAGAAGACCACAGATTACGCCGATGACACAGATCATCACAGAACCATCCGCGAAATCCGTGCCAGCCGTGGTCCAGTCCCGTAGGGGCGCAGGCTTGCTGCGTCCGCTTTCCCGAGCCGACGCGCCCAGGGAATGAACGACGGATTGCGCGGATGAAGCGGATCAAAGACAACAAACAGCCTCACGCGGAGACGCTGAGCTCGCAGAGACCCACCGGATCTTCCTCCACGTCCTCAGCTGCTCAGCGTGCGTCTCCCGGGACTTTGGCATCGGGAAGAACGGATGAGCCTCACGCAGAGACGCAGAGCTCGCGGAGCCCCACCAACTCCTCCTCCGCGGCCCCAGCGCCTCAGCGTGAGCCTTCAGTGACCGACGATCTGCCTCCGAGTTGGGCCAGCGTCGCTCTCGGCGAACTGACACAGCCAACTCGGCCCCGGTGTGACCCGCAAGAGAACCCGCGGATGCCGTTCGTTGGAATGGAGCAGGTCGAATCGCACACGCGCCGGCTTCTCGGCACAATCTCTTCGTCCGAGATGAAAAGCGCCGCTTTCCACTTTCAAGCGGGTGACGTGCTATACGGGCGGCTTCGACCCTATCTCAACAAAGTCCTCTGCGCAGGTTTCGAGGGACTTTGCTCAAGCGAGTTCATCGTTCTGCCGCCACAGGGCTCATTTGTTCCGAGGTATCTTGCCTACTACCTGAGCACGGATGGTTTCGTCACGTTCGCCAACCAGCTTAACCAAGGAGACAGGCCACGAGTAGCCTTTGAGCAGATTGCCGAGCACGAAATCCCAATTCCTCCCCTCGCCGAGCAGCGGCGGATCGTGGCGAAGCTGGAGGAGCTGTTGGGCCGGGTGGACGCCTGCAAGCAGCGGCTGGCGAAGATCCCGGCGCTGCTCAAACGATTTCGCCAAGCCGTCCTCGCCGCCGCCTGCTCCGGCCGCCTCACCGCCGACTGGAGGGAGGAGAATCCCAATCATGTCGCCTCGTTTTTGGTCGGCGAGATTATGGAACGCCGAAGAGAGCTTTGGATCGAGCAACGGAAAGCCAGAGGATTCTCAGCAGAACCAGCGGACTGTTCTGAGCCTGCGGAACCGAGCAATGAATTTGAATTCGATGTGCCTGAGTCTTGGGAGAAGTGCAGCATGGATGCACTCACCACCGCAATCACGAGCGGTTCTCGCGACTGGAAGCAGTATTACAAAGACGACGGCCTTGGCACGTTCGTCATGGCTCAGAACGTCCGCCCGCTCCGTTTCGACCGTTCATATCGGCTGGCCGTTGCTCCACCCGGAAACGACCGCGATCGTGCCCGGAGTGAGGTATTGAAGAACGATTTGCTCGTGACGATCGTGGGCGCGAACACTGGTGACTCGTGCCGGGTGCCGGAGGTGCTGCGTGAACACTACGTTTGCCAAAGCGTCGCATTGATGCGTCCGGTTTTGCCCGAAACATCGCGGTTCTTGGAACTGTACCTGAATTCATCAGGCCACGGTCTGGCTGAATACAAGAAGTGGATTTATGGCGAAGGTCGTCCCCACTTGAGCTTCGACCATTTGCGAGAAATGCTGGTTTGTCTGCCTCCCCTCCCCGAGCAGCAGGAGATCGTGCGCCGGGTGGAGAGCCTGTTCGGGCTGGCGGACCGGATCGAGGCGCGGCTGGCGGCGGCGCAGCGGCAGGTTGACGCGCTCACGCCCTCCCTCCTCGCCCGCGCCTTCGCCGGCAAACTCGTCCCCCAGGACCCCGCCGACGAACCGGCCGCGGCTTTGCTCGAACGGATCAAGATGAGGAATCTGCCGGCTGGACAACGTTGACGGAGGGGTGACAGGACGACGGATGACGGCTGAACAAGAACCGCTGATCGTTGCCTGGTTCGACCCAACACCGTGAAACCAGCGTCGCGCAAACCACCGACAGCCTCTTGGAAGCGATCGGAAAGGCCCGCGGTTACAATTTTCGTTCACCATTTCGGTTAACCTTTTGTTGCCTTCTACCGTTATGGACATAGCGTTCAAGCAGGACCACCTGAGGAAATGCGCCAATGACCACCGCCATGCCCAACGAAAGCTCGGACCCATCCGGGCCAAGAAGTACCTCCTCCGCCTCCAGCAAATGCATGATGCCGTGTGCCTGGAGGATTTGCACAATCTTTCCCAGATAGACATCCACGAGCTGACGGCCAACCGGAAAGGCCAGCTCGCCTGCAGTCTCGACCACCCCTATCGCCTGATTCTAAAGCCCGCGCATGATCCGATTCCGACGAAGGAAGACGGCGGCCTCGATTGGAACCAGGTGACCGCAGTCATCATCCTTGGCATTGAGGATTACCACCATGGCTAAGACCATCCGCAATCAGTTCACTCCCGACGTCGTTCTCCCCCCGGGCGAGACGATCAAGGAGAGCCTTGAGGCAATCGGCATGAAGCAGTCGGAGTTCGCCCGGCGCATGGGTGTCACGGAGAAGTACGTCATCGACCTGCTGGGCGGCGAGGCGCCGCTGTCGGCTGACACGGCGTTGAAGCTGGAGCGTGTCTTTAACGTGCCCGCCCGGTTCTGGACCAACCTTGAGCTCAGCTACCGGGAGTATCTGGCGCGTCAGAAGGAGGCTGAGCTGTTGGCGGCGAGTGTCGAATGGGCCCGGCGGTTTCCCCTCAAGGAACTGGCTGCCTTGCGTTGGGTAGAACGTGCCGCCGATGAGTTGACCAATGCCCATCGGCTGCTGACCTATTTTGGCTGCGCCTCGGAGAGGCAATGGCAGGACGTTTGGGGCACTGCTGATGCCGTGTTTCGGCACTCCGCCTCCCTGGACAGCGACTGGCATGCGGTTACAGCGTGGCTTCGGCGCGGTCAGATGGAAGCATGCGAGCGGAAGCTGCCCGACCACGATATCGCGGCATGGGAGAATGGCCTTGCGACTATCCGCGCCAACATCAATCCCGATCCCAGGGTATTCCAGAAGTTGATGGTCGCGGAATGCGCCAAGGCGGGAGTTGGTCTCTTCTTCCTTCCGGCGCTGCCGAAGATGGCGGTTTCCGGCGCCTGCTTCTGGCAAAATCGGAATCCCTGCATCTATCTCAGCCTTCGTTACAAGACCGACGATCAACTCTGGTTCAGCTTCTTCCACGAGGCGATGCACGTCCGCCAAAACATCCGAAAACGTCTGTTCGTCGACGAACCCCGACAGGCGGTCGACGATCCACAAGAAGCAGAAGCCGACGAGTACGCGGCCGAGATTCTGATTCCGAGTCGAGCATATCGGGATTTCGTCGGCGCCGCGCGATTTGACCCGTGGAGCGTGCGGGTTTTCGCCAAAGAACTGAGGGTGACTCCCGGTGTTGTCGTCGGCCGGTTGCAGCACGACCAACACGTTCCATGGGCATCCCGGCTGAATCAGCTCAAGGAGCACTACGCGTGGAAGATGGATTGACGATCCCATCGCAAAAATGACGGCTGATCCTTTCTCCACAGCCGATGCTACTTCTGAAGGTGTTGTGAAACGCCTTGAGGATGCGGTTTCGGCCGGGCTCTCTCGCCTTTCTGGCGATCGACTGGCGCGTGTGCGCGGCGCGAACGAATTGATCGCGGACCTAAGCAGGCGGGGCTTGCTCAAGAAGCAGGAATTCGGATCGCCCACGTCAGCGGACCTCGAGAAACGTTATTGCGCGGCGCTCAAACGGTAGCCCGACGAAGCGTTGCGAAGGCGGCTGGACGCACTCACGCCCTCGCTTCCACCTTCGCCAAGGCTACGGCGGACAGGCCTCGCCCGCGCATTCGCCGGCAAGCTCGTCCCCCAGTATCCTGCCGACGAGCCGGCAGAGGCACTGCTCGAACACATCAAAAGGAGGAATCCCCCGGCTGGACAATGTTGACCGAGGGGTGGAAGGACAGCGGGTGATGGTTGAGCCAGAACCACTGATCCCGCCACATGGTGGCTACCAGCACCTGAAGTGCTTTCAGATCGCCCAACTGGTCTTTGACGTGACCGTAAGGTTCTGCGACCGCTTCATCAACAGGCGCAGCCGCACGCACGACCAGATGGTGCAGGCTGCGCGCTCGGGCGTCCAGAACATCGCCGAGGGCAGCCAGGCCAGCGGCACCTCGAAGAAGAGCGAGCTCAAGCTGACCGGCGTGGCCCGTGCCAGCCTGGAGGAACTGCGGTTGGATTATGGGGATTTCCTGCGGCAGCGCGGACTAGCGGCCTGGCTGCCGGAACATCCCGCGCTCAAACGGTTCAAGACGAAACGCTGCGCCACACTGGATGAGGTGCGGGCATGGGTGGCTGAAGAGCACAAGAGGGCAAAGGAGGCACACGAACGAACACTGACAGACAAGGACGAACACGGACCCGGCGGCCCGTTGCCCGCGTCCGTGTCAGGCCGTGCAGGTCCGTGTGGGTCCGTGTCGACAGCGTCGTCCGTGTCGACCGCCGAACTGGTGGCCAATGCGGCGCTGTCACTCCTGAATCTGTGCTGCTATCTCCTCGACCGCCTGTTGGCAGCCCAAACGGCAGCGTTCGAGAAGGAAGGCGGATTCACCGAGCGGCTCTACCGCACGCGCTACCGGCAGAGAGGATGATGGACCCAGTCTCGTGCGCCGGGTGGAGAGCCTGTTCGCGCTGGCGGACCGGATCGAGGCGCGGGTGACGGCGGCGCAGCGGCAGGCCTGGCCGACGAAGCCTTGGCGAAGGCGGCTGGATGCGCTCACACCCTCGCTTCTCGCGCTCCCCATCAGGCGCGCAGCATCACCCTGATTGTTCCACCCGAATCGCTGCCCCAGTTGAAACGCCCAACGCTGATTCCTTAAATTCATGCCTGAATATGCAATCAGGCAGCAGGCCCTCTGCTGCCTCCGCATCCTCCTGTAAAGCCAGTCGCGGCGGACACGGCGTGCCGCGCCGCAGCCTCGCGCGAAGGCCGGCGGTCCGCCCTCCACGCAAGCGAATTGCTGCGATGGCTGAGAGGATGAAACCCTTTTGTTGATTCGCGACTGTCAGCCGGGGCAGGCTGCCGGAGAAACGCCTTCCCCATGCCTGCTCCAATCGAACCATTCCCCTCCATTTACACAATTCGAGGTGTTAAGGTTGTCCTCGATGGCGACCTCGCGCGCCTCTACAGCGTCCCGACCAAACGGCTACTTGAACAGGTGAGAATGAACGCCGGCTGATTTCCGGAAGACTTTGCCTTTCGCCTCCGTCACGAGGAACACCTTGTTTTAAGGTCGCAAATTGCGACCTTAAAGACCGGACGCGGCCGGCATCGGAAATACCTTCCCTTTGCCTTTACCGAACATGGGGCACTGCAGGCGGCCAACGTCCTCAACAGTCCTCAAGCAGCGCAAATGAGCATCTACGTGGTGAGATCCTTTGCCCGCATGCGCAACGAACTCGCGAGCGGCGCCGACAATCTCAAGCGGCGGGCAGCGATCGACCGCAAGCTCCTGGTGCACGATGTCGTGCTGCGCGACATCTACCGAAAACTACTGCCCCTCCTCTTGCCGCCTGACCGACCCAAACGCGAGATCGGCTTTCATGTAAAGCCCTGACCGTCGCGCGTCATCGGCGCCTTCGTTCCCTTCGTTTTATTCTGTAAGAGGTCCCCTTCGATTGGCAGGAGCCGGGCTCAGCCGAGGACCGCGACGATCTTCGAACCGTCGGTCAGCCTCGCCACCGGCACGAGATTGCCCGGCAGGGCCGCGCCATCGAGCGTGAGGCTCGCCACGCCGCGCGAAACACCGTCCGGGTTGCGCACCTCGATCTCCAAAGTCCTCCCGCGGAAAATCCGGCGTACGCTGAACGCCGGCCACTCCTTCGGAATGCACGGGTCGATGCGCAGCCCGTCGACCTCCGGCCGGATGCCAAGGATGTGCTGCGCTGCGGTGTAGTGCGCCCAGGATGCGGTGCCCGACAGCCACGGCACCCGCGACCGGCCGTACTTCTTCGACGCCGGCGCATGGGTGCTCTGACAATGGACGTAGGGCTCGATCTCCCGGATCTCCGCGCGATCGTTCTGCGCCGACGGCAGGAACGACCGGAAATACGCGTAGGCCTGGTCGCCGCGGCCGCGGGCGATTTCCGCCAGCACAATCCAGCTCTGCGTGTGGCTGAAGATGCCGCCATTCTCCTTGTTGCCGGGATTGAACAGCACCGCGCGCATGATCTTCACGGGAGTCTTCGCAAACGGAGGATTGCACAAGGCGACGCCATAATCGGAAGCCAGCCGCTTCTTCACCGCGTCAAGGGCCTTGTCCGCCTGCTTCTCCGTCGCGGCTCCCGACAGGACCGCCCAGCACTGGGTGTTGAGATAAACCTGCCCCTCCCTGGCTTTCCTCGTGCCGAACACCGTGCCGTCCTCGCTGATCGCCCAGATGAACCAGCCGCCATCCCAGCAGACTTTCGCGATCTTCCTGTCCAGCTTCGCCAGTTCCGCCAGCGCCCAGCGCTGCTCCTTCAGCCGGCCGAGTCTCTCCGCAATTTCGGCGTAAACCTTCAGTCCGAGCCGCACCTGGAACGTCACGAAGACCGACTCGCCGCGGTACCCGAGCCGCAGGCAATCGTTCCAGTCGGCGCGCAGGCCGCAGGGAAGGCCGTTCCGGCCCGTGCGTTCGAGATTGAACTCCAGGGCACGGCGCAGATGGCCGAAGACCGTCGCCCTGCCCTTGTCGGCGTACGGCACGATTTCGCCGTAGAAGGCCACATCCCCCGTCTCCGCGACGTACGCCGGGACGGAATTGAAGAACCACAGGCAATCGTCGCTCCGATACTCGGCCGGCGGCGTCGGCTTCATTTTGCCCGGCGCATGCGACCAGGGCCGGATCTCCGGCTGGGCGCCGCCGGTCGCATCCTGTCCCGAGAGCATGAGGACGAGGCGGCTGCGCACCGCCGCCGGGAGCATGCCGGTGACGCCGAGCATGTCCTGCACGGTGTCGCGGAAGCCGAAGCCGTCGCGCTGATCCCCCGTGTAGACGAGCGAGCAGGAACGCGACCACTCGAACGTCATCAACGCGTTGTAGGCGCCCCACACGTTGGTCATGTGGTCGAAATCCGGGTCGGGCGTCTTCACCTGCAGGCCGTCGAGCAGCCCGTGCCAGTGCGCCTTGAGTTTCGCCAGTTCGCGGTCGCATGCCGCCGCCGTCCCGAACCGGGCGCGGGCGCGGCGGGCCCGGGCCGCGCGGCCGATGCCGAGCATGACCAGCACGTCGGCCGACGCCCCCGGCGCAAGTTCGAGGTTGCTCTGGATCGCGCCGCAGCCGTTGTCGGAAAAGTGCTCGCTGTTGCCGCACGCCCCGCGCTCCACGGCCTCGGGCCGGTCAAAGCTGCGGTAGACGCCGAGGAATTTCTCGCGGTCGCAGTCATAGCCGGCGATTTCGCCGCCGAGCTGGGTCATCCACCACCATCGCGACTGGTCCCAGTTGGCGAAATTGCCCGGGTCCTCGGGCAGCCGCGCGCACGACGAAGCCAGGATGCAGCCATCCTTCCACACCGCCTCGGAGATGTACTGGGCGTACTGGAGGTTCAGGGTATCCTGCAGCAGGCTCCACTCGGTCGTGAACTCGCAGAACGAGAACACGCCCAGGCGGCGGGGACGCTCCCCGGTGTTCGTGACCGTCAGCCGCCAGTACTCGAAGTCCTGCTCCAGGGGCACGAAGTATGTAGCCACTGTCCGGATACCGCGCCACGCGCTCTCGATGACCGCGTAACCGAGGCCGAAACGCGTGGTGGTCCCGTACTCGTCGAGCGGCCTGCCCACGGGCTGCCATGCGGCCGACCAGAAGTCGCCGCTGTCGCGGTCGCGCAGGTAAAACGGGCGGCCGGGCATGTCCATCGGCACGGCGTTGTAGCGGTGCCGCAGGAAACGCCCCGACGCCGGCGAGCGCGTGAAGCTGTAGCCGCCGGCGTTGTTGGTGATGATGGCGCCGTAGCGGCGCGAACCGAGGTAATTGGACCACGCCCGCGGCGTGTCGGGGCGGGTGATGACATATTCCCGGGCAGCGTCGTCAAAGTATCCGTAGTTCATAGGATGAAGGGAAGTGGGGAGGAACCGGCGAACGGCCCGGGCGGAATCCCGTCAAGGTGGAGCGGCCTGTCCCCAGAACGCTTTGCGCGCGCCGGGAACCATGCGCGCCGGCTGTTGCGGATGGTGATCCAGGGCGGGCAAAGCTCAACTTCATCGATCAGCCCTGTTTTCCCGCCAGCGCCGCGATGGCTTTGAGCCGGTCGCGAATCGGCAGATGCTGGGTGCAGGCGGCCTCGCACGCGCCGCAGTCGGTGCACAACGCGGCCGCATCCGGCGCCAGCCCCCAATGCCATTTCAGCCGGTCGGCGATGGCGGCGTTGCTTCCGTCGAGGATCTTCGCATTGAAGGCGTCCATCAGCTTCGGGATCTCCACCCCCGCGGGGCACGGCAGGCAGTAGCCGCAACCCGTGCAGAACCCCTCGAACCCCGCGTTGATGCCCGCCTTCACCCGCTCGATGTGGGCCGCGGGATAGGGTGCGAAATGCTCGACCGCCGCCACGGCCTCGTCGATCTCGCGTTCGCTGGAAAACCCGACGAGCGCCGCGGTGATCGCGGGCTGGGACACGTTGAAGCGGATTGCGGCCTGCACGACGTCGCGGTCCTGCGGCCCCTTCAGGAACGCCAGCCGCGCCGCGTTGCGCGGGATCAGCCCGCCGCCCAGCGGATTCATCGTGACGACGCCCGCGTTGTTCCGGGCCGCCGCATCCAGCGTCTTCGCGCGGAAGGGGAAGTTCAGGGCGTTGTAACCGATCGTGATGCCCTCGAAGAGGCCGGAATCGAGCACCGCCGCGTTGTCCTCGCCCCCCAGGTGCGAGGAGACGACCAGGTGCTTGATAAGGCCTTCCTCCCGCGCTTTCCGGGCGGCGGCGATGGCTCCCCCGGCGATCCGCTCTTCGAGGTCGCCGGGACGCAACAGGCACCAGATGTGGAAAAAATCGATGCAGTCCACCTGCAGGCGCCCCAGCGATTTATCGAGGCTCGCCCGGAGTTCGTTCCCCTTCGCAGCGAAGCTCTTGGTCGAGACATAATACGATTCGCGCGGCAGCGTGCGCAACCCCCGGCCGATGATCTCCTCGCTCCTGTCCTCGCAGTAAAACGGAGCGGTGTCGAAATAGTTGATCCCCCGCGCATGCGCGTGGCGCACGAGCGCGGCCGATCCATCGAGATCGGCCGGATGGGTGAAACGCATTCCGCCGAATCCGATGACCGAGATGTCCAGGCCCGTCCTGCCGTAGGGTTTCGTCCACATGGAAGGAACGCGCACTCAGCCGAGGATCGCCACGATCCTGGCGCCGTCGCGGAGCTGATCGAGCGGGATGAAGTCCCCGGCGACGGCCCTGCGATCGACCGTCAGGCGCTTCACCCCTTTGCAGACGCCGTCCGGATTCCGGACCTCGATCTTCAACGTCATCCCGCGAAAACTGCGGCGCACCGTGAATCCCGGCCAGCGCTTCGGGATGCACGGATCGATGCGCAGGCCGTCGATCTCCGGGCGAACGCCCAGGATCCATTGCAGCGCGGTGTGGTGGCTCCAGGACACCGTCCCGCTCAGCCAGGGCACGCGGGACTTTCCGGCGTTGCGGTTGCAGGTGGCGTAGGTCGTCTGGCAGTGGACGTAAGGCTCGCTTTCGCGCAGCTCCGCCCGGTCGTTGTAGGCGGCCGGCATGAACGCCCGATAGAATGCGTAGGCCTGGTCGCCGTCGCCGAGGAGGGTTTCCGCGATCACCGCCCAGCTCTGGGTGTGGCAGAAGATGCCGGCGTTCTCCTTGATGCCGTGGTTGTAGATCACGCCGCCCATGACCGTCGGCGGCGTGTTCGTGAAGGGCGGCGCGCTCAGCATGATGCCATAGGGCGTCGCGAGGCGCTCCTTGAGCGCATCCATCGCGCTGCGGCCCTGCTGCGGGGTGGCGGCGCCGCTGATCACCGCCCAGACCTGCGTGTTGATGTAGATCTGTCCCTCCTCCTCCTGTCTTGAGCCATAGCGATGGCCGTCGGCGCCGATCGCCCAGAGGAACCACGCGCCATCCCAGGCGGCCTTCTGGATGTTCGCGTCCAGCGCAGCCCGTTCCTTGCGGGCCCACGCGGCGTCGTCCGGCAGCCCGAGCCGGTCGGCGATCCTCGCGCAAACGTCCAGGCCGTACCGCGCCTGAAAGGCCACCATGACCGATTCCCCGTTGTAGCCCATCTTCACGCAATCATTCCAGTCCGCGTGCAGGCCGCAGGGCAGGCCGTTCCTGCCCGAGCGTTCGAGATTGAACTCCAGCGCGCGGCGCAGATGCCCGAACACCGTCGCCTCCCCTTCATCGGCGTAGGGCAGCACCTTCCGGTAGAATTCAAGGTCGCCGGTCTCCGCGACGTAGTCCGGCACCGCGTTGAAGAACCAGAGGCAGTCGTCGGAGCGGAACTCCTCCGGCTGCGGTGACTTCTCGCGCCCCGGGCGGTGGCCGAAGGTCTTGATCACCGGCAGGGCGCCTCCCGCGGCGACCTGCCCGGTCAGCATGAGTTCGAGCCGGTCGCGGATCCGGTCCTTCAGCAGCGGCATGACGCCCAGGAAATCCTGCACGGTGTCGCGGAACCCGAGCCCGTCGCGTTCGCCGTTGTAGATCATCGAGGCGTGCCGCGACCAGGTGTAGGTGATGAGCGAATTGTAGCCGCCCCAGACGTTGGCCATGTGGTCAAAGTCCGGGTCCGGGGTCTTGACGCGCACGGACTCGAGCAGCCCGTGCCAGTGCTGTTTGAGCGCCTGGAATTCCATTGCACAGCGCTCAGGATTCCCAAACTGCGCGACGGCAGCCCGGCCATGGGACTGCGGCGTGCCCATGCCCAGCAGCACGATGAGTTCCCGGCTTTCCCCCGGCGCGAGCACGAGGTCGGCCTGGAACGTGCCGCATCCGTTTTCGCCCTCGGCAAGGAAATTCGTGCACCTCCCCTCGGCGACGGCCCGGGGATTGGCGTAGGTCCGGTAGATGTCGCCGAAGAAATTCTCCCGCACCGTCTCATAGCCCGCGACCGGGGCGCCGGTCAGCGCCATCCACGTGCGGCCGCACCCATCGAGGTGGGAGGGATCGAACTTGAAATAGGGGTGGGAGGCCATCCCCAGGATCCCGTCAACCATCTCCGCCTTGATGATGAACTGGGAGTACTGCAGGTTCGAAAGGTCGTTGGGCATGTTCCAACAACTGGCGAACTCGCAGTAGGTGAAGACCGAGAGCTTCCGCTCCCGTTTCGACCGGTTGGTCACCTTCAGCTTCCAGTATTCGAACAACTGCCCCAGCGGCACGAAGTACGTCGATTCCGTTTCGATGCCGGAGTAGCGCGACGTGATGATGGTGTAGGCCGTGCCGTGGCGGCACGTGCTCCGGTACCGGCCCAGCGGCTTGCCGACCGGCTGCCAGGAGGCGCTCCAGAAGTCGCCGCCCGCCTGGTCGCGGAGGTAGAAATACCGTCCGGGCTGGTCCATCGGCACTGCATTGGAACGGATGCGGAGAAAACGGTTGTTGAGCGCGCTCCGGTAGAAGCCGTAGCCGCCGGCATTGTTGGTGATGATGGCGCCGTATTCGAGGGACCCGAGGTAATTGCTCCAGGGACGCGGAGTGTCCGGACGGGTGATCACGTATTCCTTGGCAACATCGTCAAAATGACCGAAGTTCATGGGAGGTGGGCGGAAAATGACGCTCGGTTGAAACGGCCGGGGCGAATCAGCGCAGCCGGAACCCGCGAATAAAGGCGAGGCGTTGGGGGGAGCGCGAGGTAAAAGCGCGGACCGGCCCGCGCGGCCCAGGGTTCGACAGTCGCGAATCTGAACGAGATGCCCGCTCCACCTCAAAAACCGCCGCGCCGCAGAGAAATACCCGAAGCACTGCCATCGGAAACCCCGAAGGACGAATCCCGACAGGCTTTCAGAGCAGATCCGCCGCGAGCTCCGCCAGTTTCGACCGCTCCCCCTTGGTCAGCTTCACGTGCGCCGCAATGGGCTGGCCCTTCATCCGGTTGTGACAAAAGACGAGGCCGTTGCTGCGGGCATCAACGTAGGGATTGTCGATCTGCGCCGGATCGCCGATCAGGACGATTTTCGAACCCTCGGAGATTCGCGTGATGATCGTCTTCACCTCATGCGGCGTCAGTTGCTGCGCCTCGTCCAGGATAAAGAACCGGCGGGCGATGGACCGGCCCCGGATGAAGCAGAGCGCCTCGATCTCCATCATCCCACTCCTGATGAGGCGTTCGTAGGGTTTCAGCGGCCCTCCTGCCGCGTGTCCCCCGGCCGCGGCCGGATTGGGCGCCTGAAGCAGGGCCTCCTCCTTATTTTTCTTTTTCCTGCTCGTCCTCTTTCCGGCGAATTGCGGCTCCCGGGGCGCCCTCGAGGGCATCAGCACATCGAGCGCGTCATAATACGGCTGGAGCCACGGCTTCATCTTCTCTTCAAGGGAGCCGGGGAGGAAGCCGATGTCCTTCCCGAGGGCGATCACCGGGCGCGAGATCGACACGCCGTCGTACCGGCTGTGCTCGTCGCAGGTCTGGTGGAGCGCGCAGGCCGTCGAAAGCAGCGTCTTGCCGGTGCCGGCCTTGCCAAAACACGTGATCAACGAGATCCCCTCGTCCAGCAGCGCGTCCATGAAGAACTGCTGCTCGAGATTGCGCGCCCGGATCGGAATGCCTCCCGGCGCCCTGACGAATTCAGGCAGGCGCAGCCGCCGGAGGGTTCCGTCACCGGAACATCGCGCCGGCATGGTCTTGCCCTCCGGTGAAACCAGCAGCACGTATTCGTTCAGCGAAAGGGGATCGGCGGGCTCCTCCCCCAGCCGGAGCCCGCCTTCGGAGGCGAAACGCTGCAATTCATGGCCGCTCAGCGCGATCCGCCGGTGCGAGCTGTCATCGGGGTCTTCCGGGACCTTGTCGTTAAGGTAGTCCTGCGACTCGAGTCCAACCGCGCGGGCCTTGAGCTGAACATTGACGTCCTTCGTCACCAGGATTGTCGGCGGCGGAAAAGTCTCCTGCACGAACAGGGCGCAGGCGATGATGCGGTTGTCCTTCTTCGAAAGATCGGGCAGAATCGCCCGCAGTCGTTGCATCGCCGGCGAAGCCCGGTTTTCTTCAATCAGGTTTCGGTTGATGATGACCGACAACGTCCCCCCATTCGCCAGCTTCACGCCCTCCAACATGGTCCGCGAGTCGGGCAGCAATTCCTGGAGGATTCGATGGACCCGGCGGGCGTTCCGGCCACGTTCCGTCGACTGCTCCGCCTTGATCATGTCGAGCTCCTCAAGCACCTCGACCGGAATCGCGAGATTGTTGTCCTCGAATTTGAAAACCGACTGCGGATCATGCAGCAGCACATTCGTGTCGAGAACAAAGGTCTTTACCTTCCCTGTGACCTTGAGCTGCGGTTGAATTATGATGCCCCCGCCCGGGTATTCCATCGATGTGGATAACTTGTGAGTAAGTGTGTGCGCTTTTTGTGGAATGTCGATGCAAGAGTTGGATTGCCGGACAGGTTGGGTGTCCTTCGACGCTCCAGCATATGCCGGATCCCTGGTGCGGCCGCGCGGCCTTCTGCTCCTTCGCGCATCGCCACCATCGGAGTCCCGCGCCAAAACCAAGGAACCCGGGGTTTCCCGCGGAGCGTGCGCCCGCCCCCGGTTTCATCCGACGCCCGCCGATTCAATCCGGCCAAAAAGTAGGCGGGCCGCCTACCCCTAAGCAGCCCGCCATTCGCTTTCTGTAGTTACCCCAAATCTCCTGCTAAGCGGGAGAGTGTGTACCTTAAGCGTAGGTGTATGACGTCACAGTGGCCAAAACCCTTCAATTGAGCCGCCAGGTTTTTATCGATATTAACTGCGCTAATACTGGAATTAATCTATATTAATCTACAACAGGAGGATGCCGCGGCTTGTCCGGACGCATTGTGTGGTTCCGCCTCACCCATGCACAGGCAATGCGGCCAGACAGGCAGGCCATGCTGCAGGGCGGCCCAAATGAGCGTGAATCTTCCCGAATGATCAGGGGATTCGCCGGGGTCTCCGCATTTTTCGAACCTTTCCCCGCAGGCAGGGTCTTCGTTCAAGACAGACTTCACACTTCCACTCCGCGATCGATGAATCCGCGCCGATGCCGTTTAGGCTAATGTTCCGCATGTTGTGCATCTGTTCTCAAATTCCTTCTCCTGTCGCCGCCCGAAAGTAGCATTGCTTTTGTGCGGGCTACGGCCTACGCTTCATTAAATTCAAACCCCAATACCTCCCATGTGGCAAAAACTGAAAGAGTACATCCTCCTTGTCATTCTTCTCGCTGTCATCGTCGTCGTCGCCTTCGTTATCTTGCTGAAGACCATCTCGAACGTGGCGACGCGCCAACAACAGGAGATCAACGCGCTGCGGGAGAAAAACAGCGCAGATCTTCAGGCGGCGACCGAGGACACCCGCAAACAGATCGATGCGGTCAATACGCTGCTTAAGGACGCCATTCAGAAGCGCTCGGCGGATGTTTTCATGACCGAGGAGGAGGTGGCCAAATTGAATGCCGACCGCGTGAATGCGCTCGCAGAGGCCATTGCCCAGAAGATGCAGCCCTATAATCCGCTGCCCAAGACCCCCGAGGAGGCTGAGAAGCAGCAGAATGAGCAGGTCGACAAGGTTTCCAGCCGCATGGCCGAGAAGATCCAGCCCATTCTTGCCGACATGGCGAAGGATCAGAATCTGACGCGCGAGAAGATCGACATGTACGGTCAGAAGATCTCCGATCAGATCGCCAATGTGCTCACCTCCGAGCTCGCCGCCAAGCAGCAGCTGAACAACAACCTGGTTGCCACGGAGGCAGTCGCCCGCGACAGCATCAAGCTTTCGCAGGAAGTCACCGCCCTTTATCTCAGCAGCTTCAAGGACCAGTCGCTGGTCACCCGTCTGCTGACCCTGCCGGCCAACGTGGTCCACGATGCGGCCAGCCTGAGCATCGTCAACAGCTCGGAGCGCAAGCAACTGGAGGAACGGCTGGTCAAGCAGATGAACGATCTCGAGAAGCGGCTGAGCGACATCCACGCCCAGGCGCCGAAGGACTGATTTTCCCCGCCAGATCCTGGCAATTGCGAAGCTGCGCACCCGCCGTGCGTGGCTTCTTTGTTTATCGAGGTCCCGCGGCTCAACTCCCGCCCGCCACAGCGACGCACTGGTAGAGCACGCGACCCCCAGAATAGGTCGTCACGCTGCTCACAAAAAGCTGACGGCCCGCGACCCCAAACGGCGCGCCTCCGGCGAACCGCGGCGCGAGTCCCGGCTCCTTTTCCAGCAGCGCGACCCACGACGGATCCTGCGAAAGGACCACGACTGCTCCGGGAGGCATGACCAGAACCGCAAACGACAGCACGCTGCCAGGCGTCATGCCGGCAGCCGCCGGCGGTTCACCGGCAGGCGCCGCGGTGGGCGGAGTCACGGCCTGCGCCTGCTTGACCTCCAGCCTGATCATGCGCGCAACCGCTTCCGGGCCGGCATCGCCCAGGCCCGCGCCCACCCAGTCCAGCAGCAGGTTGCGCACGGCATTGAGATCGGGAGCTTGCGCGATGGGATCCATCCCGCCGCTCTTCCGGATCGCCTTCACCAGGCTGGAGACCTCCTTCAGGTAAACGTTCTTCTGCGCTCCGGGGATGTAATACATCACCACCAGGTGGACCGGTTTCCCGTCAGAGGCTCCGTAATCGATGCCCTTCGACGACCATCCGATCGCGCTGAAGAGCTCGCCCTCATCCCTCCGGGCGCGGACATGCGGCACGCCCACCCCCATGCCGATCCCCGTGTTGCACTCTTCCTCGCGCATCTGGATCTCCTCGATCGTGTCCGTGCCGACCTCGATGTCCGGGTTGGCGTCGAGAATCCGGGCGAGAAATTCCAGGGCCCGCGCCTTCCCGGCTTCAGGCAGTTCAAAAAGCCGTCCTTCCTGCAGGGCTGTGAGGATGCTGCGCATAAACCAGTCATCAATCCGAGCCGAACCGTCGATAGAACCACGTCTTCACGGTGTGGGTGAGGATGCCATAGGCGAGGAGGAAGCCCGCGGTCCACGCAAAGAAAACGGGCGGAAGCGGCACCAGCCCGAGGAACGGCGCCATCCCGGAATAGGGCAGCCAGGCGCCGACAGCCATGATCGTCATCGTGGCGAACAACAGGGTCTTGCTCGCCCGGCTCTGCACGAACGGGATGCGCTGGGTCCGGATGATGTGGACGATCAACGTCTGCGTCAGAATCGACTCCACGAACCAGCCGGTGTGAAAGAGCTTTTCCAGATAAGCCCGTTCCGCCCCCGGGGTTCCCGGTGCGCCAAATGCCGCACAGCCGAAAAAGTAGAGCATGAGGAAAAAAGTCGCGTAATCGAAAATGGAGCTGATCGGCCCGATGAACAGCATGAAATTGCGTATGCTGCGCATGTCCCAGCGCCGCGGCTTCATCAGGTATTCCTGATCGACATTGTCGAGCGGGATTCCTGTTTGCGAAAAATCGTAAAGCAGGTTGTTGACCAGAACCTGCATCGGAGCCATGGGCAGGAACGGAAGGAAATAGGAGCCGCCGACCACGCTGAACATGTTCCCGAAGTTGGAACTGGCGCCCATCTTGAGGTACTTGATGATATTCCCGAACACCTTCCGGCCCTCGATGATCCCGTCCTCCAGCACGAGAAGGCTCCTCTCGAGGAGGATGATGTCCGCCGATTCCTTCGCCACGTCCACGGCGGTATCCACCGAAATGCCCACGTCGGCCGCCTTCATGGCGAGCACGTCGTTGATCCCGTCTCCCAAGAAGCCCACGACATGTCCCGCGGATCGCAGCGTCTTGATGACCTTCTCCTTCTGGTCCGGAGTCAGGCGCGCAAGCACGTTCGCCTCGTTCACCTCCCGGGCAAATGCGTCGTCGTCAAGCGCCGCGAGATGCGGCCCGGTCACGATCCGGGTGACCGGCATGGCCACGTCGCGGCAGACCTTGCGCGTCACCAGTTCGTTGTCGCCGGTCAGAATCTTGACCGTCACGCCGGAGCGCGAGAGCGCCTCGATCGCGCGGGCGGACGTGTCCTTCGCGGGATCGAAGAAGGCGATGTAGCCGAGGAGGGTAAGCTCGGATTCGTCTGCGACGGAAAACACCTGTTTGGCCCGGTCAAATTCACGATAGGCGATCGCCAGCACCCGGTATCCCTCCTCGCTCAGGCTGCGATATTCATCCATCAGATCGTCGCGGATGAGCCGGATCAGGGGATTGATGTCCTCATCGACCTGGTAGTTCTCGCACGCGGCGCTCACCTCCTCGACCGCGCCCTTGCAGATCAACACATGGCGGCCTTCGTAGTCTATGACGACCGACATCCTGCGGCGTTTGAAATCGAACGGAATTTCATCCACCTTGCGGCAGTTGCGTTCGACATCCAGTTCCGTGTGCGCCAGGATCGCGCGGTCGAGCAGGTTGCGCAGTCCGGTCTGGTAGAAGCTGTTCATGTAGGCGTAGCGCAACACGTCCTCGCTCGTGCGGCTCGTCACGTCCACGTAGCGCTCCAGCACGACGTGATCCTGGGTCAGCGTGCCGGTCTTGTCCGTGCAGAGCACGTCCATGGCGCCGAAGTTCTGGATCGCGTGCAGATGTTTGACGATGACCTTTTTGCGCGCCATCATCAGCGCCCCTTTCGACAGGCACACGGTGATGATCATCGGCAGCATCTCCGGGGTCAGTCCGACCGCCACTGACAATGCGAAAAGCAGCGCCTCGATCCAGTTGTGGTTTCGCAGCCCGACGATGAGGAACGTGATCGAGACCATCACGACCATGAAACGGATCATCAGCCAGGTGAAGTTGCGCACCCCGACGTCGAAGCTCGTGGCGCCGCGCCGGGACAGCATCTTCTCCGCGAGGGAGCCGAAATAGGTCCGGCCGCCCGTCGCGAGCACCACGCCGCGCGCCGCGCCGCTGAGCACATTGCTCCCCATGAAACAGGCATTGGAGAATTCGAACGCCGAGCGGCCCGCCGGCTGGTTTGCCTCCGCGTTCTTCTCCACGGGCATAGACTCCCCGGTCAGCGCCGACTGCGTCACAAAGAAATCCTTGGCCGAGAGGATGCGCAGATCCGCCGGGATCAGGCTCCCGGCCGCCAGCACGACCATGTCGCCGGGCACGATGTCCTCCAGCGGCACCTCCACTTCCTTCCCGTCGCGCAGCGCCGTCACGGTCGTCTTCACCAGCCTCTGCAGCTTTTCCACCGCCAGCGACGACCGGGTCTCCTGGATGTACGAGAGGACCACGCTGAGGAAGATCATCCCGCTGACAATTGCCGCGGATGGGGCGTCGCCGGTCAGGTAGCAAACCACCGCGATCACCAGCAACTGGATGACAAGCGGGTTGCGGCAGCGATCCAGCAGATCGCGCCAGACCGACGTGCGGCCGCCTGAGGCCACTGTGTTCGGCCCGGCCTCAGCGAGGATCTTCTCCGCCTGCTCCGAAGACAGGCCGTTGGCGGAGCTGCCCAATCTGTCGAGCAACTCCTTTTCCAGGGCCGAGTAACATGAGGCGTCAGCAGGCAAGAGGATCTTGGATGAAGGTTGATCCGGCCGGTCGTCCAGGGGCGGCGATGGTTCGTCGCAGGAAATACACGTGCAAGGAAAAACGCAGCGGCCCGGGGTGCCCGCGCGAGGCCCCCGACACGTCGTCAGGATCCGGAAAGCGGCACGCCCCACGCGCCAGGCTTCGCGCCTTCGCAGCCCGCTTCCGCAATCCCGCCCCGGCCCGCCCCACGCGCCCGCATTTTCGGCTGCGGGAGACCGCACCAGGCTCCCTCGCCCGTTTCGGCGCAAAACCCGTCAGACGCCGTGCCCGGCGATGAAGTCCTTGATGGCTGCCGCATCGGCGGGGATCGCATGCTTGACCACCGTCTTCGACTTCAGCCCCTCGAGGGCCGGATGGGTCGGCGTCAGCCCGGTGGCTGCATGGATCGCCTCGGGGAACTTCGCCGGACTGGCGGTCGCCAGCACGATACTGACGCGGTCGGGAGCGAGTTTCGCAAAGCCGCATGCCGTGTGCGGATCGCACACATAGCCATGCCTCCGGTGGACCTTCCTGATGATGTCCGCGATCCCCGCGTCCGTGCACCGGGAGGCGGTGAAACAGTCGGCGTCGAAATGCCCGAACCGGTAGACGCCCGTCTCCTTGAACGTCCGCATGATCTCCCGCACGCGCGCCGGGTCGCAGCCGCCGTTGTAATAGAGGAAGCGTTCAAAGTTCGACGCGACCTGGATGTCCATCGACGGAGCCAGGCTCGGCGTCACCGGGGCAAGGCGATACTCGCCGGTTGTGAAGAGCCGGTAAAGGATGTCGTTCTGGTTCGTCGCTATCTTGAAACCGCGTATCGGCACGCCCATCTTCCTGAGCATCCATCCGGCCAGCACGTTTCCAAAATTGCCCGTGGGCACGACGAACTCGACGTTCGCGCGTTTCGCCCCGGGCAACCGCAGCCAGGCGTGGAGATAGTAGACGCATTGGGCCAGCACCCGCGCCAGATTGATCGAATTCACCGCGGACAGCCGGTGCCGCCGGCGGAACGCCTGGTCGCCGAACACCTCCTTCAACGCCGTCTGCGCATCGTCGAACGTGCCCTCGACGGCGAGGGCAAAGACGTTTGCCGCCCCCGTGCAGGCCATCTGCCGCTCCTGCAGCGGCGCGATGCGCCCGTCAGGGAAGAGGATGAAGATGGCCATGCCGGGCTTGCCCAGCAATCCGTGGATCGCAGCCGCGCCGGTGTCCCCCGAGGTGGCGCCGAGCACGTTGAGGGTCTGGCCGCGCGTCCGGCACTGGTGCTCGTAAAGGTTGCCCAGCAATTGGAGCGCGAAATCCTTGAATGCAAGCGTCGGCCCGTGGAAGAGCTCGAGCACGAAGAGATCCTCGCCGAGCTGCACCAGGGGAGCCACGTCCGGATGGCTGAAACTGCGGCAGGACCGCGCAACGATCCCATCGAGCACCGCGGGCTCGATGTCCGTCGCAAACCGCCGCAGGAACCCGGCGCAAAGGTCGGCGTAGGCCAGACCCTCGAAATGCGCGAGCTCCCCCGAGAGATCCGGCAGGCTCTCGGGCAGAAACAGCCCGCCGTCGGGGGCGAGTCCCACCGCCACCGCATCGGAGAATCCGAGGGGTTCAGTCTGTCCGCGGGTCGAGATGAAATTCATGGGAAGGGGTCGGGAGCCGGGAGTCAGAAGCCGGGAGTCGCCGGGAAAATCATCCTCCGCCACTCCTGGATACCTCCCATCCGCCCCCGTCGGCTCAATGCTTGTCCAGGCCAAACGCTGCATGCGCCGCGCGGGCCGCGTCATCGGCGCGGGCCGCGGTGATCAGGACCGAGATCTTGATCTCCGACGTGCTGATCAGCTCGATATTGATCCCCTGGGCCGCTAGGGCTTCGAAAAGCGTCGCCGCAACGCCACTGTGCGTCTTCATGCCGACCCCGACGACGGAAAGCTTGGCGATCTGGTTCTGAACCGCCACCGCTCCGCCGCCCAATTCCTTGAACACCGGATCGAGCGCCCGCTGCGCCCGGTACGAGTCCGTCTGCGGAACGGTGAACGTCAGGTTCGCAACGCCGTTCTGCCCCACATTCTGGACGATCATGTCGACGATGATGTTGGCGTCGGCCAGCGCGCGAAACACGCGGCCGGCGGAGCCGGGCTTGTCGGGGATGTTGCTCACGACGACCTTCGTCTGGTCCTTGTCCACGGCCACGCCGCGAACGACGACCTGCTCCATGTAGGCGACTTCTTCTTTCACGATGGTTCCCGGGTTGTGATTGAACGATGAACGGACTTCAAAGACGACGTCGTACTTCTTGGCGAATTCCACGGACCGCGATTGCATGACCTTGGACCCGCTGCTGGCGAGCTCCAGCATCTCGTCGTAGCTGATCTCGTCGAGCTTGCGCGCGTCCTTCACGACCCGCGGATCGGCGGTGTACACGCCGTCCACGTCCGTGTAGATCTCACACTTGTCCGCCTTCACGGCGGCCGCAAGCGCGATGGCGGTGAGGTCGGAGCCGCCGCGGCCGAGAGTCGTGATCTGGCCCTCGTCGTTGATCCCCTGAAAGCCGGCGACGATGACGACCCTGCCCCCCCGCAGGTCCTCCAGGATCGGGCGGGCGTTGATCATCTTGATCCTGGCCTTCGTGTGCGCCGCATCCGTGAAAATGCCCGCCTGCGCGCCGGTGTAGGAGACCGCCTCGACGCTGACCGCGTGCAGCGCGATCGCCGTCAACGCGATTGTCTCCTGCTCGCCCGTCGCCAGCAGCATGTCGAGCTCCCGTTCGCTGGGATTCTCGTGGATTGCCCGGGCCCGGGCGATGAGCTCGTTGGTGACGCCGGAGCGGGCCGAAACGACCACGACGAGTTCATTGCCCTCGTCGCGGGCCGCCTTGATGCGGCCGGCCACGCGCTTGATGCGCTCGACGTCGCCGACCGAGGTGCCGCCGTACTTCTGGACGATTCTGGCCATGGGGAGAACGGATGGGGTGCTCTTCTACCGTTTGCGATGCCACCGGTGCTCGGTGCCCGCCAGCAGGCGGCGGATGTTCGCGGAATGCCGGAAAACGACCAGCGCGGCGAGCGCGGTGGCCACGATCTTCAGCATCAACGGGAGGCCCAGCAACCAGGCGGAGGCCGGGACCGCGATCGTGCCGAGAAGCGAGGCCAGGGAAACGTAGCGCGAGGCGAAGAACGTGATGATCCACACGAGAACCGCTATCAGGCCGGGAATCGGCATGAGCACCAGGAGCCCGCCCGAGGCCGTGGCCACGCCCTTGCCCCCCTTGAACCGGGTGAAGCAGGAGAAGGAGTGGCCGACGACGGCGGCAATCATGCCGGTCACGCCGAGCATCGAGGCCTCATAGAAACCATCGCCCACCCGGTGATCGGCCAGCCGCGCGGAAAGGAACCCGACGAGGGGCCAGCCCGCCGCCACGACGCCCTTGAGGGCATCGAGCACATAGACCGTGTTGCCGGCCTTCGCGCCGAGAACACGCTTCACATTGGTCGCGCCCGGATTGCCGCTGCCCTCCTTGAAAATGTCCACGCCGCGCGCCCGGGCGACCAAGTAGCCGAATGGCAGCGAGCCCAGAAGGTAGCCCACAACGGCGGCGATCAGGAAGGGGAGCACCATGGAACTCAGAGCTGGACGAACTTCGCCATCTTGATCGCCGGGTTGGACTTGATCTCCTGCCTCGCCGCGGGGCTCGGCTCGCTGTCAACGCGCACCACCATGTAGGCGGTTTCGCCGGGCGCAAGCCGGCTCAACGACATGTCGGCGATGTTGACGCCGTCCCTGCCCAGGATGGTGCCCACCGTGCCGACCATGCCGGGGACGTCCACGTTCTCGATGACGAGCAGCTTGCCCTCGGCCGCAACCTCGACGTCCCGCTCGTTGATGGAGACAATGCGCGGATTGTTGCCCTTGCCGATCAGCGTGCCCTCGGCGGAGTACCGGCGGCCCGCCGGATCCTCGGCCTGCACCTGGATGAGCTCGGTGTAGTCGGTTTCGCCCGCCGACTTGGTGACCTCGACATGCACGCCGAGACGCTGCAACAGCACGGGCGCGTTGACGAAGTTGACCTCCTCGCCGCCGATGGCGCGCAGATAGCCGCGCTGGATGCTCCGGGTCACGGCGTCGGCGTCGAGATCGACGATCCGGCCCCAATACGTGATGCGCAGCTTTTCCACCTGCTGGGGCGCGATCTGTTGCACGAGCGTCCCGAGCTTCGCCCCCAGATCGAGATACGGCCCGAGCGCCTTGAGGGTGGCCGCATCAATGGAAGGCATGTTGACCGCGTTGCGGATCACGCCGCCGCGCAGCGCGTCGGCGATGGCCTCGGCGATCTCGATGCCGACGCTTTCCTGCGCCTCGGCGGTCGAGGCCCCCAGGTGCGGCGTGAGGACGACGTTGGGCAGCTTGCGCAGCTCGTGGTCGGCCGGCAGCGGCTCGGCCTCGTAGACGTCCAAGCCCGCCGCGGCGACCTGCCCCGCCTTGAGCGCCGCAATCAGCGCGCTCTCCTTGATGATCCCGCCGCGGGCGCAGTTGAACAGGCGCACGCCCTTCCTGGTCTTGGCCAGCGCCCCCTCGTCGATCATGTAGCGCGTCTGATCGGTCAGCGGCATGTGCACCGTGATGTAATCGGATTCCCGGAGGAGCGTGTCGAGGTCCACCTGCTCCACCTGCATCGTCCTGGCGCGGCTGGGCGCCAGGTACGGATCGTAGGCGAGCACGCGCATGCCGAAGGCCTGCGCGCGGCGGGCCACCTCGCTGCCGATGCGGCCGAGTCCAACCACGCCGAGGACCTTCTTGTAGAGTTCGATCCCCGAGAAAGTCTTGCGGTCCCATTTGCCCTCGCGCATCGACGCCGCCGCCTGGGGCACCGGCCGCGCGCCGCACAACATGTGCGTGAACGTGAGCTCCGCCGTGGCAATGGTGTTGCCCGACGGCGTGTTCATCACCACCACCCCGCGCTCGGTGGCCGCCTCGACATCGACGTTGTCGACCCCGACGCCCGCCCGCCCGACCACCTGGAGCTTCGGCGCGGCGGCGATCACCTCGGCGGTGATCTTGGTTTCACTGCGGACCGCGATGGCGTGGACGTCTCCGACCAGCTCCAGGAGTTTCTCCCGGGGCGAGTTGTACGCTTCAATGACCTCGAAACCAGCCTGGTTGCGAAGGAATTGCACCCCCTTGGGCGAGATCTTGTCTGCGACGAGGACTTTCATGAGTAAAACCGTGACCAAAAAGTCCCGTGACCCCGATGGCAACACTGGAGATTGCCCTGGTGTCCCGTTGCGACGTCAGCCGGGATGCGGCGCCGCAGGGCGGCACCGTCCGACCCGTCCCCCATCCCGTCTCACGAATTCGCGCTCTTCGACGCGGGCCACCGGCCGACGGCGGTCAGGATTCCGTGCAGCAGGGCGTGGGGATTGGGCGGGCAGCCGGGGACATACACGTCGACCGGAATCACCGCGTCCACCGGGCCGCGCGTCGCGTAATTGACGCCGAAGATCCCGCCGCTGCACCCGCACGCGCCCACGGCCACGACCAGGCGCGGGCCGGGCATCGCGTCGTAGGTCTTCCGGAGCGCGAGCTCCATGTTCCGCGTCACGGGGCCGGTGACCAGCAGCATGTCCGCATGGCGGGGCGAAGCGACGAAATGCGCGCCGAAACGCTCCGCATCGTAGACCGGACTGTTCAATCCCCCGATCTCGATCTCGCAGCCGTTGCAGGACCCCGCATCCACTTCCCGGATATGCAGGGAGCGCCCCGGCAGCTTCTCCGCCCGGGCCTTGAGCGCCCGGCCGACGGCATCGAGGGGGGCGGCCGGCTGCGTTCCGGCGTCGGGCGGCGCAATCAGCCCGTCGTGCGTGCCGTCGGACTTGAGGGCGTAGGCCGCGCGGGTGAGGAGCGCTGCGCGGCTGCGGGCGGCGCATTCGCAGACGTTGGTCATGCGGATCGCGGGATCGGCGTCGGCGCACAGACCGCAAAAGAGGCACCGGGCAAGGTCGAGCGTCGCCGTCCGGCGTCGGCCGGCGTCCGCCCAGGCGATTGCGCCGGTCGGACAGACCGCCGCCGCGGGGCGGGCGTCCTTCCAGGCGGGCCAGTCGATCCGGGGACGGCCGCGGGCGCGGGGCGAAACCGCGGCGGGCGCGGCGGGATACGACGTCGTCACGACGCCGGTTTTCAGGCTCTGGCGGAGGAGGTTGAACATGGTCAGCGGTCCGTGCCGGAATAGGACAGGTTGAAGCTCTTGTTCACGACCGGGAAATCGGGGATGATGTTTCCGAGGATCGCCTCGGTGATCGCCGGCCAGTTCTGGAGGGACGGATCCTTGACCTTGCACCGGGCGAGGCGGTTGCCGGGCGCGGTCCGGATCCAGTGGAAGATTTCGCCGCGCCAGCCTTCGACATAGCCGAGCGCCGTCCGGTCCGGGGGCAGATCGCCGACGGCGGTCCGCACCGGCCCGCCCGGCAGCTTCGCGATCACCTGTTCGAGGATGCCCATCGACTGGCAGACCTCCTCACGCCGCACCGCCAGCCGCCGCTGCACGTCGCCCTCGGGAAACACGGGGACGGTGAACCGCACCTGGTCGTAGAACGCGTGCGGAAAATCGCGGCGCAGGTCGCGGTCGATCCCGGAGGCGCGCCCGACGAGCCCGACGACGCCGAGATCGCGCGCCACCTCGGGCTTCAGAATGCCCGTGGTTTCCAGACGGTCCCGGGTGCCGGAGGACTCGCAGATGAGATCGACGAGCGCGTTGAACTCGGGTTTGAGCCAGCGCAGCAGCTGCGCCAGGGCCTCGATTTGCGGCGCCGCGACGTCGCAGCGCACGCCGCCGAGGCAGGCCATGCCGCGCAGGAGGCGGCTGCCCGTGAGCTCCTCGTTCACGCGCAGGATCCGTTCCCGGAGCCGCATCGCGTGCATGTTGGCGGTGGTGAACGCCACGTCGGTGCAGATGGCGCCCATGTCGCCGACGTGGTTGTAGAGGCGCTCCAGCTCGAGGCAGAGCGTGCGCAGGGCGCGGGCCCGCGGCGGCGCCTCGACCGCGGCGGCCCGCTCGACCGCATGGCAGAACGCCGTGGCGTGGGCGAAGGCCGAATCGCCGGAGATGCTCTCGGCCAGCCGCACGCCATGCTCCGGAGGCAGGTTTTCGAAGAGCTTCTCCGTGCCCTTGTGCACGTAGAACATCCGCAGCTGCAGGTAGAGCACGGGTTCGCCCGCCACGCTGAAGAGGAAGTGCCCCGGCTCGATGATGCCGGCGTGCACCGGGCCGACCGGCACATGGAAGACGCCCTCCCCCTCGACCTCGCGGAACCTGTGCCGGATGCCCGCGAAGGGCGGCAGCACCGTGCGGAGATCGAAGTCCTTGCGCAGCGGATACACGTCCGGCCAGTCGTCGTGCAGGGCGCAGCGCCGCGGGTTCGGATGCCCGAGGAGCTTCAGGCCGAAGAGGTCCTGGACCTCCCGCTCCTGCCAGTTCACGGCGTGGACGGCGTCGGTGAGCGAGGTGAACTCGGGCTTGTCCGCCGGCACCGGAACGCGCAGCGAGAAGAACCCGTGCGCCGCATCGAGCGCGAACAGGTAGTACAGGTGGAACACCCCCTCCTCCGGCCGCGCGTCGTCGGCGAACAGGCAGACGAGGCGGGCGTCCCACTTGCGGTACAGGTGCGCGCAGAACCCGGCGACCCCCTCCATCGGGGCCTCGAAGCAGACCTCGTTGGGCCGCGGCGCGTGAACCCCGGTGAACCGGCCGGGAAAACTCTCCTGCAGGTCGGCCAGGGCGGGGAGAAGCTCCGGCAGGATATTCATGGCCCGCCTCCTATGATGGCGGCCGCCTGGTGCAGCAGGTCGAGCAACGGCCGGGGCAGCCAGACGCTGAACACGAGCAGCGCCCCGAGGAGGAGCCCCATCGCGGGAACCCCGTCCATCGGGCGGCCGTCATGGGCGCGCCCCGCCTTCGGCTCGCCCGGCAGGATGCGCGTGAGCTGCCGCAGCACGCCGTAGAAGCACGCGATCAGCGCCGCGAGCACGAGCGCGCTGACCGCCGTCTGTCCCGCCGCGATGCCTCCGCTGATCACCGTCAGTTCGCTGAAGAACAGCCCGAACGGCGGAAGGCCGGCCGCCGCCACCGCCGCGAGGGCCAGGAACAGCGCGGTGACCGGGAGCAGCTTCACCATGCCCGGGCCGATGAGCCGGAAATCGAGCGTGCGGCAGGTCTGGTGGATGTTGCCGGCGGCGAAAAACAGCACGGGCTTGGCCAGGGCGTGATAGCCCATGTGCAGCAGGGCGCCGAAAATCGTGACCGGCGTGCCCAGGCCGACCCCGACGCAGATCAGCCCGATGTGTTCGAGACTTGAATACGCCAGCATGCGCTTGAGGTTCTCCTGCACCAGGATGAACGGCGCGGCCAGGACCATGGACGACAGGCCGAAACCGAGCAGCAGGTGGCGGCTGAACGCCGTGCCGAGACACGCGGTCGTCAGGACGTGGAAACGAAGCAGCGCATAGAGCGCGATCTTGAGGGACACGCCCGACAACATCGCGCTGGTGGGCGACGGCGCCTCGCTGTGCGCATCGGGCAGCCACGTGTGCATCGGCGCGAGCCCCGCCTTGGTGCCGTAGCCGATGAACGCGAAGACAAAGGCCAGGCGGACCAGCCGGGGATCCAGCTGCGGCGCCACCGTCATCAGAACGGACCAGTTGAAGCTGGGGAGCGGCCGCGAACCGTCCTCGCAGGCGGCGGCGTAGACGAAGACCGTGCCCAGCAGGGCGAGCGCCAGGCCCATGCTGCCGAGGATGACGTATTTCCACGCCGCCTCGAGCGACGTCCGGCGGTTGTACAGCGCCACCAGCAGCACGGACGACAGGGCGGTGGCCTCGACGGCCGCCCACATCACGCCGAGGCTGTTCGCCAGGACGGCGAGAAACATGCCGGCGCCGAACAGCGGCGTGAGCACGAAGAACTCCTTCATCTGCCCGCGCGTCACCGCCCCCGCCGCCAGATCGCGCTGGAAATAGCGGCCGGCATCGACCGATGCCGCCAGTGAGACGACCGAGATCAGCACGACCATCCAGGCGCTCAGCGCGTCGGCCCGGAGGAACCCCTGCCACTCCGCGACCGCGCCGCCGGCCGCGACCCGGCGGAGCAGCGCGACCCCCAGGGCAAGCGTCAGGGCGAAGGCGAGCACGTCCAGCGCCGCCAGCACCCGGCGCGAGCGCGCGAGCGAGCACCCGAGGGCGGCGCCGGCAGGCAAAAATAGCAGGGGGGCGAGGAGGCTCATGGCGTTCAGGCGGTTTGCAGGCGGCCCCTCATCCCTTCAACTGGCTCAGCTTGCTGACATCCATCGAGGCGAACGTCTCGCGGATGCGGTACACGAGGATCCCGAGGATCATCACCGCGACCAGCACGTCGAAGAAGACGCCGAGCTCGACCACGAGCGGCATGCCGTAGGTCGTGAGCGCGACGGCGGCGAGCATCACGCCATTCTCCACCGTCAGCAGCGCCAGCACCTGCGTGATCGCCTTGCGCCGGTTGATCATGAGGAAAATGCCGGTGAGGACGAGCGCAATGGCGACCGCGAGGGTGTTGTTGCCCAGCCGCTCCAGCGAGGTGAACGGCCGCGCCACGAGGTACCCGAGAAGCGTGAGGCCGCCGCAGATCAGCATGGACGCGGGGAAATTCACCAGCGGCTCGATCTCCTGGACGATGTTCATCCGCCGCACCTGCCGGTCCAGCAGCCAGGGGAGAAACGCCACCTTGCCGACCAGCGTCAGCACCACGACGACATAAACGGGGAAGGCCCCGTGAAAATACGCCACAACCGTGGCGATCGCGGCGAGGAAAAGCGACTGGATCGCAAACAGGCGGATGCTCGTCAGCAGCATCCGCTGGACGGCCAGAAGCAGCTGCACCACGAGCATCAGGGCGGCAAACAGCGCGATGAGCTGCGCGGGGATTTCGAATGGGGGCGCGGGGTGCATCAGAGGGTCATTGGAACAGGAAGGTGGAAAGCAGGGCCAGGCCGGCGAGGACGAACGCCGCGCTGAGCAGGTCCGGCACGCGGAAGAGGCGGAGCTTCGCGTTCGTCGTCTCGACGATCACGACGAACCCGGCGACAACGAGGAGCTTCGCTGCGTAGGTCAGCAGGCTGAAGCCCAGCCCGGCCGGCGCCGCGGACGCCAGGCCGAGCGGGAAGAACACATTCACGAGCAGCGTCATCAGCACGAGTTGCTTGATCGAGGCGCCCCATTCCATCAGCGCCAGGTGGCGCCCCGAGTACTCCAGCAGCATCGCCTCGTGGATCATGGTCAGCTCCAGATGGGTCGCCGGATTGTCCACCGGGATCCGCCCCGTCTCGGCCAGCAGCACGATGAAGAGGGCGGCAAAAGCCAGCACGTGCATCGGACTCAGCAGGCGCCACCCCGGCCCGATGTTCGCCGCCACGATCCGGCTGAGATCGGTCGAGCCCGCGGCGATGGCCATTGTGAACACCGCCAGCATCAGCGCAGGCTCGGCGATCGCCGCGATCGTCATCTCGCGGCTGCTCCCCATCCCGCCAAAGGCGCTTGCGGGATCGAGTCCGCCCAGCGCGAGAAAAAAGCGCCCGAGGGCCAGAAGGCCGACAAGGGCGAGCACGCCGCCGAACAGGCTCAACGGCGCCTGCACCGTGACCATGGGCACGAGCAGCCCGGCCAGCAACGCCGTGATGAAGACGACGGTGGGCGCAAGGGAGAACACCCACGAGGCGTGCTCGGAGACCACCAGGTCCTTGCGGAAGAACTTGTGCAGGTCGAAATACGGCTGCCAGATCCGCGGTCCCCGGCGGTTCTGCAGCCGGGCCTTCCCCTTCTTGATGAGGCCGGTGACCAGCGGCGCCAGCGCGAGCAGGAGCACCGTCTGCAAAACGATCGCTGTCACGTCAAGGGTCATGGGCGGCAATTCTCAGGGATCAGGTTCCGGCTCACAGCGCGAACACCAGCAGCAACAGGAGCGTCGCGAAGATGTAGATGAGATACGCCTGCAGGCTCCCCGCCTGCAGCGCCCGCATCCGCCGCGATACCCTCCAGACCAGCCAGTTCAGCGGGCGGTAGATGCGCGTCTGGAAGACCTCCTCCACGTGGCTCTCGAACCGGAGGTTCTTGGCAAAATAGGGCGAGAAGTCGTATTCGCGCTGGACTTCGCGCCGCGGCCGGAAGAGCGCCTTGAAGATCATGCGGATCGGCTTCGAAAACCCCGTTGCGGTGTACTCCATGAGGGGCGTCAACCCCTGCAGGCCGCAATCCCACGTCGGCCCGCGGCGCACGATCGTCCCGCGGGAAAACACCCACCCGAGCGCCAGGGGCACCGGCAGGAGGCAGAGCGCCGTGAGCGCGAGGCCCAGCGGGGACACGGTGCCGCCCGCGGGCGCCGCGCCGGTTAGCACAAGGCCGCCCGCCAGGCTGAGCTGCGCGCTGAGCGCCTGGCCTGTGACCTGGCGGGTCACGGGATCGAGGAGCCGCAGGAACTGCGTTGGAAACAGCCCCAGCACGACGCACACCGCCGTGAGCAGGACCTGCCCGGCGATCTCGGGCCCGCCGGCCTCGTGCGCGTGCGCCGCGTGCCCGCTGCGCGGCTGCGCGAGGAACGTGATGCCGTAGGCCTTCACAAAGCACGCGGCGGCAAGCGCGCCGGTGAGCGCCAGCATGGCGCCGCCCAGCGGGAACATCAGCCGGATCAGGCTCCGGGTTGTGCCGAAACCCTGGAGCAGCGACTGGTACGTGAGCCATTCGCTCACAAAACCGTTGAGCGGCGGCAGTGCGGAGATCGCCACCGCGCCGACCAGAAAACAGAACGCGGTCCGCGGCATCCGCTTTCCCAGCCCGCCCATCTCCTCCATGTTGCGCGTGTGGGCCGCGTGGACCACGGCGCCCGCGCCGAGGAACAGCAGGGCCTTGAACACGGCGTGGTTGATCGTGTGATACAGCCCCGCGATGAGGGCCAGCGACGCCAGCACCGGATGGCCGGAGTGCAGGAACATCAACGCCGCGCCCAGGCCCATCAGGATGATGCCGATGTTCTCGATGCTGTGGTACGCCAGGAGCCGCTTCAGGTCGTGCTCCATCAGGGCGTAGAGCACCCCGAGCACCGCCGAGACGGTGCCCAGGGTCAGCACGGTGATCCCCCACCAGTTCGGCGGCGGCCCCATGAAATCGAAGCAAACCCGGGTGAGGCCTAGATGCCGGTCTTGATCACCACCCCGGACATGAACGCGGATACGTTGCCCGGTGCGGCGGGATGGGCCACCGGAAGCCAGACGTGAAGCGGGATGACGCCCGCCTTGATGCCAAAACCCGCCAGGAAGAGGAGGAACGCCGCGTCGCGCGGGCACGCGCCCATCGTCGCGCCGATCGCGTGGAAGCCTTCGAACCCGTAGCCGCCCGAGGCCTGGAACAACAGCAGAAAGCCGAGGATGAGGCAGCCCGTGCCGATGTGCGACATCACGAAGAACAGCACCCCCGCATTGCGCGATTCCTCCTTCTCGTGCTCAAAGCTCACCAGGAAAAACGCCGACAGGGCCATGATTTCCCATGCAACCAGGAAAAAGACCGCATTGCCCGCCAGAAAGACCAGGGTCGTCGCCAGCAGCGCCGTGTTGAAGAACGCCCCGAACACCCCGAGGTTCTTGCGGCCGATGAACTGGCGGTTGTAGCCAAGCGAGTAGAGGGAAATCGCCAGGCCCAGCAGCGAGACAAGCAACGTGAAGAAAAGGCCCAGGGGATCGAGCCGGATCGAGAACCGGATGAAGGGGACCAGCGCCGGGAGAATCTGCACGGACTCGTGCGCGGTGGCGGCGCCGGTCAAAAGGCCGGCAACGCTGGCGGCCACACCGCTGAGCGCAGCCAGCGAGGCGATGCAAAACCCGCAGAGATTGGCGGCCTTCCCGGCGCGCATGCACAGGAGGCTTGCGCCCGCGCCGGTCACATAGCCCAGCAGGGTCAGCAGCATCAAGGCAGGCGGGAATTGACTCATGGTGCAGGATCAGCCCTTCAGGATGTTGGGCAGTTTCAGTCGGAACGAAGAAGACGCCATGGTCTGGGGACGGGGACAGGCCCGGCGTTCAACGCGATCCCGCCTGCGCCGTCGCCGTCGCGCCGGCGCTCTCCGGCAACTCGATCACCCGGAATGCGGCCATGATCCCCTCGGGGTCGAGCGCACCGCGGATTGCGTCGAGCACCGGGATCTTCGTTGAGAGCCGGGCGAGGGCGGAAACCAGGGGAAGATAGTCCCCGGCGTCATTCGCGGGAACTGCCAGCAGGAACACCATGCGGACCGGATGCGCGATCCCCCGACCCCACCTGAACGGCACATCGCTGCGCCCGAATGCAAAGGCCAGTCCCCGCAAACCCGCAAGCCGGGCGTGAGGGAACGCCATGTCCGCCTCAACATCGGTGCTCAGAAGAAACTCGCGGTTGAGCGCCTCATGGTAGAAAGGCAGCCAGTCGGGGATGCAGCCCTCCCGCTGCAAAGCGAGAGTGAGTTCGTGGATCACGCTCGAGGTGTCCCGCCCGGCCAGATGAGGAATGATCAGGCCGGCTTTTGTGAAATCTGCCAGAGTCATGAAGACCCCAGCCTCCCCAAAAACAGCGGGCGCCCCGCCGCGGCGGGCTCCAGGGGCTGATCCAAAAAACGGCGGCCGGCGCGCGCGCGCCCGCAGCCATCGCCCAACCGGGATCTACTCCAACCAGATGCTAGCCGCATTTTGCAGTCCGCCTCCACTTCAGGTTGTCGCAGCTCTCAGACCGCAGCGGCCGCCGCCTTCTTCCGCGTCTTGCGAACCGGGACCGGCGGCGGAGGAGGCGGCTCAGCGGGCGGGGCGATCTCGTCCAACGGCAGCAGGAGGTAGCGCCCACAGCTGTCGCAAATGTAGAGGTCCTTGGGATGGACCAGGCTCGCCAGGGTGCCCGAAGGAACACGGATGTGGCATTCACGGCAGACGCCGTCGCGCACCAGCGCCACGCCTTTGCGGCCTTGCGCGATCATCCGCTCGAAATGGGCGAGGATCGGCGCGGGGATCTTCTCTCGGAGCAGTCTGACCTGCGCTTCGCGCTGCGCCGAAACAGGGGCGGTCTGCAGCTGCAACTGCTGCAGGGCATACAGGTTCTCCACAGTCGTTCGCATAATTGAATCATAACATGCAGGGATCGTGCCGGATACCTCGGTGAATCGCTTAATCATTACCCTGCTGATGGTTGCCGCGCTCCGACATCCCATCTCCCGATATTGGGCCGTATCGTTGCCCCGCGTTTGTGCACTCCTTGCGCTTTTTTCGAACCATTTGTGCAACTCAAAAAAACCTGGGGGCCGGCGCTGCTCCTGGGTGAGTCCTCTCACCCGGCAACGCTGGCGCCCGGGTCGCAAGTGCCCGAAGGCCGGCAGGGACGCCGGCGCCTGCAGGCCCCTCATCAAAGCTTCTTGGCTCCGCGCGCCCTCTTCGGTTTGCGGGCCGCCTGTTGTGCAGGAGCAGGAGGCGCTGCAGGCGCCGGCGCGGGCACCGGCTCCGCGTTGGCCGCGGCCGGAACAGGAACAGGAGCGGGCGGAGGCTCGGCTGAAGGAACAGCAGCCGCCTGGGTTGGAACAGCGGGAATGGGATTTGTAGAGTCCATGGATTTCGAATTGAGCATTTCACTTGCCGGAGCCGTTTTGGCGCCGGCGCGAAAGCCGCCATGCATCGGCTGTGCCGGCGCTGTTGTTGATCGTTTAACCTGATGGACAATAATTATTTCTGATTCGTTGCGACAACCTTCCCAAGTCCTGTTTCCGCCGGCTTTTCATTTTTCAGGGCAATTTGTGCACGAAGAGGGCGTGCGATGTGCAAAGTAAAAACGGCGCGGACTGGAGAGGCTCGGAGAACATCCGAAGGCCTTCCACCCGGGACCGCGGCCCGGCAGTTCGGCGGAAGAATCTCTCCGCCGGCATGGCGCCGGCTGGCCCGGAAATGAGGCCTGTTGCGGCCTCCCATCGAGGATGCCGGACAACGCCCGGCCCGTCGAATCCACTCCATTCCTCCTGCAAGAAATGCGCAAAGCTTGCCAAATCGTGCGCTGCCTAGCGGCGGGTTCCCTGCCACACTGGCGTCATGAAGCAAGGGTATCTGGAGGCGCTCGACGGCCATCGCGCCGAGATCAAGCGCAAGTGGACCGTCCTCTTGCGCGCCGCTCCGGCCACCACGCCGCTGGGAAATCCGGATGCGCTCGTGTTCCTGATGGACGAGTCGCTCCAGCAGCTCTTCTCGCTTTTTCGCAGCAAGTCCGCCCACCAGTGGCTTCCGGGCCATCCCCCGGCGACGCGCCCTGCCGGGATGGACTGCCATTGCCGCCTGAATCCATTGATCAACTACTTCATTGCCGGCGAGGCCGCGCTCGCATTTGCCGCGCAGACCGTGCCCCGCAGCGAGCATCATCTCGGCGACGTTGCGGCCACCGAATGTGTGGACGAGTTGCTGCTCACCTTCCGCTTCCTTGCCCATCGCGAGATCGACGCCTTCTGCGCGGTCTGCCAGTATTCGCCGGCAAACGCGCACGCGGCAGGCAACGGGGGACACGGCAGGCCCGTGTGTCCGCTCCCCTTGCCCGCCGCCGCCCGGGCCTAGCAGCGCGGAGGACAAGGTCCGATACGCCGCTAGACGGCTGCGGAATTTGCCGCCGGATTCAGCTGGTCGCGAAAATCGCTCGGCGAAAGTCCCTCGATTTTCTTGAAGACCCGGTTGAACTGCGAGAGCGACTGGAAACCGGCCTCGAAAGCAGCCTCGCTGATCCGCTTGTGCGGGTTGAGCAGGAGGTTCTTGACCTTTTCCACCCGGACCCGCGCAAGGTAATCGGTGAAGGTCAGGCCGGTCGCCTGTTTGAACATCTTGCAGAAATAAAAGGCGCTGGTGTTGACGGCGCGGGCCACCTCCTTCAGCGAGAGCTCCCCGCCCTGGTGGTCGGCGATGAAGCCCCGGGCCCGGACGATCATCGGCGCCTCGGCCTTCTCCTCCCGCACCATGAGCTGGTTGCTCAACGCCGCGAGATGCTGGGAAAAGATCACGAGGAGGCGGATGATCGATTCATACTGCCGCCTCGATATGACCCGGGTCTGAAAGTAGGCCTCTTCCACCTGCCGGACGTCCACCTCCCTGCCCCATTCGAGAAGCTGGCGGGCCACCCGTTTGAATTCCCCCCGGCTGGGCGTGTGGAGGAACACCTGCCCGGTCTGCAGGAAGGCGATCAGATTCTCGCCAACGCGGACGGGAACCGCCGTGTCGCACAGCCCGGCGAAGCATCGCAGGGTCTGCGCCCCGCCCCGGGACGCCTCTCCGAGCTCCTGCTGCATCTGCAGGCACGCCAAACAAGACCGGTTGGTCCGGGCGAGGAGCGCGCAAAAAGGATTTTCGTTCTTGTGCCCGGCCAGCGGAAACTGGAATGTCTCCACCGGCCGCAGGCCCAGCGGGAGCCCGGTGGCGTCGGAAAAAGCCTTCGCGTACTCCCGCCAGATCTCTGAGGCCTTGAGGTTTTCAACAATGCCCCTGCTCCGGGATTGCGGCGATGGAATCTCGTTCGACATGGACCAGACGCACCTGCCAACATCCACCCAAGGGGGCAATGGCGCAAACGAAAACACAAACTCTGCACACAATTGGACAAAACCTGCCCGGTGAACTCAATGGACATTCAATAGGCTGCTGCCCTCTACGCGCATGCAAACCACGCCCGAGACTACCTCACCCGCAAACCCCGAACGCCAGTCCCCTCCCACCCGCCACGCACGGCTGATCGCGTGGGTGGAGGAGATGGCCGCGCTCTGCCAGCCGGCGGCCGTCGAATGGTGCGACGGTTCCCAGGCGGAATACGGCCGGATGGTCGAATTGATGGTGCAGAACGGCACCGCCATCCGCCTCGACCCGGCCAGGCGGCCCGGGTGCGTCTACGTGCGCTCGGATCCGTCCGACGTCGCCCGTGTCGAGGACCGCACGTTCATCTGCAGCCTGCGCAAGGAGGACGCCGGCCCGACGAACAACTGGCTGCCGCCCCGCGAGATGAAGGCCACGCTCCACGGCCTTTTCCAGGGCTGCATGCACGGGCGGACCCTGTACGTCATCCCGTTCAGCATGGGGCCGCTCGGGTCGCCCCTGTCCCACATCGGCGTCGAGATCACCGACTCGCCCTACGTCGTGGCCAACATGCGGATCATGACGCGCATGGGCGCGGCGGTCTGGCCCGTGCTCGGCGGCGCCGGGGAGTTCGTGCCCTGTCTGCACTCGGTCGGCAAACCGCTGGGCTCCGGGGAAAAGGACGTGCCCTGGCCCTGCAACGCCACCAAGTACATCGTCCATTTCCCGGAGGAACGTTCGATCTGGTCGTTCGGCAGCGGATACGGCGGCAACGCCCTGCTCGGCAAGAAATGCTACGCGCTGCGCATCGCCTCGTGCATGGCCCGGGACGAGGGATGGATGGCGGAGCATATGCTCATCCTCAAGGTCGAGGATCCGCAGGGGAACTCCGCCTACGTCACCGCCGCCTTCCCGAGCGCCTGCGGCAAGACCAACTTCGCCATGCTGATTCCGCCGGCCCATTTCAAGGGCTGGAAGGTCACCACGTTCGGCGATGACATCGCCTGGCTCAAGCCCGGCCCTGACGGACGCCTCTATGCCATCAATCCGGAGGCCGGTTTCTTCGGCGTGGCCCCGGGCACGTCCTATGACTCCAATCCGAACGCGATGGATTCCATCCGCGCGAACTCGATCTTCACCAACGTCGCGCTGACCGATGATGGCGACGTTCTGGTGGGAAGGCATGACCCGGGAGGCTCCGGCCCACCTCACCGACTGGCAGGGAAAGAGCTGGTCCCCCGGATGCGGGCGGCCCGCCGCCCACCCGAACGCCCGGTTCACCGCGCCGGCGGCGCAGTGCCCGTGCATTGATCCTGCGTGGGAGAAACCGGAGGGCGTCCCGATCAACGCCATCGTCTTTGGGGGGCGGCGCGCCAGCACCATGCCGCTCGTCTTCCAGGCCTTCGACTGGGTCCACGGCGTCTTCATCGGCGCCACCATGGGTTCGGAGACCACCGCGGCCGCCGCAGGAGCCGTGGGCAAGGTCCGCCGCGATCCCATGGCGATGCTGCCGTTCGCCGGCTACAACATGGGCGAGTACTTCGCGCATTGGCTGCGGATGAGGAAGCTCATCAAACGCCCCCCGCAGGTTTTTCACATCAACTGGTTCCGCAAGGACGAGAACGGCAGGTTCCTGTGGCCCGGATTCGGCGAGAACATGCGCGTGCTTCGATGGATCGTCGACCGCTGCCTGGGCCGCGCGGCCGCCGAGGAGACCGCGCTCGGCTGGATGCCGCGGATCGAGGAGTTCGACATCGAGGGCCTTCCCGGCTTCGACCGCGAAAAGCTCAGGCAGGTCCTGGCGGTCAATGCCGAGGAGTGGAGGCAGGAGATGCTCATGCAGGACGAGTTCTTCCTGAAGCTCTATGAGGACCTGCCGAAGGAACTCCTCTTCCAGAAGGAGCTGCTGATCGCCCGCCTATGAGCACGATCCTCGTCCCCGTCGATTTCTCCGAGGAAACATCCGAGGTCATCCAATGCGCCGCGATGCTGGCGCGCCGGAACCGCAGCGCAATTGTCCTGATCCATGTTGCGTCCGGCCGTCGCGAGCCGGCTCCCGGCGCGATCGACGGGGACGACGAGGCCGGCGACGTCGCCGGCAAGCTCGACCGCCTGGAACGCTACCTGCGCGAAGAGGGCCTGCAGGTGTCGACAGCGGTCCGCGCCGGCGAGCCAGCCCGGGAGATCGTCGAATTCAGCGGAAGCATCAACGCCGATTGCATCATCATGGGGCGGCATGCCCATGGCGCGTGCGCCGCGGAGGCCAAGAGCCCGGTCACGAGCTCCGTGGAAGGAACCGCGCACTGCCCGGTCGTCTCCGTGCCCTGAGGGATCAGGCGGGCGCCGGCGCGCCTCTGGTCGAACTCGTCGTGCTCGCGGGTCTCGCGCCCTCCAGGGGCCAGGCGCGGAAGGACATTGAAGCCGGGGGCATCTATCTGAACAACGCCCGCGTCACCGAGGTCGCGCGCGCCGCCACGACAACCGACCTCCTGTTCGGCAAGTTCATCCTCCTGCGCAAAGGCAAGCGGACGTACGCATTGCTCCGCTGCGCCTGAGCCGCGAACGTCATTTCTGGAATCCTCCTTGGAGGGCGGCAGGCCCCCGGTGCTTTCTTTGTCCGCAGGGGCGCAGTCTTGCCTGCGCCCACAGCCAATGAGGAACTTGGGTCCGGGCCGGCCGCTCCGTCCGACGTGGCCGCTATTCCGTAGGGGCGCAGTCTTGCTGCGTCCCCAGCCAACTCCGTCCGACGTGGCCGCTATTCCGTAGGGGCGCAGTCTCGTCTGCGCCCGGTTCCAATGGGGAACCCAGGAACTCAGGTCCGCACCTGCCGCTTGCAGCTTGAATCAACCACGAAGGCACGAAGCGCACGAAGCAAACCTATGCAGTCGGTCCGGTTCCCCGGAATTGTCTCACGCAGAGACGCGGAGGCGCGAAGAACGCTGGAACCGAGAATCGGCCGGCCTTTGCGCCTTGCGTGAGGCCTGTCCCGTGCTTTGCTTCGGACCCTCTGCGCTGCCATCTCCTCAAACCCTCTTTTTCTTGCACGGTTTCCCTATGCCGCGAGGCAGGTGAGTTGTTGCGTGCGTTCTTCACCGGACCAAAGCAGATCCACGAATGCACACCAATGGGCACGAATTCCTTTGTCCGTCCATTCGTGCAGATTCGTGTCGATTCGTGGGCGCAATCTCATTGTCGCATTCGGTTGCGGCGGAGCCGCTCTGCGCTCTCTGCAATATCTGTGGTTCAACTCCAGCCAAATCCAATCCTTTTGACCACAGATGACGCAGCTCAACGCAGATGTCCGGACCTCGGACGCCCGTGTATCTGCGGCCTCTTTTCTCACGCCAGGGCGCAAAGCCGCAAAGGCCCATCTGGTGCTGCAACCTGCCCGCTGCTCACTGCTCACTACCCGCCACTCCCAATTGCTGGAGCGGCGACATCCCCGTCGCCGGGGCGGAGGAATTCTGCAAAAGGCAACGACGGAAACAGAAGATGGAGCGGCGACGCCCCCGTCGCCGGAATGGATGGAAACGGGTTTCCCTTTGCGCCTGCGCGGCTTTGCGTGAGGCCTGTCCCGTGCTTTGCTTCGGACCATCTGCGCTCTCTGCGATATCTGTGGTTCAACTCCAGATCACCGGCACGCCATTGCCTCACCTCGCCAGGTCATCCAACGGCGATTTCACGCCGATGCCGGGCTTCTGCATGACGTGGGTGTAGATCTGCGTCGTCTCAACGTTGGCATGACCGAGCAACTCTTGAACGGTGCGGATGTCGACACCCGCCTCCAGCAGATGCGTGGCAAAGCAGTGTCGAAGCACATGAGGTGTCACCCGTTTGTCGATGGCAGCGCGTTGCGTGGCCTCCTTGATCACGCGTTGAAAGCTTCCGTCGAGCACGTGATGCCGGCGAACGATCCCCGTCTGCGGATCGCGCGACCATTCCGCCATCGGGAACAGCCATTGCCATTGCCATTGGGCGCCGGCGGCCGGGAATTTCCTCTCGATGCCCCGCGGGAGCCAGACTGGGGGGGGCGTTGTTCTTTCGGTCGTCTGCGAAAAGCCCGCGCAGACGATCGAGTTGCGCGCGCAACCTCGGGACCAACGGTGTGGCCAGCACCGTGGCGCGGTCCTTGTCGCCCTTGCCTCCGAAGACCAGCACGCGGTTCCGATCGAGGTCGAGGCTTTGCACGCGTAACTCCACCAATTCGGTGATCCGAAGACCGCTGCCGTATTGTAGTTGCGCCATCAGAAGCCAGGTGCCTTTGAGTTGTGCGAAGAACCGATCGAGCTCTGCTCGCGACAGCACGACTGGAATGCGCGGCCCTCTCCGCGCGCGGCGGAAATCGCCCAGATCCCCAAGATCCCGTTCCACGACCTCGCGGAAATAGAACACGAGGGCGTTCAAAGCCTGGCGCTGGGTGCTGGCGGAGACCTTCTGAATGGCAAGTGCCGTGAGGAATTCCCGGACTTCTGGCGCGCCCGTCTGATCGGGCGTTGCCGGCGCGACTTTGGCGGCAAAACGATTCATCCAGGCCCGGTAGGCCTGTTCGGTATTCCACAAGAACCCACGCAAGCGGATCCGGCGGATGAGGTCGGCCTCCCAAGACGGTGTTCCAGGCGGAATGACAGTTGAGACCGGTAACGAGGGACTCGGCGGACGGTTTCCTGGTTTGCGATCGGATCCCCGGCACCGCCGATATGCAGTGAAGAACCAGCGGAGACCGGCACGGGCAGACGCGTCGGGCCGCCCGCGTTGGGTTCCCCCATCGAGATACCGTTTGGCTCCGGCAATTGAAGCCCGTTCGTGAGAAGCCTCGCAGTAGCCCAGGTAGACGATGATCGCCTGCGCATGGCACGCCCGGGTTCGGGGCTCCAACGGTTCGAGGGCGAGAATCTCATGCCATTCGGGGAAGGAAACCGGCTCCTCCCACGCCGCGTTGGCTTGGCTGGTTTTTGTTGTTATGGACGGGGTCGCTGGAAGGCCGCTCCCGGGGCTGTCTTTATGGCTTAAAGAGTTCATGGCCGGGTATTAACTTCATTTCCTTTTTCGCTGGGTATCGGTGAGAATCGGGCTTTTCGATCCATGGTTATGCTGCAGGTTATCAACCCTGCCAGTCATTGGTTTCCTCCTTTTGGAGTACCTGTTTCAGCCCGGTCCTGCGGCGCAATTCCCGCTTGATGCGATCTGTTCCCACCGGTTCCCGGCGTGCGGGTGCCTGCCGCCGATCCAGTGCGTAAGAGCCTCGACTGCGGAGTCATCCGACAGACCGGCATTCGCCGGATCGAAGCGTTATGCTATCCGGAACCCCCGGCGTTCCAGGTCGATCGGGGCGCAGAAATCCGGCCCAAGGGACGCCTTCGCCGACCATGCCACCCGAAATGGAACGAAACCATTCGACTGTAAAAGCCGCTGGCTTTTGCGGGAGCAATTCTGCGGGATTTCCCGGGTCATCGACTCCGGGCTTGATTTCCAAGAGATTTTCAAACAACGATATCAAGCGCAGGCGATGAACCATCGAACCCGAGAAATCCGCCCCGAACGCAGCCGGATATATCTCCGCCTGCATGCTCCATAATACACTGTTCGCCACTCAGAAAAGAGAACGTCGGTCCGCGATAAAACGTCGCCCTGCGGTGCCCTTTGGCTCATCCTCAGTGAACTCTTTCGCCCGATGACCTGCCGCGCCGAAAAACCGGGAAGAAGCGCAAGCGACCGGAGACGCTCGCCGCGAATGCGGGGGCCGGCGGCTGGCGGAAAAGGAGAAGCCTCCGTCCCGCCGGCTTTCGCGGCGATTGTACGGGTCGAATCACCCCCGACCAGCTCTTTTTTTCCACCTCGGTTGCCGCATCTGCGCCATCTGCGAAATCTGCGGTTCAGAAATGGCCGTTGCTCCGGCGGTGTCCCCGGTTTCTCTTTGTGTCTTCGTGCCTTTGTGGTGAATATCTGGGCGAACCAGTCGCCACTGCAGATGGCCTCGGCTGGCATGCCTGCTGCGGGGCAGCCGTCACGCCAGCCTTCGACCACTGCAGGTCTCTGACGTTCGCCACCGGAATGAGGAACATCGGTCCGTGAGCAGCCGTCGCCCCAAGCAATCCGTTCTCTGCGCTCTCCGTGAACTCCACCGTCCGATGAACCGACGCCTTGGAAAATCGGAAATGATCCCGAACGACCGGAGACGCTCGCCGCGAATGCGGGGGCCGGCGGCTGGCGGAAAAGGAGAAGCCTCCGTCCCGCCGGCTTTCGCGGCGATTGTACGGGTCGAATCACCCCCGACCAGCTCTTTTTTTCCACCTCGGTTGCCGCATCTGCGCCATCTGCGAAATCTGCGGTTCAGAAATGGCCGTTGCTCCGGCGGTGTCCCCGGTTTCTCTTTGTGTCTTCGTGCCTTTGTGGTGAATATCTGGGCGAACCAGTCGCCACTGCAGATGGCCTCGGCTGGCATGCCTGCTGCGGGGCAGCCGTCACGCCAGCCTTCGACCACTGCAGGTCTCTGACGTTCGCCACTCAGAAAAGAGAACGTCGGTCCGCGATAAAACGTCGCCCTGCGGTGCCCTTTGGCTCATCCTCAGTGAACTCTTTCGCCCGATGACCTGCCGCGCCGAAAAACCGGAAAGAAGCGCAAGCGACCGGAGACAGTCGCCGCGAATGCGGGGGCCGGCGGCTGGCGGAAAAGGAGAAGCCTCCGTCCCGCCGGCTTTCGCGGCGATTGTACGGGTCGAATCACCCCCGACCAGCTCTTTTTTTCCACCTCGGTTGCCGCATCTGCGCCATCTGCGAAATCTGCGGTTCAGAAATGGCCGTTGCTCCGGCGGTGTCCCCGGTTTCTCTTTGTGTCTTCGTGCCTTTGTGGTGAATATCTGAACCAGTCGCCGGAGGCAATTCGCTTGGCTGGCATGCCTCGTGCGAAAGGCAGGCACGAGGCACGCTAGCCGGCGCTCCTGCCTCGTCGGTAGCGTTAGCCATTCGATCCAAGATTCCGACTTGCCCATTTCCCCTCCAAGGGTACCCTCATCGTATGTCATTGACCGCCACATTAGCCTCCCAGCTCCGTCGGCTCTCCCCCCGCGAGAAAGCGGCGATTGCCGATCATTTGTGGCGCGAGGCTGAGGCCAAGTTGACTCCCACTGCCTCCCAGCTATCGATGCTCAATCACCGGGCGGCAGCGGCGCTTCGCGCACCGCACAAACTAAGGTCCGTTGGTGATGCGGTTCGTCGCTTGAGGCGATGAAGCCGTTCAAAGAGGCTGAGGGGTACGGTGAGGACCTCCAGTCTGCCTACGACTACTACAAAGCGTACGGCGCTAGAACTGCGGGCCGCTTTCTGAAAGCTCATGAGAAAGCGGTCGCTACGATCCAATACAGTCCGTTCATCTGCCGTCCACGTCGTCATGGCTGGAGGCAAATGATCATCAGGGATTATCCCAATTTCTCGATTTTCTACAGAGAATTTCCGAGATTCTGGCTGCTCGCTGGAGTCGTATCTACGGTCCAAGATCCTGATTCCATTCAAGCTCGATTGCTCATTCGTGAAGTTGCAGAAGAAGAGGGCTAATCGGGTAGCCGGTAGTGATTAGCTACCGGCCCCCACACCACCCGGCGTACGGGTCCGTACCGGGCGGTTCCGATCTGATTACTTCGCTTGCGAGGTCACCGAGACTGGCGCGCTCGGCTCCTTCTTGGGCGGGTAATGATAGGCGATCCATGAGGCTTGCAGGTTGGGCACGCCTTAGGTTCCCGCCTGCAACTTTGCACGCACCTTTGTCCAGTTGACACGAAAGAAGGCGGGAAAAGCGGCGACCGACATACCGTCGATCCCCGCCGCCCCGCCATTTTCCCGCACCCGCCTCCACGCTTCGTTGAGGTTTTCCGGACTCAGGACGCGTTCCCACAGTTCACCTTGACCGCGGTCTGTCTCCGCCGCTTGCCCCCGCTCCTCCGCAGAATCGGCGTTGAGCGCCAACTCCAGTTGGAAGGAAGCCGCGGTCTCCGCGGTCCCGATCAGTTCAGTCCTTCGCACGTGCGTGAGACCGTCCGGGCCTTTCAGCGCACCCCTCGGGAGGTGAACGCCTACTCCCGGCTCGTTTCCCGTGCTACTACGACCTCTGCTGACTCCTGTCCGCTGACCGCCGCTGTTTCCAGAGACGGCGCTCTGCGCCCCAGCCGCAGCGCCTGCCGGACAGGTCTCCCCGGGTAAGGGAGGTGACTTTCGCGACACAACCCCAGGCTTTACCTGTGACGCTGATACCCGGACTTCGCTGTGTGGTGCCAGCTCGTCCGCGTCATCGGCCTCGCAGCCTGTTGCCTTCCTCGCTGCGCTCGTCGGGTTGTCGCCTTCGGCTCGGAACTGTTCGTGGGCTCGTCGTTTTGACTCCAGCTTCTTTCCCACCCGGCCTCGCGGCCGCGCAGTTGCCTTCGTCTAATGCTTTTGTTCTCATTGGTATCTTGCATCGAGGACTTTCACCCCGTCAGTTCACTCCCGTGCCGGGCACACACCAGCCGCCGCTGCCAATCCGGCTGTCGTTCACGCCTCGTGCCTGCGCACGAGTCGCGCCCGCCATCCTCATGGCAGGCTGGTGACGTTCGGCAATGACGCCGCTACCAAATGCCGAGGCTTGCGCGAACCTTGCGTGCGATCTCGGCGCGCCGCATATGGCTCACTATGCCCGCCGATCTCAGAATCGTGTTCTTGCGTACCACGTAAACCAGAGAACAGTTGATCAAGGTCGGAAACTCCAACCCATCCGCTTGGTCGAGCATGACCTGGTGGGGCAGGATCTTTGCCGCAGGTGGCCGTTTGGTCCCCATCAATGCGTTAACCCGATTTCCGCTACTGGGGCATCAAAAAAACACAAGTTGTTGATTCATCGCCCGGTTTTTCAAAAGGTCGGGACTACATCGGCGATTTGCCCCCCGGATATCGTATCTTGGGAGGAGGTTGCGGCGGAAGGGATAGATTGAGTTTTTCCAGGAGCAGCGAGATGTCGGTGCTGGGCTCGGTGTGCCGGATCAGTAGCAGTTCGCGGCCGTCGGCGGTGGGGATGCACACATCGAGCATTTGGATAGTGGCGAGTTTTTCCAGGACCACCCGTGGCATCAGCCCCGAGGCGTGACCCCGAAGCTGCTGGCGCAGGGTGATCGACAAGCAGTAGGCAAGGAAGGCGACGAACAGGTGTGCCTCGATGCGCTCGGGCTTGTGATGATAAATGGGGCGCAAACCCAGGTCACTCTTGAGAGTCCGGAAGGCTTCCTCGACGAAGACCAGTTGCATGTAGCAGTGCCAAATCAGTTCAGGGTCGTCAGCCGGGAGGTTGGTGCGCAACAGGTAGCGGCCCTCGCGCTGGCGCACCGCGCGCAGCGCCACCCGGTCAAGCTTGAAGCTCAAGATGCCTTCGGCCGAGACTTCGGCGTGGACCAGTCCCGTGACGACGCGGCCGGCGCGGTCCTGCGCCGCTCCGAGTTTTTTGAGCAACAAGTCCCGCGGCGGCGCCTGCTTCTGCAAATCGGCCAGGCGTTTCCAGTAAACCTTCAGCCGGCGTTTGCGCATGCCCCGCTCCTTGCCCTCGCGCGCCCCGCTGTGGGCCAGGACGTAGACTTCGCCGTCCTGCGGCAGAAGCTTCACGCGCAACTGTGGCCGGACGTCGTGCCACGGCAACTCCGCCAGGGTTGACTCCAGCCTGGTGAGACGGCCCTTTGGCGTGCCCACAAGGTAACGCACCTGGGCGTCAGCGGCGCGCAACTCGGTGAGGACTTCCTCGGTGGGGATACCGCGATCCATGATCCAGATCCGCTCGGCTTTGCCGAAACGGCGCTGGATCGTCTCGATCATGCCGCGCAGGGTCGTCTTGTCGGCCGTGTTGCCGGGAAACATCTCATAGGCCAGCGGCAGGCCCTCGGGCGTGACGACCAGTGCCACCACCACTTGGACACAGTCACCGCGTTTGTCGCGGCTGTAGCCGAACCGTCTGGGGTCCTCCTCGCTTTCGGGAACGTCGCATTCGAAATAGGTCGAGGTCAGATCGTAGAGTAAAACCTGATACGTCGCACCGAACAGGTCGCACCAGCGCTGCCGCAGGTGCCCGAAGAGTTCTTCCTTGAGCGGCAAAACCAGATCCAGGCAGCGGTACAGCGTGTCGTCCTGCACGGCCCGCGCGTCCACATCGAGCAGATCGCCGAGCGCGGTCGTGGAAAACCACTGACGATGCAGCCGCCACTCGCTGCCCGGCGACAGCAGCCGGTAAACCGTGAGGATGCGCAGTACCTTTTCCCAGTCGGTGCCCTCGCGGTTGAGCGGCAGGCGGGAGCCGAAAAAATCATCGAGGTGCAGCGTGCGCCACAACTCGTCGGCCAGCCAGCACGCGCCCCATTGGCGCGGATGCTCCAGGCTCAGCTCGCTCAACCGCACCTGCAGCGTGTCCACACCGCCCGGCGGGGGCGTGCGGTCCGCGGGAAACAACGCCAGTTGCCGCGCCTCCCCATCGCGCTCATCAACGACGGCAATTGTCCGCTCCCAGGCAACCCGCTGGCTGTCGTTGATCTCCCCCAGGTACAACACATGCCGGTGCGCCACCTTGTTTCCGCCGTAACGATGGCTCTCCACGATCGACCAACTGCGATGTGTTTTCCCGTCCTTTCGCCGTGTCCGGCATTTGAGGAACATGCCCGCAGTTTACCCGATTCGCGCCGTGTGCGGAAGGGACTAGGTCGGGACTACACGCACTTTGGAAAACATCATCGATGCAGCTCAACGACTTGCACCGCGACAACCCCCGAAAAAAGCCATTTTTCGTTCCCAGTAGCGGAAAAAAGGTTAATTCGGAGATGTCGCTCATCCGAGAGAATATCAGGCCCAGAGAGAATGACCGCAGGATGGCCCACCATATCGGAATCGTTCTCCCGCGCGAAGACGATTTGCCACCGATCGAGAGTCATTTCTATGCGTCTCCGAAGGTTTCTCCGAAAGAGTTAGCCAGTCGCATTTCGTCTGCAGTCATCCGAACGCTGCCCGGCCCAAACGGTTCGACCCTGTCTGGCAAGTCCCACGGGATCAGTTGGACGAGACCGGAAGGTGTGGAGATCGTGATCGGTTCTTTGGTCTTCACCACCCGGCGGGCGATGCCACTGAAGTGGGCTTTTGCTTTTGAGACGGTGATTGTCTTCATCTCTACATTGGTCTACTCGGTGACCATGCTTTGGTCATCAAGAGAGTCAAGGCTGCCGAACCAGCGGCCGGAGGAAATTCGCTTGGCTGTCATGCCGGCTGCGGCCACCTTGGCTGAAGCTACGGCGGCCACGGGGCAGCCGTCACGCCAGCCGGCGCTCATGCCTCGTCCCTAGCGTCTCGGCAAAATCGGGCAAGGGGGCGCGCCAGCCGTAGGGCGCGACCGGCCTTGCGAGCGTCGTCAACCAAAGCGAGAGGCCACCGAATGAAGCAAAAACCGGAGCTGCTCTACCTCGATCTGTTGAAGAGGACACTCGCTTTTGCGCTGTGGCCCGAACCGCCGATTCCAATCACAACTTTCAATTCATTCCGTCCGCCTCACAAGCGACTCCTGGTGTCCGGCATTTCGAATCTCCTGGCACATAGGAACCTGCAAATTGTCAAACAACAGGACTTCTCCGAAAGTCAGAGGATGGCGGGCCAGATATGGCCGGGATACGCCCATACGATGATCGGGTTCAAACGCCTCGATAACCTGCAACATTGCATCGAGACTGTCCTGAGCGAAGGAGTAAAAGGCGACCTGATCGAAACAGGGGTATGGAGGGGAGGCGCATGCATCTTCATGCGCGCAGTCCTCGCTGCCTACGGGATCGATGATCGCAGAGTCTTCGTCGCCGATTCTTTTGAGGGCCTGCCAAAGCCGGACACAAGAAAATATCCCTCCGATAAAGGCGACCGGCACCACGTTTATAAGGCGTATCTGGCGGTCTCGAAAGAGGAGGTGGAGGATAATTTCAGAAAATACGGCCTGCTGGACAATCAGGTCGTTTTCCTAAAAGGGTGGTTCAAGGACACGCTTCCACACGCGCCCATCGAGAGGCTTTCCATCCTCCGTCTTGATGGAGACATGTACGGTTCCACAATCGAGTCCTTGGAAAGCTTGTATCCGAAACTGTCGAGCGGCGGGTTTTGCATGATCGATGATTACGCCCTGGCGGGCTGCAAATCGGCTGTCGATGACTTCAGGGCGAAACACACAATCGATTCAGAAATGAAGGAGATTGATTGGACCGGGCGATATTGGAGAAAAGAGCAACAAACACCTGACTCTGCGCGTGGCGGCTAATTGAAGATCGCCTCGGCCAGGGCGGCCTCGGCGCTGAGAAGGCCGATGGTCATGGGCAGCATCTGTCGCGAGCCTTCGATCGTGCTTTCGAAAATCCCGGTGCCCCGGGCAAAATCCCCGCGCCAGGAGAAACGCCGGCCGTCGTCGTAGGCAAACGACAGTTCCAGCGACAAGGCCACACCCGGGCCGGTCGGCCTGACTTCAAAGGCCGGTCCGCCCGCGGCCGGCGCGCCACAGGCTTCGAGCCGCGTCCGCGCCCAGCCGGCCAGCACACGGGCCTCGGCGGCGAATTCACCGCCGTGCGCGACGGCCACCGCCCTCAGGCCGCGGGTGATGATCCCGGGTTCATAGGCGCTGAGGAACTGCCCGACCGCCTGCCGCACCGGCAGGAGGCGCGCGTGCGCCAAATCGTGAAAGCCGTCCGGCCGCGGCCAGGGAAACGTCCGCGCCTCCGGGGTCGAGACTGCGGTGTCCAGCAGAAAGCGTTTCGAATTGCGCAGCAGCCACCGGTACGCGGCGATCCGGTGCACCTGCGACATGTGATGCACCCAGTAGTAGATCGGCAGGTCTTCCTCGACGACGATGGACACCTGGTCCTCCAGGAACCCGCGATATTCCTGCGGATAGCTCAATGCCACCGCCTCGATGCAGATCGTCTCCCGCCGCGACCCGCCGATGAAACACTCGCTGTAGATCTTCGCGCACATCGCGAGATCCCGTCCGCCCTCCGCGCGCGGACAAAGCACCAGGATGCGCGCCGGATAACGCCGGGTGAAACGGAGCGCGGCGCCAAACTGCGCAAGGCCGTCATCAGCGGTCGTCGGCAGCCCGAAATGCAGGACGAGGTTCATCTGCGATGCCCGGAATTCCGAAGGCGCGCCGGCCTCTTCCGACGGTTTTCCGTCCCACAGGCGCGCAAGACTCTGCGTGAGGCCGCCGACCGGGGCATCGAAGCCGGGCAAGGCGTCGAAGATGGAGGTCATCGGTTCAAAACACCGGGCTCCAGGCGACCCGTGACCCCGCGGCGGGAGGCGGGAATCTTCTTGGCGCCCGATCCACGGCGCCGCGCCCGGGCGGCCCGGCCCATGGCCGCTCGCGCGGCGTCGCCTCGCTCATGGCTTTCTCCATTCTTTTCCGTCGCGCGCGAGCAGGGCGCCGGCCGACCCCGGACCCCACGAACCGGCGGGATAACTCTCGATTCCTTCCCTTCGCTGCGCCTGCCAGTATTCCAGCACGGGGGTGATGAGCCGCCACGACGCCTCCGCTTCGTCGCCGCGGATGAAGAGCGTGCCGTCGCCGATCATCGCGTCGAGCACCAGGCGCTCATAGGCTTCCGGCGTGTTCGAGCCAAACGTGGTCGCATAGCGGAAATGCATCTTCACCGGCTGGGTGCGCGTATCGAGGCCGGGAATCTTGGCGTTGAGCAACACCGTGCTCCCCTCGTCCGGCTGGATCTGAAATGCCAGCATGTTGGCGGCGAGGTCGAACTTGCCGCCCTCGGCAAAAAGCGTGCCCGGCGGACATTTGAACTGGATGGCGATCTCGGACACGCGCCGGGCCAGGCGTTTGCCCGACCGCAGATAGAACGGCACGCCCGCCCACCGCCAGTTGTTGATGGCGATCCGGAGCGCGGCGTACGTCTCCGTCGCCGACTCCGGGCTTACGCCGTTCTCCTCCCGGTAGCCCGGCGCCGGCCGCCCCCCCACGAGACCCGCGGCATATTGCCCGCGCGCCACATCGCCCCCGTGCCCGGTCGCCAGCGGCTGGATGGCGCGGAGGAGTTTCACCTTCTCGTCGCGGATCGCCTCGGCATCGAGCGACACCGGCGGCTCCATCGCGGTGAGCGCGAGGAGCTGCATCGTGTGGTTCTGGATCATGTCGCGCAGGCAGCCGCTCTGTTCGTAGTAGCCGGCGCGCGAGCCCACGCCGCCGTCCTCGGCAACCGTGATCTGCACGCACGCAACGAAGTTCCGGTTCCACAACGGCTCGAAGATCGCGTTGGCGAATCTCTGGACGAGCAGATCCTGCACCGTCTCCTTGCCGAGGTAATGATCGATGCGGAAAACCTGCGGCTCCTGCAGCACTCCAGCGATGATCCGGTTCAGCTCGCGCGCGGAGGCGAGATCGCGGCCAAACGGCTTCTCGATCACCACCTTGGATTGCAGCGGCGAGCCCGGGTGGCGCCGCGCCAGCCCCGAAGCCCCCAGATTCTCGATGATCGGCTGGAAGACCGTGGGCGGCGTCGAGAGGTAGAACAGCGACTGCAGCTTCCGGCCGGCCCGCGTTTCGAGCCCCTCGATGAGCGCGCGGAGGCGGTCGAACGCGCCGCGTTCGTCATAGCCGCCGCCCAGATAGAACGTGTTTCGCGCCACGCGGCTCCACGCAGCGGGATCCGGCTCCCGCCGGGAGAACTCCCTGACCGCCGCCTCCGCGCGCCCGCGGAATTCCTCGTCCGACACCGGCTGCCGGCCAAAACCGACCAGAAAAAAATCGGGCGGCAGCAGGTTGTCGTGGCCCAGATTGTAGATCGCGGGCAGAAGCCTGCGCGCCGTCAGGTCGCCCGACGCGCCGAAGATGACGATGACGCTGGCGGGTGCACCGCGGTATTTGCCCAACCCCTGCAGGAACGGGTGAGATGGTGGATCAGCCATGGACGGATGCCCGAATCATGGGACGGAGCCGGTGAAAGTCAAAAAAGCGCGGGGGCCGGGCCGCGTTCCGGCCGGCGGTCAGCGCAGGACGTGGTACCCCTTCGGGAACAGCGGCACGTTCTGGAAGTGCAGCACCTGGGGAGGGGTGTTGCCGCCCGTTGTGACTTCGGCGATGTCGAACCGGAACGTCTGCGGCCGGACGCGAAGCTGCATGAGGTAGGCGTGGATCGCCCGGCGCAGCGCGCGCTTCTTCCGCCGGTCAACCGCGAAAAATCCGGACACCCGCGCGTCGGCAGAACGGGTCTTCACCTCGACGAACACGAGCACCTCGTGGTCGAGGCAGACGAGATCGATCTCATCGCGCTCGTCCCGCGGATTGCGCCAGTTCTGCGCCACGATCCCGTAGCCCATGCGGGTCCGGAGAAACTCGGCCGCCATCAATTCGCCCGCAGCGCCGCGGGCGCCGGCCGGGCCGCCCGCCGGCCTGCCGTGCGGGAGAAACCATCGAAGCCAGTGGAGCATGAGAAAGACGCCGCCCGGGTTGTGCTGCGGCGGCGCAATGATCTTTCTCATTGCGAGACACCGGCGGTCGTGGCAATTCCAGAATCTGCCGTCAGCGCGCGCGGCGCCCCGCTCTTCTCCTTATGTCCGCCCCCATCCTCTCCGGCCAGCTGCGTCGGTCTCTTCTCCTCAAGATTCTCTCCAAGCCGGCGCCGAGCCGCGAGGATCTCAGCTCGGTCATCGAGCTCACCGCCACGAAGGTTGTCGATCAACTGCAGTGCCAGTCGATGACCCTGTACATGGTCGAGGGTGACCAGATCGTGTTCCGGCACGTCTACTACTCCCCCACGCTCTGGGGCGCCGACAAGGCGAAGGAGCAGCAGTTCAGGCAGCGCGCGGAAAAGCTGCTCCAACTCCAGCTTCCGAAAGGCACGGGCAACGTCGGCAAGGTCATCGAGACCGGCCAGCCGTTGTTCTTCAGCAGCAAGGGGCCCGAAGCCGCCTCCCTGAAGAACATGAACACCGGCTTCGAGGTGCACTCGATGCTGACGGTGCCGCTGAAGACCAACGTCGTCCTGGGCGCGATCCAGCTGCTCAACAAGGAGGTCCATGCCGGCACCAACGGCCAGTTTGAACAAAAGGACCTGACCCTCCTCCAGGAGGTGGCCGAGTATTCCTCCACCTTGATGCACCGCATGCTGGATCCGAAATTCCAGCTCAGCTCGGAGGACACGGCCAAGTTCGTCGCCAAGTTCTCCGATCTGCCGCTCGTGACCAGGATCGAAGACCTGGAGATCGATGAAAAGCTGGTCATGATGATCGGCGATGCGGTCATCCGGCGCGAGGGGGTATTCCCGGTGCGGAAGACCGGGACAAACACCGTGGCGGTGTTGATGGCCAATCCGCTCGACTACGTAAAACGGGAGGCGTTCCAGCATGCCGCCGAATTGACGATCGACGAGGTCCGGGTGGCTCCCGCAACGCTGATCGAGCTGCTGCTCAAGAAGTATTTCAAGGAGGCCTCGAAGGGCGCGGCGGTGGGCGAGGGCGACGTCGACATCGCCGAGGTGGCGGAACTCATCGGCACCGCCTATTCCACGCAGGGAGGCGAGGTCAAGGCGGAGGAACTCGAGAGCGAGGATTCCGCCCCGATCATCCAGCTCGCGAACCGGATCATCGAGGACGCCTACATCTGCGGCGCTTCGGACATCCACATTGAGCCGCTCGAGAGGGAGCTCCTGGTCCGGTACCGCGTCGACGGGCTCTGCCAGGAGAAGCTGCGCCTGCCGGCGCAGGTGGCGAACGCCCTCGTCACCCGCCTCAAGATCATGTGCAACCTGGACATCTCGGAGCGCCGGTTGCCGCAGGACGGCCGCATTGTCTTCAAAAAGTACACCAAGAAGAACATCGACATCGACCTGCGCGTGGCCACGGGCCCGATGAATTTCGGCGAGAAGGTGGTCATGCGCATCCTCGACAAGCAGAAGAGCACGCTGCCGCTCACCGCCCTCGGTTTTTCCGATGAGAACCTGGCCCGGTATCGCGAATGCATCCGCCAGCCGTACGGCATGATCCTCCACTGCGGCCCGACCGGCTCGGGCAAGTCGATGACGCTCTACTCCGCGCTGGCGGAAATGAACACGCCGGACATCAACATCCAGACGGCCGAGGATCCGATCGAATACACGCTTGTCGGCATCAACCAGATGCAGATGAGCCGGGTGATCGGCCTCACGTTTGCGCGCGCCCTGCGCTGCTATTTGCGCATGGACCCCGACGTGATCCTCGTGGGCGAGATCCGCGACAAGGAGACCGCCGAGATCGCCATGGAGGCCGCGCTCACGGGTCACCTTCTCGTCTCCACGCTCCACACGAACGACGCGCCTTCGACAATCGCCCGTTTCACCGAGATGGGCGATCGAGCCGTTCAACATCTCGGCCTCGCTCGTCTGCGTCTGCGCCCAGCGCCTGCTCCGCCGGGCCTGCAAGAACTGCCGCCAGGCCTACGAGCCGAAGGGCCGGGAGAAGACCCTCATCGAAAAGGCGATCGGCTGGAGCGGCCCGATCTTCCGGGCCAACCCGCAGGGATGCCATCTGTGCAGCGGAAGCGGCTACAAGGGCCGCGTCGGCATCCACGAGCTGATGATCAACACCGAAGAACTCACCATGGCGATCAACAAGGAACTCGAGACCGCCGAGATCAAACGCATCGCGATGCGCAACGGGATGAAGACGCTGCACCAGGACTCGATGCTCAAGGTGAAGCAGGGGACCACCACGATGGAAGAGGCGCTGTCCAACGTTCCCCCCGACCTCATCGCGTGACGCCCCGCAGCCGGAGGACCGCCCGCTCCGGACGCGCCGCGTTCCGCCCGGGCGCCGCCTGCGCACGCGGCCCGACACAAATCCGCCCCATGCCCGCCTCCCCCGCCATCATCCCCAGCAAGCCGGAGATCCGCTGGCTGGTGCGGCTGGGCATCGATCAGGGCCTTTTCTTCCGCTCGCACTCCGAGGCCGTTCTCCGCGTCCTCGGTCCCGGGGCCGACCTGGTGGAGTTCGCCCAGCTCCTCGTTGACGGCGGGGTTGTCGCCGATGTCGGGACGCTGGAGAAACTTGCCAATCTCGCGCTGCGCAACGGCGCATCCGGCCCGCCTGCCGATGATCCGTTCGCCGGTGAGGAAGACCGGGGCGGCACGCCCTCCGCCGGCGAAGCCGCGGCCATGCCGGATTTCCCCTTCGATTCGATCGGGACCATGGGTGATGACGTTCTCGCCGAAAGGCTGGGAGAGTTGCTCAAAGCCACGGCGGATTTCGGCGCGAGCGACCTCCACCTGTCCGCCGGCACCCGGCCCTTCATCCGCAAGAACCGCGCCTTTGTCACCCTCGCCGCGCGCCCGCTCACGGCCGACGAGGCGCTGCGCCTGAACACGGTGCTGCTGTCCGAGCAGCAACGCCGGGCCTTCCTCGAGAACAAGGACTTCGACTGCGCCCTCGCGCTCGATCTCGCCAACCGCTACCGCGTGAACCTCATGTTCCACAAGCAGGGCGCCGCGGGCGCGTATCGCATGGTGCCGGCCCGGATCCGCTCGCTCGCCGATCTGGGTTTCGCCGCGCACATCGAAACGATCAGGAGGCTCCTTTCCTACGACAACGGCCTCATCCTCGTGACCGGCCCCGTAGGCGCCGGAAAGACGGCGACGCTCGCCTCAATGGTCTCCTGGCTCAACGAGACCTCCCAGGACCACATCATCACCGTCGAGGACCCCATCGAGGTCGTGCAGATCGCCCGGGGCTGCAACATCTCCCAGCGCGAAGTCGGCCGGCATACCCGGACGTTCGCCTCCGCGCTCAAAGGGGCACTGCGCGAGGATCCCGACGTGATTGTCATCGGCGAGCTCCGCGATCTCGAGACCATCGACATGGCGATCACCGCGAGCGAAACCGGCCACCTCGTGATCGGCACCATGCACACCAGCGACGCGGCCACCACGCTCAACCGGCTGCTCGACGTCTTTCCCCCCTCCCAGCAGCCCCAGATCCGCGCCAGCGTCGCGGAGAGCCTGCGCGGCATCATCTGTCAGCGCATGCTGCCCGGCCGCCGCGGGGGCCTCGTGCTCGCCTGCGAGATCCTCATCAACAACACCGCCATCGCCAACCTCATCCGCGAAAACAAGTCCGCCGGCCTGCGCAACACCATGGAGACCGGCGTGCGCGACGGCATGTGTCTCATGGACAACGTCGTCTTCTCGCTCTGGGAGGCCGGCCGGATCACCGCGCCGGTCGCGCTGGCCAACATTACGAACCGGGTGCTCCGCGCAAAAATCTCCTGACATGGCCGCGATCGACGCACTCCTCCGCGCAACCCTGGAACAGGGCGGTTCCGACCTGCACCTCACGGTCGGCCTCCCCCCCAAGGCCCGGATCGCCGGCTCGCTCGTGCCCCTCGCCGGGGCGCCGCTCGATGCCGCCACGGTGCAGCGCCTGCTGAAGGAGATCTGCCCGGAGAGCCGGTGGAACGGTTTTCTCGAACGCCACGACCTCGACATGGCGTACGAGATCCCGGAGGTCGCGCGCTTCCGCTGCAACTACCTTTTCAACCACTGGGGAATGGCCGCCGTCTTCCGCGAGATCCCCGTGAGGATCCTCTCCTTCGAGGCCCTGAAGCTTCCCCCGACATTGAAGAAACTCTGCCACCTTGACCAGGGCCTCGTCCTCGTCACCGGCCCCACCGGCAGCGGCAAGTCGACCACGCTCGCGGCGATGATCGACTACATCAACGACACCCGCGCGAAGCACATCATCACCATCGAGGATCCGATCGAGTTCGTGCACCAGAACAAGAAGTCCGTGATCGTGCACCGCGAGGTCGGGCGAGCACACCGCGTCATTCGCCGCCGCGCTGAAAAGCGCCATGCGCCACGATCCCGACATTCTCCTCGTCGGCGAAATGCGGGAACTCGAGACGATCAAGCTCGCCCTCGGCTGCGCCTCGATGGGGATGCTCGTCTTCGCCACGCTGCACACCAACAGCGCATCGAAGACCATTGACCGCATCATCAACGTCTTCCCCGCCGACGAGCAGAACCAGGTGCGCGTGATGCTCGCCGGCTGCCTCGCGGGAGTCGTCGCCCAGATCCTCTGCAAACGGATCCCCAAGGGGCGCTGCGCCGTGCACGAGATCCTCCTCCAGCACGAGGCGCTGCCCAACACGATCCGCACCGGCCGCATCTCCGACATCAAGTCGATCATCGAGGGAGGGGGCGCCGACGGCATGATCACGATGGACGTGAGCCTGATGAACCGGGTGAAGGACGGCACGATCGCGGCGATGGAGGCCTACATGAAGGCCGCCAACAAGGCGCCCTTCGCCGCGTTGCTCCAGCCCGGCGACCTCGACGGCGGGCCGTGACAGATCCGCCCGCGCGCCTTCCCGGGGGCTTGAGCCGCGGAGGCGGGGCGGGCCGCGCAGGGCTTGCGGCCGGCCCTCGGGGGACCGCCCCCCCCGGGCCGCCGCCGGCGATGAGTGTATCAACAAAGCGGTGACGCCCGGCGAAGGAGGGCGCCCCGCGCCGCACCTCCGCCACCCCGCTATTCCGCCTGCGCTCCTGCCGCCGGCAGGGGGCTTCGGGAGCCGGGCGCCGCCGGCACCGTCTGGCGGACCGCGTCGGCGACGGTCTCGATCACCGGCTCCGCCTCGCCCCGCTCGTGGTCGAACCGCATGGACACGACCCTCGACACGCCGCGCTCCTCCATCGTTATCCCGTACACGGCGTTCGTGGCGGCGATCGTGCGCTTGTTGTGCGTGATGATGAGGAACTGCGAGTCCGTCGCGAAATGCTTCAGCAGGTTGGTGAAACGGCCGATGTTCGACTCGTCGAGCGGGGCGTCGAGTTCGTCCAGCAGGCAGAACGGCGACGGCTTCACCATGTAGAGGGCGAAAAGCAGGGCGACCGCCGTCAGCGTCTTCTGGCCGCCGGAGAGCAGCGAGATTCCCTTCAACCGCGTTCCGGGCGGCTGGGCGACGATCTCGATGCCGCTCTCCAGGATGTCCTCCGCCTCGATGAGGTCCAGGTGCGCGTGGCCGCCGCCAAAAAGCGTCTGGAAGGTGTACTCGAAATTTTTCCGGACCTGTTCGAAGGTCACCGAGAATTGCCTCTGGGAGGCGCGATTGATCTCGTCGATGGCCTTGAGCAGATCGGCCCTGGCCGCGGTCAGATCATCGTTCTGCGCCTTGAGAAAATCATACCGTTGCCGGAGCTCGGCGTATTCCTCGATGGCGACCAGGTTGACCGCACCCATGCCGCTGAGGCGCTGCCGCAACGCGTCGACCGCCGCCTTGATCTCCTCCCAGTTGGTCTGGTCGAGCGCCGCCAGATCCGCCTCCGCCGGCTCCCCCTTCTGGCGGATCCGGGGCTTGCGCGCCTTCGCCCTCGGCTTTCGCTCGGCCTCCATCGCCGCGCCCCCGGCCTCCGCCGGCGGGTTCGCAGGTTCCGCGGCCGCGCCCGCGGGATCAGCCGCCGGTCCCCGCTCCTCCGCGTCCTCGTCGTCGTCGAGGTCGAGCGGCTTGAGGTCCGGAGGATCGTCCTCGGAGTGCCAGAGCATCCGCTTCCAGTCGACCGCGGCCAGATCGCATTGGAACTCGCGCTGCATCTCCCCGGTGAGGAACTGGGCATGCGAGCGGTGCTCGGCGAGCTTGATCTCGATCCGGTTGAGCTCCTCCTGGGACGCCTCGGCCCCGGCGCGCAATCCCTGCTGCCCGGCCTCGATCGCGCCGATCTGCCGTTCGATCTCCACCAGCGCGCCGCGGATTTTCTCCACCGACTGCTGGGCCACCTCGAGCGTGCGGGCCGCCTCCGCCGCCCGGGCGAGGCCGGCCGCCGCCTCGTGCTCGAGCTCAACGGTCTGCTCCACCCAGACGTCCACCTCCTGCTGGCGCTGGGCCAGCAATTCGCCGATCTGCCCGCGCCGCTGTTCCATCTCGCCCAGGCCGCGGTCGAGCACCTCCACTTTCTGGCGGCGTTCCGCAAGGTCGAGGCGGGCCTGGGCCAGGGCCTCCTTCTTCTGGTCGCGATCGGCGCGCAGCGCCCCGATCCGGCTCTCGACCGCGCCGATCGCCTTTTTCTCGGCCGAGACCCTGCCTTCCGCCTCGGCGAGCGCGGTCTGCGCCCGGACGAGGCGCTGCTCCGCCTCCGCCCGGGCCGTCTCCAATCCGGCCAGCTCGCGTTCCATGCGCTCCAGCCGGGTGTTCACCTCTTCCGCGGCGCGATCGGCGTTGCGCGCCTCCACCTGGACCGCCGCGACCTGCTGCGTCGCCGTCAGCACATGCTTGCGCTGCAGCTCCAACGCCGCTTCGGCCGCGGCCAGGTCCGCGCCCAGTTTGTCGACGCACTTGCGCTGCTCGGCATGGGCCTTCTGGTCGCGGGCGAGCTCCCGCGCCGTCTCCCGCAGGTCGATCTCGCGCTGGACGATGCCTCCGGCCGGCTTCTTCAGATGTCCGCCGTGAACCAGCCCGCGCTGGTCGACCAGCTCCCCCTTCAGCGTGGCAACGAGGAGGAAACTGAAATCCGGATGCCCGTGCCAGTATTCGAGAAACGCATCCAGGCTTTCGGCGATGTAGCACGCCGCCAGCAGCCCGGCCGCCGGATGTTCGGGGTCCAGGCCGGCGAACGCCGCCGTGGCCGGCTGGAGAAACGCGGGCAGATTGCCCTCAGCCTTCGGTTGCCGGCGGCCGGCCGGCGAGACCTGCAGGCAGGCGCTCCCGACCTTTTCCTGGTCGAGATGCGCCAGAATCCGGCGGGCCACGGGGAGTCCCTCCACGGCGATGGCCTCCACGGCCGGACCCAGCAGGGCATCCAGCGCCTTTCCGAATTCCGCGTTGACCTCCAGCCCCTGGGTGATCGGCGAGACCCTGGTCCCGGCGATGACGCCGTCGAGGCGCCCCTGCAGGAGCGCCTTCGCGCCTTCTCCAAAACCCTCCCATTTCTCGCGCAGCTGCTGCAGGAGGCGCAGCCGCGCGGTCCGCTGGGCCGTCGTCCGGTCAAGGTCCTGGAGGCGGCGCTGGCCTTCGCGAAAGAGCTGGGCGGCCTCCGCCAGCGCATGTTGTGCCGCCTGCACCTCGTTGTGCGCGCGGCTTTGCTCGCCCCGGGCGGCATCGAGCCGTTTCTGCTCCTCGCCCGCCCGCGCCGCCGCGGCGGCCTTCATCTGCCGCACTTCCGCGAGATGCTCGGCCAGTTCGCCATGCCGGAGGGAAGCGGTCTTGGAGTCGACCTCGTAGCCGGAGCTTTCCGTCCGCAGGCGCGCAACCGTGCTTTCCAGCTGCAGCAGGGCGAACTTCGTCTGCTGGAGCTTCTGCTCCTGCCTGCTCATCTCTCCCTCCACAATCGCGAGATCGCGGTTGCGCTGCTGGAAGACCGTGTCCGAGGTGCCAAGGAGGTTGAGCTGGACCTGCTTGTCCTGGGCCCCGCTGTCCACCCGGGCGCTGACCTCGTGGAGCTGCATCTGCAGTTCGGCGAGATCGTTCCGGCTCGACTGGATGCGCTCCTCAAGGCCGGTCTTCTTGATCCGGGCAACGCCCGCCTGGTTCTCCGCCTGTTCCTTCTCGGAACGCAGATCGAAGACCGCCTGCTGCGCCCCCTGCAGGCGCTGGTTGAAGTCGCTGCGGCGCGCCTTGATCTCGTTCAGCTCGCGCTGATGCGCCTCCAGCTTCTCCCGCTGGAGCCCGGTCGCGGAGCGCAGGCGCACAACCTCCGCCTCCAGGGCGGCGATCGCCGCGCTCAATTGCGCCCACTGCCAGCCTCCGTGCGCGAGACTCAGGTGCCGGAGCCGGAAGCTCAGCCGCTTGTAGCGGATGGCCTTGGAGGCCTGCCGGCGGAGGCTCCCGATCTGGCGGCCCACTTCGCCGATCACATCCGTCACCCGCGCCAGATTCTGATCGGTGAGCACGAGCTTTCCCATCGCCTCCCGCCTCTGGCTCTTGTAGCGCGTGATGCCCGCGGCCTCCTCGAAAACCGCGCGGCGTTCCTCCGGCTTTGACGACAACACCTGGTCGATCTGGCCCTGCGCCATGACCGAATACGAGGTGTGCCCCACCCCGGTGTCCATGAAGAGCTTGTGGATGTCCTTCAGACGACAGAGCTGGCCGTTGATCAGATAATCGCTCTGGCCGTCGCGCGTGGTCCGGCGGACGACCTCCACCTCATGAAAATCCGTGCCCAGCTGTTTCTCGCATTCGCTCAGGAGGAGCGAGACTTCGCAGAGATTCTGCGCGCGGCGCGTCTCCGCGCCTTCGAAGATGACATCCTGCATCTTCCCGCCGCGCAGAGCCCTGGCGCTCTGTTCGCCCAGCACCCAGCGGATCGCGTCCGCGATATTGCTTTTGCCGCAGCCGTTCGGGCCGACGATGGCCGTCACACCGGGATCGAAGCGGAGGATCGTGGGATCAGCGAACGACTTGAAGCCGTGTAGCTTGAGCGCCTTTAGATGCATGCGACGTCAAAACCCAGACTAGAGAGGGGGCAAAATGCAACCGCAACGGGAAAGTGAACCGAGTTGTTCACAGGGACGCAACCGTGGCGCGGCGCTGCGGGAGCGGCACCGGTATTCGAGTGCAGGCTGAAGCAACGCACTACGCGCCGGTCAGGTGGGCCAATTCGTCATCTGCCGGTTTGAGCGGATCAAAGGCAGCGTGCGCTCTGCGCTGGAACCCTGCGCCGTCGGGCATTATCATGGGAATCGTGCTAATGATAGGCCTTTCCCTGGCGCTGGTTCCCCTTCTCGCGGCCGCCCCGCTTTCAACCGCGGTGATCCCGGTGGACACGCTCCGGTCACCCTTCTGCATGGTCGCGGAATCCGTCAGGATCAGCGTGGGCAGGGAGATGGCGATGGTGGAAGGCGACTGCGATTTGCGCTACGTCCCCCGGTTTGACGCGCCGGCCATGCCCGAAAAGATTCCATTCCTGTGCGCCGTCTTCGTCCCGAAATCAGCCGAAGGCATCGAGGATTTCACCGCCATCACCGCGGCCAGGCTGCACCTCGGCTCCCTCGACTTCGAGCCCGAGGATTTTGTCCCGTTTTCTGATCCCCCGGCAAAGGCGGTCCAGATCCCCCCGGCGGACGCCCGGATCGTGATCCTCATCTTCAAGATCCCGCGCCGTCTTCTCCGCCAGCAATGCCGCCTGCACCTCAGCCTCTACCAGCCCCATTACCATTGCGCGGGGAGGACGGTGGCGGCCTTCATGCCCTGGCTGCCCGATTTCGATGCGCTCAAGAACGAGCTGCTCTTCTCGCGGAGCGATTTCACCGTCGAATTTGAAACGGTGGATGCGGTGCGGCTGCGCCGGCTGTCCGCCAACCCGTTCGTTGAACTCGAGAACGTCCCAGCGCGTGAAAGTCCATCCGGTCGACCGGGAGAACATCGCCCTGGAGGTGGTCGGTCCGGCGGGGAAATAGGCCGCCCGCCTGCGCTGCGGCGAAGCGAAGGCCCCTGACAACCGGCCGGCCGGCGGACCGCGGGCGCGCGCCCGCCGGCCCGGCGCCCCGCCCCTGCGCGCGCCGTCGCGACGGCGTCATTGGAAACCCACTACGCGACCGCCGCCATCTGCACAAAGCAGGCCGGCCCCCAGGATTCGCGGATCGCCGCCACGATCTCGGGCACGGGGGAGCCGGGCGCCAGCAGCGCGAAGCATGCGCTGCCGCTGCCGCTCATCCCCGCCGCAAGGCCGAACCGGCGCCGCAAACAGCCCACCAGCACGGGAAGCGCGATGAACTTCCGGAACACCGCGGGCTCCAGATTGTTGAACAGCAGATCCCCGGCATCCGCGCCCCCCTCGATCCAGGCCCCCAGGCGGCGTTCGGCGGCCGGCGCGGGCAGGTAGCTCCGCGGAGCTCCGGCCGCCATGCGCCCGTAGGCCCAGGCCGTGCCCACGCCGAAGCCCGGCTTGAAGATCAACACCGCCCGACCCCGCAGCCGCCGCGCCGCAAGATCCGGCAACGCCTCAATCCGTTCCCCCCGGCCCCGCATGATGACAGGCCCTCCCTCCAGGAACAGGGGGCAATCCGACCCGGCCCGGGCCGCCAGCTCCCCGAGCTCCGCGCGCCCGAGATCCGCCCCGCTGAGCTGGTTCAACGCCCGCAGCGCCGCCGCCGCGTTGCTGCTGCCTCCGCCCAGCCCCGCCCCGATCGGAATCCGTTTCGTCAGCCGGAACACCACCGGCTCCTTCCAGCCGGTCGCCGCGGCAAAGGCCCCCGCGGCCTTCAAGACCAGGTTGGCGCCATCCCGGGGCACCTCGGGATTGTCGCACTCCAGCCTGAACGGGACCCCGGCTCCCTGCGCCCCCGATTCGCATTGCGCCATCCGATCTCCGCTTTCCGGCGCCGAAACTCCGATCTCCGCCGTCAAAAGGTCGCCAAAATCCAACGGCGCGGCGACCGAAACCAGATCATGATAGCCGTCATCCCGCCGTCCGGTGATGGCGAGGAACAGGTTGATCTTCGCAGGAGAAAACACCGTGGCGGTTCGCGGCTGGTTCACAGGACCAAAGGACTTAACGGTTGCCGCCGCCGAATAAACACAATTCCGGAACGATGCCGTCCAATATCATCCGATCCCGCCGCCCTTGCGGGGCGAGGCGGGGTCAGGCGATCGGCCCCGCGAACCCGGCTGATCCGTTTTTCTTCTTCAGTTTGCGTCCGTTCATGTCATTCATGTGCGTTGATGGCCTGCGACCTTGTCCTCGTTCTCGACGCCCCGTCACCACGCGAAGTCGCGCCGGTCCTTACCCGGCTCAGCGGGCAGGTGCGGTGGGCGAAGATCGGCCTCGAGATGTTCAGCGGCTGCGGACCGGACTGCGTGCGGGAAGTCGCCGGGATGGGTTTCAACGTCTTTCTCGACCTCAAGCTCCACGACATCCCCAACACGGTTGCCCGGGCGGTCGAGTCGGCGGCGCGGCTGCCGGTCAAGATGCTCACGCTGCACACAGCCGGGGGGCGTGAAATGCTGCGGCAGGCGGTGAAGGCCCAGGAACAGTGCGCCCCCGGGTTGCTGCTGCTCGGCGTGACGGTGCTGACTTCCTTGAACGGGAAAGACCTCACCGACCTGGGCGTCGGCGCGGCCCCGGAAGCCCAGGTGCTGCGCCTCGCCCAGCTGGGGGTTGATTGCGGCCTGAGCGGGCTGGTCTGCTCGCCGCTCGAGATCAGCCCTCTGCGCAGCCGGCTCCGGTTTTCCGTGAAACTCGTCGTGCCCGGCATCCGGCCGGCCGGCGTGGGGGCGGGCGACGACCAGGCGCGCGTGATGACACCGGCCGACGCCGCACGCGCGGGCGCCGACTTCATCGTTGTGGGCCGTCCGATATTCAAAGCTTCCGATCCCGTTGCGGCCGCCGCTGCAATTCTCGCCGAGCTGTCACGGGAAAGCTGAAAAGCTAAAAACTGAAAGGCTGAAACACTCAACCGACCCAATCGTTCGTCTCCGCGATCCTTTTTCCGTCTCTCGCCTTTCAGTTTTCAGCCTTTCAGCTTTCAGCGTTTTAGTTTTCAGCTTTTCCGCATTCAGCCTTTCCGCTTTTTCTTTCATGTCTCGCACCGCCGCAATCCTTCTTGCCGCCGGGCAGGGTCGCCGCATGCAGGTCGCGGTCGCCGACAAGATCCTCGCACCCCTCGCAGGCCGCCCGGTCTTCGCGTATTCGGCCGCGGCGTTTGTCGCAAGCGGCGCGGCGGATTTCTACGTGATCGTCTGCCGGAGTTCCCGCCAATCCCTGGAACTCTCGTGTTATGCGCCCACCCCGGCGCTTTTTGTCAGGGGCGGCCGCGAACGCCAGGATTCCGTGGCGAATGCCCTCGCGGCGCTGCCCGATGACATCCGCCATGTGTTCATCCATGATTGCGCCCGGCCGTTGATCCGGCCCGGGCATCTTTCCGCCCTTTTGCGGCTGGCGCGCCGCGACGGCGCTGCGGCCCTCGCCCATCGTGGGGTCGACACCCTCAAACAGGTGGCCGCCCCGCCTCCTCCCGCCAGGCCGGCCCAGGATCGGACGCTTGCGCGGGTGCGCACGACCACGCTGGATCGCACCCGGCTCTGGGCGATGGAAACGCCCCAGGTGTTTGCGCGCGATCTCATCGTCCGCGCCTACGACCGGGTGCGGCGCCGCGGCCTGCGCGTCACCGACGATGTTCAGGCGGTCGAGCACCTCGGCGCGCGGGTGAGCCTGCTGGAGAACCAGCATCCGAACCCGAAGCTCACAGTGCCGGCCGACCTGGCTTTTTTGGAATTCCTTTTGGGCCGTATTGAGTCACCCTCTGCATAACCCGCACTCCAATGCCATTCCGAATCGGCCAAGGTTATGATATCCATCGCCTCGTTGCGGGCCGTCCCCTCGTGCTCGGCGGCGTGCGCTTCGACACCGATTACGGCCTCGACGGCCATTCGGATGCCGACTGCGTGAGCCACGCCATCTGCGACGCGCTTCTCGGGGCCGCCGGACTGCCGGACATCGGCCATTTCTTCCCGGCGACGGATCCCGCATACAAGAACATCAATTCCCAGATCCTGCTGCAACATGTCGTGGCCGAGCTCCGCCAGCGCGGTTGGATCCCGGTGAACATCGATGCCACGGTCGTCGCCGAGAAACCGCGCATCCTCCCTCATCTGGGCGAAATGAAGCTCGCCCTTGCGAATTCCACCGGTCTGCCGGTCGGAGCCATCGGCCTGAAGGCGACAACCAACGAGGGCGTCGACGAGCTGGGTCGGGGGCTCGCAATCGCCACGCACGCGGTCGCCCTGATCCGGAAGATCTAGTCCGGATGCGCGCCAACGCAGCAGGCCTTCGCTGGCGGACGAGGTCGGCCATCGATTGCGTCCGGGGCCCTGCGCCCGTCGACGGGCGGCCAGGCCGATCAGAGCCGCATGATCCGGCCCCGCACCGGCGCCGCCTTCCACGGCCCGGAAGAGTGCAGGGGTTCGCCGCCGGATTCCTGTCCCGCGCATGGTTGTGCATTCTGGCCATCATCCTGGCGTCGTGCGGCAGCCGCGAAACCAACGTTCAACGCGGCGACCGCGAGCAGGTCCTCCATCGCGGCATCGGCCCGGAATTGTCCGACCTCGACCCCCATCTGGCCGCCGGCACCAGCGAATACAGCGTTCTCTCCGCCCTCTTCGAGGGGCTGGTCTCCGAGGACCCCGTGGATCTGCACCCGGTTCCCGGCGCCGCCGAGAGCTGGGAGATCTCGCCGGATGGCCTCGTCTTTCTTTTCCATCTTCGGGCGAACGCCCGCTGGTCCGATGGCGCGCCGGTCACGGCGGCGGACTTCGTCTCCTCGTTCCGCCGGATGCTGACGCCGGCCTTCGGCGCCCAGAATGCCGCGATGCTTTACCCGGTGCTCAACGCCGGGGCCTTCCACCGCGGCCGCCTCGCCGATTTCAGTGCGGTGGGTTTTGCGGCGGTCGACGAGCGCACCCTGCGGATCACCCTGGAGGCCCCCACGCCGTACTTTCTCTCGCTGCTCTCCCAGCCGGCCTGGATGCCGGTCCCTGTCGCCACCGTGGCGCGCTACGGCCCCGCCGACCGCCCGGGAAACCCCTGGGCGCGGCCGGGCCGGTTTGTCGGCAACGGGCCCTTCGTTCTTAAAACGTGGCAACGCAACCAGGTCATCGTCGTCGAGAAGTCCGCCACGTACTGGGACGCCGCGAAGGTCCGCCTCAACGCCATCCAGTTTTATCCCATCGACAGCCTCGACGCCGAGGAACGCGCCTTCCGCGCGGGCCAGCTCCACCTGACGGAGGCGATGCCGCCGGCCAGGATCGACGCCTACCGCGAGTCCCGGCCGCCCCTGCTCCGCCTCGATCCCTACCTCGGCGTCTACTTCTACCGTTTCAACGTGCGCCAGCCTTTCCTCGACGATGCCCGCGTGCGCCGCGCGCTGGCGATGGCGGTCGACCGCCAGGCCATCGTCGACCATGTTCTCCGCGGCGGGCAGCTCCCCGCCACGGCCTTTACGCCGCCCGGGATGGGAGCCTACACGCCGCCTGCCGGCATCCCCACCGACTTTGCGGCGGCGCGCAATCTGCTGGCCGAGGCCGGCCATCCCGGAGGGCGCGGCCTGCCTCCCTTCGAACTCCTGTTCAACTCTTCGGAAGGCCACCAGCGCATCGCCGAGGCCGTCCAGGAGATGTGGCGGCGCGAGCTCGGAGTCGAGGTGCGCCTCGTCAACCAGGAGCTCAAAAGCACGCAGGATGCGCGCCGCACGGGCAGTTTCCAGATCCTGCGATCCGTCTGGATCGGTGATTTCTCCGATCCGATGTCGTTCCTGGGCATCTGGACCGCCGACAGCGGCAACAATTTCACCGGCTGGTCCGACGCCGGATACGATCGCGTGCTCGACGAAGCGGCCCGCACCCGGGATCCGGCCGCACGGAACGCGCTCCTGAAAAAGGCGGAGTCCATCCTGCTCGATGCGGCGCCGATCATTCCGGTGTATTATTACACGCACGTGTTCCTCATCCGGCCCTCGGTGCGCGGCTGGCACCCCACCCTGCTCGATCACCATCCGTACAAATGCGTGTGGCTGGAGCCGTAGCCGGCATTTTTGGATCGCCGGTTCTCTTTTCGCGATCCTGATCTTCCCCGGTCCCGCTGCACCCGCACGCAGGGGGGAGCGCCGGGCCCTCCCCGCGGTCCCGCGCGCCGGCCGGGGTTAACGCCATTTTAATGCCCGCCGGCCCCTTCTTAATTAGGGGATTCCCGCGATCGCGGCTATCGTGAGGGCATGAAATCGTCCGTCTGTCTGCTGGCCGAACTCACGCCCGCTGTCGGCGACATCGTCTTTTCCGGAGTCGCCGTGGCGTTCTTCGCACTCGCACGCGCCTTCGCCTGGTTCTGCGAGAAGGTGCGCTGAACAACCCGGGCCCCCCTCCACCCCCTTCACCCATGGAAACCCTCATCATCGGCCTGATCGCGGTGCTCTGTCTCCTTTACCTCGTCGCCGCCGTGCTCCGCCCGGAGAAATTCTGACCGCGCCGTCCCGTCGAACCAACGCCCTTTGTAACGTAATACGTGACGAAGCATTCTCCGCCCCATGAACAACCTCAACGCATGGACCCAGCTTGCGCTTTTCATCGGCGCCCTGCTCCTGATCACGAAACCCCTCGGGCTGCACCTCGTGCACGTGCTCGACGCGCAGGGCCAGACGTGGCTTGACCGCGTCGTCCGGCCTCTGGAACGCCTGACCTACCGCCTATGCGGCATCGATCCCGGGCGCGAGCAAGGCTGGCCGGCCTACACGATGTCGATGCTCCTGTTCAGCCTCGCGGGCATGCTGCTCACCTACTTCATCCTGCGCTGCCAGGACTGCCTGCCATTTCAGCCGCTGTTCAACCCGCAGAAACTGCCCGGCGTTAACCCGCACCTCGCCTTCAACACGGCCGCGAGCTTCACCACCAACACCAACTGGCAGTTCTACAGCGGCGAATCGACCCTGTCGTATCTCTCGCAGATGGTCGGCCTGACGCTGCACAATTTCACCTCCGCGGCGACCGGCATCGCGATCGCCGCGGCCCTGGTCCGCGGCATTGCCCGGCACACCGCGCAGACCATCGGCAACTTCTGGGTGGACGTGGTCCGCATCACCTATTACGTGCTCGCGCCGGTCTGCCTGGTCTTCGCGCTGTTCCTGGTTTCGCAGGGCATCATCCAGAATTTCAAGCCCTACACGGTGGCCCGGACGTTGGAACCTTGCACCACGTCCGTCCCAAAGACCGACGATGCGGGCAAACCGGTCGCCACGGCTGACGGCAGACCGGTCATGGTCGACCAGGTCGTGGACACCCAGACCATCGTGCAGGGGCCGGTGGCCTCGCAGATCGCGATCAAGATGCTGGGCACCAATGGCGGCGGCTATGTCAACGCCAACGCGGCCCATCCATTCGAGAACCCCACGCCGCTTTCCAATTTCTTCCAGATGCTCTCGATCTTCGCGATTCCGAGCGCGCTGACCTGGTATCTCGGGCGCATGGTGAAAAACCAGCGGCACGGCTGGGCGGTGTGGGGCGCGATGTTCATCATGTTCCTCGCCGGCGCGCTCGTCGCCTGGCAGTCCGAGGCGGCCGGCAACCCCATCCATCAGAAGCTCGGCGTTGCCGCGGGCGACGGCAACCTCGAGGGCAAGGAGGTGCGCTTCGGCATCTTCAATTCCGCGCTCTTCGCCACCGTGACCACCGACGCCTCGTGCGGCGCGGTCAACGCCATGCACGATTCGTTCACGCCCCTGGGCGGCCTCGTGCCCATGTTCAACATCCAGACGGGCGAGGTCATCTTCGGCGGCGTCGGCGCCGGCCTCTACGGCATGCTCATCTTTGTGGTGCTGGCCGTGTTCATCGCCGGCCTGATGGTCGGCCGCACGCCGGAATACCTCGGGAAGAAAATCGAGGCGTATGACGTGAAGCTGGTGATGATCGTGCTGATGGTGCTGTCGACCACGATCCTCGCCTTCACCGCCTGGGCCGCCACCGCACCCTGGGGCCTGGCCGGGCTGAACAACGCAGGCCCCCACGGATTCAGTGAAATCCTCTTTGCCTTCAGCTCGTGCGTCGGCAACAACGGAAGCGCCTTTGCCGGACTCAGCGGCAATGAGATGAACTGGGACACCACGACGGGGCTGGCGATGTTGATCGGCCGCTTTCTCATGATCGTCCCGATCCTCGCGCTCGCCGGCAACCTCGCCGGCAAAAAATTGATCCCGGCGAGCGCGGGCACGTTTCAATGCGAGGGAATCACGTTCATCGCCCTGCTCATCGGCACGGTGCTGCTCGTGGGCGCCCTCACCTTCCTGCCGGCCCTCGCGATGGGTCCCGTCGTCGAGCACTACCTGATGCACACCGGCGCGCTGTTCTGACGCCGCGCAGGCGGCCCGCCCGCATCTCCCGGCACCGCAGACGGAACCCCGAACCCACCTTTCCCCCCATGTCCACGAAGGCTGTCTCCCTGTTCAACCGCGAGATCCTGCTGAAGGCCGCGGCGGATTCCCTCCGGAAACTCCATCCGCGCCTGCAGCTCAAGAATCCAGTGATGTTCGTCACGCTGGTCGGCGCGACGCTGACCTTTTTCCAGCTCTTCACGTCGAAAGAGCCGGCGGGCTACGTGCTGCAGGTCGCCCTCTGGCTGCTCTTCACCGTCCTCTTCGCCAACTTCGCCGAGGCCGTCGCCGAGGGACGCGGCAAGGCCCAGGCGCGCGCGCTCCGCGCCTCGCGCCGGCAGCTGGCCGCCCGGCGCCGGGGGAAGGACGGCTCCTTCGGGCAGGTGGACGCGACGGAACTGCGCAAGGACGACATCGTCCGCGTCGTCGCGGGCGAGCTGATCCCGGGCGACGGCGATGTCATCGAAGGAGCCGCGTCGGTGGACGAGTCCGCGATCACGGGCGAATCCGCGCCGGTCATCCGCGAGGCCGGCGGCGACCGCAGCGCCGTGACCGGCGGCACGCGCGTGCTCTCCGACGAGCTCCTGATCCGCATCACCGCCGATCCCGGCGAGGGGTTTCTCGACCACATGATCAGCCTGGTTGAGGGCGCGAAACGCCAGAAGACGCCCAACGAGATCGCGCTCACGATCCTGCTTTCGGCGCTCACGTTCATCTTCCTGCTCGTCATCATCACCCTCAAACCCTACGGGCTCTACGCCGGCGTCGGTTTCTCGATCACGGCCCTGATCGCACTGCTCGTGTGCCTGATCCCCACAACCATCGGCGGCCTGCTCAGCGCCATCGGCATCGCGGGCATGGACCGGCTCCTTCAGCGCAACGTGCTCGCGATGAGCGGGCGGGCCGTCGAGGCCGCGGGCGACATCGACGTGCTCCTGCTGGACAAGACCGGCACCATCACGCTCGGCAACCGCATGGCCACCGAGTTCGTGCCCGCGCCCGGCGTGGCCCTTCCCCGCCTGGCCGACGCCGCCCAACTCGCGTCGCTGGCCGACGAGACGCCCGAAGGCCGCTCCATCGTCGTGCTCGCCAAGGAGGAATTCAACCTGCGCGGGCGCGAGCTCGCCGCGCCCCACGTGCGGTTTGTGCCGTTCACGGCCCAGACCCGCATGAGCGGCGTGGATCTCGCCGCCATCGACGGCCATCCCGCCCGGTCGATCCGCAAGGGCGCGGCGGAGAGCGTCCGGGCCTGGGTCGGGGCTCAAAACGGCCGTTATCCCTCCGCCGTGGACGCCCTGGTCGACGCCATCGCCCGGGAGGGCGGCACCCCGCTCGTCGTTGCCGAGGGCCGCGAGGTGCTGGGCGTCATCTTTCTCAAGGACGTGGTGAAAGGCGGCATCAAGGAGCGCTTCGCGCAGCTCCGCGCCATGGGCATCCGCACCGTGATGATCACCGGCGACAACCCGCTCACCGCGGCCGCGATCGCCGCCGAATCCGGCGTGGATGACTACCTCGCCCAGGCCACCCCGGAGATGAAGCTCCGCCGCATCCGCGAGGAGCAGAGCGCCGGGCACCTGGTCGCCATGACGGGCGACGGCACAAACGACGCCCCGGCCCTCGCGCAGGCCGACGTCGGCGTGGCCATGAACACCGGAACGCAGGCGGCGAAGGAGGCGGGCAACATGGTCGACCTCGACTCGAACCCCACGAAGCTCCTTGAAATCGTCGAGATCGGCAAACAGCTCCTGATCACGCGCGGGTCGCTCACCACGTTCAGCATCGCCAACGATGTCGCCAAGTATTTCGCCATCATCCCCGCGATGCTGGTCGGCGTGTTCCCCGCCATCGCTCCCCTCAACATCATGGGGCTTTCGTCTCCCCTGAGCGCGATCCTGAGCGCGGTCATCTTCAACGCGCTCATCATCATCGCGCTGATTCCGCTTGCGCTGCGCGGCGTGGCCTACCGGCCGATCGGCGCCGCCGCCATGCTCCGCCGCAACCTGTCCGTCTACGGCCTCGGGGGCATTTTTATCCCCTTTGCCGGCATCAAGGTCATCGATGTTTTCATCAACGCCATCCACCTCGTCTGAAACCAGCCGGCCGTCCGGGCGCAGGGCGCGCAAAGCCGGCCCGTCAAACACTTCCGCCCTTCGCGCCCCCGCGCGGACCCCCTCCCATGAAATCTTTTCTCGCTGAACTGAGAACCTCCCTGTCGCTCACGCTCATCCTGGTCGTGTTGCTTTGCGGCGCATATCCGCTGGCGGTCTGGGCCGGCGCGCAGCTGCTTTTTCCGGCCGAGGCCAACGGGAGCCTCGTCGTCGACCGGGGTGGCACCGTCCGCGGCTCCGCGCTGATCGGGCAGAACTTCAGCGGCGACCGCTATTTCCATTCCCGGCCCTCGGCCGCCGGCGCCGGCTATGACGCCGCAAGTTCGGGGGGCACGAATTTCGGGCCCACCAGCCGGAAACTGGCCGACTCCATCAAGGCCGCCGTCGCCGCCTGGCGCTCCACGAACGGCGTCGCCGCCGACGCGCCCGTGCCGGCCGACGCGGTCACCTCCTCGGCCAGCGGCCTCGACCCGCACATCAGCCCCGCCAACGCCGCGCTTCAGGCGCCCCGCGTGGCCGGCGCCCGCGGCCTGTCCCCGGCCCGGGTCCGCGCGTTGATCGACCAGAACACCGCGGGCCGTGATCTGGGGATCTTCGGAGAACCCCGTGTCAACGTTTTGCTGCTCAACCTCGCCCTGGACCGGATTCCCTCCGGCCGGTGAGCGCGGCGCGCGGACCCAAGGCCCTCATGAACGCCCCAACCCCCTCTGGCAACGATGATGACCGCCGGCGCGTCGCGGCGTACGTGCTCGTGGCGCTGGCCGCATTGTTTACCGGCTACATCCTCGGCCTTCTCGGCGGGCAGGACTCGGGGGCGGCGCGCGGCGGCGGGCCGACGACGAATCCGCGCTCGCTCAATCCCTGATTCTCCGGGTTTGCCCTGCTCCGGCAGCCTGCCATCATCACAACCCGTGCCCGACGCCGCCCGACCTGATCCCGACGCCCTCCTCGCCTCCATCCGCCGCTCCGAGGCCAGGCAGACGCGCGGCCGGTTAAAGGTCTTCTTCGGCATGGCGCCCGGCGTGGGCAAGACCTACGCCATGCTGGAGGCGGCGCGCAAGGCCCATGCCGAGGGGACGGACCTGGTGGTGGCGCTGGTCGAGACCCACGGACGCGAGGAGACCCGGCGCCTGCTCGAAGGGCTGCCGGTCATCCCGCGCAAGATGACCGCCCACCGCGGGACGCAGCTGGCGGAACTGGATCTGGAGGCGGTCCTCGCGCGCCGGCCCCTGCTCGTGGTCGTCGACGAGCTCGCCCACACCAACGCCCCGGGCTCGCGCCACGTCAAACGCTGGCAGGATGTCGAGGAGCTGCTGACCGCCGGCATCGACGTGTTCACCACGCTCAATGTCCAGCACCTCGAAAGCCGCGCCGACACCGTGCGCCAGATTACTGGCGTGGCCGTGCGCGAGACCGTGCCCGATTCGATCATCGAGGCCGCCGACGAAATCCAGCTCGTCGACCTCACGCCGGCGCAGCTCCGGGAGCGGCTCGCGGAGGGCAAGGTCTACCTGGGCGACCGCGCCGCCGTCGCCGCCGACAATTTCTTCAAGGAGAGCAACCTCACGGCCCTGCGCGAACTCGCGCTGCGCCTGACCGCCGAGCGCGTCGACAAGCAGCTTCGCGAGCTCCGCGAGGACCGGCAGGTCAGCGCCATCTGGCGCAGCGGCGAGCGGCTGCTCGTGGCGGTGGGCCACAGCCCGTTCTCCACGCGGCTCATCCGCTGGACCCGCCGCATGGCCTATGCCCTCGACGCGCCGTGGATCGCCGTGAACGTCGAGACGCCGGCGCCGCACACGCCGGAGGAGCGGAGGCTGCTCGACGAGAATCTCGCCCTTGCCCGCGAGCTGAACGCCGAGATCGTCGTGGTGCCCGATCGCGACGTCGCCGGGACGCTCGTGCGCGTCGCCCAGCAGCACAATGTCAGCCAGATCGTCATCGGCAAGCCGCGGGGATCAACCGTCCTCGATTTTCTCCGCGGGGGCTCCCTGGCCGACCGCCTTATCCGCCGCAGCGGGCAGATCGACGTCTACGTCGTGCCCGCCGGGCCGCGGACGGGGCGCAGCCGGTGGCGGGGATGGGCCGTCTCCGCCGCGTCGCGGCCCCGTGAATACGTGACGGCCCTGCTGACGGTCTGCGGCATGACCGTCGCGGGGCTGGCGGTCCAGGGGTGGACCGGGTACACGGCGATTTCGCTTTTCTACCTCACGGCGGTCGTCCTGCTCGGTCTTTTCGTCGGGCAGGGGCCGATCCTCCTCGCCGCCACGCTCAGCGCGCTGACGTGGAATTTCCTCTTCATCCCGCCTGTATTCACCTTCCAGATCGACAAGCTCGAGGACGGCCTCATGTTCGCGGTCTTCTTCGTCGCCGCGCTGGTCACCGGCCGCCTCACGGGGCGGCTGCGCGCCCAGGAGCGCGACCAGCGCCAGCGCGAGCAGCGCGCGACCGCCCTTTACCAGCTGACGCGCGCCATCGCGGCCGCCCGGTCGGCCGACGAGGTTCTGCGCAACGCCGCCGCCCAGGTGCAGGAGCTGTTCGGCGCGCGCCTGGCCATCTTCACCGCGGACCCCGCCCGGCCCGGCAGGCTGGCGCTGCACCCGTCGGCCACGTACGTCGCCGGCGAAAAGGAGCTGGGCGTCGCCACGTGGGCCTATCGCAACCACAAGGCCGCGGGCCGGTTCACGGACACGCTGCCCGCGGCGGAGGGGTTCTATCTCCCGCTGCTCGCCGGCGAAAACTGCGTGGGGGTGATGGGCGTGAACCCGCCCGCGGAGGCGGCGCTGCCCGTCAACCAGCGCGGTCTTCTGGAGAGCTTCGCCACGCAGATCGCCCTGGCCCTGGACCGCGAGCGCCTGCGGGCCACCGAGGAGGCGGCGCGCCTCTCCAAAGAGTCGGAGAAGCTCCACCGCACCCTGCTCGACGGCGTTTCCCACGAGCTGAAGACGCCCCTGACGGTGATTGCGTCGGCCGCCGAGAATCTCGCGGACGGCCCCCTGGTGGCCGAGATCCGCACGGCCACCCGGCGGCTGCAGCGCCTGGTCAACAACCTGCTCGACATGACCCGCCTCGAGTCGGGCGCGCTGCAGCTGCGCCGCGACTGGTGCGATCCGGCCGACCTCATCAACGCCGCGCGCGAGTCCACCGCGGACGCCTGGCGCGGGCGGGAGGTGCGGACCGACCTGCCGGCCGGCCTCCCCCTGGTGCGGGCCGACGCCGGCCTCATCCAGCAGGCGCTCGCCAACCTCATCCACAACGCCTGCGTGCACACGCCGCTGGCGGCGGCGATCACGCTTTCCGCCGGCGCCGACGAGGCGGCGCGCGAGATCTGGATGGCCGTGGCCGACAACGGGCCCGGCCTGCGGGCCGGGCAGGAGGGCCGGCTGTTCGACAAATTCTACCGCGGCGATCCCGGCCGGGCGGGCGGGCTCGGCCTGGGGCTCTCCATCGTCCGCGGTTTCGCCGAGGCGCACGGCGGCCGCGTCGAGGCGGCCAATCAGCCCGGCGGCGGCGCCCGCTTCACCCTGTTTCTTCCCCTGGAACGCCCGGCCACCGCACCCCCCGAATGAGCGCCTCCCCACCCTTCGAGCCCGAAGTCCTTGTCATCGATGACGAGGTGCAGATCCGCCGCCTCCTGCGCGTGACGCTGGAGGGCGCGGGGTTTCGCGTCCGCGAGGCGGAGGGCGGCGCGCCGGGCCTCGTCGAGGCGGCGACAAAGCGGCCCGACGCGGTCATCCTCGATCTCGGCCTTCCCGATCTTCCCGGCATCGAGGTGCTCAGGCGGCTGCGGGAATGGAGCCGGCTGCCCGTGCTCATCCTCTCGGTCCGCGGCCAGGAGGCGGACAAGATCGAGGCGCTCGACGCCGGGGCGGACGATTATCTCGGCAAACCGTTCGGCGGCGGCGAGCTGCTCGCGCGCCTGCGGGCGATGCTGCGGCGCGTGCAGACCCGGGATGAGGAGAGCGCCCTGCGTTTTGGCGACGTCGAGATCGATTTCGCACGGCGCGTGGTGACCAGGGCGGGAGCGGTGGTGAAGCTGACCCCGAGGGAATACGGGTTGCTGCGCCTCCTCGCGCTGCACCGGGGCAGGGTCATCACGCACCGCCAGATCCTCCGCGAATTGTGGGGGCCCAAGGCCGAGGAGCAGACGCAATACCTGCGCGTCTACATGGCCCACCTGCGCCAGAAGCTGGAGGACGAGCCCAACCAGCCGAAATACCTCAGGACCGAGCCCGGCATCGGCTATCGGTTCAGCGGGGATTGATCGCGGCGGCAGCCCATCGGAGGGCGTTTGCGGCATCCGCCGCACCGGGTTGTCAGACAAAGCGGCCCGCCTCACGCAGAACGGGCAGGGGCGGAATCCGGCGCGCTCCCGGCGGACCGGAACCGGGGTTCACAGCGCCGCCTCCCCGCGCTCGTCGGTCCTGATCCGGACCACCTCGTCGAGCGGCAGAACGAAGATTTTGCCGTCGCCGATCCTGCCGGACGTGGCAGCCCGGGCAATCGCCCCGAGCGTCCTTGCCACGAGCCCGTCGCCGATCGCGATCTCGACCTTCACCTTGGGCAGAAAGTCCACGGTGTATTCGCTGCCGCGGAAGATCTCGCTCTGGCCTCTCTGCCGGCCGAATCCCTTGACCTCGGTGACGGTCATGCCCTCGACATTGATTTCAGCGAGGGCGTTTTTCACTTCTTCGAGCTTATGCGGTTTGATTATCGCGATGATGAGTTTCATGCCCCTGGAGAGCAGCACAAATGCCAAACCCGGCGCCGGGTGCTGCGCGGGGCGCCTTTTCGCATTGCGATGGCCCGCGGGCAGGCTCCTGCACCGGCGGTTCAAAATGTGGCACGCAAATAGCTGGGGCAGGCGACCGGTATGAGAAACACGGTTGCCTGCATCGATCGGACCCGACCCGCGGCGGACGCACTGTCCTCCCCCGGCGCCGGGACTGCCCGTCTCCGGATCGATGACCCGCCCGCCCTTTCCGCTCCAAACCACAAACCATGAGTCCCCCCATGCCACCACCGACCGCAGCCGCGTCCCGTCCCACAACCAAGCCCACGCTCGGGCTCACCGGCCTGACCATCAATGCCATGGCGTTGATCGCGCCAGGCGCATTTCTCTGGCTGACGTTTCAGGAACAATCGCTTTACGGCGCGCCGATGGCGGGCTGCGCCATGTGGTTCGGTCTCCTGGCCGCCCTGGCGCTGTGTTTCGCCACGGCCGTAAGTTATTCAGAACTGTCCAAATTGTATCCGGGCGCCGGTTCATCCTATTTCTATGCCGAACAAGCGTTCTTGTCCAAAACCAAGGCCTATCGATTTGCCAGGGTGATCAAATTTTTCACCGGGTGGGCCAGCCACCTTTACTACTGGGTCTATCCTGGGCTGATGGTCGGCGTGACCGCCATCCTCGGCGGATACCTGGCCACGCAGTTCTGGCCGGATACCTTTAGCAGCACGTACAACAGCCCGTTGTTCATGATTCTCTTCAGCATCGGGTTCGCGTTGCTGGTCGGCTATATCGCTTTCCGTGGCGTCAATGGAAGCACCGCGGTAAACATGGCGATCAATATCATTCAGATATCCGCGTTGATCGTGTTCACCCTCATCGCCATCGGCTACCGCCTGCATCATCCTACCGGTTCGCAGGGCTTGCACCTGTCCAACGGAACGCCGGTCAGCTATAATGTGGATCAAGTCAATCAAACCGACGACAAGGGCAAGCCCGTCCAGGACACCTGGGCCGATAACTCACCGAAGACCGACGACAAGAATCAGCCCATCTACAAGACGCAAGACCGCCAAGTCACCGCGGATGATCTCGACAAGACCAAGAACACCGACGGGGTCCTGCTGGCATCATTGACGGCGATGGGCCTGGGAGCAGGTGATCCCTATCCGGTTTTTCAAAAGGACGACGCGGGCAAGTGGAAGCTCGACAAGGACGGCCACGCGATCGCCGATCCATTCATTTTGAGCTACAAACCCGAGGACAGTGTCACGGGTAAGGCCGGCGATGCGAAGGACCCGCAGACGTTTAATCTCCACACCGATGCCAAATCAGTCATTTCGCCGCATGGGATCAGCAATCTGATCGTTCAAGCCTGCATCGCGATCTTGCTGCTCGTCGGCTTCGAATCAGTGACCGCCTTGGGCGAAGAAGCAAAGAACCCCAAGAAGGACATTGCCCGCGCGGTGCTTCTGTCGCTGGCGATTCAGGGCGCCTTCTGTTACCTGTTCGAGTATTTTGGAGCCAACTATTTTCTCAACAGCGGTTACACCATATCTAACGCGGGCGCCTCCGGCGCGCCCATCGGCGACATGATGGTGCTGGTCGGCACGTGGTTGTTCGGCAGCTACGCGGCGGGCCGGGCCTTCATGATCATACAGGCGATCACGGTGTTCCTGGCGTTGATCGGCACCACGCTCGCGTGCATCAACACCGGCGCACGGGTGACTTATGCGATGGGCAAGGACGAGGAAGTACCTTCGCACTTCGGATTGCTTCACGGAAGGACACTGTCCCCGCACCGCTCGATCTGGACGCTGACCATCATCTCGATCTTCATCGCCATCATCTCGGTTTCGGTCTACCTCGGCGCCCAGGGCACGGACCTCGCTCCGTTGGACAAGCACAATATCTGGTACAGTTTCGGCATCTTCTCCCCGCACGCATACACCTGGCTGCCCAACACCCTGCTCATTGTAACGCTGGTCAGCAACTTCGGCACCTTCCTGCTCTACATGACAACCAACGTTGTCGCGATCGTGGCCTTCCGGGAGCACCACAGCTTCCATGGGATCAAGCACTTCCTCATCCCGATCTTCGGGTTGCTGGCTAACCTGGCCTGCATGCTCTTCTACTTGGTCGGCCCGTTCAGCGTCGCCGGAATGAGCTGGCACGAGTCGTATATCGCGCTTGCCGTTGCCGCGGTCTGGGGAATCTATGGCTTGATCTATTTTCGCTCCAGCAGCAAGAAGCGCGGCAAGGAGATCCTGCTTAGCGAACGCCCGGCGGCTGTTGCAACCTGATTGTTCGCTGATTGATTGTTCAACAACGGCTCCGCCCGCCGCTCCGGCGCGGCGGAGCCCGTGTTTTACCGCCATGCGCCTCCGCTATGCATACCTGACCACCGCCGGCCCCGTTCGCCCGGTCAACCAGGATTACATCGAATTTTGGGAGGCCAGGGATCCCCTGGACCGGGAAAAGCAGGGCAGCGTGGCCCTGATGGCCGACGGCGTCGGCGGATTCAGCAAAGGGGAGGTTGCCAGCCGCCTCGCGGTTTCCACCGCGCTGGACATGTTTCAGCGGACCCCGCCCGAGTTCGATCCGCAGGGGACCCTCCGGCGCATGTTCCTCGTCGCATGCGCCCGGGTCCATGACGCATCCCTGCGGGAAAACCAGGGGCTGACGATGGCCACGACCCTCGTGGCCACCATCGTCCGCAACCGCGTCGCCCATATCGCCCATGTCGGGGACACCCGGGCCTACCTGATTCGGAAAAAAAAGATTTTCCGGCTGACCAAGGACCACAGCGCCACCGCCGTCTCCGTCAAGCTCGGCCTGATGCTCGAGCGCGAGGCCATGGCAAGCGCGGAGCGGTGCGAGCTGACCCGGACCGTGGGGATGAACCCCTACTGCCAGCCCGAACTCACGACCGAGTTCCTGGAACACGGCGACTTCCTCATGCATTGCACCGACGGCCTCCACGCGTTCGTGCTCGACAATGAAATCTGCGAACTGGTCAGCCGGCATCACCCCTACGACGCCTGCCGCCACCTCGTGGCCCTCGCCGAAAAACGGGGCTGCGACGACAACATTTCCTTGCAGTTGCTGGAAGTACGTGACTGGGAGGAAGTGGTGAAATCAACCGTCCCGAATTCCGCGACCCCGGTCGCCCTCGCCACGGGGGACCTCGCTCCGGGCATGACGCTCGACGGTCGATTTGAGATCACCGACCTCGTCGCGCGCAGCAACATGGCGTCCATTTTCAAGGCGCAGGACCGGCAGACCGGCGAGGCGGTGGCGGTCAAGGTGCCGCTCATGACGCTTGAAAGCGATGTGGCCGGGTTCGAACGCTTTCAGCGCGAAGAGGAGATCGGCACACGGCTCCAGCACCCGGGCGTGCTCAAGGTGATCAAAGTCGAGGGGAAGAAAAGCCGCCCCTACCTGGTGATGGAATTCCTCGACGGCGAGACCCTGGCGGATCTGTTGAGCCGGCGCAAACCCCTGCCGGAGCCGGAGGCCGTGCGCTGCGCCAGCCGGATCTGCGATGCGCTCGAGTACCTGCATGCCAACGGCGTCACCCACCGCGATCTCAAGCCCCAGAACATCATGCTGTGTCGCGACGGCAGCCTGCGGCTGTTCGACTTCGGAATCGCCCGCATCGAGAATGCGCGCCGGCTGACCTTCGCCGGGTTCACGCCGACAATGGGCACCCCCGACTACATGGCCCCGGAGCAGGTGAAGGGCAAACGCGGCGACCACCGGACCGACATCTACAGCCTCGGGGCGATCTTGTACGAGATGACGACCGGCTCGACCCTGTTCCAGGGCGAAAGCCCCTACGTTGTGATGAATGCCCGCGTCACGGGCGATCCGGTCGCGCCGCGCAAGGTGAATCCCAATCTCACCCCCGTCATCGAAGAAATCATCCTCCATGCGATCGAGCGCGACCCGGAGCAACGCTTCGAGAGCGCCGGCGCGATGAAGCGCGAACTCGACGATTACGAGCTCGTGCAGTTGACCGACCGCTGCCTGCGCCTGCGCGCCCCCCAGCCATGGAAAAGCGGCCGGACCCTGTGGCTCATGATCGGCGGCATCGTCGCCGTCCAGGTGCTCCTGTTCTTCCTGATGCTCCTGTATTTCAAATCCCGTCACTGAAGGAGGCGGCGGGATCGCCGGTCGGGAGGCGGGGCGCGTCGGCCCGGACGCTCTCCGTGCGCGCCGCGGTCAGGCCGCCGGGCCTTGACGGCGTCGCCGGGCCGGGCCGCCTTCCCGCTTTTGGTTGCGGCGTCCGCCGTGTTGGGAAAGATGCAGCCCAGTCATGCTGCGTTTCATCCGGTTGCGCCTGCTGCAGTCGATCCTTGCGCTGTACGTCACCATCACCGCCACGTTTTTCCTGCTGCGATTCGTGCCGGGGGGCCCGTTCACTGCCGAGAAGGCGGTGCCCGAGGAGATCCTGCGCAACATCGAGGCACACTACGGCCTGAACCAGCCGCTCCACCGCCAGTACTTCGCGTACCTCGGCGCCCTGCTGCGCGGCGATTTCGGGCCTTCATTCAAATACTCCAACCGCACCGTCAACGAAATCCTCGCCGAGAAGCTGCCCGTTTCGATCGAACTCGGCCTTTGGTCGCTCGCCGTGGCGCTGGCGCTCGGCCTGACGCTGGGCATCGTCGCCGCGCTGCGGCGCAACACCTGGGTTGACTACCTCGCATCGGGGATTGGCATGATCGGGCTGTCGGTGCCGTCGTTCGTGATCGGTCCCTTGTGCGTGCTGGTTTTCGCCATCCATGCCGGCTGGCTCGATGCGTCGGGCTGGCAGTTCCCGTCCGACCGCATCCTGCCTTCCCTGGTGCTGGGCCTGGCCTACGCCGCCCCCATCTCCCGGCTCACCCGCGGCGGCATGATCGAGGCGCTCAACCAGGACTACATCCGCACGGCCCGCGCGAAAGGCGCCTCCGGGCTTCGCGTCGTCTTCAAGCACGCCCTCCGCGGCGGGCTGCTGCCGGTGGTCTCCTACCTCGGGCCCGCCATCGCGGGAATCCTGACCGGTTCGTTCGTGATCGAAACGATATTCCAGATCCCGGGCCTCGGGCAGGAATTCGTGACCAGCGCATTCAACCGCGACTACACGCTCGTCCTGGGAACCGTCATCCTCTACGCCGCGCTCCTGATGGCGCTCAACCTCGCCACCGACATCGCGCAGGCATGGATGGACCCGAAGGTCCGGCTGGAATGAACCGGATTGTTCCGAACTACTCCCACAAATGCACACCAATGGCCACGAATTCCGACACCCGCCTATTCGTGTTGATTCGTGTGGATTCGTGGGCTCAACCATCCCTTGCCTGACGGCAATCCGATGATCTCAGGCTCCTCCACAATCCAGGGCGACGAGCCCGTCGAGCCGGGCCATTCGCCCTGGCACGACGCCTGGCTGCGCCTCCGCAAGAACCGTCTTGCGGTCTTCGGCGGCGGCCTGCTCATCCTGGTCGCCCTCGCCTGCGTGGCCGGCCCCTGGCTCAGCCCCTACGATTACCGGGACCAACCCCTCGAACTCGGCGCTTCGCCGCCCCTGGCCCCCCTGCTCCGGGCGACGGACCCGGCCCGCGCCTCGCCGGATCCCTATGTCGTGGCGTTTGACCGCGCGGCCGCCCGGGAGGGTTTCACACCCGCCCAGCTGACAGCCCTGCAACACGGCGGGACGCTGCGCCTCGGCACACGGACTTATCGACGGGATCACCACGTTCATTGGCTGGGCACCGACATGTCCGGCAGGGATCTGCTCGTCCGCATGTGCTACGGCGGACGCATTTCCCTCGCCGTGGGCCTGAGCGCCACGGTTGTCGCGCTGATCATCGGCGTTGTCTACGGCGCGGTCGCGGGGTTCGCCGGGGGCGTGCTTGACGCCGCGATGATGCGGGTCGTCGACATCCTGTACTCCCTTCCTTTCACGCTCTTTGTCATCCTCCTGATGGTCTTCTTCGGGCGGAACATCATCCTCCTGTTCGTCGCCATCGGCGCGGTCGAATGGCTCACGATGGCCCGCATCGTCCGCGGACAGGTCATGTCGGTCAAACGCATGGAGTTCGTCGAGGCTGCCCAAGCGCTGGGGTTCGGCCGCCGGCGGATTCTTTTCCGCCACATCCTGCCCAACATCCTCGGCCCGGTCATCGTCTACACGACGCTTACGGTCCCGTCCGTCATGCTGATCGAATCCTTCCTCAGTTTCCTCGGCCTCGGCGTGCAGCCGCCGATGAGTTCATGGGGCGTCCTGATCAAGGACGGCGCGGCCGCAATGGAGGAGTATCCCTGGCTGCTCATCTTCCCCGGCGCAGTCTTCTCGCTCACGCTGTTCTCGCTCAATTTCCTCGGCGACGGCCTCAGGGACGCGCTCGACGTGCGGTCGGCGAAAGATTGAGGTGGAATGCCGCGCGGGAATCCCGTTTCATCCTCCCACGCCATGCGCCGTTTCCGGCCCTATTTTCGTTACCTCCGACCCCATCGCGGGATTCTGGCGCTCGGCATTTTCTGCGGCGTGCTGTCCGGCGTGGCCACGGGCGCCGGCCTGCCGTTGATGATCAACACGATCTTCCCGGTGATTTTCTCGGCCTCGCCGGTGCCGCTTTCTCACTGGCAGCTTTTCCTGGTGGCGCTCTGGCTGCCCGCCGTCTTCGTCGTCCGCGGAGTCGCCGGCTACTTCAACACCTATCTCATCCAACTCGTGGGCACCCGCGTGCTCGAGAGCATCCGGCTCGATTTCTTCCGCAAGCTGCAGGTGCTCCCGCTCTCGTTTTTCCAGAAGAATGCCACCGGGGATCTGCTCTCCCGCGGACTGGCCGACGCCAACCAGCTCCAGTTCACCCTCACAACCGCGGCCAATGAAATCGTCAAGAGCCCCGCGGCCCTGCTCGGCGCGATCGTCTTTGTCGCCTACAAGGCCTACCATGTCCAGGGAATGGTCCTGGTGCTGGTAGTTCTGGCCGTCGTGCCGCTTTGCGTGCTGCCCATCCGCTACGTCGGAAAGAAACTGATCCGGCGGGCCGGCCAGATCCAGGCCGAGCTGGGCGCCGTGACCGATCGGATGAACGAGAACCTGTCCGCGACCAAGGAAGTGCGCGCCTTCGGGCTCGAGGAAAGGGAGACCGGCCGGTTCGCCATCGTCTCCCGCGCCCTGGTGCGTGCGCAGATGAAGTTCTTCAAGTACGAGAAGGCGCTGACCCCCTTGATCGAGATCATCTCGGCGGTCGGCATCTCGTTCACCCTGCTCTATTCCTACAAGGTCCACCTCGACCAGACGACGTTCGTCACCCTGATCACCGCCATCTACGCCTGCTATGATCCGATCAAGAAGCTCGGCAGCCTCAACAACGAGTGGAAGCGCGGCCTCGGCGCCCTCGACCGGCTCGAGGAAGTCTTAAATGCGCCAATCGTCATCACTGAGGCACCCGACGCGCGTCCGCTGCCGCGCGCGAGGGGCGATCTCGCATTTGAGGATGTGTCGTATTCCTACCTGCCGGGCGAACCCGTGCTCCACCACGTGACCGTTCGCATCCCCGTTGGAACCGTCTGCGCGCTGGTCGGCCCCTCCGGCGCCGGCAAATCGACCTTTGCCAACCTCCTGCCGCGGTTCTTCGATCCCATCGCGGGGCGTGTGACGCTCGACGGCCACGACCTGCGGTCCCTGCGGCTCGCCGATCTGCGCCAGAACATCGCCATCGTTTCGCAGGATCCGGTCCTTTTCAACGACACCGTTTTCAACAACCTCCTTCTCGCCTCTCCCAACGCCACCCGCGAGCAGGTCATTGGCGCCGCCCGCGACGCCTTCGCCCACGAATTCATCAGCGGGTTTCCCCTCGGCTATGACACCATTGTGGGCGAGCGCGGCGCCCGCCTCTCCGGCGGCCAGAAACAGCGGCTCGCCCTGGCCCGGGCATTTCTTCGGAACGCGCCGATCCTCATCCTCGACGAAGCCACGTCGGCCCTGGATTCCCAGAGCGAGGCCGCCATCCAGTCCGCGTTGAAAAAGCTCATCATCGGCAAGACGGTCGTCATCATCGCCCACCGCTTCAGCACCATCCGGGACGCCTCGTTCATCCTCGTTTTCGATCAGGGGCGGATCATCGCCGAGGGCGACCATCCTTCGCTTTACGACCGGAACCCGCTGTACCGCTCCCTCTACGACCGCCAGCACGGCGCCGGCGAGCCGGCGGCCATCCAGGACTGATCCCCTTCCATCGTCGCCGCGCTCCGGAGGGTCCGCGGCGCGAGGGGCCGCACCAGCGGCCGAAAAAAGCCGGGAGGGCGGCCCGCCACAACACACCCCTCCCGGCAGGCGCGGTCACGGCCTCCCTCCGTCCCCTGCGGCCTTCGACACTCAATCTCTGGAAGCCTGCGCCGCAGGGGCGGCTTCCGGCGCCGCATTCAGGACCTTCTGTAGAAGCTTCAGGAGCATCTCCACCGTGAACGGCTTGGCGAGGAATCCCGCAAGTTCGAGCGATTCAATCTTGTCGAGCATGGCCCGGTCGCCCACGCCGCTGATCCCGACGATGCAGGCCGCCGGATCGATCTCCCGCACGCGGCGGATCAACGCCGGCCCATCCACATTCGGCATCATCATGTCCGTGACGACGACCTTGATGACCTCGTGATGTTCTTCGAACAGGTGCAACGCCGGCTCCCCGCCGGTGGCAGCGAGAACATGGTAGCCCTGGCGCTCCAGCACCCGGCGGATGAGTTCGCACACCGCCACCTCATCGTCCACCACGAGGACGGTTTCGCCATGCATGAACGGGCTCCGGGTGGGAAACGCCCCGCCAGCCCCGGGCCGCGACGGATCACCCGCCGGAAGGAACAGCTCGAAACGCGATCCCTGTCCCACGGTGCTCACGGCCCGCACGAAGCCGCCATGGCCCCGGGCGATGCCCATCACCGTCGACAGACCGAGGCCGGCGCTCCGTCCGGGCCTCTTGGTCGTGAAGAACGGCTCGAAGATCCGGTCGAGAGACTCCAAAGGGATGCCCCCGCCCGTGTCGGCCACGCTCAGGCGGACGTGGCGGCCCGCCTTTCCCCCCAGGGTCTCGCGCGCCGTGTGCTCGTCGACTGTGACGCTCTCCGCCGCGAGCGTCAGGACGCCGCCCGCCGGCATGGCATCGCGCGCGTTGGCGCAAAGGTCCAGAATGGCCCTGCGGAGATAGGCAGCATCTCCAAGGACAGGCTCCAGATCCTCCGCCACCCTCGTGTCCACACGGATGCTACCGGGGAAAGTCTCACGGGCCGTCTTCGCCGTCTCCTCAAGAAGCGCCCCGGGCTGGAGCGGTTTTCGTTCTCCCTGGGCCCCCGTGGCGAAGATCAGCACCTGCTCCGCAATCTCAACGCCGCGGCGGACGCTCTCGTCGGCCGCGGCAAGCAGGTTGCGACTTCCGTCGCTCAAGTTTTCCGCGCGCAGGGCTGGAATCGCCAGGGAGACCGGCGCAAGCACGGCGTTGAGATCGCGGGCCATGCCGCCCGCCAGCGCCCTCAGGCTCTCGATGCGCTGCTCGCGCAGGAACTGGGCCTCGATCCGTTTCTTCTCCGTGATGTCCGAGCTGATCGCAAACACCGCGGGCGGCTCCCCCGCTCCGCCGCGCACCAGCGTCAGCCGGGTGAAGACCACCACGTACCGTCCGCTCTTGGTGCGCTGCCGCTCCTCGCCGGCCCAGCCTCCCCGCTGCAGGAGGACCGCCGTCTGATTGTCACCGGTCTTCGGATCGCGGGAAAACAGCTCGGCGGTCGTCCGCCCCAAAGCCTCGGGAGAGGTCCAGCCGAACAGCCGCTCCGCCCCCTGGTTCCAGTAGGAGATTGCACCGTCGAGCGCGGTGACGTAGATCGCGTCGTTCGCAGTGTCCAGCAACCCGGCCTGTTCGCGAATCTTCGCCTGCGCCTGAATCGCAGCCTCGATCCCGGCCAGCTGTGTGGATTGTTCCTGAAGACGTTCCTCCGCCTGTTTCCGGCCTTCGATCTCTTCATTGAGACGCATGCGATCGGCGGCGTTGCGGACCACGCCAAGCACGCGGACCGCCCGACCGTCTTCGCCGGTGAGCAATGTGGTCACCGCTTCAACGAACAGGGAGGAGCCGTCCTTGCGCATGAACTCTCCCGTGTCAGCCCGGACCCGGGCCGATTCGTCTCCCGCCTCCAGTGCGGCGATCCTCTGGGACAGCAACTCCGCGGCCGGATGCGCTGACACGGGCATGAGAATCGCGGGGTCGCGCGCCGCCGCAATCTCCTCGGGCGCCAGCCCCAGAACCCGGGGCGCCGCAGGACTTGCGAAGACAAAACGCCTCTCCGCCACGTCATAAATCCAGATCACCTCGGCGGAATTCTCGCCAATGACCCGAAGCCGCCCGCTGCTTTCCTCCAACTCCGCCTCGATCCGCTCCCGCCCCTCCGCAGCCCTTTTGACCAACGCGTACAAAACAACGGCGCCGACAACAACAAGAGCCCAGCCTGCCCAATCCCGCACAACCATGAGGCGGTGCGGATCACCGGCCCCCGCCGACAGGAGCCATTCTGAGCAGCAGATCCACAGCGTCACCAGGATCGCGAAGCCCGCTGCAATCATCGCTGCAGATTCGCGCCCGGCCCGCCTCCCCTTCTGCCCGGCGCCGATCGCGGTTCCGTTCCCAAAACGCCCGGAGTCCGCCTTCGATGCGGCGGTCACCGGCTCTTCGCGCCGAACCAGCTGGGGGTCAAGCTGGGGTGTGTTCATGGACGAGATCGCAGAAAACAGACGCTGATGAAAACTATTTGCGTGAGGGTGGCAACGGCCATTGCCGGGACCGTCGAACCGGGAGGGTTTCAGCAACAGGGCTCGGCGCACGCTCCCAGCGTTCAGAATCCTTCAATGATGTTCCTCAAGCGCATGATGATCACGTCGTAGCTCTGGCTTTCTCTAAAAACGCCAAATCTGACAATTTCCCGCCGTCTGGGCCATCCCGACCTTATCCGGCCCATAATTTTAACGGATTTTTTCCAAGCAGGCGAAAGAGCCCCCGGCACCCAGCCGCCGGCCGGACTGCCGGAAACCCCCAGCCGTCAGGCCCGCGGATGTGCCTGCGCGTACACTTCCTTCAGGTGCGCGACACTCACATGGGTGTAGATCTGGGTAGTCGCCAGACTCACATGGCCCAGAAGTTCCTGCACAAGACGAAGGTCGGCCCCGGCATTGAGCAGGTGGGTCGCATAACTGTGCCGGAGCTTGTGCGGCGTGATGTCCGCCGGCAGATCGGCGAGCGAGAGATGACGTTTGAGCAACCGCTGGATTTCGCGCGCGCGCAGCCGCTCGTGGCGCGCGTTGACGACCACCGGCGCGTCCGCGCAACTCGAGCGGGCGAATTCCCTCCTCCACTTCACCAGCACGGCCATCGCGACCCGGCCGAGCGGACACAGCCGCTCCTTGTTTCCCTTCCCGAGCACGCGCGCAAATCCCCCTTCAAAATCCACCTGCCCGTAATTCAGGCCGCTGAGTTCGCTCACGCGCAGCCCTCCGCCGTAGAGAAGCTCCATCACGAGACGGTCCCTCCATCCCGTGAAGGCATCCACGCTTCCATTCTCGATCAGGCGCTGCGGCCCCGCCAGCAGGTCGACCATTTGCTTTTCCGTCAGAAATTTGGGCAGCGGCTTCGCGAGCTTCGGCAGCGCGACCCCCGTCAATGGCGAATGCCGGAGCCGGCCGCGCCGCATCCAGAATTTCCAGAACGCGCGCAGTCCCGAGACGTGGTTGTGCAGGGTCCGCCGGCTGTAGCGCCGCTGCCCCTCGATCACGAAATCGCGCAGATCGCGGGATTCCAGGCGGTCCCAACCGCGCTCGGCGAGCCCGCTGCGCGCCAGCCAGCGCCAGAAATCCTCAAACGCCTGGCGGTAGTTGCGCACCGTGTAGCGCGAATAGCGGCGCTCCTTGGCCAGGTGCTCCAGGAACGGTTCCAGCCATTCGGCCGCCACCCCGGCCGGCACGGCGGCCGTCGCCGGAACCGGCCCGTTTTCATCCGCGGAACCCATGGCTCCCCTTCCCTCCGGTCAGGAGCGCGGCGGGTTTGCCGCGCGCCAGGCCGTTTCCGCCTCCCGGACCACGCGCGATGTCTCGCGGCGCAACGCCCCCTCCGGGTCAAGGCCCCGGGCCTGCGCCGCCGCGGCCAGTTCGAACAGCTGGCGGCCGAGCGCCTCATCGGTGAGGTCGGCTCCCAGCCGCCGGATCTCCCCGGCGTTGACCCGGCCCGCGGTGTTCAGGCGCTTCTTCTCAATCTGCTTCCAGACCGCCTCGGCATACATCAGGGCGGGCAGCCGCGGCGGCAGCTGTTTGAAGAGGGGCGCCCCGCCCCCGTCCGCGGCCGGCCGTTCGGTCCGCTTGATCGCGTCCCATTGCACGAGGACCTCCGCCGAGGAATTCAGCCGCCCCGCGCCGAATACATGCGGGTGGCGGCGCACGAGCTTTTCGTTGATCTCCCGGGCCACGTCGTCGAAGTCGAAATCACCCCGCTCCGCGGCGAGCTGGGCGTGGAACACGACCTGCACCAGCACGTCGCCGAGCTCCTCGCGCATGTGGGGCAGGTCGGACCGGTCGATCGCCTCGATCAGTTCGCTGCATTCGTCGATGAGGCAGCGCGCGAGCGTCTGGTGGGTTTGTTCGCGGTCCCAGGGGCAGCCGTCGGGCGCGCGCAGCCGGGCCATGGTCTGACGGAGGTCGTCAATCGCACTCATTTTCGGGAATGGGCGCAAAAAGGCCCGGAAAACGCAAAACATAAAGCCTTGCGCATTGGCCGTCTCTTTGCGGCTAATCAAGGCCGCCCATGGACAAGCTGATCGAGATCATGGCCCACAAAAGGCGGGAGATCGGGCCGCTGCTGCGCCCGGTGTCCGAGGCCGAGCTGGCCCGCGCCGGCGCGGAACGGCCGCCGCCCCCCCCGATGGCCGCGGCCCTGCGCCGCGCGGACGGCCGGCTCGCCGTCATCGCCGAGATCAAGCGCCGGTCGCCCTCGGCCGGCGAAATCAAGGCCCGCGTCTCTTCGCTTGAACAGGCCCGGTGTTTCCACGCCGCCGGGGCCGACGCCCTGTCCGTGCTCACCGACGCGCGCTACTTCGGCGGCTCCCTGGATGATCTCCGCGACGTCGCCGCCGGCCTGGCCGCGGCCGAGCGGCCGCCCCCCTGCCTGCGCAAGGATTTCATGGTCCACCCGCTCCAGGTCCTGCAGGCCCGGCAGGCGGGTGCAAGCGCCGTGCTCATCATCATCCGCGTTTTGACCGACAGCGAGATCAGGGCATTGCACGATGCGGCCCGCGCCGCCGGCCTGGAGGCGCTGTTTGAAATCCACGACGTGGCCGACCTCGATCGCGCCCTCCGCCACGAGCCGGCGATCGTCGGCGTCAACAACCGCGATCTCGCCTCGTTCAAAACGGACGTGGGCATCAGCGAGCGCCTGATCCCCCTGCTTCCGCACGGGGTGATCGCGGTGAGCGAGAGCGGAATCCTCACCCGCGGGGATGCGGAGCGCGTTCATGCGGCGGGCGCCTGCGCCATCCTGGCCGGCGAGGCGCTGATGAAAACCCCCGACCCGGCACATCTCATTGGGGAGTTCCGCGGGATCTAGCCGGGGCCGACGCCGGCTGCCAGCCATGCCTTTCAGCCCCACAGAGACCCGGGCGATTCTCGAGCGGCTTGGACACCGGCCCAGGCGGTTTCTCGGGCAGAATTTCCTGGTCGACGGCAATATCGTCCGCAAATCGCTCGACCTCGGAAGCGTGGCACAGGGCGACGCGGTGGTGGAGATCGGCCCTGGACTCGGCACCCTGACCGGCGCATTGCTTGAGGCAGGCGCCGAGGTCTGGGCGGTGGAGACCGATCGCACCCTGCACCGGCATCTGGCCGCAACCCTCCAGGCTCTCCATCCCGACCGTCTGCACCTGATCGAGGGCGACGCCGTCGAGTGGCCGCTGGCCGGGCTCCCGGCGCCGCAGGCGGCATCCGCTTTCAAGATCATCGCCAACCTCCCCTATGCCATCTCGACGCCGTGGATGGACGCCGTGTTGTCGGGCCCGCTTCCAGGCCGGATGGTGCTGATGCTGCAACGCGAAGCCGCCGATCGCTACGCCGCCCGCCCGGGCACCAAAAGCTACGGGGCGATCTCGATCTTCCTGCAGGCGGCCTTGGACCTCACCCAGGGCTTCCCCGTGGCGGCGTCGTGCTTCCATCCGCGGCCCGCCGTCGGCTCGTGCCTGCAGGTGTTTGAGCGCAAGGCGGCGCCGTTCCAATTCCGCCCGGAGGTCAGGGCGATCATCCGGCGTTGCTTCCAGCAGCGCCGCAAACAACTGGGGGCGTTTCTCCGTTCCCGGCTCCCGGAGGGGGTCGGCGCGGCGTGGATGGAGGAGATCAGGGCGCCGGCCTCGGCCCCACCGCCCGCGCGGAGCAGATCCCCGTGGCACTTTGGCAGAAACTGGGAGTCAGATGACAACGCATGTTGTCCCCCGATAGGGACTTGATATCACCGCACTTTCCCCTGTAATCGGTCAGCTTCATGAAATCTGCCATCGCTTCCGTCCTCCTCACCTTCGGCGCGTGTCTTTCCCCGTTGGTTGCGCAGACTCTCCAGAGATCCGATGGCCGGGCCGAAGCAACGCGCTCCGCGCCGTCGCCGGTCAACGGCACGATCGATGGCGATTTCTATGTCGCGCCAAACGGCTGCTACCGGATGAAGATCCCCGTTCTCCCGCAGCTCGGCGGAGCCATCTCCGACACGCCGAATGTCGTCAACTTCGATGACGATTTCAACACCCACATCAGCGTCGCCCAGTTTCCGCTCACGCCAGGTTTGAAATCGGAATATGACAGGCGCGGCGCAAAGGGTTTTCTCGTCAATTTCTTCACGAGCTCCGTGATGCCCGATTTTGCCGACCGCTTCCCGGGTTCGAAAATGGAGCCGGACGCCACTTTCCTTCCAAAGCTGCAGGATGGCGCCATGCTGATCTTCACCCTGCTCCCCGGCGGATCCTACTTCGAACACCGCGTGGCGCTTTCGCGCTGGCTGAGCCCCGCCGTCGCGAAACGTGGCAACCTCTGCTTCGTGGTTAGCGGACATATCTTCGTCGTGAGCGCCGAGCTGGCTGAACGCGTCCTCGAACGGTCGACCTATGCGAAGACGGCCGAGGAGGAAAACGCGATCCTGCGCGAACGGTTGTTGGAGCTCGTGGCAAAGATGCAGTTCAACGCAGCCCCGGGCGACGTGAAGAATTGACGCGGATTCCGGCGGAGGGCGCAGCGCCACCCGGCCTCCGGGAACGGGGTTCACGGGACTCCGTTCATGGCGGATCTCCGGCCGGGCGCGCCATCGCGTTTCCCGGCTCGACCCCGGCATTGTGAATGCCAAGTCTTCGCGCACGATGTTGCGACGACTCTTCGCCCTCGACCGCAATTCCACGACGCCGGGCCGGGAGATCATGGCCGGGCTGACGACATTCGCCGCGATGGCCTATATCCTGGCGGTGAACCCGTCCATCCTGGCGGACAGCGGCATGGACCGGGCCGCGCTGGTGACGGTCACGGGGCTCACCGCCGCGTTGAGCACAGTGCTCATGGCCGCGCTGACCAATTTCCCGCTGGCGCTGGCTCCGGGCATGGGGATCAACGCGTTCTTCACGTATTCGATCTGCCTGGGCAGGGGCGTGCGCTGGCAGGAGGCCCTCGGGATGGTGTTTGTCAACGGCGTTCTATTCCTCCTTTTGTCCCTGACGGGGGTGCGTGAGAAGATCATCGCCTCCATCCCCCTGCCGCTGAAAACCGCCGTGACCTGCGGCATAGGCCTGATGATTGCGTTCATCGGCTTCAAGGATGGCGGCGTGATTGTCGCGAACCCGGCGACCTTCGTGGCCCCGGGGGATTTCACGTCCGGTCCCGTGGCGCTGTGCCTCGGCGGGATCGCAGTCACCGCGGTTCTTGTCGCCCGGCGGGTCCCCGGCGCAATCGTCCTGGGCATGCTTCTGGCGGCGCTTGCCGGCCTGCTGGTTCCGGCGGGCGGCGGGCGGATGGTCACTGAATTGCCGGGGCACCTGCTCGCCCTCCCGGCTTCGCCTGCGCCGGTCGCGTTGAAACTCAGCTTCCGGTTCCTGGAAAGCGGGTCCGCCCTTCAGGCCGCCGTTCCCATCATTCTCACCCTGCTGCTCGTGGACCTTTTCGACAACCTGGGGTCGCTGGTGGCCGTGACCAAGCGGGCAGGCCTGGTTGACGCCGACGGGCGGCTGCCGCGCGCCGGGCGCGCCCTGGTCGCCGACTCGATTGCAACCATCCTGAGCGCGCTTTGCGGAACGTCGACCGTGGTCAGCTACATCGAATCGGCCGCGGGGGTCGCGGCGGGCGGGCGCACGGGACTGACCGCTGTCGTGACGGCGGCCATGATGCTGCTGGCGCTGTTCACCACGCCTTTGATTCTCAGCATACCGGCGGCAGCGACCGCCCCCGCGCTGGTGATCGTCGGCGTTTTCATGATGCAGTCCGTGACGGAGATCCCCATGGAGGACTTCCTCATCGCGGCGCCGGCCGTCCTGACGATCTTTGCGATCCCCCTGTGCTTCAGCATTGCCGAAGGCATCGGCCTGGGCCTGATCTGCGCGGCGGTGCTCGCCCTGGCTGCAGGCCGGCCGCGGTCGCTGTCTTTCGCCGGTTACGTCGTCGCGGTGGTGTTCTTCCTGAATTTCTTCAAGCTGTTCCCGTTCCGGGGCTGAGCGCCGGCGGCCCGGCGGGGCGCGTGGTGTGGGGCGCTTCTTCGCTGAACGTGCGGGCCGCGCCGCTCGGCTCTGGACGCCAAAACGGGAGCCCGTGCCCTACCCCGCCGTCCGCGCACCCGCGCCACGTTCTCCGAAGGCTGCCCTGTCTTGACTTCCCCAAAGCTAGTATCAAGATACTACCAGGAAAAAGACGTGAAGCTGGCGAATGCTGCCGCCCAGGAGTCAATGTCATGAAAATCCGAATCTCACCGGCCGCCGTCAAGGGAGCTGCGGCTCGTTATCTCAAGATCGTCGAGTGGTCGGACGCCGACAAATGCTTCGTTGGCCGCTGCCCAGGGCTCTTCTTCGGTGGGTGCCACGGCGCAGACGAGACGAAAGTTTACCGGGAGATCTGCAAGCTCGTTGAGGAGCACGTCGCGGAACTGCTGGCCAACAAAGAGCGTCTGCCCGCCGTTACCGCCGGGAAGACCTACAGCGGCAAATTTGTGGTTCGTATCGGACCAGAACTCCATCAGAAGGCTGCGATCAAGGCATCGGCTCGCGGCGAAAGCCTCAATCAATTCGTCGCGGCGGCCATTGCCAGCGCCTGAAGGGAAACGGGATTCATTCCTTGGGCCGGGCTAATTGGAGACTCAGGCAATCGCCCTGACCGGAGGCCGCAGTTTCGACGACAACGGCACCGCGAGAAGAACTCGTGTCAACAGAATCCTACCCGATCAACACCGCCGCGGGGTCCCTGATGCCGGCGTCGAGCGTGGCGAGCCTGGCGCCGTTCGCCTCGGCCAGCGCGCAAAGGTAAAGGTCGCTTACTTCCTTGTGTGTGCGCGGCGTCCGCCCCCGCAGCAGCGGACCCGGCGGCACCGCCTCGACAAACCGGTAGCGCGTGCCCAAGGCGCCAATGAACTGCGCCAGCGCCCGTTCCGCATCGGCGTAGCTCGCGGCGATCGTTTTGTCCGCCATCGAGACGCGAATGAAGCTCAGCTCCGTCAATGTGCATCCCAAGACCAGGGGTTTTTCGCGCGCAAACCACGCATGCGCCCGTGAGTGCAGGCTGTGCACATTCCACAGCAGCCCCACGAGCGCATTGACATCGAGCAGGAAGTGACCGGCGCTCACAAAAGTTCCGCGTTTAGCTTCGCGATCTCCCCGGCGGTCACCAGGCGGCCGCGCAGCCCGACTGGCACCATCGCCGGCAGGCCCGACACCGGATGGTTGACCATCCTGTAGGCGCGGGGCGCATTCATGGGGCGGAGCAAGACGCCGCCATCGCGCAGTTCCACGGCCAACCGTTCGCCGCGGGTCAATCGCAACTGCCGGCGCACCGCCGCCGGCAGCACGATCTGGCCCTTGCTTGAGAGCGTCGTTTCCACGTCTTACGCTGTCTTACTAGGCGCGGTCTGTCAAGCCTCCGCCCGGTTTCCCGCCGCCCACGACGATTCAGCCGCAAAAAGCCGCCAGGACCTGCCCGAGATCCACAAGTACGCGTCGGGCAGCCTCGATCTGCCGGGCGCCGGCGTCGCTTGCTGTCCGAGGTTCCAACCATTATTCACGGTTAACGTTTACCGCTCTACCGCACCGGACGGCGGCGCGACGGGTGCGCCAGCAGCCGGAGTGACGCGCGACGCTGAACACGTCGGTCTCCAAGCTTCCCATTTCTGCTTGCCGGCGGCAGTATAGCGAACGTAGTAACGTCCACTCTGCCCATGACGACAGACGCACTGAGTCTTGGTTTTCTCCCACGTTTTCACATCTTTTCCCTCCGTTCGGAGAAGAGTGTATAATTTTGGTGTGAAAAGCAGGAATCGTGTTTCGCTTAAGTCATTGGTGGAGATTTGATTCGGGTCGATAGCTCAATGGTAGAGCAGCGTCCTTTTAAGTCGTTGGTTCGGGGTTCGAGTCCCCGTCGACCCACCAATTCCGGACTGTCCGGCCGATCCTCGGGATGACCGGGCGGACCGGGTCCCGCAGTCCGGCTCCGGCGCATGACGGATGCGCGGCCGGAGCCGTCCGGCCGGTGCAGAGTCCCCGGACGCCGCGGCACACTGCCGGCTGCGCCTTCCTACCGCGCGAGGCGCGGATACAGCCGGGCTGCGACGACGGTCAGGCCCGCTGAGGCCGCCAGCAGCACGGCGAAATCAATGCCGAGGCCGGACTGGCTGGCTCCCCCCTGGATCATCAGCGCCCGCATCGCGTCAACCTCGTAGGTCAACGGATTGACCTGGGCGATGCCCTGGAGCCAGCCGGGCATCATCGCAATGGGGTACATCGCGTTGCTCGCGAAAAAAAGCGGCATCGTCAGGATCTGCCCGATGCCCATGAACCGTTCCCGCGTCCTGACGATGCAGGCGATGATCAGCGAAAACGTCGAGAACACCGCCGCACCCAGGAGCACCGCCGCCGCCACCCCCGCCAGGGCCGCCGGATGCCAGTTCATCTTCACGCCGAGCAGCCAGGCGAGCAGGTAGACGATGCACGCCTGCGAAAGTCCGCGCAGGCCCGCCGACAGCGCCTTGCCCAGCACCAGCGCGGCCCGGGGCGCGGGGCTGACCAGAAGCTTGTGGACCAGGCCCAGATCGCGTTCCCAGATGACGGCGATGCCGTAGAAGATCGCAATGAACAGCACGCTCTGCGCCAGGACGCCCGGCGCCAGGAAATCGAGATAACGGAGATCGCCCGTGGGAATGGCCCGGACGCGCGTGAACACCTCGCCGAAAACCAGCAGCCATAGCGCCGGCTGGATCGCGCGGGTCAGCAGCTCCGTCGGGTCGTGACGCAGCTTCCGCAGCTCCATCTCGGCCAGCGTCAGGCATTGGCCCAGCCAGCGCAGCGCCAGGCCGCCGCCCCGATCAACCGAGGCGGGCAAGATTGCGTCGGGTCTGGGAGATGCCTCGGAGGTTCCGTTCATGTTCATTTTCCAGGGAATGGCCGGTGAAATGGGCGAACACGTCGTCCAGCGTCGCATCGGGCTGCCCGAGGGAACGCTTCAATGCGTCCGGGGCGCCGAGGGCCGCCATCCGGCCCAGGTTCAGGATCGCCACCCTTCCACACAATGCATCCGCCTCCTCCATGAAATGGGTGGTCAGAAAGATGGTCATCCCGTAATCCCGCGCCAGCAGCCGCATCTGCCGCCACACCGCCTGCCGCGCCACCGGGTCGAGCCCGACCGTGGGTTCGTCCAGGAACAGCAGCCGCGGCCGGTGCAGCATGGCCATCGCGAGTTCGAGCCGCCGCACCATTCCTCCCGAATAGCCGTGCACCGGCCGGCCGGCGGCCTCCTGCAGCTCCGAGAACTCCAGCGCCTCCGCGATGCGGCGCGCGCGCAGCGCGCGCCCCACGCCATAGAGCTTGGCGAACATCAGCAGGTTCTCGTGGCCCGTCAGCGCGCCATCCACCGAGATCAACTGGGGGACGTAGCCGATGGATCCGCGGACCCGGGCCGGCTGCCGCCGCACGTCAAACCCGGCGACGGTCGCCGTCCCTGCAGTCGGCGGCAGCAGGGTCGTCAGGATCTTGATGACCGTGGTCTTCCCGGCGCCATTGGGCCCGAGCAGGCCGAAGACCTCGCCCTCGGCCACCGCCAGGTCGAGGCGGTCCACCGCCGTCAGCTTCCCGAACCGGCGGGTCAGCCCGAAAGTCTCCAGGATCGTCATGGCTTCCTCCCCCTGCATGCTTCCCGGGAGGGCGTCCGGGGCCCGAAGGCGGCGCGCAGCGCCCCCGTCGCGCGCCGGATCGCCTTCAGCTCCGACGCCGGGAGCCCCGCCAGCGCGCGGGCGAGCCCCAGGCGAATCTCCGCGCGCACGATTTCCAGCATGCCATGCCCCCGCGCCGTGAGCGTCAGCGCGATCTGGCGGCGGTTCCCCGGGACCGCCCGCCGCTCCACCAGCGCCCTCGCCACCAGCCCGTTCACCAGCCGCGACATCGCCGGCAGCGAAAGCCCGAGATGCCCGGCGGCCGCCGACAGGGAGGGGTCCCTCACGCGGCCCAGGAACACCAGCGTGCGGAACTGGGGCAGCGAAAGGCCCGCCGCGCGGCGGCGCCGGACCCCGTCGCGGATGAACCCCATCACCGCCGGGACCGTGTCCAGCAGTTCGCGGGCGCAGGATTCCACAACGCGGCTCATGAATCATTACCCTGTGCAACAGTTATTCGCTGTCAAGCTTCCCGCCCCGCGCGCCGCGGGCGCGGCGGCCGCGGAAAGGCGGTTTCCCGTTTGACTCGGGAGGCGTTCATGACTGACTGGCCAGTCAGTGACGGATCCCGACAAAAAACAGCGCATCATGCAGGCGGCCGGAGACCTCCTCCGGACCCGCCGCGTTGACGAGGTGACCCTCGACGCAATCGCCCGGCAGGCGGACGTGGGCAAGGGCACGATCTACCTGTATTTTTCCGACAAGGAGGACGTGATCTTCCAGGCCGCGGTGGCGGGCCTGGAGGAGATGTGCGGGCGGCTCCGGCAGATCGCCGCCCATGAGGGCGCGTTCCACGGGCGCCTGCTGCGCATGTGCGGGGACATCGTCGCCTTCTTCCAGATGCGCCGCCCGCTCTTCCGGATCATCCTCTCCGAGGACGAACGGATCAGGGAGGGCGGCGGCGCCGGCCTGCGGCTGCGCTGGCGGAAACGGCGCAGGACGATGACGGAAGCCGTGGCCGCGGTGATCGCCCAGGGGGTGGCATCGGGCGAGATCCGCGCGGACATCCCCCCGGGGGTGCTGACGGAGTATCTCCTTGCCATGCTGCGGGCCCGCTCGTGGGACCTGGAAGGCTGGCCCGAGGCGCAGCGCAGCCATGCAACGGTCGTGGATCTGTTCCTCAAGGGGGCCGCCTTGCCCCGGCCGTCATCCCGGATGAATCTCAAAACCCAATGAGCACAACGGAAGGACCATCATCCCCGGCGCCCGGGGCGGCCCGGCGCCCGGAAACGGGCCGGGAGAACCCGGAGCCGGCAGCCAGCGGCAGCCGCGGGCGTCGGAAGATCCAGGCGGGCATCGCCGTTCTCGCCGTCATCGCCGCGGGCGTGTCCGGCTACTGGTTCATCTTCATGCGGGGAATCGTCTTCACCGACGATGCCCGGTTCTCCGGTCACCTGGTGGACCTCGCCCCGGAGATCAACGGCCGGCTGATCGACGTGGCCGTGCACGAGGGGATGTTCGTTCGCAAGGGGACCGTCGTGTTCCGGCTGGACCCGGCCATGCTCGATTCGGCGCTGAACGAGGCGGAGGCGTCCCTGACTTCCGCCCGGGACAATCTGGGCCTGAGCGAGGCATTGTACGAGAAGACGGTGAACGGCAGCCGGCCCGAGGAGATCAGGGCGGCTGATGCCACCCTCAAGCGCCTCCAGGATGAAGAGGAGATGGCGGGCGTGGAGCTGGAGCGGACCCAGGCGCTGTTCAAGGGGTCCGCAGTGTCCAAGGACGATCTTGACCGGGCCCGCACCGCCTTTGAATCCGCCCAGCAGAGCCGGGAGAACGCCGGGCAGAACCTGAGCGAGCTGCAGGAGGGATCGCGCAAGGAGGACATTGCCGCGGCCAAGGCGGCCGTTGAACTGGCCCGGAGCCGGATCGCGGAAGTCTCCGCCACCGTGGAGAACGCGCGGAGGAACCTGGCCCGCTGCACCGTGGAGGCGCCCTTCGACGGCTGGGTTGTGCGGCGCTGGGTTGATCCGGGCGCAATGCCCCTGGCCGGCCAGCCGGTGATCAGCATGTTCGACCCGGCCACCCTGCGGGTCGACGCCAACATCGAGGAGAAGTATCTCGACGACGTCGCGATCGGCGACGCCGTGGACATCTCGGTCGACGCCTATCCGGCGGTGCGGCTGCACGGCCGGGTGACCGAGATCCTGCGCGCGGTCAATTCCGAGTTCAGCCTGATTCCCGCCGAGGGCGTCTCGGGCACCTTCATCAAGGTCACCCAGCGCGTGCCGTTGCGCATCGCCGTGACCACGCCGCCGGAGCTGGCGGTGGGGCCGGGCCTGTCGGTCGAAGTGCGCATCCACTCGGGCACTGCAAAAGGAGCCGTTCCGGAGCCGGGGCCGGCGCACGACTAGCCCGGGGGCCCTTCCCTCCCATGATCCGCGGCAAAGGTTGTGATCGGGAGACGCGGCGCCCCCGCGATTCATCAGGTTTCCCGGCGCACCGGGGCTCCGGCCTGCGCCGCCCCCCCACTCGGGCGCGCCATGATCGCACCCCTGTCCCTGATTGCGGTTTCAGCCGCGGGGGGAGCCATGCAGACTAGCGATCCCGACCTGCGGGCCAACCGGTGGGGCGTCCTGGGCATCATCATGCTCGGCACGTTCATGGCGGTGCTGGACTCGAGCATCGTCAACGTCGCCCTGCCCCACATGATGAGCACATTCGGGGTCGACCGGGAGCAGATCGAATGGGTGGCGACAGGTTTCATGATGACTTCGGCCGTCGTCATGCCCTTTGTCGGCTGGCTCACCAACCGGGTGAACTACAAGGCACTCTACCTGGGCAGCCTGCTCGTCTTCACCGTCGCCAGCGCGGCATGCGCGATGGCATGGAGCTATGATTCGCTGATCGCGGCCCGCATCCTCCAGGCAATCGGCGGCGGGGCCATCCAGCCCATCGGCATGTCGATCGTGGCCGAGCTGTTCGAGCCGCACGAACGGGGAAGGGCGCTCGGCATCTGGGGCATGGGAATCATGGCCGGACCGGCGATCGGACCCACGCTGGGCGGCTATCTGACCGACGCCTTCAGTTGGAGGACCATTTTCTCAGTCAACCTTCCCGTCGGCGCCGTCACCCTGCTGCTCGGCATGATCATCATGCGCCCCCTCCGCGCCCGCGGGGCCAGACGTTCCTTCGACCTGTATGGATTCGTCTTCCTTTCGATGGCGATCATCGCCGGTCTCACGGCGCTGTCCAACGGGCAGATCAAGGGCTGGCATTCCGACTATATTCATGTGTGTGAAGCCATCGCGGTCGTGGGCCTGGTGATGTTCCTCGCCGTCGAGCTGGCCATTGAGGATCCGCTGCTCGACCTGCGCCTCTTCATCATCCCCAACTACCTCCTGAGCATCCTGCTGGCCGTCTTCCGCGCGGTCGGCCTGTTCGGCAGCGTCTTCCTCTTCCCGATCTTCCTCCAGAACGAGATGGGCTACACGCCGGTGCAGGCGGGCCTTTGGATGCTGCCGAACGCCCTGGCGGTCGGCCTGACCATGCCCCTGGCCGGACGGCTGGCGGATCGCTACAGCCCGGCGGCGCTGACCACCGCCGGCTGCATCCTTGTGGGGAGCTCGCTGATCGTGTTCGGCCTCCTCGATCCGCTGTCGCAATGGCCCATGCTGGTGCTGCCGCAGATCGGCCGCGGCGCCGGCCTGGCGCTGATGATGGCCCCGTTGATGGCGGCGGCGCTGAATGCGGTGCCCCGCCGGGAGCTTCCGATGGCCAGCAGTTTCCTGAACGTGTTTCAGAATGTTGGAGGCTCGTTGGGTATTGCGTTGCTGAATACATTCGTCACCAACTCCATTCATCGCCACGCCGTCCGGCTGGGCGAAGCGTTCCCCGTGCAGGGGCAGCGCTTCGAAGTCCGGCTGGGATTGCGGACCCTGGCGATGACCTTTCACAATAACGCCGACATGGTCGCAAATCCCCGTGTCAGGGTCGCCTTCGCCGCGGCCCAGGGCATCGCCCGGCGGGCGATGGTGCTGGGCTTCGAAAACGGATTTGTGCTCGCCGGCATCATCCTGATGGCCGCCATTCCCCTGTGCTTCCTGCTTCAACCCGCCGCACATCACCTGAAGGAGGAGGAAAAGGCCGAGGAGACCGCCGAAGCTGAATACCTGGCGGAGTGACCGCGCCGGGAGGCGCGCCGGCCTGCCCCCCCGGGCATCCCGGATCAGGACAGCCGGGTCCTTCTGCGGCAAAAAGCGCCTTCCAGCCTCCTTCCGCCCTCCCGTCCGGATTCGCGCTCCCTCTGCCCGGACGCGGCCCCGCCTGCGCCTCGAGCAGGCCGGACCAGACCCCGCCGGCGGCTATTGGGGGACGGGCCGCTGGCCGGCGGCCCGGGCGATGGCCTGGCGGGCGAGGACGCAGTCGTAGCGGGCCTGCAGGCGGGCGAGCTCCGCGCTGCGGGCGTTGCTCTGGGCGTCGAGAAGCTCGAAATTGGTGATGACACCGTTGACGTAGCGCAGCTTCGCGAGAGAAAGCGCCTCCTGCGCCTGTTCCACCAGGGTGTCCGCGCTGGCAACATGGGCCTGGGCGTTCTTGAGCTCCGCGAGGGCGTTCTCCACATCGGCCGTTATCGTGCGGGCAAGCTCGCTCTTGCGGTCCTGCGCCGCCCGCAGCTCGCCGCGGGCCGCAACGCGCTCCCCGGCGATGCGCCGGCCCGTGAAAATCGGCACGGACACGCTGAGCTCCGCGTCGACGTAGCCCTTGTTGTCGTACATCTCGGGCAACATTCCGTTCTCCACGCCTGCGGTGGCCTGCGCCGTCAGGACAGGCCGGTTTTCGCGGTCGGCGGCATCGAGCTTGAACCCGGCTTCGGCCTCGGTGTCCCGGGCGAGCTTCATCTCCGGGCGGTTCTGCAACCCCTCGGCAACCGTGGCCGGGAGATCGGGGATTCCGGCTGGAGGATTGAATTCTCCCGCGATCAGGACCGGCGCGCCCGGTTCGTAACCCAGCAACTGGCGAAGCAGGGCCTCCTGTTTTTCCAGGGCCGCGACGCGGTCGGCCCGTGTGTTGTGGGCGTTGGCAAGCCTGACCTCGGTCGTGAGGACGTCGAACTTCGTCGCTCTGCCGCTGGCGAGTTTGCTGGCGGTGATCCGCCGCGCCTCCTCCAAGGCACGGATCTCCTCGTCGGCTACGGACACGGACTCGCGCCAGAGAAGGGCGCTGTAAAAAGCCTGGATCGTCTGGTAGCCGAGCTGCTGTCGCGCCTCTTCGAGGGCATCGCGGGCGGAGAGTTCGCCGGCGCGGGCGAGCGCCACCAGGGCGTCGGTGCGGCCGAAGTCCGTGAGCAACTGCCTTGCCTCCAGGTTGACGGTGTAGCTGTTGGTGATCGTCTCGTAAAAGGAGCTCGTGCCGGTAGGAAGCGTGAAGGCGACGTAGGGCCGCAATGACATGTAGGTATAGGAACCGCCCGCGGAAACCTGGGGCAGGCGCGCGGCGCCGCTTTCGAGCGCGCGGCCGCGAGCCGCGTCAACCGCAGCCTGGGCGGCGTCCAGCGACGGGTAACGGGCAAGCACGGCGTCGATCGCCTGGGCGAGCGTCAGGGGCTGGTCAGAGGGAACCTGCCCCGCGACCGCCAGGCAGCTCGCGAACACGAGGGCAGCCGGGCAGAGGAGGATCTTCATGGAAAAAAGGATGCGGGAATCAGGGGCGGCCATTGCGATGCGGTGATCATGTTTCCGATCGCCTCAAAATGCGCCAGGGCCAGGCCTGCGCGTTGCTGGCCTGCATGGTTTGTGGCCTGATCGTTTTCGTGGTCATCCGCCTGGTCCGCCGGAGTGCCGTCGGAGGCCGCAGAATATGCAGCCGGATGGCCCGGATGCGCCAGTCAAAACGCGTGCGTCGAGGAAACCTCATCCGCGGTTGAACCCGTGACGCGCCAGGCGCATTCTCCAGCCCCGGGAAACCCCATCCGGAGCCGCCCGGGGCTTCCAGGTCCGCCCCGCCTTCGGGAATCCGGCGCTATGGCGGAGCTGCGCGCAGGCGGTCGAGCAGCGCGCGCGCGGGCTCGAAATCGGGTTTGATCCTCAGCGCCGCTTCGAGATGCCCGACCGCCTCCGGCCGCCGCCCGGGGGCGCCCGACAGGAGGAACCCCAGGGCGAAATGGGCCTGGTAGCAGTCGGGTTGAAGCCGGATCGCCGCCTCATACTCGGCAATCGCATCGCCCGACCGGCCGGGAGACATGGCCAGGGCGTTCCCCAGATTGAGGTGGGCTTCGGTGAAATCAGGCTTGGCGCGCAGGACTGTCTCGTATTCGGCGATCGCCTCGGGCAGGCGCCCCGGCAACTGTGACAGCGCAATGCCGAGGTTGTTATGGACCTCGACGAGATCGGGCTGCAGCCGGAGCGCGGTCTGGAATTCGGAGACCGCATCCGGCAGACGGCCCGGAACGTCGAGCCAGGCATTCCCCAGGGCATTGTGGATCTTCGGGTCGTCGGGGCGGAGACGCATCGCCGCCTGGTACTCGGCAACCGCCCCGGAGAGGCTGCCCGGCACGTCCGCCAGCGCGAGGCCGAGGCCGTAATGCGCCTCGGGATCGCCGGGCTTGATCTGCAGGGCAGCCCGGTATTCGGCGATCGCCCCGGGCAGGTCGTGCGTTTCCGCCAGGCCGCGTCCCAGGTTGAAATGCATCTTCGCCGAATCCGGTTCGAGCTGGACCGCGGTTCGGAACTCGGCAATCGCCTCCGGCAGGCGCCCCGGCACGTCCCCAAGCGCAAGCCCCAGGTTGTCGTGCATCTCCGCCGAATCGGGTCTCAGACGCAACGCCGTCTGGTACTCGGCGATCGCCTCCGGCAGGCTGCCCGGTGTTCCCGCCAGCGCGGTGGCGAGGTTGCTGTGCGCGTCGGCAAGCTGCGGATCGAGCCGCAGGGCCTCCCGGAATTCGATGATCGCCCCGGGCAGGCCTCCCGGCGTCTTTACAAGCGCATCCCCCAGGTAGTTGTGCGCCACCGCGAGTTCGGGATCGATCTGCAGCGCCATCCGGTACTGGGCAATCGCCTCCGGCAGATTCGCAGGTGACCGGGCAAGGGCGTAGCCAAGGTAGGTATGTGCGGCCCAGTTGCGGTCCGTAACGGCGAGAGCATGGCGGAACAACGTCGTGCTGTTCTGCCAGAAACCCAGCTGCCGGGAGGTCAGGGCGGTGCACGCCGCGAGGATCACGCCCGCTGCCGCAGCGGTCAGTCCCAACCAGCGTGGCCCGCGCGCCGCAGCATCCCCTGCGGCCCAGGCCAGCATGATGAAAACTCCAACCAGCGGCATGTAGCTGTAACGATCGGCCATGGATTGCTCACCGACCTGCACGAGCCCTATGACCGGAACCAGCGTGCCGACAAACCAGAGCCATCCCACGGGCAGATACGGGCGGCGCCGGCACAGCGCGCAGACAGCGACGGTGACTCCCGCCAACAGAACCCCGGCAAGCACGGCGGGAACGACGGGGTGATCCAGGGAATACGGATAGAACACGGCGAGCCTGCCGGGAAAAGCGCATTTGCCGAGGTAGCGGCTGTAGGCGATGAGGGCGTTCTCGATCCGGCCCGGCCACGGATAGCCCGCCGCCGTCTTGAGCGCCCCAATGTGTTTCTGGGCGAGGAAAGTGACCAAGCCGACCGCCGCCGCGAGGGCGAAGAACGGGATTTTCTCGGCCACCAGACATCCCGCCGCCGCGGCAAATGACCGCGCGGAAGTCCGCGCAAGCCGGTTCAACGGCCAGGTGTCAAGCAGGAGCAGGACGCACGGAACCGTGACAAGCATCGGCTTGGTCATCAGCCCCAGCGCAAAGAAAACAAGGGCCAGCCCGTAAAAGGCGGAACTGCCGCGGCGCCGCGCCTCCCGTTGCCGCACCCAGTGCGCGTAGGCCCAGATCGTGAGCAGCCAGAAGAGGGTGCTGAGCACATCCTTGCGTTCGGCGATCCAGGCGACCGACTCGACGTGCATCGGATGCAGGCCGAAGAGCGCCGCCACCAGCAGGCTCCGCCAGACGGCTCCCGTCATCTTCCGCAATACGACGAAGACCAGCAGCGCATTGAGCGTGTGCAAAAGGACGCTCGTCAGGTGATGTCCCCACGGATCGAGACCGAAAACCCGGCAGTCCGCCATGTGCGACAGCCAGCTCAGCGGGCGCCAGTAGTCGACATCCGCAGTCAGGAAAGCCCATTTCACATTCGCCCAGGTGAGGCCGCCCTGCACGTGCGGGTTCTCCGTTACAAACCGGGGATCGTCGTAATAGATGAAATCATGCCGCAGCGCGGGCAGGAAGACGCCCGCCACCAGCAGAAACAGCAGCAGGCCCATCAGCCACGTAACGCGCCGGCCGGAGAACATGTCGGGGGCGCCCCGGCCAGAGGAGGCTTCGGAGTGGCTCAGCGAGCCCTCCTGAACGGCGTTTGGAGGCATCGACGCGGTGCTTGAACCTGCAGGGGCCGATACCCGCCTGTCCCGGTGGTCTTCGTCTCGCGTTGGCCGTGTTTGTCCCACCGGCAAACTCAAACCGGGCCGCGCGGGGCGACGCAACTCGTTTTGAGACTTTACACAACGTCACCAATTCTCGCGCAGGCTTGCCCTTCGACAAGCTCACCGCGAGCAGGCTCAGGGCCCCGAGCGAAGTTTCGTAGGGGCGCAGGCTTGCTGCGCCCCTTTTGAAAAGATTCCACCCACGAATACACCAGCCGTCGCCAAGCCTATGGCCGGCAGGCACAAATCTGCACAAATGGGCAGATGCAGGAATTCGTGGTGATTGGTGTGCATTCGTGGGCTCCGAACGGGTCATGTACGGGAGGGCGCGACGAGATCGCGCCCCTACGTTCGGTTGCGGCGGAGCCGCGTCAGGCCTTCTGTGGCTACCCGCGATCGAATAGTTCGTAGTAGGGGCGCAGCCTTGTCTGCGCCCCGGGGTAGCTCCTTGTGTTCTTTCGTGGCTACGGATTCCGGGGAGTTCCGACTTGAGTCGCAAATCCTTACCGGCCCTCGTCCAACAAGGACCTGCGACGCGCAAAAAGACGCAGCAGCGCCTTCGCCAAGGTTCCGGCAGAGGGGTCTCGGCGGAAGCCCCGCCCTCCAGGGAACTGCGCCTATCCTGTGGGCTGGCGGACGGCGACATTCCAGCGCTCAAGCGCCTCGGCCAATTCCGGGATCCGCACGGGCTTGCTCACATAGTCGTCCATGCCGACGGCAATGCACTTCTCCCGGTCGCCCGACATCGCGCTCGCGGTGAGCGCGATGATGTGGATGGGGGCCTTCCAGGGGCAGGCCGGGTCCTTTTCACGCTGACGGATCGCCCGCGCAACCTCGTATCCATCCATCTCGGGCATCTGGCAGTCCAGGAAGATCAGGGGATAGGAAAACCGCTGCAGGGCCTCCATCACTTCGAGCCCGTTTATCGCGGCGTCCGCCGTGCATCCCAGCTTTTTCAACAGGCCGAGCGCGACCTTCCGGTTGACCAGATTGTCCTCCGCCAGCAGCGCCCGCGTGGCCTGCAGGCGGGCGCTCAGGCCAAGGGAAAGCGGTGGCTGCGCCTCGGCCGCGGACTTGGCCACGAAACTGGCGACACCCGATTTGCCGATGATATTGACGAGACAGTCGAGCAGGCGCGACTGCTTGACCGGCTTGGCGAGGACGGCGTCGATCCCCGCCGCCTTCAACGCCTCGGCATCGGGCGCGTGGGTCTTGGCGGCGAGCGCGATGAGGTGGGTGGACGCGAGGGCGGGCTCGGCCTTGATCGCCCGCGCGACGGTAAGCCCGTCCATCTCGGGCATCTCGACGTCGAGCAGCGCAGCGCTGTAGGGCCGGCCCTCGGCCGCGGCCTCGCGCAGCACCTTGAGGGCCTCGAATCCGCTCGCCGCACTGCCTTTCTGCAGCTTCCACGCGAAGATCTGGTGGCGCAGGATCTGGCGGTTGGTCGCATTGTCGTCGACCACGAGGACCCGCAGGTTCGACCAGCCGTCGTGCTCCCCTTCCCGCGCGGGCGGCAGCTCCCCCGTCCGTTTCTCAAACCGGGCGGTGAACCAGAAGGTCGAACCCTTCCCCGGTTCGCTCTGCACCCCGATCTCCCCGAGCATCAGCGTCACCAGCCGTTTGGCGATCGCCAGCCCGAGGCCCGTGCCCCCGTATTTTCGCGCCGTCGAACTGTCGGCCTGCGTGAACGCCTGGAAGAGGCGGCCCTGCACCTCGGGCGGAATGCCCACGCCGGTGTCGCTCACCTCGAAGCGCAGCACGGCATGGGTGGGGGTTTCGCCCGCCAGGCTGACACGGACGACGACCTCGCCCCCGTTCGTGAACTTGATCGCGTTGCCGATCAGATTGATGAGGATCTGCCGCAACCGGCCGGGATCGCCTCCCAGCAGCCGCGGCACCGCGGGCGGCATGGACATTGCCAGCTCGATGCCCTTCCCCTGGGCGCGTTCCGCCATCATGTCCAGCGTGTTTTCGACCGTGTCGAGGAGGTTGAAGTCCACGCTCTCGAAAACCAGCTTGCCGGCCTCGATCTTCGAGAAGTCCAGGATGTCGTTGATGATGCTCAGCAGGTTCTCGGCGCTCGCGCGGACCGTCTCCGCATATTCGCGCTGGACGGAATCCAGCCGCGTGTCGAGCAGCAGCGCGGTCATGCCGATGACGCCGTTCATGGGCGTGCGGACCTCGTGGCTCATATTGGCCAGGAATTCGCTCTTGGCCCGGTTCGCGACCTCCGCCGCTTCCTTCGCCAGGCGCAGCTCGCGCGTGCGTTCTTCGACGAGTCTTTCGAGGTTGGCCAGGTGCAGCCGCGCCTGCTGGGTCAGGTTCCATTTCTCCGTCAGGGCGCTGGCGAGCTGCAGGGCCTCGACGATGTCAAAGGGCTTTTTGAGGATTACCAGCTTGTCGGAATGGCCGAGCTTGCTGGTCATCTGGTCCCACGAGTAATCCGAGTACGCCGTGCAGATCACGATCTGAAGGTCGGGGTCGATCTCCCATACGCGCTCCGTCGTCTCGATGCCGTCCCAGCCCGGCGGCATCCGCACGTCCATGAAGGCCATGGCATAGGGCCGGCCTTCCGCGCGGGCGCGCTGGACCATCTCGAAGCCGTCGCGCCCCTGGTACGCCGAGTCCACCTCGAATTCAACGGTGTTGCGGCTGACAACGCGCTCGCCGAACAACGCCTCTTCCATCGCGTCGCTTTTCGCCACCGTTCCGCCGCCGGTCAGGATCTTGCGAAAGTCGTCGTGGATCGAACGGTTGTCGTCGATCACAATGATGCGGCGGTTCTTCTCAAACAGCTGACTCTGCATGGGTGGAATTCTCCAATCTGTAGGGCAGTTCCAAGGTAAAGGTGGCGCCCCGGCCGGTGCCCTCGCTGTGGACGGTCAGCGAGCCCCCGAGCTCCCGGGCGGCGAGCGCGCCGCTGTGCAGGCCGAAACCGTGGCCCTCCTTGCGCGTCGTGAACCCGTGCGAAAAGATCTTCGTCAGATTCTCAGGGGGGATGCCCACCCCGTTGTCGATCACCGCGATCCGGACGGAGCGCTCGCCTGCGGTGATGCGCGCTGTGATCGCCTTGTCGATCCGGCCGGAATCGTCGCAGGCATACTTGGCGTTGCGCACCAGGTTCACGAGGATCTGCAGCACCTTGTGCTTGTCAACGGTCAGCACCGGCCGGACCTGGTAGTCGCGCACGAGGTCGATTTCGTGCCGGCTGAGCGAGCTCTCGTTCATCCGCAAGGCGTCGTCAACCAGCTCGGAGAGCACCACCTTCTCCATGAATCCCGAGGCCCGGGCGTAATTCTGCTGCATCGCCACGACGTCCTTGATGTGCTCGATGTTCTTCCGGAGATTCTCCAGCTCGCTCGTCATCACCTTACGCTCCTCGGCCAGGCCTTCGGCCAGCGTGCCAAGGTAGGCGGGGATCATCCGGCCCTTGGGATCCGCCGCAATGAAGGCGCCCACGTCCCCCTGGTGCTGATCGAGCAGCCCGCAGACCTTCGTGAGATTGAGCGCCTTGGAGTGGCGCACCTGGTCGGCGACCAGCGTCGCGGAGACGTTCACGCTGTTGAGCACGTTGCCGACGTTGTGCAGGACCCCCGTCGCCACCTCGGCCATCCCGGCCGACCGCGACGTCTCCAGAAGCTCCCGGTGCACCCGGTCGATCTCCAGCTGCATCTTCCGCCGCTCCTCGATCTGCTTCTCGAGCGAAAGCGTGCGCTGCTCCAGCTCGGTCTCGGCCCGCTGATGATCCTCGATCTCCCGCTTGAGCGAGGTGTTCGCGGCCGCGAGCTCCCCGGTCCGCTTCTGCACCTCGACCTCGAGTTCATCGCGGGCCTTCTGCAGCGCCCGATGCCGCCGGTTCAAAAGCCGGATCCGCCACAGGTAGGCGCCCCCCAGCACCGCGCACAGCGATCCCCCGCACAGCGCGTAGAACCAGGCCGTCTGATGGAAATGGGGAAGCAGCTCGATGCCCAGCGAATCCCCGGTTTGGTTCCACACCCCGTCGGCGTTCGCGGCGATGACCCGGAATGTGTAGCGGCCCGGCTTGAGATTGGTGTAGAACGCCAGGCGGCGGTTGCCCGCGTCGACCCAATCCCGGTCGTAACCATCGAGCTGATACCGAAACCGGACCCGCTGGGGCACGATGAAGCTCAGCGCGCTGAAGTGCAGCTCGAGGTCCCCCTTCCCCGGCGGCACCACGGCGCCCGCCCCCAGATCGCGCCCGTTGGCCAGAACGCGGTCGATGTGCACCGGCGGCTCGATCCGGTTCATCGCGACGCGGGCGGGGTCGATCATCACCACCCCCTGCGGATTCGGAAACCAGATGCGGCCGTCGGCGGTCTTGCAGCCGACGTGCTCCTGGTACGTCTTGTCGGAAGTCCGGACCGAGTTGGGACCGTCGAAAACCGTGCATTCGACGCGCGGGATCTTCCCGTCGGCGAAATCGTTCATGTCCTTCCGGGTGACGCGGAAGATGCCGCGTCCCGAATCCACCCACAGATTGCCGAAATCGTCCGGCACGATTGCGTAGATGTTGTTGTCAAACAGGCCGTCGTCGCGATTGATGATCCGGATCTTGCCATCCTTGAGCCGCACGATTCCCGACACCGTCCAGCCCCAGATCACGCCGCCGTCATCTTCGCACAATCCGTACACCCGTATGTCGGTCAGACCCTCGGCGGCGGCCCAGGAGGTGAACTCGCCGTCCTTGACGCGGAAGATCCCCCTCTCGCTCGCCACCCAGATGGCGCCGTCACGGCCGAGAAGGAGATCGAGGACCCAGTGCATGGACGGTTCCCCATGCTTGAACACATAGGGCGTCAACCCGGCTGCGCCGGCGCGATAGAGGCTCCCCGCGCTGTTCACGACGATGCCCTCCGCGTCCTCGGTCGTCGAAGAGATCATGTAGGGCGCGGTCCAGGTCGCGACCACCCTGCCGCCGGAGAGGCGGAGCAGGTTGCGGGCGCCGCGGCCGCCGATGAGATAGGCGTCCCCGTTGCGCGCCTCGAAGATCCGCATGACCGAGCCTTCCGGCACGCCGGCCCCGGTGAAATACGTTTTGTATTGCCCGTCGAAATAGGTGGCTCCCCCGGGGCTGCCGATCCAGACGCCCCCGCGGGGAGAAGCGCTGACAGACCACGCGTCCTCGATCGCAGGATCCTCCGCCGCGCGGAAGGTCGGAAATTTCACGTCGGACAGCTGGCTCAAGCCGTCATGGGTGGCGATCCACACGCTGCCTTCGCGATCCTCGAACAGCGCAGTCACAAGCGAGCCTGCCAGACCATCATCCTTGCCGAGAAACGTGAATGCGCCGCCACGGTAGCGCGCCACGCCCCGACCGTTGGTGCCGATCCACAGGATTCCGCGGCGGTCGACCATGAGGGCGCGGACCTCATACGGCACGGGGGGGATCTCCTTCCTGCGAAACTGGGCATCGTAGCAACGCAGGCCCGCCTGGGTGCCGAGCCAGACCTGTCCTTCGCCATCCACCGCGATGGCGCTGACGGGAACATCCACGAGCGACGCGTCCGGGAACGCAGTCGTCTTCCCCGCCTCCCAATACGCAACGCCGGCGGCGGCCGTGCCAAACCAGACGCGGCCGCGCGAGTCCTGGTAACCGCAGAGGATGTCAATGTCGGTCCTGACATCGGCGCGGGTCGACGTTCCGAAAACCTCCTCGTAGCCGCCGGTTCGCGTCAACCTTGAACCCTGTCGCATGGCGGCGATCCAGAGCGTGCCATCCGGATTCTCAAAGAGGTTGCGGACATTCATGTCCATTCCTCCCCGCGCCTCCGCGCCGCGGAATGTGAACGTGTTTCCGTCACAGAAGCCGAAGGAACTGTAAAAGAGCCCAATCCACAGGCCGCCGTTTTGCGCCGCCGCCAGGGTCGTGACGGTGCTGTTGCGCACGTGAGGCACGCGGGAGAGGTCAAAGAGCTTGAAATCGACCCCGTCGAAGCGAACGGGGCCGGCCGCCGTGCCCATCCAGAGGTAACCATCGCTGGTCTGGGTGAGGCAGGTGACGCCGTTGACCGGCAGGCCGTTCTGCCGGGTCCACGTCACGCAATTGTACTGCGTCAGCTCGTTGGCGGGATCGAGGGCGAGGGCGCGGCCGCAGAGCGCCAGGCCCAACAGCGCTGCGCGCCCCACCGCGGCGCACCGGGCCGGGAGGCCCTTGTTCCTGAACTGTGAGGTGGTTTTCATCGCGTCCGGTCTGGATCGATCCTCAAGCCTTCGCGCCCGGATCCGGCATCCAGGGCAGTTCCAGGGTGAAGGTGGCGCCCCGGCCGGTGCCCTCGCTGTGGACGGTCAGCGAGCCCCCGAGCTCCCGGGCGGCGAGCGCGCCGCTGTGCAGGCCGAAACCGTGGCCCTCCTTGCGCGTCGTGAACCCGTGCGAAAAGATCTTCGTCAGATTCTCAGGGGGGATGCCCACCCCGTTGTCGATCACCGCGATCCGGACGGAGCGCTCGCCTGCGGTGATGCGCACCGTGATCGCCTTGTCAATCCGGCCGGAATCGTCGCAGGCATGCTTGGCGTTGCGCACCAGGTTCACGAGGATCTGCAGCACCTTGTGCTTGTCAACGGTCAGCACCGGCCGGACCTGGTAGTCGCGCACGAGGTCGATTTCGTGCCGGCTGAGCGAGCTCTCGTTCATCCGCAAGGCGTCGTCAACCAGCTCGGAGAGCACCACCTTCTCCGTGAATCCCGAGGTCCGGGCGTAATTCTGCTGCATCGCCACGACGTCCTTGATGTGCTCGATGTTCTTCCGGAGATTCTCCAGCTCGCTCGTCATCACCTTCCGCTCCTCGGCCAGGCCCTCGGCCAGCGTGCCAAGGTAGGCGGGGATCATCCGGCCCTTGGGATCCGCCGCAATGAAGGCGCCCACGTCCCCCTGGTGCTGGCCGAGGAGGTCGCACACCTTGGCGAGATTGAGCGCCTTGGAGTGGTTCACATGATCGGCGATCAGCGTGGCGGAGATGTTCACGCTGTTGAGCACGTTGCCGACGTTGTGCAGGACCCCCGTCGCCACCTCGGCCATCCCGGCCGACCGCGACGTCTCCAGAAGCTCCCGGTGCACCCGGTCGATCTCCAGCTGCATCTTCCGCCGCTCCTCGATCTGCTTCTCGAGCGAAAGCGTGCGCTGCTCCAGCTCGGTCTCGGCCCGCTGATGATCCTCGATCTCCCGCTTGAGCGAGGTGTTCGCGGCCGCGAGCTCCCCGGTCCGCTTCTGCACCTCGACCTCGAGTTCATCGCGGGCCTTCTGCAGCGCCCGATGCCGCCGGTTCAAAAGCCGGATCCGCCACAGGTAGGCGCCCCCCAGCACCGCGACCAGCGATCCCCCGCACAGCGCGTAGAACCAGGCCGTCTGATGGAAATGGGGAAGCAGCTGGATGCCCAGCGTGTCGCCAGCCCGGTTCCACACCCCGTCGGCGTTCGCGGCGATGACCCGGAAGGTGTAGCGGCCCGGCTTGAGGTTGGTGTAGAACGCCAGGCGGCGGTTGCCCGCGTCGACCCAATCCCGGTCGTAACCATCGAGCTGATACTGGAACCGGACCCGCTGGGGCACGATGAAGCTCAGCGCGCTGAAGTGCAGCTCGATGTCCCCCTTCCCCGGCGGCACCACGGCGCCCGCGCCCAGATCGCGCCCGTTGGCCAGAACGCGGTCGATGTGCACCGGCGGCTCGATCCGGTTCATCGCGACGCGGGCGGGGTCGATCATCACCACCCCCTGCGGATTCGGAAACCAGATGCGGCCGTCGGCGGTCTTGCAGCCGGAGTAACCCTGGTCGGTTCGATCGTTGAACTTCACGGAGTTCAGGCCGTTGAAGGCTTCGCAGGCGACACGCCGGGCCCGGCCTTCCGCGAAATCGGTCAGGCTTCGCCGCGAGATGCGCAAGATCCCGCGGCCGGAGGCCAGCCAGAAGAAGCCGCAATCGTCGGGCACTATGGCGAAGATGCGGTCATCAGAAAGCCCGTCTCCGGACGTGATCCGGGTCACCCGGTCGCCCTTGATGCGGACAAGTCCGGTGGGCGATCCGCCCCAAATGCTGCCGTCGACGTCTTCGAGAACAAAATGAACGCGATCGGAGCCAAGGCCCTCGGCGGTCGACCAGCGTCTGGCCCGCCCTTTCTCGATCCGGAACAGCCCATTGTTCGTCGCCGCCCACAGGGCTCCGTCTTGGGCAACACAAAGACCGTTGAACCAGTTGAAGTCGGGGGCCTGGCCTTCGAACTGAAAGGGCACGATGCGGCCGGCCTCAAGCCGGTACAGCGCCGGCCCGATGCCCGCCAGCAGGCCAACAGCGTCTTCAGCAAAGGCCTCGGGCCACATCTCGTTGGCATAGCGGGCGCCGCCGGGGACGCAGATGTTCCGGTCGCCGTCACAGAGATACACATCGCCGTTCTTCGCCTCGAACACGCGCCTCACGTAGCTGTTCGGCAAAAGCGAGGGATCGTTGTAGTTGGTCGCCGTGTGCCCGTCAAAATAGGAAGCGCCCTTGGCCATGGCGATCCAGAGTCCGCCCTTCCGGGAAGCGGCCACCGCGATGGCTTCACCGGGAAACAGGCCTTCCTTGGAAGAGAAGATCGGGAACTTCAGGTCCGTCAACTGGCTGAGGCCCTCGACGGTGCCGACCCAAAGGCTGCCCTCGGCGTCTTCGAAAAGGGAGGTGACGTTGTCATTGCAGAGACCGTCGGTTTTTTGCAGCAGGGTGAATTTGCCGTCCTGATAGCGGCCGAGGCCGAGTTCGCTCGTGCCCGCCCAAACCACCCCGTGGCTGTCGACGAGGATCGCGTTCGTCTGGGTGCCGGGAAAGAAGATCTCCTTCCTGCGGAATTGCGCGTCGTAACGATACAAGCCCTCGTTGGTGCCGACCCAGAGGTCGCCTGTCGTATCCTGCGCGATCGCTTTGATGTTCCGCTTCTCGAGCTCGTCATCGGGGAAAAGCTTCAACCCGCCATTCTCCCAGTAATAAAGCCCGTGCTCCGGCGTGCCGATCCATATCCGTCCGGCGGCATCCTCCCAGATTGTGATCACGACACTGGGTGAGTTGCTGAATAACGTCCCTTGCGGCTTTCCTTCCACCCATCGGCCCCACCCCGCCACCGAACCCGTCCAGACCGCCCCGTCACGCGCCGCGAAAATCGCATCCGCATTGGCGCCAGGCGCCGTCCATCGCGGGTCGCCGATCGCGGTGAACTTTTTGCCGTCGTAGCTCCCGTAGCCGCCGCCCTGGATGCAGAACCACAGCCGGCCATTGCGCCCACGGCTGAGCTGCCCGACGTCCTGCCCCTGCGCTTCCAGGAGGTCGATCGCAATGGCCTTGAACTCCATCCCGTCGAAACGAATCAGCCCGTTCTGGCTCCCAAGCCAGAGGTAGCCATCGTCAGTCTGCGTGACGGCGCTGATCCTTTCCGCAGGCAGCCCCGCTATCCGGGTCCAATTCTGGCAGTTGAATTGAGACAGGGACTTCCCCGGATCGAGGGCGAAGGCGGCGGGGACGACCAGGCGGCAACACGCCCAGACCAGAAGGACGGCCCGCCCGACCTGCCGGAGAACGCCCCGGCCAATGCGCCCCGAGCCGGCCGGATCCGCAGCCGGGCAACAGAAATCGGTTCTTTGGGGATGGCTACACACGGCCTGAAACAGGCGAAGCCGGACTCGCCCCGGTCAACGGCCCGTCGAGGGCCTCGCGGATGATTCTCACCAGCGCGTCCGGCCGGATGGGTTTCTGGATGAAATAAGCCTGCGCCTCTCCCGCATGAAGACCCCGGAGCATCTCGCGTGTGTACCCGCTCATGAGCACGACCTTCAGGCCGGGCTTCTGGCTCCGCAGCTTCTCCGCGAGTTCGAGGCCGCTCCCGCACTCAGGCATGACCACGTCGGTGAGAAGCAGGGCGATCCTCGGCGAATACCATTTCCACACCTCCATCGCGTCCACGCACGAGGGCGCCTGCAGGACGCGGTAGCCGGAGCGGTCGAGCACCGCCACGATGAAGTCGCGCACCGGCGCCTCATCCTCGACCAGCAGGATCGTTTCGGAGCCTTTCCCCGGGGAAGTCCCGCCCGCCGCAGCGGCGCCTGGCTGCTGGCCGGAACCCACCGGGAGAAACACGCTGAACTTGGCGCCGGCGCCGGGCCGGCTCTCGACCTCAACCCAACCGGCATGCTCCTGCACGATGCCAAACACGGTCGCAAGGCCCAGTCCCGTGGTTGCGCCGGGCTCCTTCGTGGTGAAAAACGGCTCGAAGATCCGCGGCAGATTCCCGGGAGGTATCCCGCAGCCGGTGTCGCCAACCGTCAGGCAGATGAACTCGCCCCGCCGTCGACCCGGGTGTCCGGCCGCCTCGGCGTCGTCGAAAACCGCCGCCGTGGTCCCGATCGCCAGCCCGCCGCCGTTGGGCATCGCATCGCGGGCGTTCTGGAGCAGATTCATCACCATCTGTTCCATCATGACAGCGTCCGCCGCGAGCGCGGGCAGCCCCGGGGCCAGGCTTACCTCGATGCGGATCTTCTCACCAGCCAGGCGCCCGAACACCTGCGCGATTTCCGCGATGTGCGCGTTGACGTCCACCCGCCGCTTGTTGATCGCATGCCTGCCGCTGAAGAGCAGGAGCTGCCGCATGAGATTCCCGGCCCGCATGCCGGCTGCGTATACCTGCCGCATCTGTTCAGCCATTTCCGCGGGCAACTGCCCGCTGTCGAGAAGCAACTGGGAATAGCCGGTGATGACCGTCAGAGCATCGTTGAACTCGCGGGCGATGCCCGCAGCGATCTGTCCGAGGGCCTCCATCTTCTGCGCCTCGGGGAGGAGCCCTGTCCCGGGTGCACCGTCCACCCGGGCTGAAACCCGCGATAAACCGCCGGATGGATCGGTCGCGCTCATGGTATTGAATCGTCTCAGCGTGGAATTTCTTTAATGCCTCCGGGAAGGGCGGAAGCGCCGGGGCGCCCGGCTTTCATCCTGCATTGAGGGCCGTTGGATTCATGATTAACCTGTAGGGCGGCATGTCCTTCCCTCGACTCCGCCCGGGGCCCTGAGCCAGCTCGCGGTGTCGTAGACCCTGAGCCCGTCGAATGGGAGCTTGTCGAACCCGTCGAACGGGCAAGACGCTCCAGGCGCGTTGGGACAACGCGCGCCACCGTCGAAACATGATTTCACAAGATTCAGTGATCCTCCGCCGGCGAGATCCGGTAGAGCCCGGCCGCATGCCACGCGAGGATCGGCGCGAATTCGCCGGCAAACACCCCGAGGTCCTTCTTTTCCCAGAGATCGCGGACCCTGCACCGTCCGGCAAAACCCAGGTCGGCGAGACGCACCGCCACCGGCACGCCCGGCCGGCCAGTGTCTCCCGACGGCGGGTTCGGCGGAATCCGTTCGCGGGCGTTGAACAGCGCCACAAATCTGTCTCCGGATCCCGGCGGGTCCGCGACCCACGCAATCAGCCCCTCGCGGTTGAACAGCTCATGCCCGCCCGTGCTGTGCTGGTCGACGGCGATCACCTCGTCGGCGGTCAACAGCGACCTCGTGAACTCATCGAGCTTCGTGAGGTCGCCGCCCATGATCAGCGGCGAGCGGGCGATCGACCACAGAGTCATCACCGCCCGCTGTTCGTCACGGGTGAAACGCGTCGTTCGCCGGCCCTGGTCCAGGACGCCGAATGGCAGCATGTCCGCGTCGGGAAAATGGCCCGCCCCGCAGTACGAAGCCCATTTGCGCAGGCGGTCGAACTGCCCGCGGAGGGCCGGCCAGTCGTCCCAGAAATCGTCGCTGATCCGCCACATGTTCGCATGGCGGATCACATGTTCAACCGCCGCGACGATCGTTTCGCCCGGCGACAGGCTGAGCACAATCGGACGGCCCGTGTGATCGATCGCCGCGCGCACCGCCTCGACTTCGGCCTGGTTGTCGAGATACGGACGGCTCAGGTCGTCCACCTTCACCAGGTCGACGCCCCAGGAGGCGATCAACGCGAAGACCGAATCGTAATATGCCTGGGCTCCGGGCCTGGCCATGTCGACGCCGTACATGTCGGTGTTCCAGGGGCAGACGCGCCGCCGGTCGGCAATGTCCGCGGCGCGGCAGGACGTGCCCTTGATGGGCGTGTTTTGATCCACCGCCTGGCGCGGGATTCCGCGCATCAGATGGATCCCGAACTTCAACCCCTTCCCATGGACATAGTCGGCGAGCGGTTTGAATCCCGCCCCGTTTGCAGCGGAAGGGAATCGATTGACGGCGGGCAGCAACAGCCCCCACTCGTCGAGGACCAGTTTCGCGCCCGCCCGGTAATCGAAGCCCGTCGCCTGCGGCTCGTACCATTGGATGTCGACGGTGATGTACTCCCATCCAAACCGCTTCAGTTGTTCCGCCATCGCGTCGGCCTGGGCCTTGGTCTGGGCCTCGGTCACCGTGGTCGCGAAGCTGTCCCAGCTGTTCCAGCCCATCGGCGGCGTCGGAGCCCACTGCCAGAACGCCGGCGCCGGTTCGCCGGCAAAAATTGCGAGGACGCCAAAAAAGAGGAGCGCAGCAAGACGGCAACCCGCGGAACAGGGCTTCATGACCGCCATCCTGCAGACCGGGGAAGATACCTCAATCGGGAAATCGGGAAATGGCCGCCTGCTCCTGCCACCCTACTCCGCAATCTTCAAGCGGAGCACAGTGAAGGAGCTGGCTGGAAAGCGGTGCGAAAACTCCGGCTCCCGGAGGGTGAGATTCTCCTCGCGCGGCGCGACGTTTGCCGGGGCCTCGAATGAATTCTCATCGTCCGGGGTCTTCGAGGCGAGCACCACGGCCCGGCACCGCACATAACGGAGGCAAAAGCGAGAGCAAGAATCCCGGAGAAGCCGGTGAGTTCGAGGTGACGCATGAGCAGAAAACAGTCCGCGTTTCGCGGCAAAATCAGAGCTCGTCCCACCCTTCAGCGGCGATCTTGCGTCCAAGAATGGTCTCCACCTGGCGCAGCAGCATCTTCACCTGGGGAATGGAATAATCGGCGTTCGATGGAACAGTCTGCCGATGCGGACCCAAGACGAGGAAATCATGGCGCGTGCCGCGATGCGGGCCCACAAAACCCAAAGCGCGGACCTTGCGGATGAACTCACGCCTTTTGAGGGGATGCCAGCCGGCCATGAGCGCGCTTATTCAAATCAATGCCCGCGAGTTTGGGGAGAGGATGCCCGAGGCGGAGGCCGACGAGCACCCAGTCTTCCAACGTGGAGCGCAGTTCGCGTTCGCAGTCCCTTAGGGTGCCTCCAAAGGCGATGACGCCCGGCAGCCTGGGGATTTCGCCGGCAAAACTGCCGTCATCGAGCTTGTCGTAGCTGGCCAGCTCCATCGCGGCTTCAAGGTACGCTGTCAGCGGAAACGTCATGCGGGCGAAACTAGCCGGCGCATCGGCCTTGGCAAGGGCGCATACAGACCGGCGGTGCTGCATCTTTTGAGCGGATGAGAATCCATCGGGCTCGGTTGGCCATGTTTAACCTCCGATCACCACGATGCGTTTGGGCCGACCATTTGCCGGCCTGCGGCGCTCCACAGCAGCCGACGGATAGCGACCGAACTTCGCCCGGGATGAGCAACGTCAACGGTCAGGCGCACCCGCGCGTCCGCCGCCCCGGATGCGAGAAACGGAGCCAGCGCGAGCAGGCCGGTGAACACGAGCTTCGTGGCGCGCATGGAAGGAAGGTGTCGTTCAGACCATCGCGCAGATTCCCGCAACTGGCCAGCCGGGAATCGAGCCTTTCAGGGCGGGGTCGATGCAGTCGAACGTAGGGCCGGCGCTTGTCGCCGGGCCAATGGTCCATGGGAGAATGGTCCGCCGGCGAGCGGCGACCCTACATCAACTTCATGAGTCCGGCTCAGAGTTCCAGAACCACGACGGACTTCGCCGGGAGCGCGACGGTCAGGGTGCCACTGGCAAGGCCGGCGCCGGCAAACGCCACCGGATGCACCGCGTTGGGCGCATCGAACGTGTTGTGCGCATTCATGGCCGGCGCCGTCAGGACCCGGCCGGTGACAGCCTTCGCCACGAAGCCGTCGAAGGTGCAGGTGACCGTGATTGCCCGGTTCGGATCCGCGTTGACGAGTGAAAGGTGGATCTTGCCGGCCGCGTCGCGCGAGGCCGATGCGCTCACCGCCGGGATCCTGTCCTGGCCCAGAACGTAGTCGGGCGCCTTGAGTTCAACCGGCAGCGCGGCGGCGCCCTGGTGGACCTTGAACATCTCAAAAACCCAATACGTCGGCGTGACGGTCATCTTCGGACCGTCCGTGAGGATCATCGCCTGCAGCACGTTCACCATCTGCGCGATGTTGGCGCCGGCCACCCGGCCGGCATGCTTCTGGAAAACGTCGAGGTTGAGCGCCGCCACCATCGCATCGCGAAGCGTGTTCTGCTGGAAAAGGAACGCCGGGTTCGTGCCGGGCTCGACGTCATACCACGCGCCCCATTCGTCGACGACCAGGCCGACCTTCTTCTCCGGATCGAACTTGTCCATGATCGCGGAATGCCTCGCGACCAGTTCGTCCATGCGGAGCGTATCGCGGAGCGTCGAAAACCACGCAGCCTCGTCAAACTCGGTTGCCGAGCCCTTCTTCTGCCAGTTACCGGTCGGCAGCGTGTAGTAATGGAGGGAAAGGCCGTTCATTTGACTTCCCGCCATTGCCATGAGCACGTTCGTCCAATTCGTGTCATCGCCATTGGAGCCGCTGGCCACGCGGTAGATGTCGTTGCCCGGGTAGTTCTTGACGAAGGTGTTGTAGCGGCGGAACTCGTCCGCGTAATACTCCGGGCGCATGTTCCCGCCGCAGCCCCAACTCTCATTGCCTATCGCCATGAGCGGCACCTTCCACGGCTTGTCCCGGCCGTTCGCCCGCCGGAGGTTCGCAAGCGGAGAATCGGCGCCCGCCGTCATGTATTCGACCCATTCCATCATCTCCCGCACCGAGCCGCTGCCCACGTTGCCGCAGATATAGGGCTGGGCGCCGATCTGCTCGCAGAAATCCATGAACTCGTGCGTGCCGAAGCTGTTGTCCTCCACCACCCCGCCCCACGTCGTGTTGATCATCCGGGGCCGCTGCGCGCGCGGGCCAATGCCCTCCCGCCAGTGGTACTCGTCGGCGAAGCAGCCGCCCGGCCAGCGCACGTTGGGGACGTGGAGTTCGCGCAATGCAGCCACGACATCGTTGCGGATTCCGCGGGTGTTCGGAATCGGCGAGCCCTCGCCCACCCAGACACCGCCGTAGATGCAATGGCCGAGGTGCTCGGCGAACTGGCCGTAGATGTTGGGATTGATGACCGGACCGGGCTGGCCCGCCTTGACCACCAGCGCCGCGCTGGCAGGCGCAGCCGCGTCTTGCGCGCCGGCGGGTTCAATTGCGCCAACGGCCAGACAAGCGGCGAAACCGAGGAGGCAATTCAGGGTCTTCATGGGACGTCGTCTTGCGGGCGGCGGCGTCTTCACGGAATCCGCACATCGGTGGACTCACCCCGATATTGCACCGTCTTGTCAATGGCCGGCGCAAACGAGAAGCCGACCGGCCGGGCCTTTGAGACCACCACGATTTGAAGTGTCCGCTCGCCGAGCATCCCCGGGAACGAACCCTCGCGCCGGCCGATCGTCAGCGTGCGCGTCGCATCGCTCCAGTGGATGGGAATGCGCGCAGAGGCGCCCCGCTCGTAGCCATACGTAAGTCCGTCGTCCTCGTAGAGCGTGAACGCCCCGTCCGCACCCGTGTAGACGAAGAGCGTGATCGGGTCGGCCGGCTTCTCCGAGGTGTATTGAATTTCGGGGCCAAAAGGCACGAGCGCGCCGGCCCGCACGAACAGCGGAATCGCGTCGTAGGGCGCGGGAGCCTCGATGGTCTGCCCGCCCGCGACCGCTGCGCCCGTCCAGAAATCATACCATCCCGCCGCCTCCGGCAGATAGACCGGCCGGGTGCGCGCCTTGGCCTCCGTCACCGGACTGACCAGGAACGCCGGACCGAACATGTATTCGTCGCCGATCTCGCGCGCCTTCGCATCGGCGCGGAAATCCATGACCAGCGCCCGCATCATCGTCCCGCCTTCCCGCGTCACCGCGCCGGCCAGCGAATAGAGATACGGCAGCAGGCGGTACCGGAGCCGGTCGAACTTGAGCTGCGCCTGATAGGCCGGCGAGGTCTCGCCGCCGAACTTCCACATCTCCCGGTACGGATGCTCGCCGTGGGTCCGCAACAGCGGCGTGAACGCTCCGAACTGGAACCAGCGCGTGTTCAACTCGCGCCAGTCCTCGAACGTCCGCCGGCGCCGGCGCGCCGAAGAACGGCTCCCCGTCCCTGTCAACGCCCCGCAGCGCCGAAAACCGCCTCGGCACCGCAAAGCCGCCAACGTCCATGGTCCAATACGGCATGCCCGAGAGGCAGAAGCTCAGCCCCGCCTGGACCTGCTTGCGCAGCGCCGTCCATGTCGACGAGCTGTCGCCGGACCACACGGCCGCGGCATACCGCTGCTGACCGGCAAAGCCGGAGCGCGTCAGAATGAAAACCCTCTGGTCGGGCGCCGCCGCGCGCTGCCCTTCGTAGACCGCCTCGGAGTTCACCAGCGGAAACGCGTTCAACACCCGCGAACCCGGCCCCAGCGCCGTCGGGTTCATGTAGTCGCGCTGGGCGTCCACCGTCGGCCGGGGCGTGAGGTCCGGCTCGCTCGCGTCGAGCCACCACGCGTCGACATGCTTGCGGAACAGCTCGCGATCGACCTGCGCCCAGAAGAGCTTCCGCGCCTCCGGGTTGAAGGCGTCATAAAACGTGCTCACGAACCCGACCCAGTCGTGGACGTTCTCCTTCAGGTTGCGCTCGTAGAGGAAGCCCCGCTGGTGCAGCGCCTCGAAGTTCTCCGTGCCCGGGTAGAACTTCGGCCAGACGGAGATCATCAGCCGGGCGTGCTCGTCGTGGAGCGCCTTGATCCAGCCCGAGGGATCGGGGAAGCGCGCCGGGTCGAACTCGTGCGAGCCCCAGGCGTCTTTCTTCCAGTAAAACCAATCCTGCACGATATTGTCGAACGGGATGCCGCGGGAACGGAAGCCCTTGACGACGTCAAGGCTCTCCTGCCCGGTCTTGTAGCGCTGCCGGCTTTGCCAAAGGCCGAAGACCCATTGCGGCATCATGGGCGCCGGGCCCGTGAGGCTGCGGTAACCCGCGATGACCTGGTCCACCTCCGGCCCGTAGACGAAGTAGTAGTCAACGCCGTCGGCCACCTCGGACCAGAGCAACGTCGCGGAGCCGGGCGCCGGCGTTTTCCAGCGCAGCTTCAGGAACGGCGGGTTGTCGTCCTTCACCCAGTGGATGCGCAGGCTGTGGCGCCGGCCGGCTTCCAGCCTCACGCGCGCGAGGTCATACCACGGGAGCCAGGCCTGCCGCCAATGGTCGACCACGAGATGATCGTCGACCCAGATCTTGAGGTTGCAGTTCGAGTAGGGCTGGAACTGGTAGTCGCCCGTCGTCTCCGCCTCGACACTTCCCTCCCAGCGCACGCTGATGTCGCCAAACGCCGGCAGGCTCCGCTGGATGGCGGCGTTCGAGGGCATGAGCCCGGTGCTTTTGATGTCGATCCGGGCATCGGTCTGCCGCGCCACTTGTTTTTCAAAGCGCCCGTCGGCGTAATAGGTCCCCGTCAGCCCGCCCGGCCTGCCATCGGCGTCGAACAGGCGCGCGGCGGGGATCGACTCGAACGGCCGCAGATCGCCGAAGCGCGTGAACGACGGGTTGTCCCAGAGGATGCCGAAGCCCCGGCTCGAAACGAGGAACGGAATCGCGACCGTTCCGTTGTGCTGCCAGAAATCGAGATCGTAGCCTTTGATGTCGACGAGCCCAAGCTGGTTCTCCCCGAGGCCGTAGAGGGATTCATCGGCGCTGGGCTCCCACTGCTGGCACGCGTGGGAGGTCTGCGCGCCCTGGACCTCCGCGGGCGCGAGCGCGCGGCCGCCCGCGCGTTCCGCGAGCACGGGGCGCCCGGCCGGATCGAAAAATGCGACGGCGCCCGTGGACCGGTTCACGCGCGCGCTGAGCTTGGCGGTCGACACGATCGCCTCCTCCGGCGTCGTCGCGAGCTCCCACGGGGCGGCGGGGCCGTTCGGGGGCTCGACCGCAAGGCTCGGGCGCGCGAAGAACGCCCGGTCTTTTGCGAAGGCCACGCGGATGATGTTGTCGGCGCGGACCTCGATCTTGAGAAACGCGCCGTCCCGCGCCAACAGGATTCCATCGGTTTGCTTTTCCATGGCGGGCACAGCCTTCAAAAGGACCGCTCCCAGCAGGAATGCGGAGAGCCATCGGGTGATCAGTTTCGCATGCATGGCGGGGATGATCGGGAGATTAAAAGTGCGAGGTTTCCCTGCCCCCGCCCGAAGTGCAACAAGAGATTCAATCAACGGATTCCAGATGCAGCTTGCTGCCTTCCGCAACGCCCACGCGCGCAAGCCCAGCCTGCTCGCCCGCCTCCAGCAAGCCGGATTGTAGAATGCCGTCCGAGGCAAACCGCGCGGGGAGTCCGCGGGCAGTGTCATCGCCGCTGCCCGAGGATTCCACGCGAAACAACATCCCGACGGTCGGCAGCCGGGAGGGGAAGGGATTGCAGGGGATCGGCAGATGCGCCCCCCACCGCCGGACCGGGTGGAATCCCATTGACGCCAAACCGCGCGCTTCTTTTGCTGCCCCCTCTTCCGTCACTGGCAAGGTAGCTCAGTTGGTAGAGCAGAGGACTGAAAATCCTTGTGTCCCCGGTTCGATTCCGGGCCTTGCCACCAGTTTTCGCTCCGCGAAAACTGCCGCGCCGAAGCCCGGCGAAGGCGGTCAAAACCCCAGGTCGAACCGACAGTCCCGTTTCCAACAGTGTTGGAGCAAACCTTGACTATGCGCCGCCCGCCTGCCCCCCAGGCGAACCGGCCGGGGGAAACCCTCTGGGGAAAAGTGAATCAACTCACCTTGACGGTGGTTTCCGGATTCCCAGGCGAATATGTGCCACTGCGTTCCAAGCCTGTTGCGATCGCCCCGGCCACGAACCGATCGGGAAGGACGAGCTATCGGGTTGCCTGCTCCGACACCATCCCGATCGTCCCCAGCCACGTCTCAACCAACCGGGGCCATTCCGTGACTGGGAACTTCGTGCGCCGCAACCCGAACGCATGCCCGCCTTGTGCGTAGAGATGCATCTCCACCGGCACGCCGGCCTTTTTCAGCGCAGCGTAGTATGACAACGAATCCTCCACGCGGTCCACGTGGTCGTCCTCATCCTGCAGTAGAAACGTCGGTGGAGTCTGAGGGGTGATATGGCTGTCGATATCCGGATTCAGCGCGAAACTGTTGTCTGCAAGCGACAGATGCCCGGGATAGATGGCCACCGCAAAATCCGGGCGGCAGCTCTCCTTACCTTAACGTCACAGTCGACGTCGAAGCTTTGCGCGGCGATCTCTTCACACTCGTCAATTCTAAGGAGGCGGAGCCTCGGATGTCTCAATGAAACGGCGCACTCGTCCCCCGCACCGGGCGCATCTGCCTTCAAGGATCAGATTACCGTTCTGCTCCGTTCCGAAGTAGTCTGTGATGGCAACAGCGTCACGGCGATGCCCGCACCACACCGCCTCCAATATCCCTTTCTGGGCGGCCGGTGGGATCGTGCTCCAAAGCAACTCGGCCTTAAAGCTGAACTCTTTTGCACTCACGGCTCTTTCGTTTTCCGGTCGATTCTCGCCGGCAGCGGCGATTATCGGCTCGCTACACTATTCGCCGACGCCAGGAAAAACTCTGGAAAGTCGCTTTCCAACCGACGCTCCAGTTCAGTGATAGACTTGAGCATCGGATGCTGAGGACAGATAGCCCGAGCCGTATCCCAACAGAGCCACGCCTTGCCCATTTCGTAGCCCCGATAGTACTGTTGTCCGAGATCGTTCCAAACGCCAACGAGGAATGAATTCCGGTGCAGGACTGAGAAGATGACGGTCTCAGCTTCTGCTCCTCGGCCTAGCGTCGAAAGCGCATCGGCCAGATGGATGTCCACGATGTAGTCTTTCTTCAATTGCTTCCGGTCAATCGAGCGCAAAACCTCCACTGCATGTTCGCAGGAGGTCTTGTCGGATTGCGCCATGCCTTCGAAAAACCTCTTGCAAGCCTCATCCTGGGTAATCCGATCACGGTATCGGCGGAATTCCGCGGAGACGTCTCCGCCATTTTGGAACGTGATTTCAAGCAGGGCGAGAAATCCGTCGAGAACCCGGCCTGACGCCATCGCATCATCGGCAAATCGCTTCAAGGAATCTGTCGTCGGTCCTTCGGCACGGCGTTTTGGATCACGAGTAAGTTCCACCAATTCGCGCAAGGGCCCTTCAGCCGAAGAGAGTGTCGCCAGACCAGCAGCCGGCGTAACGGCGGTGTCCTCCGATTCGACGACACTCTTTAGTTCGAGGCTGCTCGTATCTCCTTCTCCAGTGTTCTTCCAGTGGGTCAAAAGTATTTGGGGAACGCGACCGCTCGCAACGATCTCCCGGCGAATGTCAGGATGAACTCGACAGCCGTAAACCATCCAGCGATCGAAGAGGGCCCGGAATTCTTCGGAAACCGCTGAGACCGAAGGCTTAAAGAGCACGACTTCCTTGCCGTCCTTCCGAAACGACCAAGCTCCGTTCTCAAGCGTCTCCCGCTTCAACCCGGCTACGGGTTTCCCGCGTTCGTCAGGAAATCGCAAACAGAACAGCGTTTCGAGTTCGAACGTGTCTCCCATCCCCAAAACCGAGGGATCCTTGATGCCCCCAGCAGAAAGCACCCGGCCCAACATGACCCGATTCTGGTATTCCATCACCCGGAAGCCGAGATCGCTGAACAACGAAATCTCAGTCCATTCGTGCTTTCCGGCCGCCCGGGTCAAAATGCGTTTCCCCTTGAGATCGTACAACGTTGCTGCCCCATCCCTTTCGACGAGAAAGTAGTCGCATCCAAGTGCCACCACGAGCTCTCCAGCATGGCGTTCGGTCCTCGGCTCTCCTTTCCCCGTCGCGGTCGTGGCAGCGGCAGTCGGATTGGCCTGCTGCGGTTTGGCTGCCTGCATGGTCGTCACTCTTTCTTCCGTGAACGAATAAACCATGCGTAGTTCAGCCCCTGCCAAAACGCTCGCAGCAATTACAACTCCAACCGCTAGCCAACGAAGGCGCGTTCCCAAAAGGCACCCGCGAGCATTCATAATGTGAGAATGAAGCGTTCGAACGCCCTCATACGAGCTCAAATCCTTCTTGGGATCAGTCAGCGTCGGTCGCCAAGTCAACGAATACACGGGGTCAAGCTGCCCTAATTCGAATCCGGCGCGTGCGGAGCGTCGATCCGCACCCGCCTGGCGCCGCTGTTCGCGCGGACTTCCGGCACGTACATCGCAGAGGCCTCGACCGGCAGCGCCCGGTAATCGCCCGGCGTCGTGGCCCGCATACCGAACCGGATCTCCCACGTTCCAGCCGGCACATGGTCGAGAAAGAACACACTCTTGTCGTCGCGTTCCTCGCGACAGATTGCCCGACCTTCCGGCGCGTCCTTTTTATCATTCTCGGCTGCGTCCGTCCGCAGCAAGCGCGCATCCCAACCGCTCAGCATCGCAAGCACCATCATCGTCGCTTGCGACGCGAGCGCGGCAATCCGGCGACAAACCACGATGCCAAACCGGCCCACCTGCAAAAACCCCGACGATCTCAGATCGGCAAAGCTTACGATGCCAAAAAAACCGGCAACACCTCCGCCCTCCGGCGGCTTTCCCTCTTTACACTCCCGGCCTCCAAGATAGGCTTCCCCGACATGCATGCTCCCGCGCTTCCGCTGGCTATGTTCGGTTTCAGTGGCCCCGAGTTGCTCATCGTATTCCTCATCCTCCTGCTGTTGTTCGGAGGCAGCAAACTCCCGTCGCTTGCGCGCGGGCTGGGCCTGTCGATCAAGGAATTCAAGAAGGCTGCGCGCGAAGATGACGATGTCAAACCCGCGGGGACCGACGCTGCCAAGGCAGCAGAGACAAGGAAACAGGACCCCCCCGCTCCCACCCACGGGGCCAATTAGCGGCCAGGCAGCCGGCCGGCGGCAGCGCCGGCGGAGGCCCGGGCACCGCGGCCCGGCGCGAACTCCAAACATGGGCACAGGTCGCCCCTGCAATGCCAGACGACCGGCAACCCGGCACAACACCCTCCCGGCTTGCGCTTGACGACAGCTTTGCAAGACTGCGCCCACAAATGACTTTCCTGAGGCGTTTCTCCCTGATCCTCGGATGGCTGGCGGTCGGCGCCGCGTTCCCGGCCGGCTGTGCCTCGAACGGCAGCGTCAACCCTCACGTGCCCGAATCCGGTTCCGCAGCCCTTTTGCGTCCGGGCGACAGCCTTACGGTCTCGCTGCAGGGGATCCCCGATCCCAGCCAGCACAATGTGCAGATCGATGATGAGGGGCTCATCAGCCTGCCCTATATTGGAAATCTGACCGCTTCGGGCATCACGTCCGCCGAGCTTTCGCAACGCATCCGACAGGCCTACATCACCCGGAATTTCTACACGACGATCGATGTTTCGGTGACGGTCACCGAGCGCTATGTCTACGTCGGCGGCGAAGTCGCCCGCCCCGGGCGCATCGTATGGACACCCGATCTGACCCTGACGAAGGCAATCCAGGCCGCGGGCGGATTCACCCTTTACGCCAAGGAGGCGAAGGTCGCCCTGATCCGCGAGAACACGGCCTACGAAATCGACGCGGACCTGGCGCAGCGCAAGCCGGAGCAGGACCTCCGCCTTGTCCCCGGCGATTCAATCCAGGTGCCCCGCTCGGCGTTCTGATCCCGGAGGCTGGCGGAAAGAGCGGGGACGGTTTCCTGCGAAACGCGCCCGGGCCCGTTCATCGCCGCGGGGGTCGCAGGATCCGCGCGGCTCCTTCGGAAGGCGGCGGCGCACCAACAAAAGGCCCCGCCGCAACGGACGGGGCCCGAAAAATGACGGATGCCGCGCCGCTCAGTTCTTCGGCGCGCCGGGCACCGGCGTGAAAGGCTCGGGCGATGCTTCGGGCGCCGCCGGAGCCGGCGGTGTGGCGCGAAGACCGAGAAGTTCGACGTTGAAAATCAGCGTCGCCCCGGGGGGAATGCCCTGCGGCGGCCTGTCGCCGTAGGCGAGATGCGGCGGAATGTAGAGGCGGATTTTTCCGCCCTGGCTGATCTTCTGCAGGCCTTCCGTCCATCCGGGAATCACCTTGTCGAGCTGGATTTCCACCGGCTCGCCACGCTGGACGGAGCTGTCAAAAACCGTGCCGTTGACCAGCCTGCCGGTGTAGTGGACCTTCAACGTGTCGGTCAGGGCCGGAAGGGCGCCCTTGCCCTCCTGGACGATCTCGTACCTCAGGCCGCTCGGCAGCTCGACGACATTCTTGTTCTCCTTGAGCTTTTCGAAAAACGCCTTCGCCTCGGCGAGATTCTGGTCGCGGACCTTGCCGAGGAAGACGTCCTGTTTCTTCTGCATCCAATCCTTGACCTGCGGCACGGCCTTGTCCGGATCACAAAGCGGCTCCTTCCCGGCGGCGGCCGAAAGCAGGCCCTTCACCACGGCGTCAATCTGGTCCTTGCCGAATCCGAGTTCGGCCAGGCCGAGTTCCTTGCCGACGAGCCAGCCATACATTTCGAGAATCTGCGGTTCGGAGAGCGCCGGCTCAACAGCAGCGGGAGCCGCCACCGGGGTTGCAGGAACAGCGGCCGGCGGTGCGGCGTGCTGCCCGGCAGGTTTTGGCTGCGCATCTTGCGCGGAGGCCGGGACGAGCAGGCCGAGGCAGAACAGCCCGGAGGAGACCAATAGGGGGCATTTCATGGACGTAAGGGTTGATTGGGCGGAAGAAAGACGGCGGGGGCAGGGGGCGCCCCAAAAACGGAGGGGCATGACATCGGGTCGCGCGAAAAGCAATCCGATACCGCGCGCCGAATTCCAGCCTTTTGTTTGCCGCTCCGTTCGTGCAATCTGATTCCCCTCGTCCGCCGACATCCCCGCCTTTCCATGCAGACCGACCTTTTTTGGCGAAGCAACGACGGCCAGATCCTCACGATCGCGGCCAGGGACGCGGAAACGCTTTCGTTCAGCCTCGCGTTCCGCCCGCGCAACCCGGCGGAACTTGAATTCGTCCTGGCCCACCGGGAGGAGATCCACTTCAGCGAGCGCAGCACCCTCGCCCGCGTCGGGATCGAAATGATCACCTCGGGCGCGCCCCGGCTTGACCACAACCGCCTCGTCCTTGACGCCGACGCCTTTCTTTTCGACCCCAGCTTTCCCAACGCATCCTACTGGAAGAAGCTGCTGCGCCCGGGCACGCCGGCCGGCCGTTTGTTCTACGCGCCCGAATCGGCCAAACTGACCACGAACGAGATCTGGGAGGCGGTGAAGGAGAACCGCCTCAAGCTGCCCAACACCATCTCGATCGACCGCCGGGGACGGGTTTTCCTCACGCCGCACAAGGTCCTCTACACGCTCAGTCCGCGGCTGCAGCGGCCGGAATTCGAACGGCTCGTCAACGGCGACGCCGGCCGGGGCTACCTCGACAAGGTCCAGCTCCGGCACGACGTCACCACGCTCTCGGTGCCCCCCCGCTCCGGGGTGCTGACGAGCTGCTCAATGTATTTGAAGGAGCATTACGTCGTGCTCAACCGCGGCGAGGGCAATTTCGGTATCCATTGCGGCGCCATCCTCCTCGATCCCCTCACGACCTTCGGCACGAACGTCATGCTCGAGATCTACAACAGCGGCGATCAGCCCGTGGTGAACCCCGTCGTGTCCGTCGAGGTGTTCCGCGCGCCCACCCTCGCGGATCCCGAGGTGAAGAAGCTGGAGAAGCGGCGCCTGCGCCTGTTCGCCGGCGCCCGCGATTTGTTCCGGCGGATGGACCGGAATCCGCCCCGGGACAACACGGGCGAGCCCCGCCCCAGGACCCGCATCAGCGTCAAGGGCGAGAATGCCCTGATGGACAATCATTCTGCGTTCCTGGATTCCAGCGGTCCCGCCGGCCTGCAGGCGCGGCTGGCGGAAGGAAGGCCCCTGCGCGGTTTTCGCACGCTCATCCAGGCGCTCGACCACGCCCCCGATGCCGCCGACACGCTGGTGGTCGACTATTTCCCCAACCTGATGGAGCACGTCGAGCTCCTCACCCGCATCCCGGAGCTCAAGCTCAGGCGCATTGTCTTCCGGCAGCCCTCGCGCACCCACGGGTTCTTCCTCTCCGGCAACGCCCATGCGCGGCTCGACACCTATTTCAACATCAGCCTCGACGTGTACTGGTACAACGAGGACATGAAGGACCTCTTCCTCCACACCTACAAGAAGGGGCACGGGTTCTTCATCCGCGAGGAGCGGGTCAAGCTGTTCCAGGAATCGACCATCCTCGCGATCTATGGCTCGGCGGTCGGGATCGGCTCCAACCAGACCGCGAGGATCGCCGCTCTCATTGGCAAACTGACGGAGTTCATCGGCCCCAAGGTGGGGATACTGACGGGCGGCGGGGGCGGCGTCATGCGCCTCGCCACCGACCAGGCCCGCCGGAACCAGGCCCTCACCGGCGCATGTTTCCTCGAGCTGGAGGCGCAGGCGCCGGAGCTCGGCGTCGACTTCTTCAACACCTTTCAGGACACCTCCCGCCACAACCGGCAGAAATGGTTCGAAGTCGCGGATTTTTGCATCTTCAACGTCGGCGGCGTCGGCACCCTTGAGGAGATCGGGATCGAGCTGTGCAACCTCAAGCTCGGCATCCGCCCGCGGTCGCCGTACATCTTCTACGGCGCCGGTTATTGGGGCGACCTGCGGAAGCAGTTCCGGGAGATGATCCGCAACGGGCGCGCCCCCGCGTGGATGGCCGATTACGTGCTCTTCTCGGACGATCCCGACGAGGTCGTCGCCTTCTACCGCAAGACCCTGCAGGTGTTGTGACGCGGCCGGCGCAGCCGGGTCAGGAGGGGTTCCGGCGGACGCCGGGCCTTTGATCCCGGCGGAAGAGGAACCGCAGCGGGGGGGCGGGCGGCCCCGGGGCGGGATTTTTGGTTCGACCTTCGGAGGCCGAATTTCGACTCTCGACGCCACCCATGGCCGATTCTCTCCCTTCCCGCATCCTCGTTGTCGGCTCCGGCGGCCGCGAACACGCCCTCGTCAAAGCCTGTCTTGCCTCACCAGGCCGCCCCCGGGTCATCGCCGCGCCCGGCAACGGCGGCATCGCCCTCGAGGCGCCCTGCTTCCCCGTCCCCGCCGAGGATACCGCCGCGATCGTCGCGCTGGCGGAGCGCGAGCGGATCGAATTCGTGATCGTCGGCCCCGAGGTCCCCCTGTCCCTCGGGCTCGTCGACGCGCTCGCGGCAGCCGGCATCCCCGCCTATGGTCCGAAAAAGGACGGCGCCCGGCTCGAAGCCTCGAAGATCTTCACGAAACAGCTGCTCCAGAAATACCGGATCCCAACCGCGCCCGCCGGCATATTCTCGGAAGCCGAACCCGCCATCGCCTACCTCCGCGCGCACGGAAAGCCCGTGGTCGTCAAGGCGGATGGTCTGGCGGCGGGCAAGGGTGTCATCGTTCCCCGCGATCGCGATGAAACCGAGGAGGCGGTTCGCAGCCTGCTGGCGCTGAAGCCCCATTCGGAGATCGAAAGTCAACGGTCGAGAATTCTCATCGAGGACTGCCTGTTCGGCGAGGAGACATCGGTGCACCTCGTCGTTTCCGGCCGCGACTACCTCGTGCTGCCGGTCGCGCAGGATCACAAGCGCGCCGGGGACAACGACACCGGACCCAACACCGGCGGCATGGGAACCTATTCGCCCGCGGAGGTCGTCACCCCCGATCTGCTCGCACGCATCGACCGCGAGATCTGCCGGCCCTCGGTCGACGCCATCGCGGCGGAGGGAATCGATTTTCGGGGCACCCTTTTCATCGGCCTGATGTTGACGGCTGAAGGTCCCCTGGTGCTCGAATTCAACACCCGCTTCGGCGATCCGGAGACGCAGGTCATCCTGCCGCGCCTGGCGACCGATCCCCTTGCCCTGATGTGGGCGGCGACCCAGGGCCGCCTGAAGGGAATCACGATCGAGGTCAGGCCCGATTACGCCATTTGCGTCGTCGTCGCGGCGCAGGGCTATCCGGGCCGTTATCCGAAGGGAGAGCCGATCACCCTGCCCCCGGCGCTGCCGCCGGAGACCTGGGTCATCCACGCCGGGACGGCGCTCGACGACCGGCGGCGGCTCGTCTCCGCCGGCGGCCGCGTGCTCGGAATCTGCGCGCGCGCCGGCACGCTGCGGACCGCGGCCGACCGCGCCTATGCGGCCTGCGAACGCCTCGAATTCGCCTCAAAGTATTTCCGCCGCGACATCGGCGCCCGCCAGTTGAACCGGAAATGAATCCTTCCCCGTCGCGAAGGGGCGCGGGCGGGCTGCGGCCCTCCTGCCTCAGCCTGCTGCTTGTCATCGCCCTTCCGTTGTCCGCCTTGAATCCCGCCGCGGCCGTGGCGCCGCCCATGGACCTCGGCCAGGGCCTTTTCTGCGTGCGCCTGCGCGGCGGTCCCGGCGACCCCCCGGCCCTCGCCGCCGCCTGGGGCAGGCCGGCCTTGATCGTCGATCTCCGCCATCCCTCCGCCGGCGCCGCACCCTCCATCCCCGGCGACCTCCCGGAACGACCGCGCTCGGAACCCCTCTTCGTCCTTGTCGGGCCGGACACGCTTCCGCCCGCGCTTGCCGCGCTCCGCTCCCGCGCCCCGGCTCTGATCACCCTCGGCCTGCCTTCGCCGGGATTGACGCCGGACATCGCGCCGGCCACGACGCCCGGGGAGGACCGCCGCGCCTTCGACGCCCTCGATTCGGGGACCCCGGTTGAATCGCTCATCAGCGAAGACGTCGCCAAGCCGCGGTTCGATGAGGCGGCGCTTGTTTGTGAACAGGCTTCGGGACCGGAGACCGCGAAGGCTCCCGCAGACGCCGGAGCCCCCGCGGATGCCGGTCCGGCGGCGGCGCCCGGCCATCCCGCGGCAGCCCCCGCCCGTCCGGCGGAGCCCAGGGACGTGGTCCTTCAGCGGGCGGTCCAGCTTCACCGCGCCCTGCTGGCGCTGGGGAGGCTGCCGCGCGGCTAGGCGTTTCTGCCCTCGACAAGCGAAGGCCGCGCCTGCTTATTCACCGTTCTCGCGCATGTCCGGCCCCGGGTACATCCTTGTCGTCTGCACGGCGAACATCTGCCGCAGCCCCATGGCGGCGGGGCTCCTCCGGCATTTCCTCGCCGGGCAGACTGAACCGCTCCGATCGCTCCGCGTCGTTTCCGCGGGCATCGCCGCCCGCGACGAAGACGGCATCTCCGAGAATGCCGCCATCGCCATGAAGAAGGTGGGCATCGACCTGAAGGACCACGTCAGCCAGCCGCTGACCCAGCACCTGCTGGACAACGCCCTGGTCGTACTCTGCATGACGGAATCCCACCGCGCGATGATCCAGCTGCAGTTCGACCCGGTGCCCCGCCATCTTTACCTGTTCCGCCAGTTCCTGCCTCCGCCCGTCGATCCGGAGGTCGATGATCCCTACGGAGGTCCGCTCAGCGTGTATGAAGCCTGCCGCGACAGCCTCGTCGAGGCGGTTCCCAGCATTGTCAATCTGGTCAAGACCCTCGTTTCAGCCTGAGCCGTTTCCGGACGCGCGCCCTCCGTCGCCGGGCAATCCGGGGCATCCCCGATGGCGGGCAATCAAGCCGCCATTGGGAACGCCCTCGGGGGCGCGGATCGGCTTTCCCGGGGCTTTTCGCGAGGACGCTTGTCTCCGCGGCCTGACCGCCCTAGTCTGCGCCTTCGATTCGAAGGCAGAAGGTGTTTCCATGAACTTTCCATCCCGCCTCGCCCGCCGGGTCTTCATCCGCGGCGCCGCATTTCTTTGCGCATTCCGCCTGCCGGGCGCCACTCCGGTGACCGCCGCACCTTCGCCGGGGGTCGCCAGGGTCCGGGAACCTGCCGTCGCCGGGCTGTTCTACCCCAAGGACCCCGCCGCGCTCTCCCAGATCATTGACGCCTGCCTGGCAGGGGCCAGGACGACCCCGTTCGACGGCGAACTCAAGGCGCTGATCTGCCCCCATGCCGGCTATCCGTTCTCCGGGCCCGTGGCGGGTTCCGCGTTCCGGCTTCTGACGGGACGCAGGTACGACACGGTCGTCGTCATGGGGCCGACGCATTACGCCGAGCTGAATGCCGCGTCGGTGACAAACGCCGACTTCTTCCGGACGCCGCTCGGCAACGTGCGCGTCTCCCCGAAGGCCGCGGTGCTTGCGAAGTCCGTCCCCTTCGCACTCGAGCCGCGTTGCAACGTGCAGCGGCCGGAGTGGTGGCTCCAATCCTCCCGTCCGGCGCCGCCCGTCGACACGGCCGACACCTGGGAACACTCAGTCGAGGTTGAGATTCCGTTTCTGCAAAAAACGCTGGAAAAATTCGAGCTGGTGCCCGTGGTAATGGGCGAGGTGGATCCTGCCAGGGCGGCCTCCGCGCTTGAAAAGATCCTCGATGACCGCACGCTGATCATCGCGAGTTCCGACCTCAGCCACTACTATTCCTATGCGATGGCCCAGGAGCTCGACGAGAGCTGCGTGAAGGCGATTTGTGATCTCGATGTCGACACGATGGAGACGCAGCAGGCATGCGGGCGGATCCCGATCCTCACCCTGATGCACGTCGCCCGCGCGCGGGGATGGAAGGCCTGCCTGCTCGACCAGCGCAACAGCGGGGACACCGCGGGCGACAAATCGCGGGTGGTCGGCTACGCGGCGATCGCGTTCTACGCGCCGGCATCCGCCATGTTCACCGCCGCCGACCGGCGTTATCTGCTCGGACTTGCGCGGGAGACCGTGCGCGCCGTCGCCGCCGGCGGCAGCCCGCCCAAGGTCTCCACCAAGGACCTCGCCCCTGAATTCACCGCGCCCAAAGGCTGCTTCGTGACCCTGACCAGACACGGCAGCCTGCGGGGCTGCATCGGCAACCTTTCGGCCCGGGGCCCGCTGGTCAATGCGGTGATCGACAATGCGCGCAGTGCCGCGCTCAACGATCCCCGGTTCCCCCCGGTTTCGCCGGGCGAGGTCGGCCAGCTTGAGATCGAGATCAGCGTGCTGACCACGCCCCGGCCGCTCCCCTTTTCATCTTCGGCCGAACTGCTGGAGAAGCTCAGACCCCATGAGGACGGCGTCGTGCTGCAGATTGGAGACCGCGCCGCCACCTACCTGCCGCAAGTCTGGGACCAGCTGCCCGACAAGGTCGAGTTCCTGAACAGTCTCGCCGAAAAAGCAGGCTGTGACCGCCCCGACTGGCGCCTGCCGGGGACCTCCGTCCTCATCTACCACGTTGAGGCCTTCAAGGAATCGGAAGTGCCCCCGGCCGCAAAATCAAAATAGGCGCGCTGCCGGAGCCCGTCGTCCTCAACATGCATTGAGCGTCTTGGGGACAAGCCGCTTCACCTCCTGCCCGCCTTCCTCCGTTCGTGTCATCACGGGATCTTTCGAGCGCGGACCATGCGCAGCCGGAGGCCCGGCGCCGGTTTCAGGCCTGCGGCACTTCTGATCACACGCGTTGCCTGGTGCTGGCCGCGGTGGCCGGCCTGGGCGCTTCCGCGATCATGACCCAGCTCACGCTCATGCGCGAACTGATCGGCGCCTTCTCCGGAAACGAACTCGTCGCGGGCATCAGCATGGGGAGCTGGCTGTTCCTGACGGGCCTCGGAACATGGCTCGGCCGGTTTCTTCCGCGCGGCCGCGCGCGCGCCGGGGGCGGGCCCGCCGCCGCGCTTCTCACGACCGGCCTCATCCTGATCGCCATCATCCCGCTCGCGCAGGTGGTGGCCGTGCGCGTCCTGCGCGATGTTGTTTTCATCCGCGGCGCGGCCGTCGGCGTGTCCGGAACCGTGCTGGGTTGCGTGGGCCTGCTTCTTCCGTTCTGCCTGGTTTCCGGCGCGCTCCTGGCCCAGGCGTGCGCTTTCCTGGCCCCGGTGTTTCCGGCCCAGGCCGGAGATTGCGGCCGGGATCGCCTTCCTTCGCCGACGACCGGGATGGCGGACCGGCCCCAGCCCAAGGATCCAGGGGAGGTCGCCGAAGCGCACGACGATCCTGAAGCGTTGTCTCGCGGCGCCGCCGCGATCGGCCGGGTCTATCTTGCCGACAGCCTGGGCGGCATCGGGGGCGGCGCCCTCTTCAGTTTCGCGCTCGTGCCCTTTTTCGACCACTTCGCGCTGCTGTGTTTCCCGGCCGCGTTGAATCTCCTGCTGGCAGGCGCACTCGCCTGGCATTTCCGCCAGCGCCTCCTGCTGGGATCGACGATCATCATCGCCGCCGGCCTGGCCGCGCACGTCATCCTCATCAACGCCGATGCGGTCACCACCGCCGTCCAGCATTGGGGACGGCCCGTGGTGTTCCGGGGCAGTTCGCCCTACGGCCGCCTCGTGGTCACCGAAGACGCAGGGCAGATCACCTTCTTCGAGAACGGCCTGCCTGTGATCTCGACCCAGAATGTCGATCAGCGGGAGGAGGCGGTCCACTACGCGATGATCCAGCGCCCCGACGCGCGCAAGGTCCTGCTCATCTCAGGTGGGATCGCCGGCACCGCGCGGGAAATCCTGCGCTACGGCGTCGCCGGGGTCACCTACGTTGAACTCGACCCGCTGATCCCCGCCGCCGGGCGCCGCTTCCTGCCGGAGAACCTCGCCGATCCGCGCATCGCCGTCGTCAGCGCCGACGCCCGCCGCTTCCTCCAGCAGACCGGCGACCGTTTCAACGTCGTGATCGTCGACACCCCCGATCCGACAACCGCCCAACTCAACCGTTTCTACACGGCTGAGTTCTATTCCGGAGTCCGGCGCATCCTGACTCCGGGCGGCGTCCTGGCCTTCGGGCTGGGCCACTACGAAAACTACGTCAGCCCCAAACTCGCCCGGTTGCTCGCCTCCGCCCGCCTCACCGTGCAGCAGTCGTTCGCCCATGTGCTCCTGATTCCGGGCGGGCGCGTATTCTTTCTTGCCTCAGATGGCCCGCTCACGCTCGACATCGCAGCGCGCCTGGAACGGCGCGGGCTGGCCACGAAGCTCGTCAACCGCCATTACCTCGACGCCATGCTGGCCCCGGACCGGCTCGCCGACCTGGATCGCGCCGTGGCGCAACCGGCGAGGCGCAACACCGATTTTGCCCCCGCGCTCTATTACTACAATCTGCAGCAATGGCTCAGCCAGTTCAGCGCCAGCACCAACCTGCTGGCAGGCGCCCTGGCGGTCGTCTTCATCCTCTGTGTGCTGTCGCTGCGTGCGATCCCCCGGGTCGTGTTCGCCTCGGGCTTCGCGGCATCCGCCCTCGAAATCGTCCTGCTGCTCGGGTTTCAGGCGGTTTACGGTTCGTTGTACCGGCAGGTCGGGCTCGTCGTGACCGTGTTCATGGCCGGCCTCGCTGCCGGCGCGTGGCGGGCGCAGCGGACGCTGTCCCGCGCGGAGGATCCCCACCGCCTCCCGGAGGGTCCGCCCCGGCGTCCGCCGGTTTCCCGCCTTTCGGTCCTGTGCATCCTCTCCGCCGCCATCGCAACCCTGGCCGTGCTGATCCCGCCGATCCTTTCCCAGCTCGGGCGGATTGATTCCGCCACGGGGACTTCGCTCGCGGGCCAGGGCGTTGTCCTGCTCCTCACGTTCGGCCTTGCCGCCCTGGTCGGCGCCCAGTTTCCGCTGGCGGGCGCGATCGCGCCCGGCAGGCCGGCCCTTGTTGCCTCCCGGCTTTACACGGCCGACTTCGCCGGCGCCGCGCTCGGCGCGCTGCTGGTGAGCGCGCTGCTCGTGCCCCTGTTCGGCGCAACCCGGGTCTGCCTGTTCATCGCGGCATTGAACTTCGCCGCCGCGGCGATAGCGTGGAGAAGGACGTCTTCCGCATGAACCGACTTTCGTGGGTCTGCCTCAAGCTTGTCCGCTGGACCGGCTGGCTCCTCCTGCCCGTGGTCCTGGCGTTTCTCGCCACCGGCTACGCCATGAGCGGCCGCTACGGCATGGGCGCGCTCACGGACGAGAAGACGGCGCTCACGCTCCACAGACTGATGCACCTGCCGCTGGGGATCCTCGTCCTCGTGCATGTGCTGCCCTCAATCTACCTCGCCCTGCTCCGATGGGGATGGATCAAACAACGCCCCGCCTCCTGATGACCCGCCGCCGCGCGCTCGCGTGCGGCGCCGCTGCATTCGCCGGACTGGGTCTCCGCTGCTCCGGCTCCTGGGTGGACGGCCTTCTCCGCCTCGGCTCCTCCGAGGCGCCGGCGGATGTCTTCAAGGGCGATGCCCCGGACGACGCGCTGTGGGAGCTCTGGCGGCAGCGCGGCTGGATCAAGGAGGCTTCCCGTTACCTCAAGCTCGACCGCAACGTCCAGTGCAAGGTCTGCCCGAACAACTGCATCCTTTCGCCGGGTGACCGCAGCCACTGCCGCAACAAGGTCAACCGCGACGGCACGTTGTATACGATGGCCTACGGCGACCCCTGCACGTTCCACGTCGACCCCGTGGAGAAGAAGCCCCTGTTCCATTTCCTCCCGGGCAGCCCGACCTTTTCCCTCGCGACCTCCGGCTGCGTCTTCCGCTGCCTCAACTGCCAGAATTGGGAGATCTCCCAGAAGAAACCGGAGGAGACGAAGGATCCGCGCGGGCCGCCCCTGCGCTTCCGCCCGCCGCTCCCCTCCTCGCTCACCCTCGATGAGTTCAGCCGGCTGAGCCTGTTCCCCGACGACGCGGTCGCGGTCGCGGAGGCGCTGCGCTGCCCGTCCCTCTCCTACACGTATTCCGAGCCGACCGCCTATTACGAATACGCCTACGACACCTGCAGGCTGGCCCGCGACCACCGCCTCAAGAACATCATTGTGACCTGCGGTTCGATCGACGACCGGGCGCTCCGCGATCTGCTCCAATTCGTGGACGCCGCGCACGTCGATCTCAAGGGCTTCAACGACGAGACCTATTCCCGGCTCAATTCCGGCAAACTGCAGCCGATTCTCGACACGCTGAAAACCTATCACGAACTCGGCGTGTGGTTCGAGGTGATCAACCTCGTTGTCCCCACCTACACGGACGATCTGGAGATGATCAAGCGCATGTGCGGCTGGCTCGTGCAAAACCTCGGCCCCGACCGGCCGCTGCATTTCTCGCGCTTCAACCCGCTGTACAAGCTCGACCATCTGCCGCCCACTCCGGTCGAGATCCTGATGCAGGCCCGCGACGTGGCGCGCGCCTCCGGCCTGCGCTACGTCTACATCGGCAACGTGCGCGAGGTGCCCGATGCCCAGACGACGCTCTGTCCGAACTGTCACCGGGCGATCATCGAACGCGATGTGTTCTCCGTCACCCGTTTCGACCTCACGGGAGGCAGGTGCCGTTTCTGCGGCACGCCCATCGCCGGCGTGTGGAGCCTGTGAAAGGGGCCGGCGGGCTGACGTGACGATGCAGCCGGATGTGGGGCGCCCTCCCCCGTCAGCCCGCCAGCAGATCTTCGATCCGTTTCCGGGATTCCACGACGTCCGCCGGGCTAACGTCCGGGTTCAATTCGAGCACGAGGAGATGGTGCGTCTGCCAGAACCGGCTCACCATCTTGAAATCCACGCGGCCGCTCCCCACCGGCTGGTGGTCAAAGCCCTCCTCATCCACGTCGTGCAGGTGGAATCCGATGAGCCGCGCCGCGTTCTCCTCCAGCAACCGGCGCTGCGTGATCACCCCCATCCGCTCCTTCAATTCGGCGTGCCCGGTGTCGTGCCAGTAGCCGGCCTGTTCCGGAATCGACAGGTCCCTCAGGAATCCGGGAAAATCCGCCTCCGCCGGCAGCTCCTCGAATCGCTCGCGATTCTCGAAACCCAGCCGCACACCCTTCGCGGCGGCATAGGGCAGGAGTTCCTCGACGCTGCGCCGGGTCTGCTCCCAGAACAGCGGCTGGCGCTTGCGCACCCTCGCGGTGACCCTGGCGAAGAGCTTCTGATAGCGCGGATCCGCCGCCGGCGGGGCGCCCGGATGGATTCGAACGAAGCTGCGCAGCCGCCGCACCGGGTTGAACCAGAAAAAACGCACGCTGCCGAGGTGGAGGATCACGACTTTCGCCCCCGTTTGCGCCGCAAAATCAAGCGTCCGCCGGCTGTGCCGGAGCCACTGTTCCTGTTCGTGGCCGTGCCGGGCCGGCACGGACGGCTCAAACAGGTTCGGCGCAGGATGAATCATGCCCGCCGGCAACGGACAGAAATTGTGCACCGAACTGACCTTGATGAATCCCTGGTCGAGCGCCTTGAGGATCCCCGGCACCAGCGTGATCCGGATGCCGTGGCTCAGCTCGACGTGGCCGAACCCAAGGCCCGCGATTTCCTCCAGCATCGTGCCGCCGTCGTGGTGACGGGTTGAGCACCAGGCAGTGGAAAGGGCCAAAACAGGGTTCACGGATTTCAGCGCTGAAAGTCCGCCGGCCTGGGAAGACATCGGCCGGCATTACCGGGACATGTTCTCCTCCTCCGCCGGTCTTGTCGACAAACTCCTTCAGGACTTTTCGGGCGAACAGGCGCCACGGCCTCCAGGGCCGCGGGATGCGGCGCGCCGCCAGGCCTCCAGTCGCCAGGGGCGCCCTGTCATCCCCCGTTCCATCCGCCCTTGCATGCAGCGTTTCGAACCGGCCCCTCCTCAAATGGCCGGCCCGGCCCTCCAGGAGCCGCGCCGCGGCCGCCCCGGACCGGTGTCAGCTGTCGTAGCGCGCCCGAAGCATGACCGTGAAAGCCATCACCTTGTCCTTGCGGCGGCGGCGTTCACACGGCTTCTCGTAGTAGCGCTTGGCACGGACATCCTTGATGATGTTTTCGCGGTCGAGTTTCTTCTTCAAACGACGCAACGCACGATCCACCGGCTCGTTCTTGCGGATCTTGATTTCAATAGACATGGGTTAGGCGAAGGATTCTGGGGAAAAGGGTTGAGTGTCCCATTGCCCGTTTCCCCGTCAATCCCTTTTTTGGCGCAGCCGCCGGCTGGGCCATCTCCCGATTGACGGCAGCGTCTGGCGCGCGCAGGCGTGGCACGGGCATCCTGCCCGTGGACGCGCGCCAGACAACATGGGCAGATGCCCATGCCACTCGCGCCACCGTCAATCGGCAGATGCGCCCCCGCCGGCTTCGAATTTCTGGTGACAGCCCGCCCCCGCACCTGTCAGCGTCGCCAGCCATGTTTCGTTCCGAGGAGCACGGGCACGTCCATCCCAGCCTCTTCATGTTCCTCATTCTCCCCTTCGGAGTGATGGGAGGTTACGTGGCGGTCGCCCTTGCCTATCTGTTCTCCAGGGCGGGCGTCTCTGTGGCCGAGGTCGCGGCGCTCGTGGCGGCCGGGACTCTGCCCCACACCTTGAAATTCGCCTGGGCGCCGCTCGTGGACACGACGCTCACCCGGAAGGGCTGGTATCTGATCGCCAGCGTGGTGAGCGCGGCCGGAATCCTCGCCACAGCCCTTTTCCCGATCAAGGCGGCAAGCCTGCCGATGTTGACGACGGTCATCCTTGTGTCGAATTTCGCCGTGACCTTCCTCGGCATGGCCACGGACAGCCTGATGGCCTATGACACGCCTCCGGAACTGAAGGGTCGCGCGGGGGGCTGGTTTCAAGCGGGAAACCTGGGAGGCGCGGGGATTGGCGGCGGGGCCGGGCTGTGGCTCGCGGAGCGCCTTCCGGCTCCCTGGATGACGGGTGCGATCCTCGCGGTCGCCTGCCTTCTCTGCTGCCTTGCCCTCCCCTTCCTGCCCGAACCCGTTTCCACCATCAGGGAGGCCACAGTCGGGAAGACATTTGTGAACGTGTTCAGGGATCTCTGGGGCGTCGCGAAAAGCCGCATGGGGTTCCTGGCTCTTTTCCTGTGTTTTCTGCCGATCGGCTCCGGCGCCGCCTCCAATCTGTGGTCTGCCGTGGCGGGCGACTGGCGGGCCTCAGCCGACACGGTGGCGTTTGTGACCGGTGTGCTCGGAGGCATTCTGTCCGCGGCCGGGTGCCTCGCCGGCGGCTGGATCTGCGACCGGATGGACCGCAAGCTGGCCTATGTCCTCTATGGGGTCCTGCAGGCCGCGTCAGCGATCGGCATGGCCTTCGCTCCGCGCACCGAGCCGATGTTCATCGTTTGGACGTCGCTCTATTCCGTGATCACCGGCCTGACGTTCGCAGGCTTCACCGCTTTTGTGCTCGAGGCGATGGGCACGGGCGCGGCGGCCACCAAATACAACGCCTTCGCCTCCCTCTCCAACGCGCCGATCTACTACATGACCGTGCTCGACGGCTGGGCCTACACGCGCTGGGGTCCGCGCGGCATGCTGAATACGGAAGCCTCGCTCTGCCTGCTCGGCATGGTGGCGTTCTTCGTTCTGCTCGGCGCCGTGAACCGCCTCAAGCCCGCGCCGGCATGACGGAACGAAGGCGGGGCGCCCTATCCCCGCTTCACGACCACCAGCGTCAGATCGTCGCGATGGTGATCCCGCCCGGAAAAGCGCCGGACGTGTTCGACAATCCCCTCCGTGATTTCGCCGGCGCTTCCGCTCCGGAGCGCCCGCAGGGTGTCGGCGAGGCGGCCGCCGGAGAACTCGTTCCCGTCATTGTCGGCGGCCTCCGTCACGCCGTCGGTGTACAACACCAGGGAATCGCCGGGAGGAAACGGGAGGGTCCGGTCGGCGATGACACCCTCGAACAGCGCAGGATCGACCATTCCGACCGGCATTCCCTCCGAGCCTGCGAACTCCGTCAGCGGCCGCCCCGAGGCCGGATCACGCCGCGAAAACAGCGGAAGTTCGTGCCCCGCCCGGGCGAAGGTCACCGTGCCCTGCCCCACGTCGACCACCGCATAGAGGATCGTGATGAACATCCCCCGGCAGACCTCGCCGGCCATGACGCGGTTGATCGCGCTGAGCGCCGCCGCGGGGGAGTCGTGGCGCGGGGCGATCCGCCGCAGGTTCGTCCGGCAGATCGCCATGAGCAGCGACGCGGGTATTCCCTTCCCTGATACATCGGCGATCGCGACCCCGAGGCGCGCCGGCGACAACAGGATGAAATCGTAGAAATCGCCGCCCACCTCCTGCGCCGGGATGTACCGGGCGGCGACGTCCAGCCCGGCCACCCGCGGAGGGGCGCCGGGCAGCAGCATTTGCTGGATGCCGCCCGCCAGGGCCAGGTCGAGGTCGAGCTGCTTCTTCTCGATCTGGAAACGGAGGGATTCGAGAATGTGGACCGCCAGCCCGGCCTGCTCCGCCAGCGAGATGACCAGCGGGAGGTCGGTCGCCGTGAACTGCAGCCCGTTGGCCGGGTTGGCAACGGCCAGGACGCCGATCATCCGGTCCTGGAACCGGACCGGCGCGGCGATGAGAGACCGGACGGCAAGCGCGGGATCGTTGTGTTTGACGATCCGGGCGTCGGCCGCGGCGTCGGCGACGAGCACGGCCTCGCCCGTCTGCGCCACCCGGCCCACCACGCCCTCGCCCAGGTCGAACACCTCGGATTTCAACACCTGCTCGATGAAACGGGCGCGCGTCGTGAGCTTGCCCGTCACCTGGGGCGGCAGCGGCCGGTGCGGCGGGAACAGCCCTTCCACGGCCACTCCCTGCATCTTGTTGTCCGGCCTTTTTTCAAAAATGCCGGCGCTCATGGCGCCCGTGCAAAGGATGGCGGCATGGACGATGCGCTGGAGCAGATCCTCGCGCGACAAGCCCTCGCCCAGCGCCTGCACCATGTGATGCATGAAATCCACCACGAGCTGGTTCTCGCGCGCGAGAATCAGTTTCTCCTCCTCAATCCGGTCCGCCCGGGCGCGGGCCTTCGCGCCGAGCCAGAACAGGGCCAGCGCACCCGATGCCGCTCCGAGCAGGAAGAAGAGCATGCCGGGATTCTTGGACCGGCTGCCGCCGGGTCGAGTTTCAAAATTGCCGTCCCGCCAGGGATTCCCGCCAGCCGGCGCGGCCATCGACGGCAGGGCGGGACTGCCCTGGCTCGCCGTCTGGTCGCGCCACAGCCCGAAGGGCGACGGCGGAAGCCTTTGGCGAAGGCGGCCCGGCGCGCCGATATTCCTACGGATTCCCGCCGGCCGGAGGTTCGGGCGACTCCTGTTGCAGGCGGTCCCGCAGGAACGTCAGCACGTCTTGGAACCTGTCCTTGTTTTCAGGATCGGCCGCGGCGAGGTTTTCGTGCGCCTCCAGGACCAGGCGGGCGCGCTCCAACCCCGCGGGCGCGGGGCCACCGGTCAACGGTGCGGCCCCCTCCCCGAATTCCATCGGAAAATCGCCCGCATCGACGGTGAGCAGCCGGTGCAGCCCCAGGTTGCGCAGCAGTTCGAGATTGCGCCTGCCCACCCGGCAGAGCACCAGGCTGCCGGGAGGATTCTGCCGCCGCACTTCCAGGGCCGCGCCCGCCAGCACGCCGAGAAACGTGCTGTCCATGCTTGCGCACCACGCGAAATCCACGACGAACCGCGTCTTGCCCCCGGCGATCATCCGCTGGAAGAACTCGCGCAACAACGCGCTGTTCGTAAAACACGCGCGTCCCTGGACGCGAACGATCACAGGATCGCAGTACGCATCGACAAGGTAAACCGATTGGTCGGCGGGTTCAGGCATGATTCACCTCCGGTTCTTCGCGAAGATCTGCCGCAGGACGTAGGCCAGGATTCCCCCGTGCCGATAGTATTCGACTTCAACCGGGGTATCGATCCGGCACCGGACCGGGACGGCGTCGCGGGTGCCATCCCGGCGCACGATCTGCAGGGTGACGTCCTGCCGGGGAGCGAGATCCTGGTCCAGCCCCGACAGGGAAAAGGTCTCGGTGCCGTCGAGTCCCAGCGTCCGGGCATTCGTGCCCTCCTTGAACTGGAGCGGCAACACCCCCATGCCGACGAGGTTGGAGCGGTGGATGCGTTCGAAGCTCGTCGCCACCACGGCCTTCACCCCGAGCAGGCTCGTGCCTTTTGCCGCCCAGTCGCGCGACGAACCGGTCCCATATTCCTGGCCCGCGATCACGAGCAGCGGCACGCCGTCCGCCTGATACCGCATGGCCGCATCGAAAATGGACATCTTCTTCCCGGGTGCGCGATCGTCTCCGCCCGGTCCGAAATAGAGCGTGGAGCCGCCTTCCTCCCCGCCGAGCATGAGGTTCCTGATCCGCACGTTCGCAAACGTGCCGCGGGTCATCACCCGGTCGTTGCCGCGGCGCGAGCCGTAGCTGTTGAAGTCCTCGAACGCGACGCCGTGCTCCAGCAGGAACCGCCCCGCCGGAGACGCCTTCCTGATCGCGCCCGCCGGGGAAATGTGGTCGGTGGTGACCGAATCGCCGAAGATTCCGAGCAATCGGGCGCCCGTGATGGGGGCGATCGCAGCGGGTTGCAGCGGGAAATCCGCAAAAAACGGAGGTTCCTGGATGTACGTCGACGCCGCGTCCCAGGCATAGACGGTCCCCGCAGGCGAAGAGATCTCGTTCCATTTCGGATTCTGCCCCGCGAAATCCCGGTAGAGCCTGGGGAAGGCCCCGGGGCCGACCGCGGTCTGCATCAGGTCGCGGATCTCCGCGAGGGTCGGCCAGACATCGCGCAGAAAGACCGGCCGCCCATCCCGGCCCAGCCCGAGCGGCTCGGCCGAGAGATCGATGTCAACGCGGCCTGCCAGGGCGAAGGCCACCACCAGGGGCGGAGACATCAGGAAATTCGCCTTGATGCTCTGGTGCACCCGCGCCTCGAAATTGCGGTTCCCGGAGAGCACCGACGCGGCGACGACATCGTGCTTTACGATCGCGTCCTCGATCGCCGGATGCAGGGGCCCGGAATTGCCAATGCAGGTCGTGCAACCGTAGCCCACGAGGTAGAAGCCGAGACAATCGAGATGGCGCTGGAGGTCCGCCTTCGCCAGGTAGTCGGAAACGACCCGGCTCCCCGGGGCAAGCGAGGCCTTGACGAGCGCCCCCGCCTTCAAACCCCGTTCGACCGCCTTTTTCGCGAGGAGTCCAGCGGCCAGCATGACGCCCGGGTTCGACGTGTTCGTGCAACTGGTGATCGCGGCGATCAACACGCTGCCATGCCGCAGATCGCCCTCCACCCGCGCCACCGCGCCCGCGACGCGATCGGAGGTCGGCCGGTTGTTCGCCATTTCCCGCTCGGTGGCGGGGTTGGTGCCCGCGGCGGCCGCAGCCGGGGCGGACACCGGCTCCTGGCTGCCGCCGCCGGCGTGGGGCCGCCCGCCGCTGTCCGCCATGACATGGATCGCCTTCGCCAACTCGGCCGCCGGCCTGCCAAACCCGTTCTCCGAAACCGGCCGCGCCAACGCCGCGAAAAACTCCTGTTTGAGCCGCGGCAGTTCAATGCGGTCCTGCGGCCGCTTCGGACCCGCCACGCTCGGGACCACGGTTCCCAGGTCAAGTTCGATCTCCTGCGAGTAATCGATGTCGCCGCGCCGCGGGATGCCCCACAGGCCCTGGGCCTGATAATAATCCTCGTACAGCCGCACGTGATCCTCGGGCCGGCCCGTGGCCCGGAGATAGCGGGCGCATTCCTCGTCGATCGGGAAGAATCCCATCGTCGCGCCGTATTCCGGCGCCATGTTGCTGATCGTGGCGCGATCCACCACCGGCAGGGAGGACGCGCCGGGCCCGAAGAACTCCACGAATTTTCCGACGACTTTCGCCTGGCGCAGCCGCTGGGTGAGCGTCAGCACCAGGTCCGTGGCGGTGACCCCCTCGCGCAGCGCGCCCGCGAGGTGGACGCCGACGACATCCGGAGTAAGAAGATAGACGGGCTGCCCGAGCATGCCGGCTTCGGCCTCGATTCCCCCCACTCCCCAGCCCACGATGCCCAGCCCGTTGATCATCGTCGTGTGCGAATCCGTGCCGACCAGGGTGTCCGGATAGACGACGGGAAGCCCGCTGTCCACCGTCCCGGTTTGGCGGCCGGCCTTCTGCGACGGGCCGTCGATGTCTGCCGGTTCCCGGACGAGCACGCCCTTGGCGAGGTATTCAAGGTTGACCTGATGGATGATGCCGATGCCGGGCGGCACGACCTTGAAGGTGTCGAACGCCTGCATGCCCCATTTCAGGAACTGGTAGCGCTCGCGGTTGCGGGAGAACTCAAGATCGAGGTTCTTCTTAAAGGCCCCCGCGCTGCCGGCGAAGTCGACCTGCACCGAGTGGTCCACCACCAGGTCCACCGGCACGAGCGGCTCGACGATCCTCGGATCCCCGCCCAGGCGCTTCACCGCGGCGCGCATCGCCGCGAGGTCGACGAGCAGCGGCACCCCGGTGAAATCCTGCAGCACGATTCGGGCGACCACAAAGGGAATCTCCTCGGTGCGCGGCGCGTGGGGCTCCCACGACGCCAGGGCGCGGACCGCCGGCTCCGCAACCCGCCTGCCATCGCAATTGCGCAGCAGCGACTCCAGCACCAGGCGGAGCGACACGGGCAGACGCGGGACGCGCGGGAAACCCGCGGCTTCCAGCGCGGGGAGCGAATAGAACGTACGTTCCCCGGCGGCGGTCTTGAACCGGCGCAGGGTGTCAAACGGGCTTGGAGGGTTGCTCATCGGAAAAACCTGGAGACGCGGCGCCCTCGCCCCGTTGCCCGGGCCGACAGCCGCACCGGTCCTTCGCACCGTTCATTTCCTCAACGCCGCCTGGACCGCGGCGAAGTCCGGGAGATCCTTCAGCGTCGGCGTCTGCTCGGAGTATTTGATCACGCCATCCCGGCCCACGACGAATGCAGCCCGGGCGGACGTTCTCGTACATCCCGGCCAGATTGGGGAAAACGACGCCGTAGGCTCGGGTCACGGTCTTGTTGAGATCGGAAAGAAGCGTGATCCTGATTCCGCTTTGCTTCGCCCAGGCCTCCTGCGCAAACGGGCTGTCCACGCTGATGCCGTAGACTTCGGCGTCGAGCTCCGCGTATTGTCCGAGCCCGCCGCTGATCTCGCACAGTTCCTGGGTGCAGACCCCCGTGAACGCGGCCGGAAAGAAAAGGAGGACGGTCTGCTTCCTGCCGAAACTGGCGCTCAATCTGACATCCACCAGGCCGTCGGAGGTCATTGTCTTGAGGATGAAATCAGGGGCATTGGAGCCGGCGGGAAGAGGCATGGTGATCGCAATTGAAGGTTGGGGACGCTGGCGGAGGGCCGCCGTTGCTGCCGACAACAAAACCTATGGCCGCCGCTCCGGTCGAGACAAACCGTTTCCCCTGTTATAAGCCATTGTTCTGGAAAAGCGCCGCCCGGCGCCGGGCGCCCACTTTCCCCTTGTCCGTCGCGCCGCCCGCCACGATAACCTGCCCGGTCATCATGAACCTCCTCGAAGACCTCAAATGGCGCGATTTGATCGCGGATTGCACCGACATCGACGGCCTCGGCGGGCGGCTCGCCGCGGGGCCGATCACGCTCTATTGCGGCTTCGATCCGACCGGCGACAGCCTCCACGTCGGGCACCTCATGGGCCAGCTCATGCTGCGCCGGTTCCAGCTCGCCGGCCACCATCCGATCCCGCTCGCAGGCGGCGCCACCGGCATGATCGGCGACCCGTCGGGCAAATCGGCGGAACGCAACCTGCTCACGCGGGAGCAGCTCGACTCCAACATCGCCTGCATCAAGCGGCAACTTACCCGCCTGCTCGATTTCGACTCCCTGGAGAATCCGGCGCGTCTCGTCGACAACGCCGACTGGATCGCCCCCGTGGGCTTTCTCGATTTTCTCCGCGACATCGGAAAACATTTTTCCGTCAACGTGATGGTCGCCAAGGACAGCGTGCGTTCCCGGATGGCGGGCGAGGGCGGCATCAGCTACACCGAGTTCAGCTACATGCTGCTTCAGGCGTTCGACTTCTACCACCTGCGGCAGACGGCAGGCTGCGAGCTGCAGGTCGGCGGCAGCGACCAGTACGGCAACATCACGGCCGGCACCGATCTGATCCGCAGGAAGCTGGGCGCGGCGGCCTGGGGCCTCACGTTCCCGCTGATCACCAAGGCCGACGGCACGAAGTTCGGCAAAACCGAAAGCGGCGCGGTCTGGCTCGATCCGGAGAAGACCAGCCCGTACCGTTTCTACCAGTTCTTCATCAACACCGAGGACAGCATGGTGGTCGAGTACCTGAAGAAGTTCACCCTGCTGACGCGCGAGGAGATCGAACCCCTCGCCGCCGGGCACGCGCGCAATCCGGGCGCGCGGGGCGCGCAGCGGGCGCTGGCGCGGGAGGTGACCGCACTCGTCCACGGGAAGTCCGCCTGCGACGATGCCGTTCGCGCCAGTGAGATCATGTTTGGCGGCGGGCTCGACGGCATCACCGAGACGATGTTCAAGGACGTCGTCGGCGAGGTCCCAACCAAGGAACTCGATCTCGCGAAGCTGGCGGGCGCCGGCGCGCCTCTGGTCGAACTCGTCGTGCTCGCGGGTCTCGCGCCCTCCAGGGGCCAGGCGCGGAAGGACATTGAAGCCGGGGGCATCTATCTGAACAACGCCCGCGTCACCGAGGTCGCGCGCGCCGCCACGACAACCGACCTCCTGTTCGGCAAGTTCATCCTCCTGCGCAAAGGCAAGCGGACGTACGCATTGCTCCGCTGCGCCTGAGCCGCGAACGTCATTTCTGGAATCCTCCTTGGAGGGCGGCAGGCCCCCGGTGCTTTCTTTGTCCGCAGGGGCGCAGTCTCGTCTGCGCCCACAGCCAATGAGGAACTTGGGTCCGGGCCGGCCGCTCCGTCCGACGTGGCCGCTATTCCGTAGGGGCGCAGTCTTGCTGCGTCCCCAGCCAACGGGAAACTCAGGGACTCAGGTCCGGGCCGGCCGCTCCGTCCGACGTGGCCGCTATTCCGTAGGGGCGCAGTCTCGTCTGCGCCCGGTTCCAATGGGGAACCCAGGAACTCAGGTCCGCACCTGCCGCTTGCAGCTTGAATCAACCACGAAGGCACGAAGCGCACGAAGCAAACCTATGCAGTCGGTCCGGTTCCCCGGAATTGTCTCACGCAGAGACGCGGAGGCGCGAAGAACGCTGGAACCGAGAATCGGCCGGCCTTTGCGCCTTGCGTGAGGCCTGTCCATGCTTTGCTTCGGACCCTCTGCGCTGCCATCTCCTCAAACCCTCTTTTTCTTGCACGGTTTCCCTATGCCGCGAGGCAGGTGAGTTGTTGCGTGCGTTCTTCACCGGACCAAAGCAGATCCACGAATGCACACCAATGGGCACGAATTCCTTTGTCCGTCCATTCGTGCAGATTCGTGTCGATTCGTGGGCGCAATCTCATTGTCGCATTCGGTTGCGGCGGAGCCGCTCTGCGCTCTCTGCGATATCTGTGGTTCAACTCCAGCCAAATCCAATCCTTTTGACCACAGATGACGCAGCTCAACGCAGATGTCCGGACCTCGGACGTCCGTGTATCTGCGGCCTCTTTTCTCACGCCAGGGCGCAAAGCCGCAAAGGCCCATCTGGTGCTGCAACCTGCCCGCTGCTCACTGCTCACTACCCGCCACTCCCAATTGCTGGAGCGGCGACATCCCCGTCGCCGGGGCGGAGGAATTCTGCAAAAGGCAACGACGGAAACAGAAGATGGAGCGGCGACGCCCCCGTCGCCGGAATGGATGGAAACGGGTTTCCCTTTGCGCCTGCGCGGCTTTGCGTGAGGCCTGTCCCGTGCTTTGCTTCGGACCATCTGCGCTCTCTGCGATATCTGTGGTTCAACTCCAGATCACCGGCACGCCATTGCCTCACCTCGCCAGGTCATCCAACGGCGATTTCACGCCGATGCCGGGCTTCTGCATGACGTGGGTGTAGATCTGCGTCGTCTCAACGTTGGCATGACCGAGCAACTCTTGAACGGTGCGGATGTCGACACCCGCCTCCAGCAGATGCGTGGCAAAGCAGTGTCGAAGCACATGAGGTGTCACGCGTTTGTCGATGCCGGCGTTGTGCGCGGCGCTCTTGATCACCCGTTGAAAGCTGCCGTCGAGCACGTGATGCCGACGGATGATCCCCGTCTGCCGGTCACGCGACCACTCCGCCATCGGGAACAGCCACTGCCACTGCCATTGGGCGCCGGCAGCCGGGAATCTCCTTTCGAGACCCCGCGGGAGCCAGACTGGGGGGGGCGTTGTTCTTTCGGTCGTCTGCGAAATGCCCGCGCAGACGATCGAGTTGCGCGCGCAACCTCGGAACCAGCGGTTCTGCCAGCACCGTGGCGCGGTCCTTGTCGCCCTTGCCTCCAAAGACCAGCACGCGGTTCCGATCGAGGTCGAGGCTTTGCACGCGCAACTCCACCAATTCGGTGATGCGCAGACCGCTGCCGTATTGCAGTTGCGCCATCAGAAGCCAGGTGCCTTTGAGTTGTGCGAAGAACCGATCGAGCTCTGCTCGCGACAGCACGACTGGAATGCGCGGCCCTCTCCGCGCGCGGCGGAAATCGCCCAGATCTCCAAGATCCCGTCCCAGAACTTCCCGGAAGTAGAACACGAGGGCGTTCAAAGCCTGGCGCTGGGTGCTGGCGGAGACCTTCTGAACGGCAAGTGCCGTGAGGAATTCCCGGACTTCTGGCGCGCCCGTCTGATCGGGCGTTGCCGGCGCGACTTTGGCGGCAAAACGATTCATCCAGGCCCGGTAGGCCTGTTCGGTATTCCACAAGAACCCACGCAAGCGGATCCGGCGGATGAGGTCGGCCTCCCAAGACGGTGTTCCAGGCGGAATGACAGTTGAGACCGGTAACGAGGGACTCGGCGGACGGTTTCCTGGTTTGCGATCGGATCCCCGGCACCGCCGATATGCAGTGAAGAACCAGCGGAGACCGGCACGGGCAGACGCGTCGGGCCGCCCGCGTTGGGTTCCCCCATCGAGATACCGTTTGGCTCCGGCAATTGAAGCCCGTTCGTGAGAAGCCTCGCAGTAGCCTAGGTAGACGATGATCGCCTGCGCATAGTGCGCTCGGGTCTGCGCGTCCAGCGGCTCAAGCGCGAGGATTTCGTGCCATTCGGGGAAGGAAACCGGCTCCTCCCACGCCGCGTTGGCTTGGCTGGTTTTTGTTGTTATGGACGGGGTCGCTGGAAGGCCGCTCCCGGGGCTGTCTTTATGGCTTAAAGAGTTCATGGCCGGGTATTAACTTCATTTCCTTTTTCGCTGGGTATCGGTGAGAATCGGGCTTTTCGATCCATGGTTATGCTGCAGGTTATCAACCCTGCCAGTCATTGGTTTCCTCCTTTTGGAGTACCTGTTTCAGCCCGGTCCTGCGGCGCAATTCCCGCTTGATGCGATCTGTTCCCACCGGTTCCCGGCGTGCGGGTGCCTGCCGCCGATCCAGTGCGTAAGAGCCTCGACTGCGGAGTCATCCGACAGACCGGCATTCGCCGGATCGAAGCGTTATGCTATCCGGAACCCCCGGCGTTCCAGGTCGATCGGGGCGCAGAAATCCGGCCCAAGGGACGCCTTCGCCGACCATGCCACCCGAAATGGAACGAAACCATTCGACTGTAAAAGCCGCTGGCTTTTGCGGGAGCAATTCTGCGGGATTTCCCGGGTCATCGACTCCGGGCTTGATTTCCAAGAGATTTTCAAACAACGATATCAAGCGCAGGCGATGAACCATCGAACCCGAGAAATCCGCCCCGAACGCAGCCGGATATATCTCCGCCTGCATGCTCCATAATACACTG
>CAWHAC010000013.1:0-8456 GCA_963827125.1 uncultured Verrucomicrobiae bacterium
TGCGCCCTCGAATCAAGCCCTTTTTGATCCTGATCAGACTCCGTCCGCTTGTTGCCTGTGACGAACAGGTTACAACGATTTTTTCTGTCCCTTCAGCCGGCGGAACGCGCGCCGCATCCGCCCTCCGGGGCTCCATGCCCTCCGCCCCCGGGCCGGGGCCGGAGGCCGCCGGAAGGCCAGTTGTATTTATGATCTCACTACATTGCGGAAGGCCCGCCGCTCCGCCCCGATGCCGCCGCCACGAGGATTCGGGGGGCCGGGCGGCGGACGGAGCACCCGGGAGCCGGGGCGAAAGCGGAGCGGGACGGACGCGGGTAAATCCTACCGCCGCAGGCCCCGGTGCAGCCGGCTCGCCGGCTTGGCCGCTTCTTCCGCGAACTGCTCGCGCTGGTCGAACAGCGCGGAATAGATGTACGGGAAACCGTCGAGCCGCTTCCACTCGATCGCGCGGCCGATGAACCGCTCGATGCTCCGCGCATCGCGCACGCTCTCCTCGGTCACCAGTGTGAATGCGTCGCCGGTGTGGTGCGCCCGGCCCGTGCGCCCGATGCGGTGCACGTAATCCTCGGGGTTCTCCGGCACGTCGAAGTTGACCACGTGCGTCACGCCGGCGATGTCAAGGCCGCGGGCGGCGAGGTCCGTCGCCACCAGCACCTCGTAGCGGCCGGCCCTGAAACCCTGCAGCGCCTCCTGCCGCTCGCCCTGGTTGCGATCCGAATGCATCACCGCGACCAGATGCTTGTGCGCCTTCAGGCGGGAAGCGACGCGGTCGGCGCCGATCTTCGTGCGGCAAAAGATCAGCACGCTTTCAAAATTGGTGCGCTCGAGCAACGTGCAGAGCAGATCGAATTTCTGCGACCCAACCACCGGGTAGAATCCGTGGGAGACCGTCTCGGCCGGCGCGCGGCGCCTGCCGACCGCCACCGTCACGGGATCGCGCAGCACCCAGGCGGCCAGCGACTCGATTTCGGGCGGCAGCGTGGCCGTGAACAGGAGCGTCTGCCGCTCGCGCGGGCACTGCTGCACGATGCGCTTCACGTCGGGCAGGAAGCCCATGTCGAGCATGCGGTCCACCTCGTCGAGCACCAGCACGTTGACGTCGCGCAGCGTCAGTGCCCGCTGTTCAAGAAGGTCGAGCAGCCGGCCGGGCGTCGCCATGGCCACGTCGACGCCCCGCTGCAAATCCTCCCGCTGCCGGCCGTAGCCCACGCCACCGTAGATCACGGTCATGCGCAGATCCGTGAACTTGCCAAAGTCGCGGAAGGCCTCCTCGACCTGCACGGCAAGCTCGCGCGTGGGCTCGAGGATCAGGCAGCGCAGCGTCCCGTGCCCGCCGAGGCGCTGGAGGATCGGCAGGGCGAAGGCGGCCGTCTTGCCCGTGCCGGTCTGCGCGGAGCCGATGACATCGCGCCCGGCAAGCACCACCGGAATGGCCTGCACCTGGATGGGCGTCGGCTCGGTGTAGCCCATCTTCTCGACGGCATGGGCCATCGCATCGCTGAGCCCGAGCTTGGAGAACAGACTGTTCATGGGCGGCACCGCGTGCGGCGGCGCGTGCACCGGCGCGTGCGCCACCGCGGCCGGCTGGCCCGGCGCAGGATGGGCCGGCATCGGGTGAGCGGGCCGTTGTCCGGCGCGCGGAGCCGGCCTGGATTCGCGACGCGGTTCCGGCCGCGAGCCGGGACTTGATTCGGGCCGGGATCCGAGCCTCAGGTCCTGGCCGGACCGGTGCCGCTGGCGGCCGCCCCGGCCGTGATCGGATCTCCCTGCCAGGTGCGCCTTGGGAAAGTGGAGCGTTTCGCTGCCGGCAGGCCGGAAAGAAGTCTTGGGCGCCGGTGCTGCTTCAGAACCGGCTGTTTTGGGCGTCAAGGTCCTGCGGATCGACGCGATGATTTTGCGTAACATGTCAGATGAAGGGCCACAGCTTCCCGTTTTCCACCGTCTTGGCAACCACGTAAACTGGAGATCGGTCCCCACCCCAGCGGGCGGGCCCTTTTCAGGAGCCGCCAGCCGGCGCCCTCTTCTCCGGATCGCCGGTTCCGGCCGCGATTTCTCAGTGGAAACGGCGGGTCCCGGCAGCGCGCCGCCCGCAATTGTCCCTCATCAAAAAGCTTCCCAATTGCCGGATCGTCCGCTACGGCAATGGGCTCCCCGTGCAACCCCTTCACCGCGTCACACCGCACCTTCCGCCGCAGGTCCCCCGGCGAGTCCCGCGTGCCCGCCGTGACCATTGACCCTTCTTCCCTTCCCCCACAAGAACCCGCAGCCCCAACGCAACGCCCCCGCCATGCATAACGTCGCCCTCCAATGGATCGATTACGCGATCATCACACTGTATACCGCGTTCGTCATCGGTATCGGTTTCGCGCTGAAGCGGTACATGAAGACGTCCTCGGACTACCTCACGTCGGGACGTTCCATTCCCACCTGGGTCACCGGTCTGGCGTTCATCTCCGCCAACCTCGGCGCCCTCGAACTCGTGGGCATGGCGGCCAGCGGCGCCAAATACGGCGTCGCCACCGCCCATTTCTACTGGGTCGGGGCGATTCCGGCGATGGTGTTCCTCGCCGTGTTCATGATGCCTTTCTACTACGGCTCAAAGGCGCGTTCGGTGCCGGAATACCTCAAGATGCGGTTTGACGAGCGTGTCCGCGCGCTCAACTCGATTTCCTTCGCGGTGATGACCGTCTTTGCCTCGGGCATCTCGATGAACGCCCTGGCGAAGCTTCTTCACCAGCTCCTCGGCTGGAACTACGACCTCTCGCTGTGGATCTGCTCGGCCGTCGTCCTGCTCTACGTACTGAAAGGCGGGCTTACCTCGGCCATCTATACCGAGGTGCTCCAGTTCTTCATGATCGTGCTCGGGTTCGCGCCCGTGGTCTACCTCGGGCTCAAGGATGTCGGCGGCTGGGATGCCCTGACCAACGCCCTCCACACCGTCGCCCACAATCCCGCCGCGCTTGCGCTCAAACCGGAGGGCACAACCTATGCCGCGAACGCCTGGACCAGCGCGTGGCAGCCGTTGCTTGGCGGGCCGTCCAAGAACCCGTTGGGCGTCGACTGGTTTGCCATGGTCTTCGGCCTGGGCTTCGTGCTCTCGTTCGGCTACTGGTGCACCAACTTCCTCGTTGTGCAGCGCGCCATGGCGGCCCGGAACATGGGCGCGGCCCGCCGCACTCCGCTCATCGCCGCCATTCCGAAGATGCTCTTCCCTGCGCTGGTGATCCTCCCCGGCATGCTCGCCGTGGCGCTCGCCGTCATCCCGGGCAAGGGCTATCACCTGCCAACGCCGCCGGTGCACGCGGCCCGGATGGAAGCGGCCATCGCCGCCCTCAACACAGCACCGGTCTCCTCGGAAACCGTGATCAAGGCCGTCGGCCTGAAAATGGACTCAGCCAAGATCGCCGCGCTCGTCGCCGAGAACGCGGCACACAGGCTCGACGATGCCGCCCAGCGCGCGCGCATCCAGGACGCCGTTGCGGAAAACGACTACGATGGCGTCATCCTTTCGCTGGTGAAGCGGTACTGCCCGCCGGGCCTGCTCGAACTCGCACTCACCGCGCTGCTCGCCTCGTTCATGTCAGGCATGGCCGGCAACGTCACCGCGTTCAACACGGTCTGGACCTACGACCTTTACCAGGCCTACCTCGCGCCCAACAGGAGCGACGCCCATTACATGTGGATGGGCCGGTTCATCACGGTCGTCGGCATATTGCTCAGCATTCTTGCCGCGTACTTTGCCAGCCGGTGGACCAACGCGATGGACATCATCCAGCTCGTCTTCGGGTTCGTGAACGCCCCGCTGTTCGCCACCTTCCTGCTCGGCATGTTCTGGTCGCGCTGCACCGGCACCGGCGCCTTCTTCGGCCTGATCCTGGGCACGGGGACTTCGGTGCTCTTCCACGCCGTCACCCTCTCGGCGGGCAATCTGCCCGGCATCAAGGGCGGCTACCTCGCCCAGTTGAACATCTTCCCGACCGACATGGCCCAGAACTACTGGCTCGCCGCGACTGCCTTCACCGTCTGCTTCCTGGCTACCGCCGGCATTTCGTTTGCCACCCGGCAGACGAAGACCGTCGACGATCTGAAGGGGCTGGTCTACTCGCTCACCCCGAAGTTGAAGGAGGAGGAACAGAACTTCTTCCTTCGTCCGGCCGTCTTTGGCTGCTTGCTGCTGGTTGCCTGCCTCATCCTCAACGTCATCTTCTGGTAACAAGAAAGGAACCTAAGTCATGGGTCTCGATATCCGTTGGCCGATTGGCCTCATGTTCTCGATCGTCGGTCTGTTGCTGGCCGGGTATGGCCTCTGCACCGGCGGCGAAGTTTACAAATGTTCCCTGGACATCAACGTCGATCTGATCTGGGGCATCGTGCTCCTGATCTTCGGCGGCATCATGCTCGCATTGGCCAGGCGCGCCGCCGGCAAGACCGCCGGGGACAAGAAATAGTCCGGCGCAGCCCGCCTCCTCCGACGCCGGCCCACCTCGCGCAGGCCGGCGTTTTTCTTGGCCCGCCGGCCGGTGACGGCGGTGAATCTTGAGCCGGAACGCGGGGCCGTCCCGCCGTTTCGCTGTATTTCAGAGATCATGACCCGCCTGAGATTTGCCCTGTTCATCGTGGTCGCCCTGTCGGTCTGGGCCGCAATGCACGGCTATGTGTTCTGGCGCCTGGCGTCCGCGCCATGGATTGCTGACCATGTTTCGCGCCGCATGTTGCTCTGGACGGCGGTGGCTCTGGCGGCCGGATTCCCCCTCGCGCGCCTGCTCAATTCGCGGCATCTTGCGGCAATCGGGCAACCCCTGGAGTTTCTCGCGGCGAACTGGATGGGCATGGTGTTCCTTCTGCTGGTGGCGCTGCTGGCCGCGGACCTGCTCACGGCGGGCGGCTGGCTGTTCCCCCTGTTTGCTCCCACGGTGCGGGGCGCAGCGGTGATCGCCGCGCTCCTGCTCGCCGTCTTCGGTTGGGTGCAGGGCGCGCGGCCTCCGGTCGTCACCGATCTCGAAGTGCGGCTTGCGGGCCTCCCGAAGGAGCGCGACGGGCTGGTGCTCGTCGCCGTCTCGGACATGCATCTGGGTTCGCTGATCGGCGGAGCATGGATGAAACGCCTGATTGCGCGGTTGGGCGAGCTGAAGCCGGACGTTCTGGCAATCGTCGGCGACCTTGTCGACAGCGAGGTGGGGGCGCTGGAGCCCCTCCTGCCGGTGCTTCGGACCCTCCGGGCGCCGCTGGGGGTCCTGGCCGTGACCGGAAATCACGAGTATTATGCGGGTCTCGACCGCAGCATCGCGCTGTTCGAGGCCGCAGGCTGCACCGTCCTGCGGGATCGCGCGGTCGAAATCACGCCCGGGCTCGTGATCGCCGGCGTGGACGACCTGGGCGCACGCCGGCAGTTCGGCATCGAGAACCGGGCGATCGAACGGACGCTTGCGGACCGGCCGCCGGGAGCCGTGGTCCTGCTCTCCCATTCGCCCGTGCAGGCTGGGGCGGCTGCGTCGCACGGGGCCGGGCTCATGCTGTCCGGCCACACGCACAACGGCCAGGTCTGGCCGTTCAACTACCTCGTCCGCCTGAGCAACCGGTTCGTCGGGGGACGCTTTGAAGTCGGCGGGATGACGCTCATCGTCGGCCGCGGCGCCGGAACCTGGGGGCCGCGGATGCGCCTCTGGCAGCCGGGTGAAATCCTGCGGATCACGCTTCGGTCCAAATAAGACCGTGCTATCCGGACCCGCCTCGCGCCTCCGGCGCCCCGTCCGACGCTTTGTCATCCATTAAACGACATCCGGATCAGTTCCCCGGCGGACCCCGTTTGTCATTTAATAGATGACATCGGGATCGGCGGCGCCCGCGGAGCAAACCTGGCAAAACACATCCGCCGCCCAGACGAGCTGGCGGCGGAGTTTGTTACGGGTCGAACCCGTTACCACGGCTTTGGTGGTTATCTTCGTCGGTGGTCCGGCGGAGCGGACAACGAACGTTGGCTAATATAGCCTATCGGCACGGCGCCGCTGGAATAAACCTGTTTCAGTTTGTAATCACCCGGCGAATCCGGCGCCGGCCCCGGCCGCCTGCCGGGCCGCCCGGCGGGACTGCGCGACCGGATGCAGCCGCCGCCGGCAAATGGCTTGTGCCGCAGCAGCGGTCGGGTAGCTCTTGTGGATGCCAACACGGCAAGGATCCCTCCATCTTTTCCGCTTCCTGGGAGTCGACCTGTACCTGCACTGGTCCTGGCTCTTGCTCGCAATGTATCTGATAGTCCGGCAAGGGAGTTCCGGCTTCGTCGTCATCAACGTGTTAGTGTACCTGACGCTCTTCGTGATCGTGCTGATGCACGAAATGGGGCACGCCCTGGCGTGCCGCTCGGTGGGCGGCAAGGCGGACGAAATCGTGCTCTGGCCGCTGGGGGGCGTGGCGTACGTGGCTCCGCCGCAGCGGCCGGGCGCCACGCTCTGGAGCATTGTGGCCGGCCCTCTCGTGAACGTCGTGCTGGTTGTTTTGCTGGGTGGGTTCCTGGCAGTGAATGGCGCTCTGACGTTGGACGAACCCGCGTCCCATCCGATGAAGCTCGTGTATTTCGCCCTCATCATGAATCTCGGATTGTTGGTCTTCAACCTGCTGCCGATCTACCCGCTCGACGGGGGGCAGATTGTGCGCTCGCTGCTCTGGTTCGTGATCGGGCGCGCCCGGAGCTTGATGGTGACGGTGATCATTGGTTTCATCGGCTTGCCGTTGTGGTTTCTATTTGCCTGGTGGAGGAGGTCGTACTGGCTTGCAATCCTGGGTGTTTTCATCCTGGCCAATTGCTGGCGCGGGTTGCAGCACGCGCGGGTCCTGGCGCGCGCAGCCCGGCTTCCGCGCCGCAGCGGTTTTCAATGTCCGAGCTGCCAGGCTCCTCCCCCGATCGGAGCGTGGTGGGTTTGCGGCCGCTGCAGGAATGCGTTCGACACCTTTGAGACCCAGGCCACGTGTCCGCATTGCGGCGCGCGGTTCGAGGCGACCCGGTGCCTCGATTGCGGCGAGCTCCACCCGATGAGCGAGTGGCTGATTCCCCCTCCGCCCATCGGATAGCGCACCTGCCGCCCGCCCGGAAATCCTGCAACGCGGATCTCTTCTCATTGTGGAATTCCGCCGCTGGTTCCAATCAACGCCGCGGGGCTCCGGCATTTGACACAGGTTTTACGGTGGTTCTTTACCCGGCGTTTACCGTCAACGAGATGGACTTGGATGCAGGGGTTTCCAGACTTCCGTTTGTTCGTTGTTCACCGCTGTTCATCCCCGCCAATCACAAGGGGCCCCGGCGGGCGCGACTCGCCCAGCCCCCGCCGTCAACATCATCCGCCCATGAACTGGAAAGCCATTCTTCTGCCCGGTGCGTTCTTCGCACTCTTCGCCCTTTCAGCGTTTGCGCTCCTCTGGTGGGAGAAGCGCAAGGGCGCCACGCGGCCTCCGTTTGCCCGCGACCTCCGCCTGCTCCGCACAGCGGGGGAGAGCCGGCTGAAGGAGGTGGTGCGATTTGACGAGGAATTCCTTTCCAAGTGGCTGCTCGCAGGACTCGCGCCCTGCCTCATGGCGATCATCATTCTCGAGTTGACGGCGAGCGGGCCAAATTGGCTGGGCTGGGTCTGCATCGGATTGACCATCGCGGCATTTGTGGCCGCCCTGGTGCTGGCCGGGCGGTGGTTTTTCTCGCGCCTGGGGCGGCGGCGCGAGCAGTACCTCGGCTATTTTGGCGAGCGGGTCGTGGCAGAGTTCCTTGAACCCATGAGGGCGTCCGGCTGGCGGATCTTCCATGACGTGCCCTGCGAGACGGGGCGGGACCGGTTCAACATTGATCACGTCGCCATAGGTCCGGGGGGCGTGTATGCGATCGAGACCCTGACCCGCCCGCGAGGCGTCGCGCGCGAGGGCCATGACGACTACAAGGTCTTCTTTGACGGCGAGCAGCTGACCTGGCCATGGGGCGAGGATCACGATGGCATCCTGCCGGCGACGGTTCACGCCAAGTGGCTCCAAAACTGGCTGGTCAAGACGGCGGGCGTGCTGACGGAGGTGGTGCCCGTGCTGGCCCTCCCGGGATGGAGTGTCGAGGCGCCCGCCCGCGCCTCGCTGCGGGTGGTAAACCCATCATGGCTTCCGGAACGTCCTTCTGGCGAACGGCACAACGGTGGTCTCCGCCAAGCAGATCGATCTCTGCGCGCGCCAGATGGAACAACGCTGCCGGGACGTGGAACTCTGACCGGCAGCGGCGCCGGGGCGGATCCCGGCTATTCCTTCGGTATGCGGTTGTCGGTGTGAAGAACCAGGACCGGGGTCTTGGTCTTCAGCCAGAGCTCGGATTCCCTGAGTTGTTTCGCGGGCACATTCTCGAGGGCCTCGCCGACCGTCTTCACCGGCAGAAGGCGGCCGCGTTTCGTGGCGTTGAAATGAGCAAGGCAGACGAGTCGAGGCACGGCGAAGAT
>CAWHAC010000014.1:0-13178 GCA_963827125.1 uncultured Verrucomicrobiae bacterium
TTCAGACATGACCCCTTCGGATCGCTCCTCCTTCGGATCGTTCCCTCGCCAAGGCTGCGGACGACAAGCCGTGCCGAGCACTGGTATCGCGCGACATCCGCCCCTATAAGCTGAATTCAACGAATGGTCAAAAGACCCTCGAAAACCCGCGGCTGGCACGGTACCCTGGGCCTGATGTTGTGCTATAGACGATGGCCCGCCGCGTCTGCCCTTGTCCTCGGCCTGCTGGCCGGCGCGGGCCGTCCTGCGCAGGCCGGCGGCTCCGATCTCGCGAGCCGCGTGGTGGTGCTGGCCAATGCCAGCGATGCAGACTCGGTCCGGCTGGCCGGTTATTACGCTGGGAAGCGCGGCGTGCCGCCGGGGAACATCATCGCCCTGCCGATGACCTCTGCCGAAACCGTCGGCTGGCCCGAGTTCATCGGCACGGTTTACCAACCGCTGCAGGATGCGCTGGTGGCGCGCGGGTGGATCGATGCTTTCAGCACGACGCTGACCGACAGCATCGGCCGCAAACGGTACGGGGTGCTGGGCCACCACATCAGCTACCTAGTCGTCTGCCGCGGGGTGCCGCTGCGGGTCAACGACGAACAGGCCTTCCGGAGGCGCGGGCTGCATTTTCCGCTGCGGCAGGAGTTCGCCACCAATGCGGGGGCGGTCGATTCCGAGCTGAGCATGCTCGCGCACAGCACCTACGACATCAACGGATGGGTGCCGAACCCCTGGTACGGCGTCGACCGGACGACCCTGATCGAGGCGGAGCCGGTGGTGAAGGTCGCGCGTCTCGACGGGCCCACCTTTGCCGACGCCGCGGGGTTGGTGGATCATGCCCTCGAAGCGGAACGCACCGGCCTTCTCGGTCGTTACTATGTGTCGGTGCGCGGGCCGAATCGCACCGGAGAGCGATGGCTCGAAAAGACCGCTGCGGAGCTCTCCGATCTGGGCTTCGACGGCGAGGTCGACCGGGCGGACGAGAACCTGCCGGCGACGGCGCGTTTCGATGCCCCGGTGCTCTATTTCGGCTGGTACGCCCAGGATCTCAGCGGCCCGATGGCATTGCCCGGCTTCCAATTTCCCGCCGGCGCCATCGCTTTGCACATCCACAGCTTCTCGGGCCGGACGCTGCATTCGACGACGGAGGGCTGGTGCGGCCCGCTTGTCGCACGGGGCGTGACCGCGACGTTTGGAAATGTTTTCGAGCCCTACCTGGAATTCACGCTGGATCCGTCGATGCTGGTGCGGGCGTTGAGCCGCGGCCGGAACCTGGGCGATGCCGCCTGTTATGCGACGCGGGCGCTGAGCTGGCAGACCATCGTGATCGGCGATCCGCTGTATCGTCCGTTCCTTGTCCCGCTCGAAGCCCAGATGGCGAACCTGCCCGGGCTGCCGCCGTCGCTGGCCCCTTATGCCGTGCTGCGCAAGGCGCGCCTGCTCGAACAGGAGAAAAAGCTGGCGGAAGCCCTGCGCCTGCTGGAAGAGGAATCCCGTCGGCGGCCGGACGGGGTCCTGGCGCTTGCGGTCGCGCAACGGCTCGATGCAATCGGCGACCGGGCCGGCGCGGCGGCCGCGCTTGGCGCGGGATTCAAGCGGGACTCGTTCGATTCCGGCCAGACGCCGCTCGCGCAGGCGGCCGCGAGGCTTCTGGTGGAGTGCGGGGCCGCGCCGCAGGCGCTGGCGATCCACCGCGCGATCCTGCGCAATGCCGGGCTGGGGCGGCAATGGCGCACGATGGTTCTGCGCGAAGCCGTCAACGCAGCGCGCGCCGCGGGCGACAAGGACCAGCTGGGCGCGTGGGAAGAAGAGCTGGCGGAATCGGGCGCATCTCCCGATTGACGGTGGCGCAAGTGGCATGGGCATCTTGCCCATGTGTTGCCTGGCGCGCGTCCACGGGCAGGATGCCCGTGCCACAGCTGCGCGCCAGAACGTCACCGACAATCGGGAGCTGCGCCCGGCGGAATCGCGCGCTCCCTAAAGCGCTTCCACGATCTTGTCCGCGAGTCCGTACTCGATGGCTTCCCTGGCGTTCAGGTAGAAGTCACGATCGGTGTCCTTGGCGATCTTCTCGATCTCCTGGCCCGAGGCGGTGGCCATGATCTGGTTCAATTCGTTGCGCAGCTTCTCCATCTCCTGCGCCTGGATGTTGATGTCCGTGGCGGGACCGATGAACCGCCCTGCGATCAGGGGTTGATGGATCAGCACCCGGGCGTGGGGAAAGATCAGGCGGCGTCCCCTGGGCGCGGCGCACAGCAGGACGGATCCCATGGATGCGGCCATCCCCGTCACGACGATGGTGACGGGCGAGGAAAGCAGTTTGATCGTGTCGAAAATCGCCATGCCGGCGGTGATGGAGCCGCCCGGCGTGTCAAGGTAGAAGGTGATGTCTTTTCCCGGCTCATCCGACTCCAGGTAAAGGAGCTTCTCGCAGACATCCTTAGCCGTTTCGTCGGTGATTGCGCCCCAGAGAAAGACCTTCCGCGCATCGAGGAATTTCCGCTGGATCAGGGCGGCGACGCCCGGGGGGGGCTGCGCGGGTTTGGGCTCCTGTTCAGGTTCATCCTCCTCGTCATCGAGCCGGGCGGGAGGGCGGGACTGAATGGGAAATGGAGGGAGTTTCTGCTCGGACATGATGCGGCAGACTGTGTGCGGCAGCCACCGGTTGTCCAACGAAAAGGGACCCGGAGACTCCGCCCCGGATGAATCCGCGTTGAACGGAAGGCGTTGGGCTCAGCCGCGGAAATAGAGATAGGCGCCGAGGATGCAGACCAGGATGAAGCAGGACGCTGCCACCTCGTGCCAATCCCAGCTCGCATAGGTGTTCGCCTTGTTCTCCTGCGTGGACGTGCCGAACGTGAGGCCCTCGAGGCGCACATAATCCGGTTCCGCGGTCAGGTGGCTGACCACGACCATGACGATTCCCGACACGAGGGTGATCAGGATGCTGAAGTACTGGAAGTTGATGTTGTTGATGACCCACAGGGCCGAACCTTCGGCGTAACCGCCTTCGAATCCCTTCAGCTTCATCGCGACCGGAGTGTCCACGAGCATACGGAATATCCCGAGCGCGAAGCCCACGACCATCGCCCAAAGGCAACCGCGGGCGTTGAGCCGTTTCCAAAACACGCCGAAGAAGAAGACCACGAAGATCGGCGGCGCGAGATAGCCCTGCACGGACTGGAGATAGTCATAGAGGCTGTGCGCGCCCTGGACCACGGGAATCCAGGCCATCGCGATCAGCACCATGATGGTCGTGGCAATGCGGCCGGTGCGCACGAGCTGGGCCTGCGACGCGCCGGGTCTCAATTTCTCGTACAGGTCCACGGTGAACAGCGTGGAGCAGGCGTTGAACACGCCGGCGAGGGAGCCCATCAGGGCCGAGAGCAGTCCCGCCACGACAAGGCCGCGCAGCCCCGCCGGGAGCAGGTGCTTGACCATCATCGGGAATGCGTTCTGGGCGTCGTAATTCCCGCCCATCGTGATTTCCGGGATCTTGCCGCTCTTGACCAGCGCGAACCAGATCATGCCGGGGATGATGAAAAGGTACGGGGGAAACAGCTTGAGGAACGAGGCGAATATGCTGCCCCGCCGTGCGATCTGCTCATTCGGGGCGCCCAGGGCGCGCTGCACGATGTACTGGTCGGTGCACCAGTACCACAGTCCGATGACCGGCGCGCAGATCAGCATGCCGAGCCACGGATAATGGGTGTTGAAATACCACGCCTGTTTCACCACGTGCCCGTCGGCTGCGCGCTCCATGACCGGAGCCCATGTGGACTCGACGCCGGCCGGCGTCATCGGCTTCCAGAGGTTGAACATGTCGGAACCGCAGATGGCGCGCAGCTCGTGCCAGCCGCCCAGCTTGAACAGGCCGTAGAACGTCAGGGTCGCCGAGCCGCAGATGAGGACGACGACCTGGACCGCGTCGTTGTAGGCCACCGCGCGCATGCCGCCGAGGGCGGTGTACAGGCCCGTCAACACGATCACCGCCACAGAACCGATCCAGAAGCTGTTGATCTCGACCCCGCCGACGTTCAAATGGACCTCGGGAAGCAGCGTGGAGAACACGACGCCGCCGGCGAAAATGCCCACGGCGATCTTCGACACCACGAACGTGATCAGCGACACGATCGACAGCACGTAGCGCGAGCTCGTGCTGAACCGGCGTTCGAGAAACTCCGGCATCGTGAAGACGAGGGAGCGTGCGTAGAAGGGGACGAAGACCCAGGCGAGCACCAGGAGGCACCACGCGTGCAGCTCATAGTGTGCCATGGCGACGCCGTCCTTTGCGCCCGATCCGGCAAGGCCGACGATGTGTTCCGACCCGATGTTTGACGCGAAGATCGAGGCGCCGATGACCCACCAGCCCAGGTTGCGGCCGGCGAGAAAGTAGTCCGCCGCGGTGTCTTTGCCCTTCTTCACCACCCACCAGGCGACGCCGAGCAGGATTGAGAAATAGAGCGCGATGGCCAGCCAGTCGGCGCCGCTGAGGGTCGAGGTGTCGGCACTCGCGGCTGCGAGGATTGGGGTCGGGATGTTCATGAGCCTGGGATGGATCAGATGGAGCAATGGTGAACGGGAAAGTGCGCCTCCGGCGCGTATCGAGAGCCGGCGCCTGCGGGGCGGGCTGGCATTTCAACCTGCGCGGGGTTCAAGATGCGGGCCGGAACCGGCGGGTCGCCCGCAGGTTGCGGGGCGCGCAATCTTCGGAGGCAGGATCTCATGCGCAAAACGCGGCAGTTTGTAAAACGCCGACCGGGTGGCGAGCATAATCCGCCTGTCTCCGGCGCCTGATTCCCACCTCGGACGGGCAACGCAGGATTCTCTCCTGCAAGACGCGCCCCGCCGGGTTTTCCATTGCCTTCACGCGCCGGCATGCGCGGCCGCCCGGCCCCGACCCCCCGCGTGAACAGGGGGATCGCGTGATCCCGCCCTGCATCCGGGTGCTTCGTTCCGGCTGAACGCAGCGGAACGGGCTTCGCGGCCTCGCGCGCGACCCCTATTTCAGCTTCACGCGCCGCACCGCCGTTTCGCTTCCCCGGCTTGTGAGCAGCACGAACTCGTTGCGATCCTGGTCGACCTCGATCGCGGCCAGCGCGTCAACCGCCTCCTTGTAGGTCTTGATCGTCCGGCCATCGATCTCGCGGATCCAGTCGTCCGCCGCCAGTTCGCCCACCGCCGCCGGGCTGTTGGGTTTCACGAAATCGACGATGACACCGGCCTGGTCGGCGATCTTCACGCGGTGCGCGATGCCATCGCCATAGAGAAACTCGCGGACCGTCAGCCCGAGGCGTTCGAAATACTGCCGGCTGGCCTCGCGGAGGATCTTCGGCTCGTCTCCGAGCGTCACCGCCAGTTCCTGGCGCCGGTTCTCCCGCAGGACGGTAACCTGCAGCACATCCCCCGGCTGGTGGCGGTCGATCTCGCGCTCCACATAGGTCTCCACGACCTGCTCGGGCCTGAGACGCGGCAGGGGCCGGCCGTTGAGCGCGACGATGATATCATGGCCCTTGAGCCCGGCCTTTTCCGCCGGGCTGTTCTCGAGCACCTCGCTCACGACCAGGGCCGCCTGGTTCTCGATATGGAGAAACCGTGCGACCTCGGGATCCACCGGTTCGAGGCCGAAGGCGCCCGGCCACGGCAGCGGGCGGCCCGAAAGATTGCGCGGGATCCGGCCGAGACAGGGCAGCACCTCCCTGGCGAGCAGAAAGACGCTGGTTTCCTCCTCATTGACAAGCACCACGGGCAGGCCCCGGTCCCGGCGCGAGAACAGGAGGAAGTTCTGTCCGAACGAGTTCACCGTGAGGCCCACGAGCGCGCCCGCCCGGTTGAAGACCGGCAGGCCCGGGCCGCCGATCTCCGAGGCGGAGATCGCGGTCATCTGGGGCAGGGCCTGGATGATCCCCACGCGGCTCATCAGGAAATACGGCCGGAAATCCTCGTCCTTTCCGCGCAGGCCGATGCCCCACACCTCGTCAGTGAGGCGCGGTTCCGGCGTGCCCCGGCGGACCCACGCCGTCAATGGCACCAGCTCCGCGCGCAACTTCTCCTCCGCACGCACGAAATGCCAGCCGGTCAACACGTCCTGGCCGAGATACTCGGCACCATAGGCCGTGGCGGAGTCGGGCCGGTAGACCTTGAAATTCTTGAGCTGGCTGACGGGCACCCGGGGACCGATGGCTGACGAAGGCAGGATGATCGTGCCTTTCGTGTCGATGCAGGTGCCGAGGACGGTGACGGGCTGGCGATCCAGCTCGGACTCAATCAGGAACTCGACCGTCACGCAGGATTTCACGCGTTCGGCGAAGAGATCCGGCAGGTCGGCGGCGCGCAACGGGGCCGGGAAAACCCCAAGGCCGGCCAACAAAAGCCCGACAGCCAGCAACAGGGTGGGGGTCGGACGGCCGCCGCCAGCCATCGCACCTGCATTCATCCGCGGCCGCGTGCCCGCAGCCCGGGCGCGCACCTGCCTGACTCCAGGGGATTCGGAGAACGAAAATGGACAGCTCATGGTTTGAGGACGTACAGGGACACGCGCCGGTCGCGTGTCGTCAGCAGCAACAGGGAGAAAGGCTTCGCTTCGAAGGACTCGTAGATGCTCTTGAGGACATCAAGCCGGGTCAGCGGCTGCTGGTCGACCTTCGTTATGATGTCGCCGGCGGCGAGGCCGGCCACCGCCGCAGGGAAGCCGGGCTGGACGCCGATCACGATGACCCCGGTGTCGTCATCGAGCTGATTCTCCCGCGCATAGGCCCGCGAGACCTTGCGCACGCTGAGTCCCCATTTGTCAAAGGCCATTTCCTCCCCCATGCGGCTCGCCAGCTTCTCCGTGACCACGGGGACGACGATTGCCGCCGCTCCGCGCTTGACGCTGAGGTTCACGGTCGATCCGACCGGCAGGCTGGCGATCATGTTCTGGATCGGGGGAAGCTGCTCGGGAAACCGTCCATCCACATTCTGCCCGTTGATGGCGAGAAGGACGTCGCCGCTGCGCAGGCCCGCGGAGGCCGCGGGCGATCCGGGATCGACGCTGTTGATGAGCATGCCGGTGTTGAGCGCGAGCGCGTAGAAACTCTCCAGGTCCTGCAGGGCGCGCGGGACGATCCCGATGTAGCTGCGCGTCACGCTGCCGTGGGCGAGAAGCTCGCCCATGACCTGGCGCGCGATGTTGGCGGGGATGGCGAAGCCGAGGTTGTCCGCGCCCACAAAGCCGCGCGAGTTGATGCCGACGACGGCGCCGTCCTCGGTGACGAGCGGCCCGCCGCTGTTGCCCGGGTTGATCGCCGCGTCGGTCTGCAGCCACGTGTTGAAGGTGCCCGTCTCGTAGCCGCGAACCCCTTCGTTGTCCTCGAAATACCGGCGGTTGTTCGAGATGATCCCGCGGGTGACCGTGCGCGTGAGGCCGTAGGGGGTGCCGACCGCATAGACGGTTTCGCCGGGGAACAGCGCGGCGGAGTCGCCGAATGCAGCCGGCTGGAACGTGAGGTTCCGCCGCCGGACCTCGTCGAGGTCGAGGCGGATCAGCGCCAGGTCGGTCCAATGATCCCACCCGACCAGCTTCGCCCCCACGCTTTCCAGGCTGGGAAGCGTGATCGAGATCTCCACCGCATAGGGGGTGGCCACGTGGGCGTTGGTCAGCACGAGGCCGTCGTCCGACAGAATCACCCCGGAGCCCACCCCGGCCACGAAGCGGCGCGCTCCCGGTTCAAGGGTGACTTCGCGCACATCGATGCGCACGACGGCATCAAGCAGCCGGTTGAAACCGGCGGTCATCGCGCTGCGGGCGGGGGCGGCTGCAAGCAGCGCGGCCAGGAGGGCGAGGGCAAGCCTCCCGGTGATTGACCGGACGGGGGATTCATTCAAAGTGGCGGATTTCACGCGATGGCAACCGAGGGCAAAGACTACAACTTTCAGAAGATCGAGGCCGATTGGCAAACCTTCTGGGAGAAAAACCAAACGTTCCGTACATCGGACGATACGTCGAGGCCGAAATACTATGTGCTCGACATGTTTCCCTATCCGTCCGGCGCCGGCCTCCATATCGGACATCCCGAGGGTTACACGGCGACGGACATTGTGGCCCGCTACCGGCGTGCGCGGGGCTTTAATGTGCTCCACCCGATCGGATGGGATGCATTCGGCCTTCCGGCCGAGCAGCACGCGGTGAAAACCGGCGCGCATCCCCGCCTCAACACGGAGGCGAACATCAGGAATTTCCGCCGCCAGCTCAAGGCGCTCGGCTTTTCCTTCGACTGGAGCCGTGAGATCAACACGACCGATCCGGCGTATTTCAAGTGGACGCAGTGGATCTTCCGGCAGCTTTTCCAGCGCGGACTGGCCTACGTTGACGAGCGCCCGGTCTGGTGGTGCCCGGAATTGAAGACCGTGCTTGCCAATGAAGAGGTGGTCGACGGCAGGTCCGAGGTGGGGGGGCACCCCGTCGAACGCCGCAATCTCCGCCAATGGGTCCTGCGGATCACGGCGTATGCCGACCGCCTGCTGGCGGGATTGAAGGACCTGGACTGGCCCGAATCCACGAAGCGGATGCAGGAGGCATGGATCGGCCGCAGCGAGGGCGCCGAGGTGCTGTTCCCGCTTGAAGACCCCGCGCTCGGAAGCCTGAGGATCTTCACCACGCGGCCCGACACTCTCTTTGGCTGCACCTACATGGTCGTGGCGCCCGAGCATCCGCTCGTGCCGGCGCTGACGACTGCAGACCGCCGTGCGGTGGTCGACGCCTATCGCAGGATGGCAGCCCGGAAGAGCGACCTCGAGCGCACCGACCTGGCCAAGGAAAAATCCGGCGTGTTCAGCGGCACGCATGCCATCAATCCCGTCAACGGCTGCCGCGTCCCCATCTGGATCGCGGACTACGTGTTGATGGGCTACGGAACCGGAGCCATCATGGCCGTGCCGGGACAGGACCAGCGCGACTGGGATTTCGCGAAGATGCACGACCTCCCGGTCATCCGGACGGTCCAGCCGCCCGAGGGGTTTTCCGGCGAGGCTTTTGTCGGGGACGGCACAGCCATCAACAGCGCGAACGCCGAGGTTTCGCTCAACGGCCTCGGCGTCGCCGAGGCGAAGGAGAAGATCACTGCCTGGCTCGAAGGCAAGAAGCTCGGCGAGCGCAAGGTCAACTTCAAGCTGCGCGACTGGCTGTTCTCCCGTCAGCGTTACTGGGGGGAACCGTTCCCGATTGTCTGGGTGGATGAGGCCGACTGGCGCCGCGCGCTCGCCTGCCCCGATGTGCAGCAGCCTCGGGAGCCCGTCACCTACCGCCAGGATGGGCGGACGTTCCACGCCCTCGCCCTGCCTGAGCGTGCGTTGCCGCTCCTCCTTCCGGAGGTGGCCAGTTATCAGCCGACGGGCACCGGCGAGAGCCCGCTCGCAGCAATCCCCGACTGGATTGACATCTGGTATCAGCCGGCGACCGGCGAGTCCGCACCTGCCTCCGGCCCGCGCCCGGAAGGACCGCTCTGGATGCGCGCAAGGCGCGAATCAAACACCATGCCGCAATGGGCGGGATCCTGCTGGTACTACCTGCGCTATCTTGACCCGCAGAACCCGTCCGCGATCAGCGGGCGGAAGTCCCTGGATTATTGGGGTGTGCCCGATCTCTACGTCGGCGGGGCCGAACACGCCGTGCTTCACCTGCTCTACGCGCGTTTCTGGCACATGTTCCTCCATGATATCGGCGCGGTCCGTGAGCCGGAACCCTTCCGCAAGCTGTTCCACCAGGGCATCATTCTGGGCGAGGATGGCGAGAAGATGTCCAAGAGCCGGGGCAATGTCGTGAATCCCGATGCCGTCATCGGCGAGTATGGAACCGACTCCCTGCGCCTTTACCTGATGTTCCTCGGCCCGCTCGAGGCGATGAAGCCATGGAATCCCCGCGGCATCGAGGGAGTATTCCGCTTCCTGAACAAGGTGTGGCGCGAGTATGTCGGCGAGGATGGGCGGGTGCATCCGAAGATTTCCGCCACCGCGGTTGACACGCCGGAGATTGAGCGATTGAGGCACGAGACAATCCGGAAGGTGGGGGATGACATCGAAGCGCTGCGCTTCAACACCGCAATTTCTCAGATGATGATATTTGTCAACGCGTTGCAGAAGTCACGATCTATCAGCCGGAGCACCGCCATGGCCTTCCTGCAACTGTTGGCGCCGTTCGCGCCCCATCTCGCCGAGGAACTGTGGGCGCGACTCGGGGAAACGCCATCAATCACCTATGTCCCGTGGCCCGCCTATGATCCGACGAAGCTGGCCAACCAGGAGGTGAAGCTGGTCATCCAGGTCAACGGCAAGCTCCGTGGGGACCGGTTGGTTCCTGTCGGCCTTCCGCAGGCGGACGCGGTTGAACTCGCCCGCGCACATTTCCGCGTGAAGCCCTATCTCGATGGCAGGTCCATTAAAAAAATCGTTTATGTGCCGGGCAGGATCCTTAATCTTGTGGTGGATTGACCGATTCTCCTAGATTGGTCGGACGTTAGGGTGTTATCCCTATGTCCCGAATTCCGGACGGTCAGCATGGATCCAGCAGGAGGTCATATGAAAACAACAGCCAGAGTCGTTTTGGGTGCATTTGCTTTTTGCGCTGCGATGCTCGCAGGATCAGCGCAGGATTTTCTTCCCGGCAAAGTCTACGTTGCGGAAATCGCCGGGGGAGTGGCGTTCAATCTGAACGGAAGTCTGAATCCATTGAAAAAGGGCGACACCCTCCCGATTCAAGGGGCGCGGAATGAAACCGCCGCGGCGGCGCACGTCGTCCTGGTCTTCTCCAATGGCACGAGCCTCTATGTCGACGAAAAGACCCTCGTTCAGATCATCAAGTTCGAACAGAAGCCATTTCCGAAGGGCATCGACACAACGGCAACCGAGCCGTCCGTCTCGCATACCCTCGGGCGCATCACCCAGGGGCGCATCATCGTGACGACCAACAAGCTGGCGACCGGCACGACGATGGTCTACATGACGCCGCATGCGGAGGTGAAAATCCGCGGCGACCAGGTCGTGATCGAAGTGGACGACCGGCAGTCGCGGATCATCGTTGTCAGCGGCGATGTCACGGTGACTCCCCAGAACGGTTCCGCCCGCGGCGTCGGCCTGGTGCTTCATTCCGGGCAGATGACCATCGTGACGGATTCCTCGCCTGGGTCGCCTTCGGCGCCGCTCAGCGCGCTGGGAGTGGATCCCGGCCTGCTGGATGCGCTCTCGTCATTTCTCGCCGCCGGCGAACGCGCCCAAAAAATCGTCGTGTTCGAGACTGTTTCCGGGCCTGGCGGGTCGGAGATCCAAGCCAATCCTGTGGTCCCGGCCAACCTGCCGGTGCAGCTCACCGTCACTCCCTCGAATCTCTGAACCCAGGGGAGACAGATTTCCAAGCCGTTGAACGCCACATCCCTCATCCGTCGTTTCCTGATCCTGCCCGTTCTCGTCGTTCTTGTCGTTTCACGCGCCGCCGGACTCATCGATATGAATGAAGGACGTGACAAGGTCACTGTTACCGCGGATTACGGCATTTCCTACGATTCGAACCTCTATGCGTACTCGGGCAGCCCCGGAGACACCGACCAGTCGCTTTCGCTCGGAGCGCGTTACACCCGCCAGGCCGGCATGATCGGCTTCGACGCCTCGGTTTCGGTCACAACGGCGCGATTCGGGAAGTATTCCAGCGAGGATTTTACCAACCCTTCGCTGTCGATGGAGTTTACAAAGAATGACGGCCGTCTCACGGGCTCATGGTCAGTTTCCGCCCAGAGGGAAAGCCGCACGGATGACGTGGCCAACGTGCGCGCGAATTCCTGGAACTATGGTTCGGACCTCAACCTCCGTTATCCCGTCAATGATCGTTATTTTCTCACCAGCTCGAGTGACGTGAACATCCGCGACTACACGTCAAAGACCCCGTATACCCCGTTGTCCAACCCAACAAGTCCCCGGTTGTTCGACCTCTCTTCCTATGCGGAATCGGTCGACCTCAATTATGTCTACACCTCCAAGCTGAATTTGCTGGGCGGCTATCGCGTGCGTTTCGGCCAGGCTGACGGCGGAACCAATACTCAGGACAGCGCTCTGACCGTTGGCGCCACGGGCGGCATCCTGCCGAAACTGAACGGGAGCGTGCAGGCGGGCTATCAATGGAGGGATGAAAACGGGCCCGGTGGCGGCCATTACGATTCGATGACATCGAGTCTTTCCCTCGCCTGGCCTGTTACGAACACGGCCGCCTTCAATCTCCAGACATCCCAGGATTTCATGACGGCGGCCACGGACGTGTCGGTCGAGGCGACGGCGTTCGACCTTTCCGCCACGATAAAGCCGAATTTCAGGGTGAAGATCACCCTTACTGCCGGCGCCGGCTACACGATCAGCCGGTACCTGGGAGACAGAGGAGACGGGCGGGAAGACCGGACGCTCGATTTTCAGGTCAGCCTGAAGATCCCGATCGGATCCAGATATTCCGCCTCGCTTTCGTACGGCTACTTTACGAATGACTCGAACAACCCCCTTTCGAATTACGAGCGCGGCACCGCCAGCTTGAACCTTTCCGCGCAGTTTTGACCGCCATGTTCCGCTCCTGTCGTCCTTTTCGGAATCCCCTCGCGGCGGGGGCATTCGTTCTTGCGCTCATCGGCCCTGCGCCGCTGTCCGCCGGGACGCAGCCTGATGTTCCTTTGCCGGCCCGGCCGGGCTCCGCGGCCGACACCAAGCCCGACGCACGAAGCAGCCCCGACACCCAGAGCAGCTTCATCTACAAGCTCACGAATGCCGACCGCCTGCGCGTGGTCGTATTCGGCGAACCCGATCTCGCCACGGTGACGCGCATCGATGCCCGGGGGAACATCAACCTCTATCTTGTCGGAGACGTGCATGTTTCCGGCTGCACGGTCAACGAGGCTCAAAAGATCATTGAGGCGGCCTATCGCAACGGCCGTTTCCTGAGGGCGCCCCAGGTTACCGTTTCGGTGGAGGACTACGCTCCGCGCACGGTCACGGTGGACGGTCAGGTCAAGTCGCCGGGCCCGGTTCCTCTGCCGACGGAATCGACGTTGACCGTGTACCAGGCCATCATCCGCGCCGGCGGATTCACCGACGTGGCCAAGGGGTCGGCGGTGACGGTGACGCGGATCCTGCCCGACGGCACCAAGAAGGTCTTCACCATCGACGTCAACCGTCTGATCAAA
>CAWHAC010000015.1:0-109584 GCA_963827125.1 uncultured Verrucomicrobiae bacterium
AACAATGTAGAATAACGCGATCAGGATCGGAATAATGGTAATGATTAATACAGTCATGTTTTCGATTGGGTTGTTGATTTTGGGGTTGATGGTCGGGCTGACTAGGGAGACGAAATGGGATAAGGGGAGGATGCGGCGGAAGCGCCGCCCGGCGGCGGCTCAATGCAACATGGGAGCGACGGTCACGCGCTGTCCAAGGACGATGCAGTTGTAGAGGATGCGCCCAACTTGATCGCGGTTGAGGAATGCATTGCTGCCCGAAACTTCACTCTGGCTCACCACGACCTGCCTGTCGATGTCAAAGGTGCGCACCTTGAGATTCTCCTGGCCCCATACCGCGGGATTGGAGAGGTCCAGATCCGAGGTGAACTTGATCAGCATGCGGCCATTCTCCCAGAACACCCAGAGTTCGTTCGAAACCGGCGACAACGGTCCGACATGGCATATATGCACGCCGTCCACCGTCGGGATCTTGCGCCCTCCCAGCTCCAGCAGCACCGCCTTGTGCAGATGGTCCGACAGCGCCGCGTCGGGGTACTCCCGCTGGTTGCGCGTGTTGAACAGGTAATCTACCAATGACGGGAGATCGAGTTCCAGAACCTGGTACCCTTCCGGGGTTGCCGGAGGCGCTTCGCGCGTCACGTTCGTGATCCGGTAGCCGCGCCCTTTGACATCGAGTTTGAGCTCGTCGATCCGGTAGTCGGTCTTCTTCAGAGTGATCTTGACCTGCAGCGCCGGAAGCAGCAGCTCCGCGAACCTGCTCTTGTCGCCGGGATCAAGCGGCGGGTCGAGCCGGCGGAGCCAGACGGAAAGCGCGGGTTTGCCCATGTGCCGCCCGATGTCCGCTTCGTCCAGATACCAGCGGTACATGTGCCGGATCACTTCATAGACGAACGGCTGGCCGCCAACCTCCGCCAGGATTCCCTGGTCAGTTTCTGGGACGGGTTCCGCCCCGCGCGCAGGCAGACCGCGGCACAGAAGCAATGCCGCCGCCAGCAGCGGGAAGATGCGCGAGGAAGACCTGCCGCGAAAAGCCGGGAGCTGCAACGCCCCCCGGACGCCGAAGGCCCGCTGGCGGGGGCCCGCCGGGCGTCCGCCGTTGAAATGCGGCGAGGGCGCCGCGCCTCCATGGGTGATGCGGGCCGGGATCTCGTTCATTCGCCTCCTCTTTTTCTGAGGGTGAAGAACCGGTTGCCGCCGAGCACGCCCTGGTACTCGTCGGGAATGCGCAGATAACTGCCGCCCGGGTTGTAGTAGTCGCGATCGGTCATCCACGAATAGGCGCGGCCCGTGACCGGGATCGCGCCGAACCGCACAAGGCCGGCAAAACGGTCCGGCTCGGCGAGCCGCGCGCGGACATACTCCCGGGCGAGCGCCGCGCCATACTCAAGCAGGCGCGCAAAGCGCCCGGGTGTGCCCCGGTTTGCGATGCCGGCCAGGTTCTGAAGCCGTTCCTCGACCCGCGGAGCCGTCGCAAACCGCCCCTGGGAATCACGGAAAAAACCGTCGACCTGCCCCTTGGCGCCGCCTGCGGTGATGACATCGAGCGGGTTGGTCGATTCCACAACGGCTATCTCGCGCTGGCGGTAACCTTCCGGGATGAAATGGATGCGACATTCGAGCACCCACAGGATCTGGACCATCGACGCCTTTGAATCGGCTTCGCTGACGAAACCGCGTTCGCCGGGAAAGGGGGCCTCGTTGATCAGGAGACGCCCGATGTAGCCCTCCGGCGTGTCGGCGGCGGGAAAGTCAACAGCCGGGGCCCGGCCAGGGCAGACCGCCAGCGTGAATCCCAGAATAAAACCGAGTCTTCGGAGGTTCATCCGCCTGATTTTTCCGGAGCCTGCGGGGTTGCGCGCGCCATGGCAAGCCGTTGCCAGAACCGTTCCTGTGCCGGGAAAAGGCTGTGCGGCAGCCGGGCGGCCGCGTGCGCAATCGTTCCCCGGAACACCCGGCCCCCCGGGGCAGTCTCACATCCAACGTCGTTATGGCGGCAACCCTCGATATGTTGGCATTGCAAAGCAGTCCCATACCCATGGTGACATTCAGGGAGATATCGCACTTGCCCGAGGGTCAAGGGCCACGTGATAATGGGATCATGGGCTACCGCATGCCGGCAGAGTGGGAACCGCAGGAGGCGGTGTGGCTGTCGTGGCCGCACCGCAGGCAAACCTGGCCGGGAGCATTCCGCCCCATTCCCGCGATGTTTGCCGGGCTGGTTGCGCTGATCAGCCGGTATGAGAAGGTGCGGATCAACGCCTCCCGTGATCTGCAGCCGGGCGCCCGGTCGCTGATTCGCCGCGCGGGGGCCGAGCCGGCCAAGGTGGAGCTGTATGGCCACGCCACCAACGATTGCTGGTGCCGGGACCATGGCCCGATCTTTGTCAAGGACCGCGCCACGGGAGCCGTCGCGGCCCTCGACTGGCGCTTCAACGCCTGGGGCGGCAAGTACGAGCCCTGCAACCTGGACAACGCCATTCCCGGGAAGATCTGCCGGGCGCTCGGGCTGCGGCGGCTGAAGGTCCCCATGGTGCTGGAGGGCGGCTCCATCGACGTGAATGGAGACGGTTTGCTATTGACGACGGAATCGTGTCTTTTGAACCCGAACCGCAATCCGGACCTCACGCGCGGCCAGATTGAGCGGAACCTGCGTGAGAACCTCGGCGTCGATTCCATCCATTGGCTGGGGGCCGGCATCGCGGGCGATGACACCGACGGTCACGTGGACGACCTCAGCCGGTTTTTTCGGAGTGACGGGATTGTGACGGCGGTTGAGCGCAACCCGCGCGATGTGAACTACCGGCCCTTGCGGGAGAATCTGGAACGCTTGAAGGATCTGCGCACCCCCGCCGGAGGCAGGTTCAAACTCGTCGAGATCCCCATGCCGGAACCGTGTTTCCTGCGCGGGCGGAGAGTGCCGGCCAGCTACGCGAATTTCCTCGTCATCAACGGCGCGGTGCTGATGCCCTCGTTCCGGCAACCGAAGCGGGACGCGGAGGCTGCCGGGATCCTGGCCGGTTGCTTCCCCGGTCGCGAAATCATTCCCGTCGACTGTCTCGACCTGGTTCTTGGGCGTGGCACGCTGCACTGTGTCTCTCAACAACAGCCGGCCGCCGGTTGACCGATGCTTCATGACATTTTCGAGCAAGGAGTGGCACGGGGCGTCCCACTCACGCCGCCCCGAAGCAGGCGGCGCGGGGCGGAGGATTGCGGCTTGACGGGAACCTCGCCCTTCGGGTCTCGTGGCGGCTCCGCGCTGCAGCCAGAGCCGCGGGGCTCCGGACGGCGGCAGGGCCTCTCAGAGCCATTGACCCGGGGGCCGGGGCACACCATGAATCAGGAGGGCCTCCCCAGAATGAATACAAACTCATCCCGATGGAATTGGATCTTCCTGGCCGTGCTGCTGGTCGCCGGCGGCGGGTGCAGCTCGATGGAGACGATGCGGGAAACGATGCAGGAACGGGTTTCCAGCGTGCCGCCAACGGTCCGGACGGTGGAGGGGAACAGGCGTCAGGTCTACGAAGCGGCGTTCCGCGCCATGACAAGGCTCGGTTATCAATTCACGAGCGGAGGTCCTGCCCAGGGGCGGCTGGAGGGGCTCTCCCGCATCGGCAGCAGCGGCGATCTCCAGTCGTCGCGGCAGCGCACGATTGCGGTTCACCTGGAGGATCTCGACGGCGGGAAAGTGGAAGTCCAGGTGAAGATGACGGAGATCGTCGAGGAGGACTTCGGCCGGGCGACCGCCTCCCCCACGGAAGCTCCCTTGCGCGATCCGGTCGCCTACGAGGCGTTTTTCGAAGAGCTCAATCGACAGTTGTCCGGTGCAGCCCCGGATCAGGGGCAGCGATGAAGTCGGCCCGGGTGCTGGAAGCTGAGGGCTGAAGGCGGGATGCGACCGGTGCTTTGCCCCCGCCGCAGGATCTTTTGTTTTGAGGGCATGGTCGGCAGGTGGCGCGCAGGCAGGCGGCGGGGTTCGAAGGGGGAGGGGGCCCGGGGATGAACTTTTGGCTGTCAACCGGTAACCGGGGGTGCCAAGTTGGCCGTCTTTCTCGTGAGACCTTTCGCGGGGTTCTTGAACGAATCTCATAACATGCATCCACGGAGCGGCTGGAGAAAACGCCACGCGTGCCGCGTGGCCCTGGCGGTGATGGCCCTGGGCGGGGCCGGCCTTTATGCGGCCCCGGGGGCCGAACCGGTTCCGGCGAAGGCCGCCGCGCCCGCTCCCGTCATCGAGAGCCAGCTGGGCGGGTTCAGCGAGAAGGAATACGCCGCCGCGGTGGAGGCGGAATTCACCCGCTTCGAGCGCCTGACGGGAAAGAGCCTGGGCCCGGGAGCCAAGGGCAAGGTCGGATTGAAGATCTACAGCGATTCCGGACCGGGCCTGGCGACGCCGATTCCGCTCGTCAAGGGGGTGATCGCGGCGCTCGAGCGGAGGGGATTCAAGAGCCAGAACATCTTCATCGTCGGGCTGAGCCAGCTGCGGATGCGCTTCACCAACTACCTCCCCTCGCTCGCGACGGGGGAGACGCTCTTCAAGGACCATCCGGTCTATGTGCTGGAGTCGGGCAAGTTCTATGATCCGACGTGGTTCTATGACAGCCCGCTTCCCACGCGCTTCGACCCCATCCTCAACGAGCGGGCGGCGGAGCAGGCCGCGGGGGGCAAGGTGGAGACGACCGTCGACGAAGACCGCAAGAGCTTTCTTGATACGCCGCTCTTTCTCGACTCCGATTTTTGGATCAACCTCCCGGTCTACACCGATCATCCGGTGCTCGGAATCAACGGCGCGCTGGTCAATGCGACGCTCTGGAACGCCTCGAACACCCTGCGGTTCTTCCGCAGCCCCGCCAACGCCCCGGCGGCGGTGGCCGAGATGGCGGCGATCCCCGAGTTGCGAACGACCTGGATGTTCTCCCTCGTGAGCCTCGAGCGCTACCAGTTCATCGGCGGACCCTATTTCAACTCCCTGTACACGCTGTCCGAACCCCGGCTGTGGCTGAGCTCCGACCCGGTGATGCTCGATGCCCTCATGCTCGAGCGCATCAACGACGGACGCCTCAAGGCCGGGTTCAGGGAGATCGATACCGACGGATTGCGCATGCTTGAATTCGCCGAGCAGCTCGGCGTCGGATCGCAGAAGACGGAGGCGGTGCAGTGGGTGAGGGTGACGCCCGAGGGATCGCCGAAACCCTAGCCGCCGGGGGGCCGGAGCCCCGGGATTTCCGCAAGTTTCCACTTGAGTCAACCGCCTGCTTGCGCGCAACGTTGGGGTGATGTCATCCGCCGCCTATCTGCCCTTCCTCCTTCAGAGCGTTCTGGCCGCCGGCATCGCGGGCGCGGTCATCGGGGCGAGCCACTTTTTCGGCCAGCGCGCCCGGAGCAACCGGATCCAGGACACGGCGTATGAATGCGGCATCGAGGGGGGCGGCCTGGCGCACGCCCGGTTCTCGGTGAAGTTCTTCCTGACCGCGCTCCTGTTCATCCTCGTCGACATCGGCGTGGTCTTTCTCATACCCTGGACTTTCATCTACCGCGAATTCCTGGCGCACCGCCTCCCCGTCCTGTCGCCGGGCCTTGTCTTCCTGGGCCTGATCGCGTTCGGCCTCGCCTATGAGCTGAAAAAGGGCGCGCTGGACTGGGAGAAATAAACGACCGCCCGCCGGGCGGGTGCTCTCCACATGCGGATCGAGAAATTCATCGCGCGCAATCGCCTCATCGATCTCACCAGCAGCGACCTGAAGGGGGCGCTGGCGGAATTGCTGGAGGTCTCGGCGAACCGTTTCCCCGACCTGAATCGCGAGGCGGTGCTGCGGGGGCTGCTCCAGCGCGAGAACACGATGACCACCTACCTGGGCCTCGGGGTGGCCCTTCCCCACGTGCGGGTGAAGATGAACCGCCGCTATGTGCTGGCCATCGGCCGGAGCCCCGCGGGCATCCGCTACGACGGCCTCAAGGACAACGAGCGGATCCACCTCATCATCATGCTCCTCGCGGACGAATCCGCGAGGGACTACCTGCAGCTGCTCGCCTCGCTGGCCCGGTTGGTGAAGGAACCGGAGTTTGTCAACGGCCTGATCCAGGCGCCGGACCTCAACCTGTTCTTCGAGCGCCTGCTGACCGGGCTCGGGGGCATCGCCGCGCGGCCGGCGCAGCTCCAGCAGAACCGCGTCAACCGCATCATGTTCCGGGAGGCAAAACATGTGGCCCGGGGGTGCGGGTGTTCGGCGATCATGGTGTTCGGGGACACGTTCGTGGGCGGCATCGAGGCCGACCGCTGGTTCGGTCCGGCGAAGACGATCCTCGTCACGCGCAATCCCGGGGACACGGGCGAGGACCGCCAGGGCTTCGGGGAAATCGTCCAGGTGCGCTCGTTCTCCAGCCAGCGCCTGGCACAGCTCCGGAGCGCTGTGCTCGTCGCGCTGACCCGCGGGCTGATCGGATTCAACGACCGGCTGTGCTGCGTCGGGGGCATCGCGGGCAGCAACCAGTTCGACACGGTTGTCGTGGTCGAGGTGGAGCGCGAGTTCCAGACGCTGCTTACGGGACGCGCGGACCTGCTGCCCGGCGACGTGAAGCCCGAGGTCCTCGAACGCGTGCTGGCGGTGGCCACGGACCTCGCCGTCGAGGGGCGGGAGGGCCGGCCCGTCGGGGGCCTGTTCGTCCTGGGCGACACCGACCGGGTGGAGAAGCTGATCAAGCCGCTCGTGCTGAATCCATTTTACGGTTACAAAGAGGAGGACCGGAACATCCTGAGCCCGTTCATGGACGAGACGATCAAGGAGTTCTCCTCGATCGACGGCGCGTTCATCATCCGGGGCGACGGCGTGGTGGAGTCCGCCGGCAGCCTCATCCAGGCCGCCGACTACGACCACGCCCTGCCCAGCGGCCTCGGCTCCCGCCATGCGGCGGCGGCGGCGATCTCGGTGGCCACGCAGTGCATCTCGATCGTGATCTCGTCCAGCACGGGCCAGGTCACCCTCTTCCGCCGCGGCGTGATGCTGCCGCTCACGGAGAGGCGGCTGAGCCTCAGCTAGCTGCACTTTGGGATTGCACCGCGCGGGCCGGGCCGTTTGCTCTGACCCCTCCTCACCATGCAAGAAATCGTCATCCTCGAGTGCACGGAAGCCCGGAAAGAGGGCAAAACGCCGTCCCGTTATCTCACCAAGCGCAACAAGAAGACCGTGACCGAGCGCATCGAGAAGAAGAAATACAATCCCTTCCTCCGCCGGCACACATTGCACAAGGAGATCAAGTAGAACGTCCCGGCACGCCGGCCCGGCAGAAGGAGGGGCCACGCCGGACGCCGCCGCGCCCCGCGGTCAGCCGGCCGTTTTCTGCGGGCCGGATTTCGTGCCCCGGGGGGAGGTCTGGGCCGGGTTCTGGTCCGGAGCCTGCGCCTGCTGCTGCAGGATCGCCCGGCGATGCGCCCGCCAGCTGTCCCGGTGCTTGCGGATCCAGTCGAGCAGCGCCCGTTCAAAGCCGATGTCGTAGCCGAGCCGCTCGGACTCCAGCCATTTGTGACGGAGGATCTCCTCCCGTTCGGCGAGGAACTCCTGATAGAGCGAAGACTGCTTTACGAATTCGCGCGACGCTCCCGACTCCTTTGGCGGAGATGAAGACATGGAGACCACGGTTGTCAGGCTGGGTCAGGATGCCGGCGGCCTCCCGCGGCGGCCACCCGGGGATGCCGGAGCGGATCCCGGGCAATGCTCGACCCGGAAACCATGTCCAATTTCTTCAGCACCATGTTGAGAAGTTGATTGCGCACGCCAATCGCCACCTATTCAACGACCGGCCGGCGTCAAGCGGTCAAGCAAACTCTGCGCGATCTGGCGGAAGATCCGTGCCGGGGCGCCCTCGGGCGCGTCCACCACAACGGGCTTTCCGGCGTCGCAACCGATCCGGATCTCGGGAAACAGCGGGACCTCGCCCAGGAACGGGGCGTCGAGCTCCGCCGCGAGCCGCCTCCCCCCGCCGCTGCCGAAGAGATCGTGGCGCTGACCTGCCGGATCGATGAAACCGCTCATGTTCTCCGCCACGCCGAGCAGCGGGACGTTGACCTTCCTGAACATCAGCCCTCCCCGGCGCGCCACATTCGCGGAGGCCAGCTGGGGCGTCGTCACCAGGATCGCGCCGTCCAGCTTCAGGGTCTGCGCCAGCGTGAGCTGGGCGTCGCCGGTGCCGGGAGGCAGGTCGACAAGCAGCACCTCGATGTCCCCCCATTCCACATTCTGCACGAATTGCTGCACGGCCTTCATGATCATCGGGCCCCGCCAGATGACGGCGCTGCCGGGGTCCACCAGGAAACCCATCGACATCACCTTCACCCCGTGCTTTTCCACCGGAAGGAGCATGGCTTCCGCGCCCTCGCCTGTGATTTCCGGCCGCCCATCGAGCCCGATCATCAGCGGCACGGAGGGGCCGTAGATGTCGCAGTCCATCAACCCGACGCGGCTGCCGGCCAGGCCCTGCCCCGCGAACGCCTGCGCGAGGGCGCACGCCAGGTTGACCGCGAACGTGGATTTGCCGACGCCCCCCTTGCCGCTGGCGATTGCGATCGCGTGTTTGACGCGCCCCGGCCTTTTGCCGGCGGGCGCGCCCCCGGCGGGGACGGCGCCGTCCGCCGCCGGCGCGATGTCGACGACGGTCTCCTTGACGCCCGGAAGGGAGCGCAGCACCCGCTCAACCCCGGCCTTGATCGCGGCGGTCACCTTGGGATCGGAAGTGGTGAGCGCGAGGGAGACGCGTGCGGTGCCCCCGGCCAGGACGGCCGAGCGCACGAGTCCGAACGAGACAATATCGCGGCTGAAACCGGGATATTTCACCTGCGCGAGGGCCTCCTTGATGGCTTCGGATGTCACGGTTGCGATGGTGTGGACGATCCGCCGCCTGCGGCGGGCGCCGACGCCCGGCGCAGGCCGCGAAGTGCGGAATTACGTTGTGCAGGCAGCTGGGTCTGTAAATAAGAAACTCTCGGCCGCCCCGCGCGGCCGGTCCATTCAAACTTCCCATGCGAATCCGCCTTCTTTCCCTTCTTGTGGTCTTGTTTGCGGGCGCCGTCCCGGCGCCTGCAGGGAATGCCGCCCGAACCGGCGACGTTGTGATTGCCGCCGATCGGAATGCGACCTCGGTCAAGGTCGCGGCGTCCACGCCTGAACTGGACAGCCTCGCGCGGCTGGCGTTCAGCGTCCACGGCGCCTACCACCTTGTGGCGGCCGACGCGGCCTACGACCTCAATTTCACGCTGGTGGCGCCAGCGCAGGTGCGCGTGGACATCACGCGGGGCGCGGGCGGGCAGCCCCTGTTCAGCGAGACGGTGGAGGGCGCCTCCGACCGCAACGCCCTGCTGCGGGCGGCCGACGTGGCCGTGGTGCACACGAGCAAGCTGCCGCGCGGATTCTTTGCGGGAAAACTCGCGTTCGTGAGCGACCGCGGCGCGGGCATGGAGATCGTGACCTCAGACCTGTTCGGCGGGGAAGTCGTGGGCTGGCCCGGGGTGAGCCGCGAGATCCTGTCGCCGCGCTGGTCACCCGACGGCCGGTGCCTGATCTTCACCAGCTATCGCAATGGATTTCCCGACATCTACACGCTCGATCTGGCCGCGCGAAGGCCGGAGATCCTCATCAGCGTTCAAGGCACCAACATCGGGGGGCGTTTCAGCCCGGATGGCGGAAGGGTCGCCATGGTGCTGAGCGGCGAGGGGAACTCCGAGATCTACGTGAGCAACGCCCAGGGGCGGATGATCTCACGGCTCACCCGAAATCCGATGGTCAAGGCCGGACCGTGCTGGTCGCCTGACGGCACGCGGCTCGTTTTTGCCTCCGAGCCGGGGCCGCAACTCTACGTCATGCCGGCGGCCGTCGGCGCGACTCCCGAGCGAATCGCCTCCGGAATCAGTTCCTACTGCGCCGAGCCGGACTGGTGCCGGTGGGATCCGGGCAAGATCGCATTCACGGTGGCGGAAGGCCGCGGCTACCAGGTCGCCGTCTACGATTTCTCAACCGGGCGCGCGGAGACCGTGTCGCGTGCGCCGTTGGACGCGGTCGAGCCCTGCTGGCTGGCTGACGGCCGCCATCTCATCTACACCGCGCGCGACGTCAACCAGCGCCGCCTGATGATTCTCGACACGGAGACGGGGCGCGCCACGGCGATCAGCCCCACGGCCCTGGGGAAGTGCTCGCAGGCGAGCTATTGGATCCCGTAAGGCGGCGGGGGGGCCCGTCGGGAATCTTTCAATCCCGGGGAGAAATCGCGGCCGGCCGGGCTGCTACGTTTGCAGAAGGCCGCGCAGGTCGTCCAGGGACAGGCGGCTCGCGGCGGCTTCGCTCGCTTCGAAGACATCGGCGAGCAGCGCACGCTTGGCGGCCTGCAGCTGCAGGACTTTCTCCTCGACGGTGCCGGCGCAGATCAGTTTGTAGCTCGTGACGACCCGCTCCTGGCCGATCCGGTGCGCCCGGTCGGTCGCCTGGGCCTCCACCGCGGGGTTCCACCAGGGATCGTAATGCACGACGGTGTCCGCGCCGGTCAGATTGAACCCGGTGCCGCCCGCTTTCAGCGAGAGAAGGAACACGGGCACCTCCGGCGGCGATTGGAAGCGGTCAACCTCCGCCTGGCGGGCGCGGGCGCGCATCGTGCCATCGAGATAGCAATAGGGGACGCCCTGCGCCTCCAGCTCCCGGCGCAGCAGGGCCAGCAGGGAGGTGAACTGGGAGAAGACGAGCAGCCGGTGACCGTCGTCGGTGGTCTCCTCCAGCAACTCGCGGAAGGCGTCGAGCTTGGCGGACGGCGTTGAGTCCTGCGAATCAGCCTGAGGGCAGGGAAGGACCGCCGGGCCGTCCGCAGTACCCGGCGCGGCCGGCCCGCCCGCCAAAGCTTCAGCGACGGCGGGCGGCATGCCCGTCGAAGCCTTGGCGAAGTCGGGTCGCGCCCCACCGGCTCCGCGGACCAGGCGCGGATCGCAGCAGATCTGGCGCAGGCGCAGCAGTTGGGTCAGGGCCGCCAGCCGGAGGCGGCCGTCGGAGGCGCCGCCGGCGGCGAGGGAATCGAGTTCGCGTTCGCCGCGCTCCTGCCATTCGCGATAGAGCGCGGCCTGTTCCGGCGGGAATTCGCAGAAGACGACCTGTTCGATCTTGGGAGGAAGCTCGGGGGCGACCGCGGTCTTCGTGCGCCGCAGGATGTAGGGAGCGGTCTTGGCGCGGAGTTGTTCATCCTGCCACGCCTTGTCGTCGCCGCGGGCGCCGGAGGGGAGCGGCGGAAGATGCCCGGGCATCAGGAAGGCGAAGAGCGATCGCAGGTCGTCGAGGCTGTTCTCCAGCGGGGTGCCGGTGAGCAGAAAGCGCCCCCGGGCGCGGAGGGCGCACAGGGCCCGGGCGTTTTGCGTGCGGCGGTTCTTGATGTGCTGGGCCTCGTCGCCGATCACGCACGCGAACCCGACGGATTCGAACAGGGGCTGATCCCGCACGAGGGTGCCGTAGGACGTGATCACGAGGTCGGCGGAGGCGAATGCCGCGGCCGAGACGCAACGCCCCTCCCCGTGGTGGGTGACGACCCGCAGGTCCGGGGTGAACCGGGCCGCTTCGCGCCGCCAGTTCTCAACCAGCGAAGCGGGGCATACGACGAGGCTGGGGCCGCGGATCGGAGGGTCTGCGCGGCGCAGCGCGGCGAGCAGGGCCAGGGCCTGCACGGTTTTTCCCAGGCCCATCTCATCCGCGAGAATGCCGCCTAGTTCATGGCGCCAAAGGTGCCAGAGCCAGGCCGTGCCGAGCCTCTGGTAGAGCCGCAACAAGAACGTCAACGTCCTGAGGCAGGGGCGCGGGTTCGAGCTTTGAAAGATTGCGCAGGGCGCCGCTCCGGGCGCGCCAGGTCGCCGGGGGCTGGAAACCCGGGGCTACCGACTCCAACAAGCCCTCCGCCTCCGCCGCGGCCGACCGGCCGACGCACAGCGTGCATTGCGGCGCAGGTTGGGCGGCCGGGTCGGCCGCCAGCCGGCGCTGCACGGCCGTCAGTTTCTCGACGACTGCCGCCGGCAGGAGCACAACCTCTCCCGCGTCCTCGACGTATCCGCGGCTTGAGGCCAATGCGGCGCGCACGGCGTCTTCAGAAGCCCCTCCGGCCTTCAACGCCAGGGTGACGTCGTACCCGCCGGCAGTCTCGATCGCCGAGCAGGTCACGTTTGCCACCCGGATCCGGGCGGTGTTCCGCTCGAAGTTGGGCGTGAAACGCGCGCCGAACTCATCGCGCAGCCGGACCCAGTGGGCCGCGAGGAAGTTGAGGGTCTTGTGCCGGTCGCGCAGCCACCAGCGGCGGTTCGAGGGCTCGAGGACGAAGCCATGGTTTTTCGCCAGGGAGAGCACTTCGTCGTACGTCGGATGCTCGCGCGCGGGGAGGGTGAATGCGAGGAAATGCTCGCTGCCGTCGACCAGCAGCGGTTCGGCCGGCGGTGAGGCGGCCTGCCTCGGACGCGGCGGCCTGGCGGGTTCGGCCCGGCCCGGTGGAGCCGGCGCGGGGGAGGGCGCAGGATCGTCGAGATGCCCGCTCACGCCGGGAAGCAGGCCGTCGTCCCAGGCGAGCGGGTCCGCGGGACGGTTCACCCAGAAGAACACCGGCTGGTCTTCCGCAAGGCCGATGAGCTCGCGCAACTGGGCGCGCGTCAGCTGGAGGAAGCACGGCGGCTTTGCCCCCGCGCCGGTCTGGCGCTGCAGCCAGGCGAGCGCGGGAAGAAGCGGGGGTGGAACCGGGCGGGGATCGATCTCGATTTTCACCGCGATCGCGTTTCGGGTGGAGGCGGCGGCGAGATTGGGCGGGAGCAGGACCCGGAGCATGGCGTCAGGATGTCATGGGCGGACGAGCATGGGATGTGGCGCGGGCGTCCCGCGCATGAGATTGCAGAAAACCCGGCTGCGCCCGCGGCGTCAACATCCGGCCCTGGCGTCCCGATGCGAGGGATTTTTGCGGGGAATATCAAGGGTCTGTTGATGATGGCTGTTCACCACAGACACACAGAGGCCTGGAGCGGCGGAGCCGCAACCAAACTCAATCTGGGGAGTCTGTTGCCAAAAAAGGCGCAAGAACTTGTGACGCGCTGTATAACTCAGACGATCGCAGATCCCAGGCCATCGAAAACTGTATCCCTATCAATCGGGATGACTCTTCTTTTTCGTGGTTTTTCGTGCCTGTTGGTGGCCGAATGCATCTGCCGATTAACGGTGGCGCGAGTGGCATGGGCATCTTGCCCATGTCTGGAGTTTGGCCAATTCGGGCATGGGGATCTGCCCATGTTGCCTGGCGCGCGTCCACGGGCAAGATGCCCGTGCCTGGAGTTTGGCCAATTCGGGATGCCTCAAGCGGCGGCCTGGGTGGCTCTGTGAGGGGCGGCTGAGGTTTGTCGGACTGGAAAGCCAGGTCTGTTTATCTTTTTGTGTTGACAGACAGACATTGAAGACGCACGGTGATCCCATGCCTGAATCCGAATCCACTCCGCGGGACGAGATCCTGGCCGCCTTTGAACTTGTCCTGGACACTCAACTGCGAGCCGTCCGGCGGCTGCGCGGCCCCCGACCGAGGCCGGTGCGCCCAGGTCCACAAGGTCTATCTAATATAGATATGTCCTTCGAAGTGCTGCGGCGCACGAAAGCGCCCTTGCACGTCAACGACCTGATCGTGGCCATCGCCCAAGCTTACGGCGTGCAACCGGCCCGCGATTCGCTGGTCTCCGCTCTGAGCAAAAAGGTGGCCGCCGGCGACCGCTTCGAGAAGCCCGCGCCCAACACCTTTGGTTTGCGTGCCGATGCTCTTGGTTGAATGGCTCAAGCTGGTGGCCCGCTGGGAGGATGTCTTCTCCCAGCAGCGCGTATGTCATCGCGCGCGCCGCTTGGCGCTGGGGCTGCTGGTGGGATTGGGGCTGCGCACGATCACGCGCGCGCTGGGGGCGGTCGGGCGGGAGCAAAAGCCCTGGAGCAGCGACTACCGGGTGTTCTCGCGCAGCCCATGGGAACTGCGGGCGCTGTTTGACCCGGTCGTGACCGAGGTCTTGGCATTGCCGGGTGCGGGGCCACTGGTGGTGGCCGGCGATTACACGCATCTGGTGCGGGCCGGGCGCCACGTTAAGCTCGCCCATTGGACGCGCGATCCGCTTTCGCCACCGTTTCATGTCAATCTGGTGCGTGCCGTGCGCTTCTTTCAGCTGGCCTTCATCGTGCCGTGCTCCCCGGCGGCCCCCCGGGCGGTGCCGGTGGCTTTTGCCGAAAGTCCGGTGCCGCCCAAGCCGGGGAAGCGGGCCGACGAAGCGGCATGGGCCGCCTATCGCAAGGAACAGAAGCGCTCGCCTGCGGCGCTCGCCGCGCGGGCGGAGATCGTCGCGTTGCGGCACTCTCTCGATGAGCATGGCGCAAATCAACGTTCGCTGTTGGTGGCTTTGGACGGCAGTTTTTGCCAGCGACGTTTTCTGGTCGAGCCGATCGCGGGGGTGGAGTTGTTGTGCCGGGCGCGCAAAGATGCGGTCTTGTGCCGGCGGCACCAAGCAGAGGGCCAGCGTTTCTATGATGTGCTGACCTTCACGCCCGAAAGCGTGCGCGCGGACCCAGCGGTACCCTGGCAGGAGGTGACGGCGCGTTTTGGGGCGAAAGAACATCCGTTGCATTACAAGGATTGCGGAGAAGTCTACTGGCGCAACGGGGCGCGGCGTCGGCCGCTGCGCCTGATTGTGCTCGCTCCGCAGCCGTACCGGCGCTCGCCGCAGGGCAAACTGCTGTATCGTGAACCCGGCTACCTGCTCACCACCGACCTGACCACGCCGGCCCCGGTGCTCATCCAGGCCTATCTGGACCGTTGGCAAATCGAAGTGGCGCATCGCGACGAAAAGAGCGTCATGGGCGTGGGGCAGGCGCAGGTGTGGAACGATCGCTCTGTCACCCGCCAGCCGGCGTTCGCAGTGGCCGCCTACGCGTTGTTGCTGCTCGCCGGTATCAAAGCCTACGGGGGACAACGCGGCGGGGAGTTGCCCGACCTGCCCCGGTGGCGCGGCCCCTCGAGCCGGCCTTCCTGCCTCGATTTGATCACCGCGCTACGCAGCCAGCTCGCCGCCCGTCCCGATCTGATGGCGGACTGGCACGGCTCCTTCAGCCTTGGTCATGCCGTCGAGCAGGCCGCCGCTTGAGGCATCCCGAATTGGCCAAACTCCAGCCACGGGCAAGATGCCCGTGCCACAACTGCGCGCGCCAGACGCTGCCGTCAATCGGGAGATGCGCCCGCGGCGTGGCCGGGTGCGCCTGTGCGGTGGACAAGACGGGCCGGGGCATTATGCCTGAACCCGTGAGCGACCGAATCCATTGTCTGATCACCGCCGGGCCGACGCGCGAGCATCTGGATCCGGTGAGGTTCCTGAGCAACGGCTCCAGCGGCAGGATGGGATACGCCCTCGCGGCGGGCGCCGTCGCCCGCGGCTGGACGGTGGATCTCGTCAGCGGCCCCGTGGCGCTGCCGCGGCCGCCCGGCGCGCGCGTGCATGACGTGGTGTCCGCGGATGAGATGTTCGAGGCGTGCGCGCCGCTGTTCGAGAAATGCAGCCTGTTCATCGCGGTGGCGGCCGTGGCCGATTACCGCCCCCAAGAGACCGCTCCGGAGAAGATCGGCAAGGCGGACGGGCCCATGCGGATCGAGCTTGTGCCGACCGTTGACATCCTGAAAACCCTCGCGGGGCGGAAGCGCCCGGGGCAGGTGGTGGTGGGTTTCGCGGCGGAGACGCGGGATGTCGAGAACCGGGCCCGGCGGAAACTGGCGGAGAAGAATCTCGACTGGATCGTGGCCAACGACGTGGGCCGGCCGGGCCTCGGGATGAACGCGGAGGACAACGCCGTGGTGCTGCTCGGCCGGAGCGGCGCGCGGTTCGCATTCGGACCCGCGCCAAAATCCGCCGTGGCGGAGTTCATTTTGGACCGGGTGGAATCCTGGCGTCCGTCCGGTCCGCCGGGATTCCAATGAAAACGGCCGGGGCCGTTTTCCCGACCGGTGATCGGGAAATTGTTTCCGCAGGAACAGCGCCATGAACGCAAGGCTCGAAGCCCGGCGTGTCGGTGCATTGATTGAGGATTAGGCGTTCTGAAAACTGTCTCGCTGTTTGTTGAGGTATTTGATTGGGGCAACACGCCCTCAAGGCCTGACGTCTTGTCGGACCCCCGCCTGCATCGGCATGGAACATTCTTTCATGACGCACCGGCTCGCGGCATCTGTGTCCGGGGTGGATTCTCCCCGGGGTGGACATTGGCATCGCGGGGGAACATCTGGTGCTGGCGGCCACGGAACTCGGTCCGGGCACCTGCTGGATCGGCTGGATCAAGCCGGGGGCGGTGGCCAGGATCGCGGGTTGGCCGGCATCCGTGAGGCCGGTGATTGTCATCACCGTGGGCTGCCCGTGCGACCCCGATGCAGGGACGCCTCCCGCATTCCGCCGCAAACCGCTGGCTGAACTGGCGCGTTGGCCATGAGGAATCAGGGGTGGTCGAAAGCGCGGGAAAAGCAGTGCTCGGATTGCTTCACCGTGAGCTGCTCGATTCGGATCACCCGCAGCGAGAACACATGGCGACTATTCCCGCGACGATGATAATCAGAACCAAATACCCGACCACAGTCCCAAGGACGCTTGATTCTGGTTTTTTGGGATCGAACTTGCCGTCGATTATGTCACCAATCCGGAGTTTGAAGCCGCAGCTCGGGCAGCTGAGATGGTCGTTGGGGTCACCAAATCCGATGAAGCCTCCGCCGCCCTGTTGGATTTCCCCGAGCATCTCAAGCGCCGGCGGCTTATTCAGGATCCGCTGGCATCGCGGGCAGATGATCTGCGAGGACATCGGAAATCGGTTCGAGGCGGAAGGCAGCTACTCGTTCTCTTCGGAGACGGTCCAGGTGAGTCCTCCCAGGGGCACGGTGCCGGTATGGGTCAAGGTTCGGCCGTCGGGCGCGACCACCTGCGCGGTGTGCGTTCCGACGCTGACCGTGCTCACAGTCTGATCGCCCGGCGCCGCGGATCCCGCACCTTCGCCGTCGATGTACAACCTGAGCCAGACCGTAGTCGCATTGACCAGGCGAAACTCGGCCGTCGTCACTTCCTGAGCGGTGGCGGCAATGGGATTCTTGGCAGAGGGCATTTCGCTCTTGGTTGGGACACAATCTCCTTTGAGAGGCGGCTTCGCTTGCTCGGCCGCTTGGATGACGGACACCGACAGGAATAACAAGGCGATTGCCAGGAAGATTCGGGTCATGGAGTCGCTCCTTTCATCAGGGGTGAAGACGAGTGCATCTCGAAAATTGTGTTTAACGCGCTTTCTTGGATAGGCAAGGAATTAGTAAATGGTGAAAACGATTAATGGACGGCCTGCCCACGCGCACCTGGAGAATCCGGATAGGCGGCAATCGGCGCATGATTTCAAAACAAGACCTTCTTGATACCCGGTACGATCCGGAGTGATAGGTAACACTTAGTCCAGAGTGATGGAAGGATCTCAGAGAAGGATCTCAGAGGGTCATGTTTTGTAGATTGTAGTTGACGCGGTTTATATGGCGCTGGAGCAGCGCCGAGCCGCGGTGGCACTGGCGCAAGGCGACCGCGACGCGCAGCAGGCGGGGGAGGCGCTGCAGCAGAGACTTCTCGACCAGTTGCTCAAGAAAGCGAGGCGGACACAGAGCGAGCTTCATCAATCAGCCAAGATGGCGGACTGGAAGGTGGCTCTCGCTGCGGCGATGAAGGCGAGGACGACGGCCAGCAACCGCTGGCTGGCGGAGCAATTGCACATGGGCAGCCTGCACGAGGTCAGCCGCCGGGTGTCGGCCTTACAACACAAGACTACAAACTACAAGACATGACCCTCTCGGATATTCCCTTACAACGCAAGACTACAAACTACAAGACATGACCCTCTCGGATATTCCCTCTCTCGGATATTCCCGGCGAAGGGGCGGCTTTGAAATTGGTGGACCCGATCAGGATCGAACTGACGACCTCCGCAATGCCATTGCGGCGCTCTTCCAACTGAGCTACGAGCCCACGATTCTGCGAAGGGGCTTAAGATCAAAGTTCCGCCTCTTAATGCAAGGACATTTTGGAAAATGCGGCGTTCAAGGCGCATCTCCCGATTGTTGGTGACGTCTGGCGCGCGCGGCTGTGGCGCGGGCATCCTGCCCGTGGACGCGCGCCAAGCAACATGGGCAAGATGCCCATGCCACTTGCGCCACCGTCAATCGAAGATGCGCCCGGCGTTCAAGGGTGGATTGCTGCAATCGGCGGGCAAAGCGGGGGATTCCACCGGCGGAGCCGCAGCTTGTCCGCCGCAAGGACGGCTATTTCGTCGCCGGCTGAAACGTCACCTCCTTGGCGGCCGCCTCCGATTCCTTCAAAGCCTTTTGTGTTGCCGCCTGATCCTCCTCGCTCGGCGCCAGGATGTAGACGACATGGCCGTTTTGCCAGCGGGTGCCTATGACCTTCCGTCCGTTGATATACTGGGGATTCTGGCAGCCGCCAAGCGCCAGCATCAAAATGGAGATTGTCGCAATTTTCTGCATGGCTTTGTTCCGTGCTCCCGATTCAACACAGGCATTCACGTATGTTCCGAAAGGCGTCCCCGGCAACTCGCGGCCGAAGATACGCGTCCCGAAGCAGGGGAGGGACCGGGATCTGGAAAGTCCCTTGATCATGCAGGGGGCGCCGACCAGGGAGTATTCGTTCCCGTAGCGGCGCAGATTGCGTTTACAAGGGTTTCCGTTGGGCCGCTCTTGGGCAGGCAGTCGATCGCGCCGGCTGCGCGCATTGCGTCGTAGCTGGCGTCATCCGCGTGCATGGTCAGGCCGATCACCTTGATTTGAGGCCAGTTCGCCCCGATTTGCCTGGTGGCGGCCAGGCCGTCGAGCACAGGCATGCTGACGTCCATGATGACGACGTGGGGCTGGAGCGTTCCCGCGAGCTTCACCGCTTCCTCCCCGTTGGACGCCATGCCGACCACCTCCATCCCCGGTCGTTTGTTGAGAATCAACGCGAGGCCCTCACGCACGATCTTGTGATCGTCAGCCAGCAACACCCGGGTGACGGGGCGCGGATTCTGCCGCGCAGGCCGGGGTCTTTTGCGCGTGGTTGATCTGCGCCGGCGCTCCGCGGGCTCCTGCGCCGCCGGTTGGCCGGCTGCCGGCGCCGCCCGGGATTTGCCCGGCAGCGGGACCACCAGCCGAAAGCGCGCCCCGCCCCCGGGCTTGCTCTCCACGTCCATCCGGCCGCCCACAAATGCGATCCGCTCCCGGATTCCGAACAGGCCGAACCCCGGGCTGGCATTGCGGCCTTCCCTGGCTTGCATGGGATTGATCCCGCGGCCCTGGTCGCTCACGAGAATCTCAATCTGACCGCCCTTCCCCGAGCTCATCCGGACGCTGGCCCGTTTCACGCCGGCATGCTTGATCACGTTGAAGAGCAGCTCGCGCACGGATTGAAAGACCAGGACCTTGACGTTCGTGCTCCAACCCTTCGGCGGAGGTGTTAGCCTCCACACGGACCACCAGGCCGTGTTTCTCGTGCATCCACGCGCCCAGCCATCTCAGACCCGCGCCCAATCCGTGTTCGTGGAGGACCGTCGGGCTCAATTCGTGGCTCAACCCCCGCGCGACATCGCCCGATTCCGCGATCAGCTCTTCGATCTGAAGAAGCTCCCGGGTGACTGCGCCGGCTTCTCTTCTCTCCCGCACGGCTTCGATGCGCAACCGGGCGGCGACCAGCAGTTGCTGCAGGTCGTCGTGGAGGATCTGGGCGATCCGCCGCCGCTCCCGCTCCTCGGACTGCGTCAGCTCCGCGGCGAGGGCGCGCAGTTGGGCCGTGCGTTCGCCGACGCGCGCCTCCAGTCCGGCATGGGCCGCCTGCAGCGCCTCTTCCGCCTGTTTCCTTCCGGTGATGTCCTGCATCGTCACCAGCGCCATCGGCTGGCCGCGCAGGTCGAGCCGCAGGGTCGACACCAGGAACGTGCGGTTCACCTGGCCGCCACTGCCGGCGAACGGAAGGGTCACCTCCACCTGCTGCTGGCTTTTCCCCGTCTGCATCGTGCTCAGGATCGAGCCGCGCAGGATGCAGTGTGCGCAGTGCATCCCAAAGCCGCAGCCGCGCAGGTCGTCCGCCGAATGAAGGCAGCGCAAGGCTTTGCCGGCAAGGCGCCCCAGGAGGTCCGTGACGCTCCCGCTGGCGAACATCTCGGCCTGCTTGTTGGCTTTGATCACCCGCCGTTCGCCGTCCACGAGCAGGATGATAAGCGGGGCGTTGTCGTAAATCGCCGCCAGTTCCTGCTCCCGATCCCGGAGTTCCTGCTCCGCCTGCGCGTGCGCCCGGCGCAATCGCAGCGCGCCCACGCCGTATCGGACGTCGTCGGCCAGCTCGGACAGCAGCTTCACCTCGTTGGGCGTGAACGGATCGGGCACCCGGGAGTAGAGGGTGATCGCGCCGAAGGCCCGCCCGCCTTCCATCAGGGGAACCACGATCGACGACACAAAGCCGCGCTTCAGCGCCTCATCGCGCCAGGGGGCGAATCCCGGATCCGTCCGCATGTTCGCGCAGCCTGCGGGCCTGCCCGTGCGGATTGCGGCGCCCGTGGGGCCGCGGCCCCGTTCGGTGTCCGCCCATGTCACCCGCAGATGGTCGACATATCCGTCGTCAAAACCCGCCTGGGCGACGGGTTCAACGGTCTTCTCGGGGTCATCACGGGCAAAGCCGATCCACACCACGGGGTGTCCGCAATCGCGCACGATGATCTGGCAGACCTCGTTCAGATAAGTGGATTCATCGGTGGCGCGCATCATGGCCTGGCTGCTCGCGCCGAGCGCCTTGAGGGTCCGGTTGAGCCGGTGAAGCTCCTTCTCCCGTTCCTTGCGTTCGGCGATCTCCGCCTGCAGGTCGGCGTTCGCCGTCTCGAGCTCGCCCGTGCGGATGCGGATCATGTCCTCCAGGTGGTCGCGATAGCGGGCGAGTTCCGCCTCGGCCCGGTTCCGCTCGGTGACGTCGCGCGCGGCGGCGAACACCCCCTGCACCTGGCCCGCGTCGTTGCGGTAGACCACGGCGTTGTAGAGCACGTCGATGGTCCGCCCCGAGACGTGGCGCATCGTGAGCGGATAATCCCGCACGAACCCCGCCCGCAGCACCAGCTGGTATCCGGCGTCCGCCCGCTCCCGTTCGACAAAATAGTCGGAGAAATTTGTGCCGATCAACCGGGCGGCGGGCAGCCCCGTGGCGGCCTCCGTGGCCTGGTTCACGTCCTCGATCTTGCCGGTGGGGCTGATGGTCACGAGCGGATCGAGGCTCGCCTCGATCAGGCTGCGCGCATAACGGGAAGTCGCACGCAGCTCCTGCTCCGCGGAGTTGGGCTTCGCCCCCGCGCGCGGGGAAGGGACGGAGGATGGCGCGCTGTTCCGGGCGTCCCCGCCGCCCGCGGCCGGCCTGCTGCCGGCTCCGGCAGGGAGATTGCCCCGTTGCCCGGTTCGCCCGCGCTCTGCGGCGCCGCGTTGCGTTGCGACATCCCCTTCCATGGTGCCTTCAGCCTAGACAGTGCATTCGATGGTGCCGGACGAAATGGCGTACCGGGTGAGCCCGGCCGTGTCATGGATGCCGAGCTTCTCCATCAGGTGCTGGCGGTGCTTGTCCACGGTCTTGGCGCTGATGCCGAGCTCCGCGGCGATCTGCTTGTTGGGGGCGCCCTCGGCCACGAGTTGCAGCACCTCCTCCTCCCGCGGAGTCAATGACGGGCCCGGACACCCAGAGGGCCGCCCCGCTTCACGTTCCCGCTGGCGGATCCGCAGGAGGCGCCTGGTGATGGTCGGGCTGAAAAAGGGCCGCCCCCCGCTGATCTCCCGGATCGCGCGCAACAAGACCTGGCCGGAGCTCTGTTTCTCGACAAAACCCATGGCGCCCACCGCCACCATGCGCGCCACGTATTCGTCGTCACTGCGGGCGGAGAGCGCGAGCACCTTCGCGGAGGGATTGTCGAGGAGAATCTGGCGGGTGGCTTCCCATCCGTTGAGCTTCGGCAGCGCGACATCCATCACGATCACCGCCGGTCGGAGTCTGGCGGCCAGTTCCACCGCCTCCCGGCCCGTCGTTGCCTCGCCCACCACCGCCATGTCTTCCACGGTCTGAATGAAGGCCCTCAGTCCGTCGCGAACGACGGCATGATCTTCAGCCAGCAACAGGGTGAGGGGCTTCATGGAAGTACACAGCCGAAGTGCGGGCCGCGGATGAACCGGCCTTTTGAAAAGCTATGACTGTCCGGCGCCTGGGAGACAATCGCGAAGTTCTTGCGCCGCCGGGCGGGGGTGCATCTCCCGATTGTCGGTGACGTCTGGCGCGCGCAGCTGTGGCACGGGCATCCTGCCCGTGGCTGGAGTTTGGCCAATTCGGGATGCCTCAAGCGGCGGCCTGCTCGACGGCATGACCAAGGCTGAAGGAGCCGTGCCAGTCCGCCATCAGATCGGGACGGGCGGCGAGCTGGCTGCGTAGCGCGGTGATCAAATCGAGGCAGGAAGGCCGGCTCGAGGGGCCGCGCCACCGGGGCAGGTCGGGCAACTCCCCGCCGCGTTGTCCCCCGTAGGCTTTGATACCGGCGAGCAGCAACAACGCGTAGGCGGCCACTGCGAACGCCGGCTGGCGGGTGACAGAGCGATCGTTCCACACCTGCGCCTGCCCCACGCCCATGACGCTCTTTTCGTCGCGATGCGCCACTTCGATTTGCCAACGGTCCAGATAGGCCTGGATGAGCACCGGGGCCGGCGTGGTCAGGTCGGTGGTGAGCAGGTAGCCGGGTTCACGATACAGCAGTTTGCCCTGCGGCGAGCGCCGGTACGGCTGCGGAGCGAGCACAATCAGGCGCAGCGGCCGACGCCGCGCCCCGTTGCGCCAGTAGACTTCTCCGCAATCCTTGTAATGCAACGGATGTTCTTTCGCCCCAAAACGCGCCGTCACCTCCTGCCAGGGTACCGCTGGGTCCGCGCGCACGCTTTCGGGCGTGAAGGTCAGCACATCATAGAAACGCTGGCCCTCTGCTTGGTGCCGCCGGCACAAGACCGCATCTTTGCGCGCCCGGCACAACAACTCCACCCCCGCGATCGGCTCGACCAGAAAACGTCGCTGGCAAAAACTGCCGTCCAAAGCCACCAACAGCGAACGTTGATTTGCGCCATGCTCATCGAGAGAGTGCCGCAACGCGACGATCTCCGCCCGCGCGGCGAGCGCCGCAGGCGAGCGCTTCTGTTCCTTGCGATAGGCGGCCCATGCCGCTTCGTCGGCCCGCTTCCCCGGCTTGGGCGGCACCGGACTTTCGGCAAAAGCCACCGGCACCGCCCGGGGGGCCGCCGGGGAGCACGGCACGATGAAGGCCAGCTGAAAGAAGCGCACGGCACGCACCAGATTGACATGAAACGGTGGCGAAAGCGGATCGCGCGTCCAATGGGCGAGCTTAACGTGGCGCCCGGCCCGCACCAGATGCGTGTAATCGCCGGCCACCACCAGTGGCCCCGCACCCGGCAATGCCAAGACCTCGGTCACGACCGGGTCAAACAGCGCCCGCAGTTCCCATGGGCTGCGCGAGAACACCCGGTAGTCGCTGCTCCAGGGCTTTTGCTCCCGCCCGACCGCCCCCAGCGCGCGCGTGATCGTGCGCAGCCCCAATCCCACCAGCAGCCCCAGCGCCAAGCGGCGCGCGCGATGACATACGCGCTGCTGGGAGAAGACATCCTCCCAGCGGGCCACCAGCTTGAGCCATTCAACCAAGAGCATCGGCACGCAAACCAAAGGTGTTGGGCGCGGGCTTCTCGAAGCGGTCGCCGGCGGCCACCTTTTTGCTCAGAGCGGAGACCAGCGAATCGCGGGCCGGTTGCACGCCGTAAGCTTGGGCGATGGCCACGATCAGGTCGTTGACGTGCAAGGGCGCTTTCGTGCGCCGCAGCACTTCGAAGGACATATCTATATTAGATAGACCTTGTGGACCTGGGCGCACCGGCCTCGGTCGGGGGCCGCGCAGCCGCCGGACGGCTCGCAGTTGAGTGTCCAGGACAAGTTCAAAGGCGGCCAGGATCTCGTCCCGCGGAGTGGATTCGGATTCAGGCATGGGATCACCGTGCGTCTTCAATGTCTGTCTGTCAACACAAAAAGATAAACAGACCTGGCTTTCCAGTCCGACAAACCTCAGCCGCCCCTCACAGAGCCACCCAGGCCGCCGCTTGAGGCATCCCGAATTGGCCAAACTCCAGGCACGGGCATCCTGCCCGTGGACGCGCGCCAGGCAACATGGGCAAGACCCGGCCTTCGCCGGAGGCTACGGCGGGCAGGTCGTCCATGCCACTTGCGCCACCGTCAATCGGGAGATGCTCCCGCCGGGCGGGAGCATTTCGTAAGGGTAGGAAAACACCGTATATCATCAAGGCGGGTGAGGGGGTATCGTCCGTCCCCGTGATCCAGATGACTCCGGTGACTCTTGGGCGCCAGGACAGGATCTTGGGTACCATCCCCCCGGATTCCCGCGTCATCGTCGTTCCCTCATTTTTGGTCCCCTGGACCGCAAAGATTCCGCCCGCGGCAGTTGAGCCGGGCGGCCCTCCGCAACCCCGCCGCCGCGCAGACGGCGACCTCAAGAGCATGCTTGCCTTCGACGTCCCCGTATGACGGCGGGTTTAATTTCCACTCATGCAAACAACCGGTCCCTTCAAGCCGTCCCCCTTCCGAAGCGCCCGCACCGCGCCCGCCCCCCGGCGGAGTGCCGATTCCCGCCGGGCGGGGGTCACGCCATCGCCCATGCCCTTTTGGCCGGAGAAAGGCGGGCCGGCGGTTTCCGACGCCGGCGACGCCGAAACCGGCGTGCAGCGCCTGCGCGCCGCCCCGGCGCAGGAGCCGGACGCGGTCAGCCATCGGGATGAGCACTTCCCGTTGCAGCTTTATTTGAACGAGATCCGGCAGACCCCGCTGCTCACGGCGGCGGAGGAGGTCGAGCTTGCGATTCGCATCCGGCGCGGTGACCAGGCGGCGAGGGAGCACATGATCAAGGCCAACCTGCGCCTTGTGGTCAAAATCGCCTTTGATTACAGCCACCTGGGCCTGCCGATCATGGACCTCATCAGCGAGGGCAACATCGGCCTCATCAAGGCGGTCGAGCGTTTCGACCCCGGCCGCGGCGGAAAGCTCAGCACTTATGCCGCGTGGTGGATCAAACAGTCGATGAAGCGCGCCGTGGCCAACCAGTCGAAGACCATCCGCCTTCCCGTCCACCTCGTCGACCGGATCGCCCGCATGCGCAGGATCATCAGCCAGTATCAGGAGCAGTTCGGTCGCGAGCCCGACAACGACGAGATCGCCTGCGAGCTGCAGATCCCGGCAAACAAGGTGGCGCTCCTCAAGACCGTCAGCGTGCGCCCGGCCTCGCTCGAGGCGCCCCTGGGCGACGATGCGGACGCGCGGGTGCTCGGCGACATCGTGGGCGACGACTCCGTCCGCAGCCCCGATGAGCACCTGGGCGAAAAGAATTTTCTCGACGACCTGCACAGCATCGTCCGTTCGCTCGATGCGCGCGAGGCGGAGATCATCACGCTTCGCTTCGGCCTGCACGGCGGAGAACCTCTGACGCTCGATGAGGTGGGCCGGCGATTCAACATCACCCGCGAGCGGATCCGCCAGCTTCAGGACCTCGCCCTCCGGCGGCTCCGCCGGCGGATGCACGAGAGGAACCAGCAGCGTTCGCTGGACGAGATAAGAGAGGAACACCGCGCGTCGAGGCGCCTGGAGATCTTCCGGGAGTTTGTCGCCCAGCAGGCCGCGCGTGCGCCCGCGGGCGGGCGGGCGTAGGCGCCCGGGAGGCGCCCCGGGGGGTGTTCACCGTCAGCTGAGGGCCGCCGCCGCGCTGCCGCCAGCGCTTCGTCTCAGGCGCCGGGCGGATCCTTCGGCGCCGCGACGAGGATCATCCGCGACGTGACCGGAGGCTCCGGGCCGGTGTGGAAGCTGAAGACGCGGTCGCGGATCGCGTGGTCGGCCATCGTGAAACGTTCGATCCGGCGGAGGTTTTCGACCCAGGATTCCACGATGAACGATTCCACGAAATGGGCCGGGTTGACGGGATCCTGATAGAGCGCCCAGCGGATCGCGCCATCGCGGCGGCGCACCGTGCGCAACGCATACGCGGCCGCGACGAATTCCGCGGCTCGCGCCGGGTCGATTGTGAATTCGATCCGGACCTGCACGGGCGCTTCCTCCGGCTGCAGCTCGATGACGATCTGCGGCGCGAAACGGATCAGCGCCCGGGTCAAGCGGCCGGGTGAATGATCCAGCGCGATGCCGGCCATGAGCGAGAACCGCCGGGCCAGCGGAAGGCCGAGGAGCAGCGCCGCGGCCGCGCAGCTCAGGGCGAGCGGCGTGTTGGTCCGTTCGGCCACGGCGCCCCAGCAAGCGCTGCCGAGCGCCATTCCGCCCTGGAAGACCATCTGGTAAATCCCCAGCGACCGCGCCTGCACCCACGCCGGCACGGACAACTGCACGGCGATGTTCATGGAGGCCGCCATGCTGGTCCACGCGGCGCCGCCGAGGATCAGCGCGAGCATCAAGGGCAGCCCATGGTGCACCCACGCCATCGCGAGCAGCACTCCCGCGAAAACGACGGCGGTGGCGTTGACGATGGCGTCCGCGGACAGGCGGCGGCGCAGGCGCGGAAGCAACAGGGCGCCGATGACCGCGCCGAGTCCGATGCAGCCGTTGAGCATGCCGTAGCCCATCGCCTTCAGGCGAAGATCCTGCTGCGCCACGACGGCGAGCAACGCCCACATGCCGCTCACGCAAAACGTCTGGAGGAAGGTGCGGATGAGAATGGCGCGCAGCGGCGGGGCGTGGCGCACGTAGCGCAGGCCGGAGCGCATGGAGCCCAGCAGGCGCTCGGCGGGCAGCGCGCTCGTGAAGAGCGGCGTCCGTTTCCACCGGTAGATGACGACGAGCACCGCGATGAAGGAAAGTGCGTTCACCAGGAACACCGTCCCGGCTCCGATCATGACGGACACGAACACGGCGACCAACAACCCTCCCGCGGCGGGGCCGATGGCCCGCGCGAGGTTGAACGCGGCGCTGTTCAGCGCGATGGCGTCGGGCAGCTCGTTGCGGGGGACCAGCTCGGGCACAATCGCCTGCCAGGTCGGTCCATTCATCGCGGCCCCGATGCTGAGAACGAACGTCAGTCCGAGGAGCCACCAGGGGCCGATGATCCCGGTGAGCGCCAGGACGCTGAGCAGCGCCGCGGCCAGCATCATCCATGCGGCCCACAACAAAAGCAGGCGGCGGCGATCGAGAATGTCGGCGGTCGCGCCGGCGGGAAGCCCGAGGAGCAGGACGGGCAGGGCGGCCGCCGTCTGCATCAGGGCGATCAGAAGCGGCGACGAAGTGAGCGACGTCATCAACCACGTGCCCGCGGTGTCCTGCATCCAGGTGCCCGTGTTGGAGATGATCGACGCGAGAAGCCGGTTGCGAAACAGCGGGCGCCGCAGCGGCGCCCATGCGCTGGGAGGGGCCGGCGGCGATCCGGCCGCGCCCGCCGGCGCCGGCGGCGCCGTCAGCGGGGACGCATCGTCAGGTCGGGCGGCGCCTCCGGCGGGGAGGCGGCGGGCCGCGTTTTCGTGAGGCGTGTCCGGTGACATTCCCATGGGTCAACAAGGCGTGCGCCTCAGGCCGGCGGTCCGGCCAGCCTCCCGGCGCCGTTCCGCGGCAGCCGAAGGCCGGGGCTCATCCTGCCCGCGCCGCTCCCCAACCGCCGCGCTCATACGTTGAACCGGAAGAGCACAACGTCGCCGTCGCGGATGACATAGTCCCGGCCCTCGAGGCGGTAATGGCCGGCCTCCCGGGCCTGGTGCACGCCGCCGAGCTTCAGTAATTCGCCGGCGGAGATCACTTCCGCCTTGATGAAGCCCTTCTCGAAATCCGTGTGGATCACGCCTGCGGCCTGCGGCGCCTTCGCCCCGCGGCGGACCGTCCACGCCCGCACTTCCTTTTCGTTATGGGTGAAGAAGGTGATGAGGCCGAGCAGGGAGTAGGTCGCGCGGATCAGCTCGGAGCCGCCGGAATCCGCGACCCCGAGTTCCTTCAGGAATTCCCGCGCTTCCTCCGCCGTGAGGTCGGCGAGCTCGGCCTCGATCTTCGCGCTCGTGGCCACCACGGCCGCGTCGTGATGGGTCCGCACATGGTCGGCGATCTGCCGCACGAAGGGATTTTGCGCAGCGGTGGCGAGATCGCCCTCTGCGACATTCGCGGCGTAGATCACCGGCTTGGCCGTGAGGAGCTGAAAGAGCCGGAGCATCCGCGATTCGTCTTCGTGCATCTCGAGCGTGCCGGCCGGCTTGCAGGCGTTGAGGTGGGGGACGAGCCGTTCGAGCAGCGCGAGCTCCGCCTGCGCCTCCCTGTCTCCGGTCTTCACCTTCTTGTGATTTTTCTCGATCCGCTTGCCCACCGCATCGAGGTCCGCGAGGACCAGCTCGGCCGCGACCGTCTCGATGTCGCGCACCGGATCGATCGTTCCCATGGGGTGGGGGACATCCTCCTCCTCGAAACAGCGGACAACGTGGATGACGGCGTCCACCTCGCGGATATGGGCGAGGAACTGGTTGCCGAGTCCCTCGCCCCTGCTTGCGCCCCTGACGAGGCCGGCGATGTCGAAGAACTCGATGGCCGTGGGGATGGCGGTGCCGGCCCTGAAGAGCTGTTCGAGGCGGAGCAGCCGCTCGTCGGGCACGTTGACGACGCCGACGTTGGGCTCGATGGTGCAAAAGGGATAGTTCGCCACGACCGCCTTGTGCGTGCGGGTGACCGCGTTGAACAGGGTGGACTTTCCCGCATTGGGCAGCCCGACGATGCCGGCTTTCAGCATAGGCGGGGGCGATTGACGCCCGGCGGCCGGACCCGGTCAAACGGAAATTGCGCGCAGGTTCCCACGACGGCCCATCGCTGAATCCGCCTGTTGGCGCGTGCGGCCGCTGGCAATTGGAGGCGCGACGCCCTCGTCGCGTTGCCCGGGGGCGCCGCCGCTCCAGGGCCGCCGAGGAGCCCGCCGCGCCAGGGACCAGGAAATGTTTTTCTCAGACAAATCGGCAGGTTTGCATTGAATCCGGGACCGAAATCGTCTTTCTGTCGGGGCGTTCTTCTCCCCCGACCTCCCAAAACAGGCCCGGTACAGGACAAGCGACTTTGACTTGACCGGCCCTAGCGGTTGTCTGTGGGTTCAGAAACAGAGCTTCATTCCCAACGACAACCCTCCATGAGCAACAGACAGGACCGACTCAAGCGACGACTTGAGGGGCTATCGACCCCTCCCCTCCAGGCGCATCATGAAAATCGCCCTCTCAAGATGACGTTTGGCGATCGCGTTCGCATCCATGCGACGGCCGCGGCGATAGCTGCCGGCGTTGCAGGCCTTGTGGGAGATGTCGTTGGCTTCTGCACGCCGTCCGCCGCGGGGGTCGCCGTGATCGGGACAAAGACTGAAGATCATGCGGTGAAGGTCTCGTTCAAGGAGAAGGAGGGCGAGTTCTGGTTCTCCAAGGAACAGATTGAGATTCTCGATCGTACGCCGGCCTCTGGAAACAAGGTCGCCGGCGCCGGCCAGGAAACTCCCCAAGCCGCGGCCAAGCCGAAGCCGTGGTGGAGGTTCGGGTTCTAGCAACCGCTTCTTCCCCAGCCGTTTTTGACGCCGTGTTCAGCCTTTCCGGGCGCACGTTTTTCTGCGTGCCCGGATTTGCGGCACTCGGGCGGTCTTGTTGGCGGTGAACTGAGGCCGGCTTGACCATCCGGCGACCGAACGGACGGTCGCATTCAGCGGTCGTTGACTGGCTCCCCGGGAGACCGTCCACCGCTGCAATGCATTTGATGGATTTCCCTTGTCATGTCACCGGTATCGGCATTAGAGAGGGCTCCGACTTCTCGAACCTTCGCTGATCCAAGATCAATGGAAGATCCTGTTGATCGGTGGGGTACCCCAACCGAATAACGCCATCGTTGTCCGTGAGAACTTGTCCGCACTGCCATCGTGATCATGACGACCATTTCCACCATTGCCTTGATTGTGGCGCGCGTCTGACGCCGCGCCCGCTCTGGCAGTGGTTGCTGGTTATGCTGACGATCGCAGCTGTGGTCTGGGGAGGATTCATGATTCGCCGGGAGGTCGCCGTCCCTGGCAGGCCTTCGCCCCTGGCGTCTTCTCGCATCCCAACCCCGCCGATTCACCCGAGGCAAAACGGCGAGGAAACAGCGCCTGTTCCCGCGCCGGCGCTGCAGCCGGATGCGAACAGCGCGACTGTTGCCGGCCAGCCCTCGCAGTCGCTCGCGGATCCCGGAGGCGACGCGCGACGACCTGCCGAATTGTATCCGAAGAGCAATGACCCGGCCACCACGGATGCAGGAAAGGGAATCGACCATTCGACGGCCGATCGCAATGTCCTGGCCCAGGAACTGCCGGACCCGAAGCGGCAGACCCGCACGCCCCGCAAGCGACTGATGCGCGACGGCGATGGAAAATTGGTCGTCCTCGATGGACTCACTGCCAACCGGGATGTGGTTCACAATTTGGAGGCGCAATTTGATGCAATGCTTGGCAATGAAATCACTTCCAGATTCCGGGCCTTGCTCCGAAAAAACGCAGACGAGCCGGCGGAGGGAAGCGAATGCACAGCAAGAATCCGCGTGAACCTGGAAACCGCAGAATTGGATGTCCTTGATGTTGGCGGAAGCGTGAATACGCAGGAGAAATCGCGCCTCTGTGAGGCGGTGAAGGGGTGTTCAGGCTGGCTCCCCATCCCGCCCGAAATCAAAAGCGAGCGCGGCCAATACTACACCACGCAGCTGGCGGTCAGATTCTGACGATGGCAGGGCGACGCCTTTCCGAGACCCTGCCGGACGGGTGTGGGCGGCGAAAACCCGGGCGCTACCGCAACCGCCCAACAGCGGCCTTGATCAGCTCAGGGAGCCGGCCGCCGGCGAGCAGCGACTCCGTGCGGTTGCTTTCGGCGTGCGCGAGCACCTGCTGGATGTGGACGTCCACCTGCCGCAGGAACGACGGTTCCACGGCGTAGCCGTCGCTCTCGTAGGTGAGGATGGGCATTCCGCGCTGGATGCTGATCGGCTTGAGGATCGCTTCCGAGATCCGGTAGGGCAGGCAGTTGAACGGCCCGATGAGGATGATGCCGTTGTATCCTTCGTTGTCCGCCTCCAAACCCTTGCCGACCGCCGGAATGACCTCTCCGTAGATCGTGGGGGAGACGTGCTCGGAGGCCGTCTCGAACAGCGCGGAAATGTCGTTGCCGCCCGCCACCAGCAGGCCGGTCTTGCGAAACAGGAACCGGTAATATTGCTCGACCTTCCGCTCCGCCTGGTAGCTCAGCCACTGCTGGAGATATTGTTTTCCGTCGGGCTGGAAGATGCGCGTGCAGGCCTTGGCGAACGCGAGGCTGCCCGGCTTCATCCCCCAGCTGTTGGCCGCTCCCGCCGCGCCGTCGTAGGTGCCATAGAGGAAAAGATCGGCCAGATCGACCGGCTTCAGGATGATCCCGTGCGCGGCGTAGCGTTCGCGGACGCCCTCGATGAAGAACGGGCTGAACCGCGTGAAGAAATCGCCGGTCACGACCACGCGCGGGCAGGCGCGGGGCTCCCGCCTGCACGGCAGCGTCGCCAGCCGGTCGACGAACCGGGGCAGGCCGGCGTGGAACTCGTCGGGCGAAGACGCGGCGGCGGCAAAGCGCAGCCATTCCTCGCGGAACTGCTCCACGCTTCCGTCCGCGCCCGCGGCGCGAAGGACGTGGTCGATCTCCACCAGGATGTCGGCCATGAGCACCGCCGGCGAAAGGTGTTTGGCGAGGGTGAGCCCATCAAATCCGAGATACTCGTTCTCCGCGGCGATGTTGAGCAGGAAGAAATCGGGCAGCTGCTGTTCGGTGATGAAGCGCTCGAAGTAGCCGAGGTAGGAGTCGCTGACGCACGGCGCGCCCCCCCGGATCGAGTAGAATCCGGAGATCTCGCCGGCCGCGCGGGTGTCGTGGATCTGCAGGATCTGCCCGATGGAAAGCGGCAGGGGCAGGCATTCGCGCCCGGAGGTGTGGCGCAGGCCCCGCTCCAGCTGGCCGCGGTCCAGCGGCATGGCGGCCCCGGCGTGCATCCCGAGCCACCGGATGGTCAGCTGCGAGAGCGCCTCGGTGTGGTACTGCGAGAAGTTCGGGAGGTAGAGCTTCACGCGCGGATCGGTCAGCCGGACCTTCTCGCCGTTTGAACGGATGACGCGGCCGCCCGTGGTCAGGCGGCACGGCGTGAAGGGCCGGTGGACGCCATGGCGGATCTCGCGATAACTGCTGACGATGTCGAGAAACGCCTCCAGGCGGGTCTGCACCCCCGCGTCGGCGGTGTGGGCATCGATCTCGAGGAACAGGTACGGCTTGGCGCCCAGCTCGGAGGCGAGCATCGAGTGCGTGAACGCATCGATCGTGCAGCTGAAGTTGCTCACGCAAAGCAGGAACAGGTTCGGGTGCCGCCGGACGAGGGCCACCGCGTTCATGATCTGGTTGGCGAAATGCCAGGCGGTGGGGCCCGCGCTGACGGGCGTGAGGCAGTCGGCGGGGATGGCGGTCATGCCCATGCTCGCGACCTTGCGCCCCACCGACTGGGAGGCCTCGGGGGAGAATGCGTTGTAGCTGTGACCCGCAAGCACGATGACGGGCTTCCCCGCCTCCACCGCCTGCGCGAGCGCGCGCCGGCCCAGATCGCGCATCGCGGATTCGGCTTCCCCCTGCGCACGGACGGCGGCCGCCCACGCCGCATCGGCCCGTTCGCGGCGGACGCCGAGCTCGCGCACCGCGAGCTCCACGAGCGCCGGCCCGCCTGCGTATCCGTTCGTGAAATCCAGCAGCGGGGAAAGAAAGCGGATCCCGGGAAACGCCTTGGCGATGAAATAGGGACCGGCCTGCGTGATCGGGCACAGGTAGGAGTCGCGGCAGGCGTTGGGCTGGGGCATGCGCAACACATGGGGCAGGAAGATGAGGTTCACCCCCCGCCTGGCCAGGTCCAGCACCGCGCCGTGCGCGATCTGCACGGGAAAGCAGAAACCGGAATACGACTTGAGATCGCCCTGCGGATCGACGCCGGACAGCACGACGTCCATGCCGAGGCCGGCGAAGAACGTGGCGAACAGCGGGTGCAGCGAATGGGTGGTCAGCGCGCGCGGAAGGCCGAGGCGCGTCCCTTCGACCCCCGGCTCGCGGGCGGATCCCCGCAGCGATTCCTCGATGAACGACCGGGCCCCGGCCAGGGTCTGTTTGACCCGCGTGCGCCGGGAGCCCTCCGCGGGCCCGGACCCCGGGGCCGGAGGCAGGTGCTTCTTCGCGCCCCCGAAGATGAGGTCGGACCGTTGCTGCACGAGGTCCGGCGCCGCGGTTGCGCGCGACCTCCGCTTCCACACGTTCTCGTAGAGGCTGCAGCGCCCGCCGAAGGGAAACCGCCGGCCGGCCACCGCGAAGCGGTCGATGCTACAGCACAGCGCGCACGCACGGCACGTGAACCGGCCGACGAGCCCCATCTCCGGCGCGGCCAGGGCGAGGAGGTTTGCGGCCTTTGGCGCGGCGCCGCCGGCGCGCTGAAGCGCCAGCAGTCCGACGCCCAGCGCTCCGAGCAGCTCGGGATCCGCCGGGATGACGATGGAACGGTCGGTGAAATGCGCGAACGCGTGGCCGACCGCCCGGTTGAGGGCGACGCCCCCCTGCAGAAACACCTTTTTGCCCATGGCGCGCGGCCCCTTGACCCGGTTGAGATAGTTGCCGGCGACCGCGTAGACCAGCCCCGCCACGATGTCGTCGCGCGAGCGGCCCTGCTGCTGGGCGATGCGGATGTCGGAGTTGATGAACGCCGCGCAGGTGGCCTTGAAATGCACCGGGGACGGCGCGTTCAGCGCGATGCCGGCGATGTCCGCCACCGCGAGCCCCAGATCCCCCTGGGCGCTTTCCTCGATAAAAGAGCCCGTGCCGGCGGAACAGGCGTTGTTCATCGCGTAGTCGGCGGGCACGCCGTTGCGCAGGAGGATGAATTTGGAATCCTGGCCGCCGATCTCGAAGATCGTGTCCGCCCCGGGGTCGAAATGCGCCGCGCCGGCGGCATGGGCCGAGATCTCGTTGTAGACATGTCCCGTGCCGAGATAAGCGCCGATGAGCTCCCGGGCGGAGCCGGTCGCGGCCGCCAGCCCCACCGGGCGGTCGCCGACCTGGCGCGCGAGCGAGCGAAGACATTCCCGGGCGGCCGCCACGGGATCGCCGCGCGTGCGCAGGTATTCGGAGGCCACAATCCCGCGGGTGGCCGGATCGAGGAGAACCGCCTTGGTCGTCGTGGACCCCGCATCCAGCCCGAGGACCAGCGGCCCGTCGCCCGGCGCCTCGCGCCGCGGCGCGGCGATCACCTCCACGCGGCCGGCGCAGCGGTGGAGCGGAGGCAGGCTGTCGAAGGCCGCCATGCGCGAAAGCCGGGCCCGCCGGTGGAGCGGATCGTCGCGGGTGAGCAGGGCGCAGCCCCAGGCGTCGAACCACGGACTTTCGGGGAGCACGATGAATCCGGTCTCCGGTTGCTTCTCCCGCAGGGCGGCCACCATCGCCGCGTTCCGGGTCATTCCGCCGGTCAGAAGCACCCGGCGCAGCGGGCGCTGCCCCTTCTCCAGCAGCGCGACGACCTTGTTGGCGATGCTGTCGTGGAGCGTGCGCAGGATGTCCGCCGGCGACGCCTCGTTGCGGTTGAGCTTGTGGGTGATGTCCGACTTGCAGTGCACCGAGCACCGGGACGCCAGCGGCACGACCGCGCCGTCGAAGGACCGGCGGATCGCCTCGTCGAGCCCCAGGCCCATCCGGCCGATCTGCTGGACGAAGAACTCGCCGCTTCCCGCCGCGCATTTGTTGTGCGACAGCACGTGGGCGATTCGTCCGCCGGCAAGGATATAGACGAGGAAGGACTCCCCGCCGAGGGAGATCACGGCGTCGAACGCCTCCGGCGTCTCCTGGAGCGCACGCTGGAGGGCGGCGACCTCGGGGATGTGGCCGAGATGGCCGGAAACGCCGATGGCCTCCGCGTCGGAGAACTCCGGCCTTGCGAGCAGTTCGTCGAGCGTTTTGACGGGGCGCCCCTGATGCGCGACGACCGCGGCCTCCCGCGCCTCGCCGCGCAGGCAGACCCCCTTCACGGTCAGAGCCCCGATGTTCACTCCGACGAAAGACATGACAGCATGATGCCGATAACGGCTTTTGGGCGGAAAGGGCAGGCAATTCTGCGACTTGCCAGAGTGAAGGCGCGCTCTAGAATCCCGGCATGAGCAAGGCATTTCATGAACTGACTGAGCGTGAAATCCTCGCGCTCGCCATCTCCTTGGAGGAGGAGGATGGGCGGATCTATGGCGAATTCGCGGAGCGGTTGCGGGCCAACTATCCGGCGACGGCCCGGGAGCTCGATGGGATGCGCGATGCGGAATCCACGCACCGGCACCGGCTGCTGGAAGCGTACCGGGCGCGGTTCGGCGAGCACCTGCCGCTGATCCGGCGGCAGGACGTGAAGGGATTTGTCGACCGCAAGCCGCTCTGGCTGGCCCGAGCGCTGTCGGTGGCGCAGGTGCGCCGCGAGGCGGAGATGATGGAGTTTGAAACACGCCAGTTCTATGAGGCGGTGGCCTCGCGCACGACCGACGCGGGAATCCGCCAGTTGCTCGGGGACCTGGCCCAGGAGGAGCGCAGGCACAGCGAGCTTGCCGAGCATTTTGAAAGGGAACAGACGGCGTCGGGCGCGCGCGCGGAGGAGGAGGCGACCCAGCGCCGGATCTTCGTGCTCCAGATCGTGCAGCCCGCCCTGGCGGGGCTGATGGATGGATCGGTGTCGACGCTGGCGCCGCTGTTCGCGGCGGCGTTCGCCACGCACAACAGCCTGGACGCGTTCCGGGTCGGTCTGGCGGCGTCGGTGGGCGCGGGGATCAGCATGGGGTTCGCCGAGGCGCTCTCCGACGACGGCGCCCTGAGCGGGCGCGGGCATCCCTGGCTGCGCGGGGGCGTCTGCGGCCTGATGACGACGCTGGGCGGCATCGGCCACACCCTGCCGTACCTGATCCCGGACTTCCGCCTGGCGACGGGCGTGGCGGGCGCGGTGGTGGCCGTGGAACTCGTAGCAATCTCCTGGATACGCAATCACTACATGGACACGCGGTTCCTGGCGGCGGCGTTCCAGGTCATCGTCGGCGGAGTGCTGGTGTTTCTTGCCGGGATCCTGATCGGAGTGGCGTGAGCGCGCTTCACATCCGCCCCTGCCGGCCGGAAGAGGGGAAGGCGGTGATTGAACAGTGGCAGGCGTGCCGCCGGGTCGGGCCGCCTGACCATCCCCACCGGGACAGGGCGAGAGAGCCCTGACACGTCGGGCCGTTGCGAGGGGACGCGCATTGAAGAAACCAATGCCCACGGCAATATTTTTCAATTTTGCCAATCACGCCAGCGGTGGCAAGATCGGTAGATGAAGACGAATAACGCTCGCAGCCTTTGGTCGCGTATCCTGATTGTTCTTGGCAGCATGGGTATGCTGGTCGGAGCCATTGACCCCATGGAAGGAGCCCTCGTCATCCTGCCAGGCAGTGGGTTGGTCGCACTTGGCACCTTTTTCGGCCAAAGCGAACGCCGAGTGATTGCCTACCGGGTGTGGGTTTTCGTTCTGATTGCGATCGGGGTGGGTGGGTTGTGGGGGCTGACGATGGCTGGAGGTTTTGGGGGCAGTTCCGGGCGTTCAATGTGGTGGGGAATGCTGATTCTACCCTACCTGATTGGCTGGTCCATGGGGATATGGGGGCCGGCAAACCCGCGCTGGGTGCCGGTCCTGGGCATCGTGGTTGGCCTCTGGTATCTGGTGATTCCAGTGATGATCCTGATGCAATCGAGATCGGATCCGAGGCGACCCGTTGTCCCTGAGGCTCTCGTTGTTATCGGCATGATCGGTTTGCTGACCATCGGCGGTTGTATCGGTCGGCTGACGAAGCGAATCCCTGAACCGTGACATATAGATGCCGTCAGCATGGGAAAGCGGCTGGAACCGGACGAGCCGGAAACCGTCCGGCAGGGTTCGTCGGAACGGCTGGAGCCCGGCTTGCGACGAACCGGCGTCACGGCGTCCGGGCCGGCGGAGCGGCCCGTGGAATGATTCCGACGCAGTTGGACTCTGCGGCGCCGAAGTGGGAGGCGGCGGCATGCGGAAGCGGGGATCGTCGCCGCTCATCCGGAAAAACGTTTCAACCTTGACGCCGCCCGCCGCCGAATTGAGCCACGGAGCGGTGATTGCCGGATAGAGACGGAGGGCATCCGGGTATTTGGCGGCATCCAGCTTCACATCCGAAACGGAGGCGGCGAGGGTCTGGAGTGCGAACGGCAGGGCGGACGATGGCCCGGAAAGCTGGATGATGAATTCGTTGTTGTCGAAGGACCAGCTTCCCTCGACCGCGTGCAGGGCGGTCAGGCGGCGCAGTTCTTCGCGGGTGTGGCGGCCGAGGTCGCTTTTGACCATCAGGGCAAACGCGAGGAGGTTGATGCCGGGTTGGAGGCGCGGGATGTCGGCCGGGCCGCGGCCCGGCCGCGCCTTGATCTTGAAACGCTGCGGCTCGGTGGTGCTCGCGCGGAGATTGAGGCGGACGCCGTTGGCAAAACGCAACAGCTCCAGGCCAAGATCCGCTTCGGTCCGGTGCTCCGCCACCGCGCCCGGCGGGCCGAAGTCGCCGTAGCGGAATTGCAGTTCATCGCCGGCCTTGGGCGCGGCGGCCGGGAGCGGTCGGGCGGCGCTTGCCCGATAGGCGGCGAGCACGGCGCCGGCGCCCCCCTCCGGCGGGCTTGCCCGAAAGAGCACGAGGTGCAGCCGCTCGTCGGGCAGGGTCTCCCGGAGCGTCGCGGCGGCCAGTTCCGGCGTGAATTCCGGCAGGAGGCTTTCGGCCAATACGGGCCATGCGGCCGGGTCCTGCCAGGTCCTGCCTGCGGCGAGCATTACGGCGACGTCGTTGGCGACCTGGTCCGTGGTGCGCCCGTCGAATTCCGCCACCTCGGCGCGCAACCGGGCCACCAGGGCCGCCGCGGACTCCTTCACTTCGTCGGCCCCAAAGCCCTGTTCGCGGGCGCGCCGGAGTTCGTTTTCGCCGAGGTGCCCGGCGTGGCCGGCGGGGAGGTCGAGCCGGTAGATGGTGGAGGTAAAAGAAGTCGCGGCGTTGACGTTGGCTCCCCAGGCGAGTCCAAGACGCTCGAAGAGCAGCACAAGTTTGCCGGCAGGAAAGTGCCGGGTGCCGTTGAACGCCATGTGTTCGACAAAGTGCGCATAGCCGGACTCGTCGTCGCGTTCATCGAGCGAACCGGCCTGGACAACCAGGCGCAGACTGACGCGACCTGGCTCCCGGGTGCGCGGCAGGAAGGCGTAGCGGAAACCATTGGGCAGCGCGCCGCACTGGAGGGTGGATGATTCAACCGGGGCGGACGGAGGAGCCGGATCGGGCGCGCCCAGAAGCAGGGCGGCGGGTCCGCAAAGTCCGAGAACCAGGGCGGGGCAGAAGTGGAGACGGGGGCTATGCATCCGGAACCCAAGCCTTGTGAGATGGGCGGGGGGTGCAAGGCGGTTTGGGGGCGAGGCGGCCCGCGCGGCGCCGGCGTTCCTGCGCGGCTGCGGCCGCCCATGGCTTTGGCCGGAGCCGGAGCGCTTTTGACGCTGATACAGGGCTTGACAAGCCATCCGCCGCCCGGTGCACTCAACGGCTTTTCCAAACGACTTATCCGTCCGTCCGCATCAACCATGGCTCTAAAGATCCGTCTCTCCCGCATCGGCACCAAGCACAAGCCCATCTATCGGGTCGTGGTGACTGAGGAACGTTATCGCCGCGACGGCGCGGCCGCGGAAATCCTCGGAACGTATACTCCTGAGGCCAAAGGCAACCCGCTGAAGATCGACCTGGCCCGCTTCGACTACTGGTTCGGCAAGGGAGCGCGCCCGACCGACACGATGCGCGCGCTGGTCAAGAAGGAGCGCCGCCGGCAGGCCGCCATCGCCGCCGAGGTTACGGCTGCGCCGAAACCTTAGTTTATTGCCGGAGCGAAAAGGGCAGGCCAGGGCACGAGTCCGCTTCAGGCTGCAGCGGGGGGCTGGCGTAAATCCTCGCTTCCCAATCGAGCTCCCCTAGGTTTTTGCGGAGCAAAAACCAGTGCACATCGACGTCCTCACGCTCTTCCCCGGGATGCTCGACGGCTTTCTCGCCGAGAGCATCCTCGGCAACGCGGTCGCGACCGGGCTGATTTCGGTGAAGGTGCACGACCTGCGCGACTGGACGACCGACAAGCACCGCCGCGCGGACGACCGGCCGTTTGGCGGCGGCGCGGGGATGGTGTTGAAGCCGGAGCCGGTCTTCGCGGCGATCGAACAGCTTCAAAGGCCGGGGTGCCGGCGCATCTACCTGACGCCGGACGGCACACCGTTGTGCCCGTCCCTTGCCGGGGAACTCTCGCGCGAGCAGCACCTGATCCTGCTCAGCGGCCACTACGAGGGCATCGACCAGCGCATCCGCGACCGGTTGATTGACCAGGAGATCAGCATCGGCGACTACGTGCTGACCAACGGCACGCTGGCGGCGGCGGTGGTCATCGACGCGCTGGCCCGGTTCATCCCCGGAGTGCTCGGGGAGGAAAAGTCGTTGACGAGCGAAAGCTTCACCGGCAAGTTGCTCGACTTTCCTCAGTACACGCGGCCCGCCGAATTTCGCGGCATGTCCGTGCCGGAGGTGCTCCTTTCGGGGCACCACGGCGAGATCGAAAAGTGGCGGCTCGCGCGGCGGATGGAGAAAACCCGCCAGGTCAGACCCGATTTACTGGAGAAGCATCAAAATGAATCCGATCATCAAAGAAATCACCGCCCATCAGATCAATAAGGGCCTCCCGTCGTTCAAGGTGGGCGATGCCGTTCGCGTCCACACGAAGGTGCGGGAAGGCGACAAGGAGCGGATCCAGATCTTCTCCGGCGTCGTCATCGCCCGCAAGGGCTACGGAATCCACGAGTCTTTCACCGTCAGGCGCATCAGCTACGGCGAGGGCGTTGAACGGGTGTTCCCGGTCAATTCGCCGAACATCGAGAAGGTGGAGATCGAGAGCGAGAGCGAGCCGGTGCGCGCCCGCATGTATTTCCTCCGCAACCGCACGGGCAAGGCGGCCATGGCCGTGAAGAAGAAGCGGTATGACGCGGAGGCGGCTGCGGCCACCGCGCAGGCGGCGCCGACAACGCCGGATGCCCCGGCTCCTGCGGGGGGCTGAGGCTCGCCGGACTCCGGACACCTCGGGCTGTTTCGGATCCGGGCGGCGGCGCAGGCGCAGCGCCGGCGCCGGCATGGGCGGGATGCCCCCGCCGCGCGGGGCAGTCCCAACCCTCCGGCGCGCGCCGGTCGCCGGATCCCGGCGAGTTTTGGCTTTCCACTTTGCGGGCGAAACCGCTAGACCAGCACGCTCGTTTGTTTTCCACCGCTGAGCGCCGGGTTCAATGCTGTTCATGATCTTCCCATGAAGCTCAACACAGAGATTCTCGCCAGAGCCTGCGCCGAGGCGCGGGGACTGGCCATCGACGCCGTCCGGCAGGCCGCCTCAGGCCATCTCGGCCTGCCGCTCGGATGCGCGGAGATCGGGGCTGTGCTTTACGGCCGCGCACTGGTCCACAATCCCGACGAGCCCCGCTGGTTGAACCGCGATCGCTTCGTCCTCTCCGCAGGCCACGGCAGCATGTTCCTCTACAGCTGGCTGCATCTGAGCGGCTACGCGCTGACCCTCGATGAGCTGAGGAACTTCCGCCAGCTCCACAGCAGGACTCCGGGTCATCCGGAATTCCACGCCACTCCGGGCGTCGAGTGCACCACCGGCCCGCTGGGCCAGGGCATCGGCAATGCCGTCGGCATGGCGATGGCCGGGCAGATGGCCGCCGCCCGCTTCAACACGCCCGAACACCCGATCTTCGACTACCACGTCATCTGCCTCGCCGGCGACGGCTGCATGCAGGAAGGCCTGGGCATGGAGGCGGTTGAATTCGCCGGCCACCAGGGATTGGACAACCTCATTCTCATCTACGACTCGAACGACGTCACCCTTGACGCGATGGCGGCGAAGACGCAGAGCGAGAACACCGCGGCGCGTTTCAAGGCCATCGGCTGGGATGTGCAGACGCTGGCGGACGGCCACGATCTTGCGGCGATCCTCAGGGCGGTGCGCCGCGCCAGGAATGCGCAGTCGGGCCGGCCGCAGCTCATCATTGCCAGGACCATCATCGCAAAGGGAATCCCGGAGGTGCAGGGCACGTCAAAGGGCCACGGGGAAGGAGGGGCGAAGTTCGCCGACGCCGCGCGCGCCGGGCTCGGCCTGCCGGCCGACCGGCATTTCTTTGTGAGCGAGGCGGTGCGCGCCTATTTTGCGGACCACAAGAAGCGCCTCATCCGCGCCTTCGACCGCTGGACCAGGACCTACGAGGCCTGGCGGAGCGCGAATCCCGAAAAGGCCGCCCTGCTCGACAGCCGTTCCGCGGCTCCGGGCGCCGCCGCGATCCTGGAGAAGATCCCCCTGTTCCCGCCGGACGCCAAACTCGCCACGCGCGCGGCGGGCCGCGATGTGCTGCAGGCGATCGCCGCCGGGTTGCCCCTGCTCATCTCGGGCAGCGCGGACCTGCACGGCTCGACGCTCAACTACATCGCCGCCGACCGGGATTTCGACCGGACCAGCCGCGCCGGCCGCAATCTGCGCTACGGCATCCGCGAACACGCAATGGCGGCGATCAACAACGGCGTCGCGTACGACGGGCTGTTCCGCGCCAGCTGCGCGACCTTCATGGTGTTTGCCGATTACAGCCGGCCGTCGATGCGCCTTGCCGCGCTCTCCCACCTGCCCGTGGTGTATATCTATTCGCATGATTCTGTCGGCGTGGGCGAGGACGGGCCCACGCACCAGCCGGTGGAGACCGTCTCGGCGTTGCGGTTGATACCGGGGCTCGATGTCATCCGCCCGGCCGACCCCGAGGAGACCGCCGGCGCGTTTGCCGCGGCGATGGAGCGCATCGACGGGCCGACGCTGCTGGCGTTGACGCGCCAGACCGTGCCGATGCTGGGCGACATCCCGCCGCACATCCGCCGCGCCGGAGTGCTGAAGGGCGGCTACGTCGCGATCCAGGAGACCGCTCCGCTCACCCACATCCTGCTGGCGGCGGGCAGCGAATTGCAGCTTGCCGTCGCCGCGGCCCGAGTGCTCGGGGCCGGGGTGCGCGTGGTGTCCCTGCCTTCATTTGAACGCTTCAGCCGCGAGCCCGCGGAGTACCGGGACGCGATCCTGCCGCCTTCGTGCCGCAAGCGCGTCGCCGTCGAAGCGGGCGTGACGGCCCTCTGGCGCCAGTACGTCGGCCTCGACGGCAGGGTGGTCGGGATCGACCGGTTCGGCCTGAGCGCGCCGGCGCCGCAGGCGATGAAGGAACTCGGGATCACGGTCGACGCGGTCGTTGCGGCGGCGAACGCGCTGTAACCGCGCGCAGGGAGAGGCTTGCGGATTCCTCGCGACGGGCGCGGGCGCCCCCGCCCGGGAACCGGAGGAATCCGCGGTCATCGGGTCCCGGCCGCCGGGGAGCGCCGGCCGGCCGTGAATCGGGAGGGTTTGCGGGGCCGGAAGGGCGGCGCTTCGCGGGTGCGACCGGCGGCGGAAAAAAACTGCTTGCAGTGCGCGAACATGCCTTACAAGTATTTTCGCGTTTATGAAAAACACCCCCTATGCATGCCTGTTCTGCGCGGCGGCCCTCCTGGGGCTGCCGCTGGTCTCCGTTTGCGCCCCCGCCACCGCCGACGAGCAAACTCCCGCCGCGGTCCCGAAGCAACCCGACGCCGGCAAGGATGGCTCGCCGGATGAGCCGGAGAAGGCCGCTCCGCAGGCCGACAAGGAGAAACAACAAACCAGCCGCGAGGCCCGCCGCGCCGCGGACCTGGCCCGCTATGATGTCAACAAGGACGGGAAACTCGAGCCCGACGAGCGCAACGCGAGGAAGGCGGACATCGAGAAGGCCCGCGCCGAAAAGAAAGCGGCCCGCGAGGCCAGGCGGTCGGAAAAGGTGGCAGCCGCCGAGGCAAAGAAACTCGCCCGGTACGACCGGAACAAGAACGGCAAGCTCGACGAGGACGAACTGGCCGCGGCAAAAGCCGACGAGGAGAAACACCGGGAGGCCGCCGAGAAACGCAAGGCCGCGCGCGAGGCTGCGAAACAGGCCCCGGGCGCCGGAAAGACCGCCTCGGAACCGGCGGACGATGAAGCGTCCGCGCCCGACAGCGAATGATCGTGGCATCCGGAAACGCGCCGCAGCCGGGCGCCGGTCCCGGCTGCACGCCGGGCCTCGCGGCGGCGGCGCGGGATCGGGGAGCGAACCCGCTTCCGGGGTTTTCCGATTCCAGGCTGCCGGCCCTCAGGCCCCGGCCGAGGCAGCTCCGCCGGACCATTGCAGTTTGGTGCGGAGCACCGCGAAATGCGAATAGTCGACGCGCTGGACAAGCCCCAGTTTGAGCGGGGAAACCGAAATCTCCACCGGTGAACCCTGGCGGAACGCGAGGTTGCGCTGGCCGTCCGCCGCCACGAGCAGCCGCGCGTGGGTCGAGCGGCTGTGGACGAGCAGCCTCACGTCGCTGCGGAAGATGATCGAGCGGTTGCTCAGCGTGTGCGGGCAGACGGGCGTCATCGCGATGACGTCTGCGGTCGGGTGAATAAGCGGGCCTCCCGCCGACAGGTTGTAGGCGGTGGAGCCGGTCGGCGTGGAGAAGATCAGGCCGTCGCAATAGTAGTCGGTGACCAGTTCATCGCCGGCAAAAACCTCCAGGCGCATCAGCCGGGAGTTGACCTCGTCCTTGATCACGACGTCGTTGAGCGCGAGATCGCACTGGCCGGGACCGGTCGAGCACGCGATCAGGGCGCGCGCGGCGATCCGGTAGGAGCCAGCCAGCAGATCGGCGAAATGCGCGCGCGCCTCCTCGGCGGAGAAGGTGGTCAGGAAGCCAAGGCTGCCGCGGTTGACGCCGATGACGGGCACCCGTTCGCGGGCGGCCTCCCCGACGACGCCGAGCAACGTGCCATCCCCGCCGATGACGCAGCACGCGTCGAATCCCTTGAGGAATCCTCCCGCCAGCGGGAACCGCGCCGCGTGGTCGAATTCCACGCCGGCTTCCCGGGCAGTCGCCATGAGCGTCCGCGCCAGCTCGGGCGCTCCGGATTTCTGTTCGTTGACCACAAAGGCGAGTCGGCGGATCGGCTGCATCGTGCGGAGGGGTTTGAACCGGCGGACATTAAGGAGCACATTGCGCGGATGGCTTCAAACCCTGAATGTCAGCCGGGCGCGGGCATGGCGCCCCGGGGGGAACAGGGCGGGGGAACCTCAAGCCGCCTTCCGCAACCCCAGCAGGAACTCCCGGTTGCCGTCGGCGCCGGTCAGCGGGGAGACCATCGAGCCGATCAGGACCGCGCCGGGCAGTTCGCGCAGGGCGAACGCCGTGACGCTGTCGAGCGCCCCGGCCTGCACGGCCGGATCGCGGATCACCCCGCGTCCCTTGTCCGCCTCGGCCTTGCCGGCCTCGAATTGCGGTTTCACAAGGGCGATCAGCAGGCCGCCGGGCTCCAGGAAGGGCCACACGGCGGGGAGCACCGCCTTGAGCGATATGAAGGAAAGGTCCATCACCACGGCGCCGTAGCCGGCGCGCGGGAGGTCGCCAGGCTGAAGGCGGCGGGCGTTGACCTTTTCGAGGCTGACGACGCGCGGATCCGCGCGCAGGCGCGGGTGCAGCTGATTGCGGCCGACGTCGACGGAGGTCACGTCAGCGGCGCCGGCCTGGAGCGCGCAGTCCGTGAATCCGCCTGTGGACGCGCCCACATCGAGCACATGGGCGCCCCGCAGGTCGACGGCGAACTGCCGGAGGAAACTGTCGAGCTTCTCGCCGCCCCTGCTCACGAAGCGCGGCAGCTGTTCCATGGCGAGCACGATCTCCTCGGGATATTCCTTCCCCGGTTTGTCGAGCCGTTCCGTGCCGTGGAGCACGCGCCCGGCCATGATCAGTGCCCGGGCCTGCGCGCGGGAGGAGGCGAGGCCGCGCTGCACGAGAAGCTCGTCGAGGCGCCGGCGCCTGGAGGTCATGCTTCAGGTCTCACGGGCTGCGATCCAGCCATCCAGGCGTGGCATTCAGCCGCGGATGAGCGTGCGATTGAAGATTCCATGGCGGAGAATGTCGGAAGCTTGAACGGCCGGAACCACGGTGGCGAGCCCGCGCCGCGGAGGGCGCCGCTGCGATGAGCCTGTCGAACCGGTCCCCCGGCGCCATCCTCCATCCGACTCCGACGGGGCGGAGCCCTCCGATATTCGCCGCCGCCGTCAGCACCCGGCGGCCTGTTTTTCCTTCCACCCCGCGGCGAACCGGTAGCGGCCGGAAGCCAGTTCGCAGGTGACCGCGTCGGGGGTGCGCGCGACCCTGCTGACGCCCGGCGCGCGCTCCAGCGCCTTGCCGCCCTCGGTCACGCGGGCGTCCGGGGGCGCGGGGATCCGGGCGCTGGCGGTGGCATTGGCGGGCACCGTGACCTCCCAGTCGAAACGGCACGGCGCCGACCGCCAGGCGCTGGCGAGCTCGCCCAGGGGCGAAGCCAGTTTCGCGCGGGCGGCCGCGATGCCGCCTCCGGGGCGGGGTTGGAGCCGGATGTGCTTGTAGCCGGGATTGTCCGGTTCGACCTCGATCCCGGCGACGACGGCATGGAGCCAAGCGCCGATGGCGCCGAAGGCGTAGTGATTAAATGAATTCATCTCCGGATCCTGGAAGCCGTGCTCCTCCGTCCGCCCGTCCCACCGCTCCCAGATTGTCGTTGCGCCCTGGGTGACGGCATGGAGCCACGAGGGCCGTTCCTTCCGGTGCAGAAGCCGGAAGGCGACCTCCAGGTGTCCCGTGGCGGCGAGAACGTGAGGCAGGTAGGAGGAGCCCACGATCCCGGTCGAGAGTATCCCTCCGCGGCGTTCGATGTCCCCGACAAGATCGGCGGCGACGCGAGCGCGGAGCCGGGACGGCACCAGGTCGAAGTGCAGCGCAAGGACGGCGGCGGTCTGGGTAGGGGCCGTCAACGCGCCTTCCCGCGTGAGGAACTCGCGCCGGAACGCGGCGCGCACCGCATCCGCCAGCGCGGAATAGGCCTTCTCCTCCGCCTTTCTCCCCAGGACGCGGGCCACCGCGGCCACCAGCCGGGCGCTGTGCGCAAAATAGGCCGTCCCGATCAGCTCCTTGGGCGTGTCACCGCCGTCCGCGCCGCCTCCGTCCGGCGCAAGCCGGTCGCCGTAGCCTGCAAAATCATGGGCGGTCTTGCGGCGGATGAGGTCGGGATTGGTCGCGCGGAGCTCGTCGACAAATCGCGCGCAGGCGGGGAAACACCGTTCAAGAATGCGGCGATCGCCGCTGCACAGGTAGAGGGTCCACGGGCAGATCGTCGCCGCGTCGGCCCAGGCGGGTCCGCCGTCGGGGTGGAGCCCGTCGACCGGAGGCACGACTGCGGGGATCGTGCCGCGCGCGGTCTGCGCCTCGACGAGGCTTTGCAGCCAGTGGCTGAAAAAGCCGGTGACCTCCATGTTGAACGCGGCGGTGCGGAGGAACATCTGGGCGTCCCCTGTCCATCCCAGGCGTTCGTCCCGCTGGGGACCGGCCGTCGGCACCGCGATGGAGTTGCCGCGCTGGCTCCACACGATGTTCTTCTGGAGCTGATTGATGAGTGGATCGGAGCACCAGAATTCGCCGGTCAAGGGCAGATCGGAATGGAGCACCACGCCGACAGGGTCCTCGATTGCCACGTCAGGACCATGGATTTCGAGCTCGAGATAGCGAAAGCCGTGGAAGGTGAAGCGCGGTTCAAACACCTCGCCCGCGGCGTGGCCCCCCAGCGTGTAATGATCCGTCGCCCGGGCGGTTCGAAGGTTGGCGAAATAAAGCCGTCCGTCGCCATCGAGCATCTCGGCATGCCGGAGCGTGACCGTCGCGCCGGCAGGGCCTTTCATGCGGAGGCGCACGCGGCCGACCATGTTCTGGCCGAAATCGTAGCGGCGGGTCGTTGTCAAACCGCGCCCGGGAGCAGCCGGCAACGGCCGCGCTTTGAGCTCGTGCAGCGCGCGGACCGGGGGCGCGCGCATCGCCTCCAGGAGGATGCCGGTCGCGGGGCTGGGCCTGGCGGGCTGCCAGCCGCGATCGTCGAAGCCGGGTTTGTCCCATCCCGGGAACTCCAGGCGCGCGTCGTAGCTCTCGCCCATGAGCAGATCGCTGGCGAGCAGCGGGCCGTAGGCGAACTTCCAGGCATGGTCGGTGCCGACAACCTCGGAGCGTCCGTCAATGTGGTCGATGACAAGTTGCGCAAGGAACTTCGGCCGGTCGCCGTAGAGCTGACGCCCCCTCCAGGCGACGTGGCCGCAATACCAGCCGTCGCCGAGAATCGCGCCGACCGTGTTGTCGCCCACGACCACCAGGGGGGTGATGTCGAAGCACTGATAGAGCACCCGGCGGCTGTAGTCGGTCCAGCCGGGCGCGAGTTCCTGGTCGCCCACGCGCTGGCCGTTCAGGCGTGCCTCGTAGACTCCCAGCGCGGTGGCGTAGAGGCGGGCACGCGCGACGCGGGCGCCGACAAAGAAAGTCCGGCGCAGGAAGGGTGCGGGAACGCTGGTCCACGGGCCTCCCGTGAGCGTGCCGCCGATCCATTGCGCCTTCCAGTCGCCCCGGCTGAGCAGGCCCATCTCCCACCACGCCCGCTCCGTGGATTCGGCTGCGCCGCCGCATTCGTCCCAGGTCCTCACCCGCCACCACGCGCGCTCGCGCGAACGCAGGGCCCTGCCCGCGTAGGCCACGTACGTCGAGATGTCGGAGGAAACCCTGCCGCTGTCCCAGAGATCAGGCGGTCCCCCTGGCTTCGACGACACAAGGATCTGATAAGCCGTCTGGCGTGCGCCCCTCCGGTGATTGGCGTCCAACCACCAGCTCATGCGGGGCTGGAGATCATCCACTGCCAGCGGATTCTCGAGATCCTCGCAACGAAGATGAACGGGGCGGCAGGCGGCTTGGGGCATGGGGTTTCCGGGTGCGTCCGCTGTCGGCGGGAACGGACGCGCCTGGGGGCGGTCAAGAAACGAATGATGGCAGCGACGGCCCGAAACGTCGAGTTTTCTGTGAGTCGACCTGGGATCCCCTCCTTCCGGGAAAGCCGGTCGGAAGTCCCACGGCCACAGATCCGCCCGCCGCCGTCGAGAAGACGGGGGCGGCGATCCCAAACGGCTTCCCCCGCGCATGTCGCCGGCACACTCTTCAGCGGCGTTCGTGCGTCTGCGGGGAACGGTTGAAGTCGAGATTGTTCGGGAAGAGCTCCTGAATCAAATCGGAGGCGGTCTACCGATGGTCCCAGCGCCCTTCAATGAGCACCCAGCTGCCCTCACGGGATTCCCATCGTGGGGCGACCCAGATAAGGCCCTCGCGCGGCGGCATATCCCAGCGACCCGGTTCCCAGACATAGGCATGGCCGTCGTGCTTCCAATAGCCGGCAATCCAGACATGCTTGGGTGAGGGGCGGGCGCCCATTTGTTCGTGGCGCAGCGCGGGCGGCGCTTCGCGGATGACGAAGGCATGGGACCCGGGTCCGGGCGGCGGATTTCGCAGGATCGGAGCGGAATGCTGACCTTCGGGCGGAGTCAAATGTCCAGCCGGCGCGCCTTGGGGAGCATTGCCATGACGCCAGGAACCGGTGATGAAAACCCTGCGGCCGGACCGGTTCTCATAACGAGGGGGCACCCAGATGACGCCTTCCCTGGGCGGAAGCATCCAATGGCCCCGGACCCAGCCGTAGCGATTGTCCTGCCAGTGCCAGTATCCCGCGATCCAAACATGCCTGGGGGACGGGCGCTCGATGATGACCTCTTGCTGTGGCGGAGGCGGGTCCATGGTCACCGCCATCTCAACAGCGGGGGCGTTGTTTTCGACCACCACCGTCTCATACTGCGGCGGAGCCACTTCGACGACAGCGACTGCCAAATGTCCAGCCGGCGCGCCTTGGGGGAAATTGTTATGATGCCAGGAACCGGCGATGAAAACCCTGCGGCCGGACCGATTCTCATAACGAGGGGGCATCCAGATGACGCCTTCCCTGGGCGGAAGCATCCAATGGCCCCGGACCCAGCCGTAGTGATTGTCCTGCCAATGCCAGTATCCCGCGATCCAAATATGCCTGGGGGACGGGCGCTCAATGATGACCTCTTGCTGTGGCGGAGGCGGGTCCATGGTCGCCACCATCTCAACAGCGGGGGCGTCATTTTCGACTACCACCGTCTCATACTGCGGCGGAGCCACTTCGACGACGGCGACCGGCGGTGGAACGGGGAGACGATGCCAATGCCCCGGGATAAAGACGGCCCTGTGTTCAACGTGGGGTGGAATCCACTCAACGTCGGCTCCCGGAGGCAGCATCCAGTGCCCGCCTATCCACGCATAATGATTTCCCATCCAGTGCCAGTAGCCGGCGACCCAGACATGCTGGGGAGATGGGCGATCGACAATGACCTCTGTCTGGGGGGGAGGAGGCTCGCCCTGGACCACGACCTCCTGGGCCGGGGCCCCCTGTTCAACGACCACGGTTTCGGTCGGAGGCGGGGGCGCCACCTCGAAATTGAGACTGATATCCAACCCACCTGCCAAAGCCCGGTTGGGCGACAACGCCATTACGGGCAGGAAAAGAGCGAACACACTGCCCGAAAGAACAACATGCAGGTCTGTACGAGATTTCATGGTTTTGTTGAAGGACATGACTTAATTCACCGTGTTGCGATTGTCCAGTTCTTTGCTCCTGGAATCTCCCCTGCTGCATTGCCCGAAGAGCACCGCTGGACAGCCTGCGGAAACACGGTTCGCACCATCAGGCCGCGGAGTTGCGCGCGTGCGGCCGGCTATGGTTGGACGGCCCGCAATTGATCAACCTTCTGCCGCGCCCGCTCCCAATCCGGCCGCATTCTCAAAGCGGCCTCGAAATGCGCCAGGGCCTCCTGCTGGCGGCCGGGCATTTCCAGCAACGCGTTTCCGAGATTGAAGTGTGCTTCCGGGTAGTCCGGCTGGATCCGCAGCGCCGCCTCAAACTGGGCTGTCGCCTCCGCCAGGCGGCCGGGAGTCTGCGCCAGGGCGACCCCGAGGTTGATGTGCGCCTGCGCGTGATCGGGCTGGATCCGCAGCGCCTCCTCATACTGGGCGATCGCGTCCGGCAGGCGGCCGGGGATGTGGGCGAGGGCCATTCCCAGGTGAAGATGCGCCTCGACGTAATCGGGCTGGATCCGCAGCGCCTCCTCATACTGGGCGATCGCGTCCGGCAGGCGGCCGGGGCTCCGCGCCAGGGCCATCCCCAGATTGAAGTGCGCTTCGGGGTAATCGGGCTTGATCTGAATGGCCGCTTCAAACCGGGCGACCGCCTCCGGCAGGCGGCCAGGAATCTGCGCCAGGGCGATCCCCAGGTTGTTGTGCGCTTCCGGATAATCGGGCTTGAGTGCAAGCGCCGCTTCATATTCGGCCAATGCCTCCGGCAAGCGGCCCGGAATTTGCGCCAGGGCGATTCCCATGTTGTTATGGATCTCCGCCGAACCGGGTTCGCCCTTCAGCGCGGCCTCGAAGTGGACAATCGTCTCCGGCAACCGGCCGGGAATCTTCGCGAGGGCGATCCCGAGGTTGTAGTGGGCCTCCGGGTGATCGGGCTGGATCTGCAGCGCCGCTTCATATTCGGCGATCGCCTCCGGCAGACGGCCGGGGATGTGCGCAAGGACGTTTCCCCTGTTGACGTGGGCCTCCGGGTGATCGGGTTTGATCCGCAACGCCGTTTCATATTCGGACATCGCCTCCGGCAGGCGCCCCGGGATGCGCGCCAGGATCATCCCGAGGTTGTTGTGGGCCATCCAGCAATCCGGGTTCCGTGCGATGGTCGCGCGGTAGAGCGTTTCATCGTCGCGGAACATGCGGCAGTGATCCCACGTCAGCGCGCCGAGCCCCAGGGCGAGCGCTGCAACCAGCGCCGGGCCGGTCCAGCGGAGGCGGATTGCCGCCCGGTCCCACGCAAGCACGAGCCCGGCCGCGGCGAACGCGGACAGGCCGAGGTCGGGGAGGTATTGCCAGTGATCCCAGACCCACGAATAGACCATTCCGTAGAGGTTGACGAAGCCGAGCACGGGAAAAAGCGAACCGGCGAAGAACAAGAACGCGGCAAGGAGTGCGCGGGTGCGCCGCCGGAGCGCCCAAAATCCCGCGCCGGCCACAAGGACGCCGAGCGGGTGGAGCCATTGCTGCCAGGTGGCGGGGTCCACCGTCCAGCGCGAATAGATGAAGTTCAGACCGAACGGCCAGAAAAACTTCCCCGCGTAGAACCAGACGGCGCGACCGGCAATGAGGAGGCGCCCGGGGAACGGAATGACAAAGTCCGCGCCATGCGCGCCGACGTACCGCGTCTCCACCCAGCTGCTGAACAGCCCGGCGGCGGCGCCCAGGGCCAGCCACGGAAGCAGGGGCAGGAAGTCACGCCGCCAGTCGAGCCGTCCGCGTTTCCACCAGAGCACCACCAGGAGGGCCGCCGGCAGGGTCGCCGTCACGGTCTTGCTCAACAGCGACAGCGCAAACAGGCCCAGCGCCGCAACGTACGTCCGGGGCCGCCGCGTCTCGTCGAACCGGACATAGACCAGGGCTGCCGCCAGGTAGAAGACAAGCGAGAGGGTGTTCTTCTGTTCCGCGATCCACGCCACCGATTCGACGTGCACGGGGTGCAGCGCGAAGATGAGCCCGGCCAGCCACGCCCCGGGGCAGCCCAGGCGCCGCAGGAACAGGGCAAACAAGACCGCCGAGGCGGCATGGAGCAGCAGGGTGACTATATGATAGCCGAGCGGGTGGTCCCCAAAAAGCAGGCATTGCACCCAAAACGCGGTATGCAGGAGAGGATAGTACTGTTGCGTCGCGCCGGGCTCGGCCCAGATGCGGCCAAGGCCGTCGAGCGAGCGCAGCGCCGGCGCGGTCACATAGTCGCTGTCATTCCAGATGAAAGCGCCCGGAAGCGCCGGCAGATACGCGAGGACGGCAGCGCAGAAGATCAGCACCCCCGGCCCGATGTTGCGAATCCATGCTGGCACTCGGTTCATGACGCCCGCGAGATCCTCCCGATGCGGACACCAAGAGCAAGATCAAGTCATCAGGCAACAGGCAAGCCCCGCACGCCGTGCAAGGGAGGGCGGACGACTGAAGAAAACGGAATGCCGCGGATTCTCGACCGTGGATTTTGCCCTTCCCTCAGCTCTGCTTGGCGGCAGGCCTCTCCTGAATGGGGAGCAGCGGAGGCTTCCGCAGCGCATCATGGCGCAGCACCCCCTGAATCCGGTCAAAGATCGTCGATGAAGCTCTCGCGCATCTGGTCGGTGAGCGTGGTCAGGTACGTCGTCCAGTAGTCGAGCTGAGCCTGCGTCGGCGCCGTGTTGAAGAACGCGAAGTAATGGAGGAAGGTCCGCATCGTCGGCGCGAACAGCGCGACCGCCTCCTGCGACTGCGCAAAGCCGATGAGGACCTGCGAGCGCGTGGCGGTCCCCTTGTCGAGCTGGCCCACCCAGTCGGCGAGACCGTCCGGATCGGGCTGCCGGCCCAGAATGTTCTGGTAGAGGGCCGTGACGTAGGCCGTGTTGTCCATGGCCCCGTAACGGTTCATGAATTCCGCGCTCGACGCGAAGAGATCGGCCATGCTCTGCAGCGTGTTGCCCGCGCGGATGTAATTCACCCAGGCGTCCAGCCCCGGCTGATCGGGCACCCGCAGCAGCGCGGACAGATACAGGCGCGCGACCGGGGCGACATCCTGTTGGAACTCGTCGGAGCTCATGATCGCGTCCACCAGGCTGGCAGGGGTGACCGCCCCGGCGGCCATCGCGGCGCCGAAGGAGTTCAGGGCGCCCGCGTCGGCATCGCGCCGGAGGAATCCGCTGAAGACGGCCTGGATGTACGCCGCGTTGTCGATGCCCGATGGATACGCGAGGGCGTAGAGGGCGTCCGTCTGGTCGTAGCCCTTGAGGAAGTCGAGCCAGGTCTGGAGCTCAGGGGCGGTGGGCGCCCGCTTCTCCAGCAGGTAGTACAGCCGGATGACCTCGACCCCGGCGGCGCTGTCCGCCTTGAACTCGTCGGACTCCGAGAAGCCGATCAGGACGGCGCCGCGGCTGGCGCCGCCATTGAGCAGGCTCACCCAATCGTTCAAACCCCCCGTGTCCGCCTCGCGCCCGAGAACGTTGAGGTAGAGCTGCTCGACGAACCCGGTGTTGTCCAGCGCGCCGTAGGTCTGGAGGAACTCGGCGCTCGTAGCGAACCCGTTGGCGGCATCGGTCAGGGAAAGGCTCCCTGCATGGAGCGCGGCGGACCAATTCTGGAGGCCGGCGTAGTCGGGAATCCGGTTGAACGCCGCAAGGTAGAGCCGGATGACGGGCTCCACCTGCCAGGCCTGGAATTCGGGCGAGGCGATCAGGTCCGCGTAGACCTGGGCGGGCGTCATCCCGCCGGATATCGCGGTGCTAAAGGCGGCCAGCGCCCCTGAATCGACGGGCCGGCCAAGCACCAGGGGGAACAGATTTTGCAGAAGGGCCCCGGCGGAGGTAATTGCCAGCGAGGCGGTGCTGCTGGCCACGCCGCTCTGGAGCGAATTTGAGGCGAGGCACTGGTACTGATAACCGGCCATGGCGGCTGTTGCGCCCGTGATCGTCAGCGTGCCGGTCGCCGTTCCGCTGTAGGGCGCCGTGTCGGTCAGGCTGGCCCAGGTGCTCCCGCCGTTTTCGCTCACCTGCCACTGGTAGGTCGGCGGGGGTATGGCCGAGGCTTCAGCTGTGAAGGTCGCCGTCGCGCCCGGCAACACCGTCTGGTTCACCGGTTGGATGGTGAAAACCGGCGTTTCATGCACCGTCAGGGTGACTGCCTTGCTCGTGGCGCTGCCCAGGGCATTGGTCACGACGCAGCGGAACTGACAGCCGTCCATCGTGCCCGCGACGCCAGTGATGGTCAGGGTCTGGGTCGCCGCCCCGCCGTAGGGCGCCGTGCCGCTGAGGTCGTTCCAGGAAACTCCGTCGTCCGTGCTGATCTGCCATCGGCAGCCGGGCTGGGGATAGCCGCCGACCGTCACGCTGAATCGGGCCGGCTGACCGAGCAGGACCGTTGCGCCGGCGGGTTGGGTGTAAATCCACGGAGATTGCGGGACGGAGCTGAGATAGGTGATCAAATCCGTGACCAACGGTGTGCCGATGCCCGTGCACAAATCGTAGCCAACGCCAGCATTATATGCGCCGTTGTTGCCGCTCGTGATGTCGGTGAAGCAGGCTCTGCCTGCCGCCGTATAGATCTTCGGATTGAGAAAACCCACCGGGGACAGGCTTTCATCAGCCATCGACTGGTTGATCAGCGCGCAGAGTCCCGCCCAGATCGGACTGGAAATACTGGTGCCGGTTGCGCTCCAGGCAGTTCCCGCCTGGTAGACGAACGCTGGCATGTCGTTGCTGGCTGCGCCCGTATAGGCCATGGCCGAAACATCCGGCACACAGCGGGTGCCGCCTGCGGGGAGCCCTATTCCCACCTGCCAGGACGGCCGGTCGAAGACCCCGCTGATTCCGCCTCCTGTTGCGCCGGTCACGCCTTGGTACGTGGTCAGCGACCAGGCAACCTCCGGAGAAGAATGCTGGCCGTTGGAAGATCGCGGGAAGATGAGGGTCGTGCCTCCCACGCCGGTCATGCTCGGATCCGAAGCGGGATAGGAGACCGAAAGCGGTGCGGAAGGGTTGTAGGTTCCCGTGTTCGGATCCGGGTTGGATCCGCCATCGTCGCTTGCCGCGAAGCAGGTGACTCCCTGCGCGATCAAAAGGAGGAGCGAGGTGTCGCCGTTGCCGTAGCCGGATTCGATTCCGCCGTAGCTTTCGGTCACCTGGTGGATCGTGGGGTTGGACGGCAGGTCATTGAGAATCTGCGTATAGGCTGCCGCCTCGCTGTCCGCCGACAGGGGAAAAGGCACCGCGTAAAGCCGGATGTTGGCCGCAGGGGCTATGCCTGCGGACCATTCAACATCCATCGTGATTTCAAACTGGTCTGTCGTATCCGCTCCGGGCCCGCCTTGCACGTTGGCCACGGCAAAACCACCCGTGCTTCCAATCGCGCACTGCGCCCAGAATTCCGCCAGATCGCTGGAGTCCGGAATGGAATCGCCAACGATGGCAATGGTCTGGCCGGCGCCGGAAAGGTTGGCCGGCGCCTGATACGCTGCCGCCACGGCTGCCGGGGTGATTGCATAATAACTTTCGGTCACCAAAATGTCTTGCGGGCGCTGGCGCGCGAGCGGGTGGCGGATCAAATGCGGCTGGAGACCCCTGATGCTGGTGACGACCCCGGCAATTTCGTCCGGCAGCGCCGGTGCGGTGACAGCCGAGGTGAATTCACCGTCGCCCGTGGCGACCCGCGCGAACTGAATTCCAAAAGCGGCTGCGGTCCGCGCATTCGAGCCCCGGGCAAATATTGCGTGCCGCGCGCCGGATTCCAGCGTGATCGCGAAGCCCTGTGCCAGGAGCCAGGAGCGGACCCTCGCATAGTCAGCGGCCGCGGGAAGGTAGGCCTCGAGCGCCGCCCGCGAAAGAATCTCGCCGCGATTCACCCGCGCCTCCAATTCCTCCCGGTTCGGCAGCCGGAGGGAGATGGCGAAATCGATCGGGGCGGCCATCTCATCCGCTGTCAGAGAGGTGCGGACAATCCGGCCATAGGTCATTTCGCCTCCGGGGGCGTGAACGGCGGTCGCGCCTGCAACGGGAACGATGCTCCGCGGAAATTGCGCCGCCCATGTTTGAAGTGCAGCGACGAGCGACGCGCTGAACAGGGCAAAACGAGCCCCGCGGGAATACAGGAAGAACATGAACTTGGATGGCACGGTCCGGCTTGCGGATGGCGACGAGACTCTCTTGCTCCCAAGACAGGCTTTCCGGGCCTTTGTTGCAGTTGTGAGTTATCATGATCGTTTGAAGGACCGGATTCCTGTCAACACCACCGAGCACTTTTACGGGATTGTGCAGACCCGATCGCGGGACGAACCTCGTGCCCGGCGGGGAAAGACCCGGGTGAAGTGCAAAGGAGAGCGCCGGCGGGGAAAGGCCGGTCCCGGAAGCCCTCGTTCATCCGGCAAGCCCGGCGTTCAACCCCGTCGTCATTCCGACGGCGGGTTTCGCCGGTGAGCGGCTCAAACGGACATGCCGCGGCGTCAGCTGCTCGCCGGCGTCGTCAAATCAAACGGCACCTCGGACTCGCCCCGCATCCATGCCGCCATCATGGTCGCCGCGTGGCGCAACCGGGCCACTCGGCATTTTTCCGCCCGCCAGATGCCTTCGAGCCGGGCAAAATCCTCGTCACTCGTGCCGGCGACGATGCAGTAGTCCTGCTGCGTCCACTGCGCCATTTCGAGGAGCAGCGTATTCATGCGCTGCTCGATGGAATCGGGGGTATCCTCGCCCCGGGCCAGCAGGTGCTTCCGGATGGTCTCGATGTCCGGCGCCGTGAAAAAGACCCGCACCAGCCGGCTGCGCATGCTCGCGTCGGCCTCGAATTCCTGACGGCAGGCCCGCGCGCCCCGCACGTCGACGTTGATGACCAGGTCGACGTCGCCGGCGAGTTTTGGGGAAAACGTGTTTTTCATGGTGCCATACCGGGCGCCGAGCACCTGGGTCCATTCGAAAAAGTCGTTCCTGGCCAGCGCCTCGTCGAACTGCGCTTCGCTCAGGAAACAGTAGTCGACGCCGTCCTTTTCCCCGGCCCGCGGGGCGCGGGTGGTGCAGGTGACGACGCGCTCGATTTCCGGATGGGCGGCCACCAGGCGCCTGCACAGGGCCGTCCTGCCGGTGCCTGTGGGGCCGGTTATCAAGAACAAAAGACCGTGGACTTCTTTTGGCGGGTGGACCGTGGGAGGAGCGGAGCCTGGCATGAAAGGGAGCGATCTCGCCGGGGTTGCCGCCGGCACCGCGCCGGATGCGGAGCCTTTGGCAGAAGCGAAGTTTACAGGAAGATCAACGAGCATGCCACCATTATCGGCACGCCGGCGTTATTGCCCGTTTGGTTGACGCTCGGGGGGAATCGCGGCCCGTCGCTCCAGATCCCGGCCCGCTTTGCCACCGGCTTTTTTCGGCTCCGGCTTGCGAAAAACACCGCGCTTGCTAGATACCCAGCGCATGCCGATCTATGAATATTACTGTCCCGACAACCACCGGATCTATTCGTTTCTTGCCAGGACGCTCGCCCAGGGGCGGACGATCCCGAAATGTCCGGACAATGCGGCCTTCCGCATGAAGAAGATCCTCTCCCCGTTTGCCGTCACGGGCCGGGGAAGGACGGCCGGCGACGAGGGAAAGGCGGCGGGGCCGGCGGCGGGAGGAGAGAGCCCGGCGGAGGACGCCCGGATGGAGGCGGCGCTGTCGGCCATGGAAGGTGAGTTTGCGAACGTGGATGAAAACGATCCGCGCGCGATGGGGCGGATGATGCGGCGCATGTCGGAGCTGACCGGGGAGAAGGTGGACGGGGATATGGAGGAAGTCCTGCGCAAGCTCGAGGAGGGCGCGGATCCCGACCGGCTTGAGGCCGAAATGGGAGGCGCGTCCGGCGCAGGGGACGAAGCGGAGGCCGGGGATCCGTATGGGATGGCCGGCGCCGGCGATGCGAAGCTTCCGGCTGATCCCAGGGAACCCCGCCATCGCTTCCGCGCCCGCCGCGGCCCGCCGACGCGCGATCCGAGATTGTACGACTACGAATGATCCAATTCCATCCCCCGCAGGCCGGGGCTGGAAATGGATGGTGCGCCGACGGCCCCGGGGGTAAAAAACGTAGGGACACCGATTGCGGAGCAATGTTTCCCGGTTTCCCGATTTTCCGATTTCTCAATTTTCAGCGCCGCGCCCCTACGGGACCACTTGAATCCTGACAGTCTGGCGGATGTCGGCCGACGATGCGCCGACCATGAGTTCGTAGGCGCCGGGGTCCACGACGTAGGCCTTCAACTGCGTGTTCCAATGCCGGAGGGCGGCGGCCGGGATTGTCAGCATCGCCATCGCCGACTTTCCCTGCGGCACCGTAATCCGCTGGAACGCGACGAGTCGCTGCCGCGGCAGGCGGGGATCGGCCGGCGCTGCGCGGCGGGCGTACACCTGCACCACTTCGTCGCCGTCGCAGGCCCCCGTATTGGCGATGTCAACGCTCAACCGCACGGTGTCGCCGGCGCGGATTTCCGCGCGCCCGGCCTGCGCCGCGCCGTAGCTGAACCGCGTGTAGCTGAGCCCGTGGCCGAATGGAAACAACGGCCGGCCCGGGAAGAAGCGGTAGGTGCGGTTCGCCATCGAGTAATCCTCAAATCCCGGAAGGTCCGCGGTCGAGCGGTAGAAGGTGACCGGCAGCCGGCCCGAGGGGTTGCAGTCGCCGAAAAGCACGCGCGCCACGGCAGTCCCGCCGGCCTGTCCCGGGTACCACGCCTGGAGAATCGCCGGCAGGTTTTCGGCCTCCCACGGCATCGCAATCGCGCTCCCGCTGCAGTTGACGAAGATGACCGGCCGGCCCGTTGCCTGCAGCGCCTTGAGGAGCGCGGTTTGCACGGCGGGCAGCTCGATCCGCGTGCGGTCGCCGCCGCTGAAACCATCGAAGTTGACGGACATCTCCTCGCCCTCGAGCTGCGGGCTGATGCCGCCGACGTAGATGATCACGTCCGCAGTCCGGGCAATTCCAAGGGCCGCGTTGAACGCCGCGGCATGCGCGGCGGGCGAATCCCCCGGCCTCAGCGCGAGCGGGCAGCCGGCCGCGGCGACCACCTGGATCCCCGGTCCGGCCGCCTCCTCGATCCCCCGCAAAATCGTGACGGGATGCGACGGCGTTCCGTTGTAGTTGCCGAGCAGCATCGGAACAGCGCCGGCATTTGCGCCGATCACCGCCAGGCGCTTGAGGCGGCCCCGGTCCAGGGGCAGCACGCCGGAGTTCTTCAGCAACACGACCGATTCCCCGGCCGATTTCAGCGCCAGGGCCGCGTGGGCCGGCGACTCGACCTCCGACATCGGAATCCGTGCGTACGGGACCAGGGAATCAGGGTCAAACATGCCGAGGCGGAAACGCGCCGCCAGGATGTGGCGCAGCGCCTGGTCGATGTCCTGGATCGTCAGAAGGTCCTTTCTCAACGCCCGGCCCAGCGCGTAGTACTGGTCGCCGCAGTTGAGGTCACAACCGGCCTTGATCGCGCGGGCGGCCGCCTCCTCGGGCGCCGGTGCGATCCGGTGCGTCGCCCAGATGTCCGAGACGGCGTCGCAGTCGGAGACGACGTGCCCCCGGAATCCCCATTGCTTCCGCAGCAGTTCCGTCAGCAGCAAGGGGCTCGCGGTCGCCGATTCGCCATAGACCCGGTTGTAGGCGCTCATCACGGCGCCGACGCCGGCTTCGCGGACCGCGGCTTCAAAATGGGGGAGGTAGCTGTCGTAGAAATCCTGCTCCGACGGCACGGCATTGAAAATGTGGCGCGTGGGCTCGGGCCCGCTGTGGACGGCGAAATGCTTCGCGCACGCCAGCGCCTTCGCATAACGCGGGTTGTCCCCCTGCAGGCCGGTGATGAACGCCACGGCCAGACGGCCCGTCAGGAAGGGGTCCTCGCCATAGGTCTCCTGGCCGCGGCCCCAGCGAGGATCCCGGAAGAGATTGATGTTCGGAGTCCAGAACGTCAGCCCGGAATAGCGGGCGAAAACGCCGTGGCGCAGGGCGTCGTGATGCTTCGCGCGGGCTTCGGTGGCGATGGCGTCGGCGATCTCGTGGAGCAGCGGCGGGTCCCACATCGCCGCCATCCCGATCGCCTGGGGAAACGAGGTGGCCGGGCCGGCCCGCGCGACGCCGTGCAGGCACTCGTTCCAATAATCGTAGGCCGGCACGCCGAGGCGGGGGATCGCGGCCGCCGAGTTGATCATCTGCCCCAGCTTTTCACGGAGCGACATCCGCAGGATCAGATCTTCGATCCGCCGGTCCACCGGTTGCTCCGGATCCCGGAAGACCGGCGGCGCGCCCACCTCGGGGATCCTGTCCGCGCCGGGCGGCTCGGACGCCTGGAGGCCGGCCGCGGTGATCTCGGCAATCACGCCGCCTGTTGCGCCCCGGATCCGGATGGCGCTGAACTGGGCTTCGCCCTTCTGTCCCTCGAAACGGATGACCAGCGGCCAGCCGAAGGGATCGTCCGCGACCTTCAGCGGCGCCCGGAAACGATACGCCCGGGCAAATCCGCCGGCCGCCTTGATGACGTCGAGCCCCTTGACCAGCGGCGTCCAGCCGTCGGAGATGTCCATGAGGCGCTGTCCCCTGACGTGGACGGCCGTTTCCGCCAGGTCGACCTCCAGCGTGTAATCGCCCGCGGCCAGGCCGACCACCGTCGCCTCGAAGCTCAAACCGTATGCAGTCGTCGAATACACGGCGCCGGGCGCCGCCCCGCCGATCGCGGTTCCGGCGGGAAGGTTCCGGTAGGCGAATTCGCCGGTGAGCAGGATCGCCTTCCGGCAGGAGGAACAGCCTGGGGCATCCTGGGCGGTCATGGAAATGGAGGACAACAGCGCAACAGCGAGGAAAAAGGGCAGACGCATGGGGTGGGGTGCCTGGCGGGACTGCAGCAGAACGCTCCTCCAAAGACAAGCGCGGGGCGCCCCGGGGTGCCCGCAGTTTGCGCTGATTGCGCTCCCGCGCCGGGTTCTCCGGAGCTTTCGGCACAGGCGGGGCTCCGGGTCCCGGCGTCTCCCGGAGACTGATTCCTGACTTGGTTCTTCGGGCGGTTCCTGTTGTTGATGGGACATGGACCGGGAGATCAGACGACGCATCGAGGCCGCCCGACAGGCCGTGACCGCGCAGACCGGACTGCTCCGGCGGGGCTTCCGCCGCGCCCGGAGTTCGTGGAAAGCCGACGGGACGCGCGTCACGACCGCGGACCTCGCGATCTCCGGCGCGATCCTGCGCGCACTTGGGGCCCGGTTTCCGGCCGACCAGGGATTCAGCGAGGAGTCGGCGGAGGCGGCCGTGCCGGTCTCGGTCACCTCGCATTTCTGCTGGGTGCTCGATCCCATCGATGGCACGAACAACTATGCCGCGGGGATTCCGTACTGCGCGATTTCGCTGGCACTGCTCGATCAGGGGGTCCCGGTGTATGGGGTGATCTATGATTTCGCGCGCCGGAAGCTGATCGAGGGCGGCCCGGGATCGGGCGCCTTCGATGGAGGGAAGCCGGCGCATGTGCTGCAGGACCCTCCCCGCGCGGGAAGCCTGGTCGGGCTGCACAGTCCCTACGACAAGGCGATGGTGGCGCAGGCGGGAAAGGTCCTCGCCCGGTTCAAGATCCGCGCCCTCGGGAGCAGCACGCTCCATCTGGCCTATGTCGGCATCGGCCTTCTTGACGGGGTCGTGGACCACAACGTGCGGGTGTGGGACATCGCCGCGGCGCACGCCGTCGCGCTCGGGGGCGGAGCGCGGATCCGCTACCTGAGCAACCCTCCCTTCCCGTTGAGGCAATTCGATCCCCGGGCGCCGCGGATCCACTATTTCGCGGGCAACGCGGAAGTCTGCGCGCGGTTCGAGGAGCTGCTGGCCGTCCGGACGCGCGGTTCCCGCGGTTGATCGCATCCGCGGCGGTCGGGGGCGGCGGCGCCCGCCGCCTACACCTGATAGGGCTGCAGCGGCGTCGGATCGAGGATCTTCGCCTGCGGGAGCCTCCCGGCCAGGGTTTTCGCCATCCAGGCGCGCGCCGGGGGGTCGCCGTGGGTCAGCACGATGGCGCGGGGCTGGCATTGCGCGGCGAAGTCAACGAGTTCCTCGCGATCGGCATGCCCGCTCAATTCGAACCGTTCCACGTGCGCCCTGAGCTTGGTTTTCACGTTGACCTTCCCGAACAGGAAGTCCCCGCCGCTCTTTGCGGCCAGGAGCTGGCCGCCGGGCGTGTCGGGATCGCAGTAGCCGACAAAGCCGAGGGTGTTCCGCGCGTGGCCCGCGAGGCCCGCGGCGACGATGTAGGAGGGTGTGCGCTCCACCACCATCCCGCTGCCGAGAATGTAAAGCGCGCTGGCCTCCGGAAGGCTGCCGGGATCAAGCTTGCGCGGCAGCGGGCGCACCTTGAGATCCTTCAACGTCTGCCGCGTGAAATTCACCTGTTTGGTCTTCCGCGTCATGTCGTCGTAGTAGTCGCAGAGATCGACGCCCAGCCCCGAAACGTAGACGGGACAGTCGACCATCCGGCCGAATTTCCGCGCGTCGTGGATGATCGCGAGAATCTCCTGCATGCGGCCGAGCGCGAAGGCCGGGATGAGCATCGAGCCGCCCCGCTGGATCGTCTCGTCGATGACGGTGATCAGGCGCGCGACCTCGTGGAGCCGGTCCCTGCCGGGCGGGCGTTCGGCGGCTCCGCGGGTCGTTTCCGTCACCAGGGTGTCGAACCGGTCGACCGGAAACCGGGCGGCCGGGCAGGTGCGCTGCGCCGCGAAAAGCACATCGCCGGTGAAGAACAGTTTCCGGTGCTTGTAATGGAGCTCGACGCCGGCGGCGCCTGCCACGTGGCCCGCCTGATGAAAGATGATCTCAATGTCGTCGTGGGCGCCGTGAAAGCTCTTGGCGTGGCCGTAGGGCAGCGGCGTAAAGCGGCCGGCGCAGCGGTCAATCTCGTCGTGGGTGAAGAGCGGGTAGTCCGGGATGTTGTCCTCGGCCCGCTGGCGCTCCATCACGCTCGCCGAGTTGTGCAGCATGCGCTCGATCAGCATGGCGCTGGGCTGGGTCATGATCACCGGGACCTGCGTCTGCTCCCGGAGGAGGACGGGCAGGCTGCCGATGTGGTCCAGATGACAATGGGTGATGATGATCAGGTCCAGCGCCACGCCCCGGAGCGGGCTGAAGTCGGGCAGTGCGGAACGGCCGGCCTTCTTGGGATGCAGGCCGCAATCCAGGAGGAGCTTCAGGTCGCCGAGCTGGAGGAAATGGGAATTCGCGCCGATGCCGCCGTCGCGATTGAGGTCGATCAACTTCATCGTTGCGCCCACTAGAAGGAGCGCATCCGCTCCGCGCAAGCTCCGTCCTAGTATGACTTTGTTATGTAGTATCGAACAAAATGTCGTCAAATTTGTGGCCGCAACAGAAGCAGTAGCCGGTCGCTCTCACTAACCAAGGCCGGATCTTTTGGAGTGTCTGTTCCCAGGTCACACCAGAAGTTTTTTTTAGCGCGCTGGTGGATGGTGAGAATGAAGAGGTAGGCCAAGGCACTGAGCACGAGATGGTGATGAAACCCCGTCCAGGATCGGCCTTCAAAGTGGTCGAGGCCCAGATCATCCTTGGAGCGTTGGAAGTATTGTTCGATGTGCCAGCGACTGCGGCTGAGCTTCAAACAGAGCGCCTTGGTGGGCGGTCGGTTTAGACTGGCCAGGTAATAGTGATACGGCTCGGCCGAGTCCGCCGGCCAGTCCACCACCAGCCAGAGCTTCTCCAGTTCACCGCCCGCCTTACGCAGGGCGTGTTGCAGCCAAACCGGGCACCAAGCCAAACGCGTTGAACCGAGCTGACCGTCGGCGGTCTTCCAACGGGCCGGCTTCCAGGCTTGGGGCGGAATGTCGGTGGCGATTTCTGCCAGGGTCCGGGATGCCGGAGCGTCACGGGCGGGATGTCGGCGAACCCATTTGAGCTGCGTGGGTACTTCAAAGCTCCATCCCTTGTGTTTGGTCGCATCAACTTGCAAAAAGAACTCCAACCTCAGTTGGCGCAGACCGGCGCGAAACTCGGCATTATCACCATAGGTCGCATCCCCAAGAATCGGCGCACGGGCGACGTGATCCGCCAGGGCGTCCTTAATCAGCTGCAACGCGAGCATCGGCTTGGTGACAAAGGTGAGTTCCGTCGGCACCCCAGCGCGTGCGCAACGCGCCGGATCCCCCGTCCAGCTCTCCGGCAGATAAAGTCGCCCCGCGACTGGCGCCGCCACCCAACCATCACTGACCACCACTTCAACGCTGACCTGGCAGTTCGCCTGCTTTCCGACCGAGCCGCAGTATTGATGGGCGACGCCAACCGAATGTTGCCCCTGCTTGAGCCAACCGGTCTCATCGACTACCCAGCTTTCGATCGGCTCCAGATGCGGGACGATCTCACGGCGGATTGCCGTCCAGACCGCCGCTTCACTCCAGGGACTATCGCTGACAAACTGCTGCAGACTCTGCGCATCCACCCCCAGTCGCTGCGCCATCGGCTCGATCGATTTGCGCTGGCCGGGCAGCAGCAATCCATGCACGTAGCGCACCGCCGCCGTCCGCCGCTCGCTGCGGCCGAGCCCTTTGATCGCCGGCTCCAGAAAGCCCAGCAGTTGATCGGCACTGCGCTGAAAATCCCCGCGGGTCCATTTCATGCCGCCAAGAACGACAGCACGGTGCAGGAAATGCAACCTTTAACTTAACGGAGTCATACTAGCAGCGTGTCGGACTTCGTCCTCCACGCTGCTGGCGAACACCCGCGCGGGGCGCGCGGCCTTGCGGGAAAGAAACTTGGCTGAGAGGTGCAGCGGAGCATTGTGGAGCCTCGGCGCCGCCTGCAGGGGCAAGCTCAAACCGTATAGACTCTGGTGCTTTTCGAAGCCCGGCTGCTAGCGTGGTGCCCGTGCGCTCGCGCCTGTCAGTGGTGAGCGGCCCGCAAGGGTCGCATCCCGTTTGAGAGAGTGCCAACTCTGCGGAGCGCACGGGGCCGCCTGTGGGCGACGCCACCAACCCACACTGCCATGCCTCGCAAGCGCAAGACCAAAGTCCAGACCATCCAGCCCGTAATCAACCCCCATGCTGCCGGCGCCGACATCGGAGCCAGAGAGATCTACGCCGCCGTGCCTTCGGCCCTCACGACCGATCCGGTGCGCTGCTTCCCCACCTTTACCGAGGATCTGCACGCGCTCGTCGCCTGGCTGCAGTCCTTCGGGATCAAGACCGTCGCGATGGAAGCGACGAGTGTTTATTGGATCCCTCTGGCCGAGATGCTTGAAGAGGTACAAATCGAGGTCTGCTTGGTCAACCCCCGCCACGTGAAGAACGTGCCCGGCCGCAAGACCGACGTGATGGATTGCCAGTGGCTGCAATACCTCCACTCCGTTGGTCTGTTGCGCGCGGCTTTCCGTCCGGCGGCCGAGGTGCGCGGCGTGCGCTCTCTCTGGCGCCATCGCGACGCGCTCGTGCGCCAGTGCAGCTGGCATGTCCAGCACGTTCACAAGGCGCTCGATCAGATGAATCTCCAGGTCCATCACGTGCTCACTGACATCACCGGTCAGACCGGCACCGCCATCGTGGAGGCCATCCTTGCCGGCGAACGCGATCCCACCGTGCTGGCCCGACACCGCGATCATCGAGTCAAGGCCACCGAAGCCACCCTGGTCAAGGCGCTCACCGGTGACTATCGCACGGAACATCTCTTCTGCCTGCGCCAGGCTTTTGAAGGCTACCAGTTCCTGCTCAAACAAATCGCCGAGCTCGATGCTGAACTGGAGCGTCGGCTCGAGCAGCTCGCGCCCGCTGCCACGCCCGAGACCGTCCCAGCCAAACGCAAAGCCCCTGGCAAGTCCGCGCCAGGCCTTCGACGCTCACAGCCTGCTCGCCCGCCTGCACGGCGTGGACCTGTGCGCCGTGCCCGGCATCAACGCCGTGACTGCACAGACCCTCTGGAGCGAACTCGGCGGCGACCTTTCCGACTTTCCCTCCGGCAAGCACTTCGGCTCCTGGCTCGGTCTGTGCCCCGACAACCCTATCAGCGGCGGCCGGATCCTCGCCGCCCGCACCAAGCCCACCACCAATCGTGTCGCCCGTGCCTTGCGCATGGCGGCCCAGGCCCTCCACCACGCCGACAATGAGCTCGGCGAATACTACCGCCGCCTCCGAGCCAAACTTGGCGGCGCCGCCTCTGTCACTGCCACAGCCCACAAACTCGCCCGCATCATCTACGCCCTCATCACCACCCGCAAACCCTACCGCCCTGAGCTCCACGACGCAGCCGGCGAACTTCATCGAGCCCGCACTCTCGCGCGCATCAAAGCCAAGGCCAAAGATCTGGGATTTCAGCTTGTTCCAACGCCCGCTTCAGCGTGAAGTTTCTTGAAAGAGGAGCCCAGCAGGTGTCGGCAGTTTCCAGTTTTTCCCGCCTGGCGCCGCCCGAATATTCCCGGGTTCATGACCTGTAGGTGTTCTGTCGACCCCGACATTGCCCCAAATGGCGGAGCCATTTGTAAGGAGCCTGTCGGCGAAGTCCGACAGGCTCCTACGGAATCACCATGTCAAACGGCGCCAGGATGACATGGACATGCCTGCCGAACTCGTCGATCCCGTGAAAGCTGCCGTGCGCGCGCGCGCAGGCGCCCGTGACGTGATAGCTGTTGTAGGAGAAATGCTCGCCGGGGGCGAGGCGGGGAGTCTCGCCGACGATCTTGTCGCCCTCGACCACCAGCCGGCTGCCGTCGGCATGGAGAATCATCCATTTGCGCCCCAGCAGCGTGATGATGCGGTCTGACCCGTTCTTGATCGTGATGAAGTAGACGAACGCGTGCGGCGTCTCCGCCGGCAGGCACCGGCCGCCATGATGGTGGACGAGCCGGTCGAGATGGGCCGTGAGGCCGGGCACTTCAAAAGAAGTCTGCGCCATGCAGGGAATAGTTCGTAGCGCCCGCGGTCTGAACGGGTCGAAAACCGGAGGCGGCTCAAACAGACTCCAGGATGCCGCGGTTTTCAAGCGGGGCGCTGCGTCCTTTGGGGCCGGCCCTGTCCCGGCGGGGCGGGCCAGCCGGGCGCGTTTTGCGCCTCGCGCGGCGGTCAATGCGCCGGGGGAGGGGATGCGGGCGGCCGGGCGGGCAGCACGAACGGGGCGAACACCGCCGCCTGGGCGGCCGGGAAACGACCGTGAATGTGCACCCCGTCGTCGCGCAGTTCCTGGGCGTGGACCTGGCCGACCTCGTGCAGGCGGGCGATGATGTCGTAACGGTCGTGCGGGATGAGCAGTTCGGTCGCGGCGGATTCCCTGGCGATGCAGGCCGCGCAATGATCGAGGAGCCGGTCGCTCCCCTCGCCGGTCTTCGCGCTGACAAAGAGGGCGCCGGGCGCGAGCATGCGCGCCGTGTCGATCGCGGCGGGATCGGCGATGTCGGTCTTGTTGAACACGTCGATGATCGTCTTCTGGTCGGCGCCCAGCTCGGCAAGCACGCCGAGGGTGGTGGCGCGGTGGCGCGCGACGTCCGGATTGGTGACGTCGAGGACGTGGATCAGGAAATCCGCGACGACCACCTCTTCGAGGGTCGCCTTGAACGCCTCGACGAGATCGTGCGGCAGCCGCCGGATGAAACCGACAGTGTCGGTGATCAGCAGCTTCTGGTTGTTGGGCAGCGCAAGCTGGCGCGTCGTCGGATCAAGCGTGGCGAAAAGCTTGTTCTCGACGAGCACCCGGGACCCCGTGAGCCGGTTGAGCAGGCAGGACTTGCCGGCGTTGGTGTAGCCGACGATGGCGCACGTGGGCACGGGCACGCGCAGGCGCCGCTGGCGCTGCACGCCGCGCTGCTTGCGGACGTCGGCGAGCAGGGCGCGCAGGTGGGCGATGCGATCGCGCACGGTGCGCCGGTCCTGTTCGAGCTGCGTCTCGCCTTCGCCTCCGAGGGCACCGCGGCCGCGCTGGCGGGAAAGGTGCGCCCACGCGCGCGTCAGGCGGGGCAGGAAATACTCCTGGCGCGCCAGTTCCACCTGGAGCATGGCCTCGCGGGTGTGCGCCCGGTCGGCGAACACCTCGAGGATCACCTCCTGCCGGTCGATCACCGCCATCCCGGATGCCTCCTCCCAGTTGCGCTGCTGGGCGGGCGAAAGGGACTCGTCGATGACGACAACGTCGGCGCCGGCCTCCCTGGCCTGCCCGATCAGCTCAGCGGCCTTGCCGTGCCCCAGCAGAAAGGTCGAAGAGGGCGACCGCAGGTTGACGAGGGCGCTGCCGACGACGGCCAGATCGAGATTCTCGACCAGTTCCCGCAGCTCGGCGAGCAACTCGGCGCCCTCGCCCGGCGGCAGGCGGGCAGTCTGGACGCCCACGAGGTAGGCGGCAAGGATGCGCCTGTTCTTGTCGAAAAGCTCGGCCATGAGGATCCAGGGTGCGGGCGCGCCTCATCGGAGGCGAGAGGCAAAATCAGGGAGCCGCCCTTCCGGCGCATCCGTGGCTGCGGCCGGGGGCTCCGCGGGCGGGTGGGGAAGCCTCCCCCGGCGTCCCGGCGCGGCACGGCGGTGGAAACCGGGCCAGAATACCCCGGCCCGGCGGCCCCCGCCGGAGGGATGCGGGATGTTCCGTAAATACGAACATTATATGAACAAAATATTGATCCTGGCGCTGCGGCGGGTGCGGGCGGCGGCGAGGTTCCTGATGAGGGCGAGCGACTCGTCGTATTCGCGCCGGCGCCGCGCCGTCCACCGCCGGTTCTGAGGGCAGTGAGCCGGCCGCAGGTTGGTCACCAGCAGGGTGGATTCCCGGAATCGCGCCAGGTCCTTCAGGCCGGCCAGCACGCGCTCGCGGGTGAAGAGGGGGGTGGCGGCCGTGGAGGATTCGGCGGCGTCCCAATGAAAAAAGCCGTGATCCTGGCGCCCTCCCAGCAGCCGTTCGAGCAACCGGCCGGCGGCGGCGGTGAAGACCGGGTCCGAGGGCGGGCGCGACTCCGCCTCCGCAAGGCTCGTGGTGATGGCCGACTGGATCTGCTGCGCGAGGTACAGGTCGTGTCCGGTGAGGCCCGCGAAGAGCGCGTTGATGAAATGAAGCCGGAGGAGGTCGTCGCGACGGGTCATTTCTTCGGCTTCCCGAGATTGTGGATCTCCTGCATGATGTCGGAGACGTCGCGGAATTCCTTGTACACGCTCGCGAAGCGCACGTAGGCGACCTGGTCGATGCGCCGCAGGTGCCTCATCACCTCCTCGCCGATGGCGCGGCTGGGAATCTCGCGTTCATACTGGGCCTCCAGCGCATCGATGACGTCGTCGACGATCATGGTGATCTGCTCGAGGTCGACCGGCCGCTTGTGGCAGGCGGCGCGGATGGCGTGCAGGAGCTTCTCCCGGTCGAATTCCTCGCGGCGCTCATCCCGCTTGATCACCATGATCCCGTCGCGGACCAGGTTCTCGATCGTGGTGAAGCGGTGCCCGCATTCGAGGCATTCGCGGCGCCGGCGGATCGTATTGCCCTCCTTGCTGATGCGGGAGTCGATCACCTTGTCCTCGATCGAAGTGCATTTCGGGCAGCGCATGAGTGGAACGGCGGACGACGGATGACCATTTGCGATGCGCAGGGGGCGCCCGCGGGCGCGGGGAGGATCTCCCCCCGGGCAACCGGCATCCGGCTTTGGCCGTCAGTTGAGTGACAGGAAGTTCTCCAGGATTTTCATCCCATGCTCGGTGGCGATTGACTCGGGGTGGAATTGAACGCCCCAGATGGGGAGCGTGCGGTGGCGCAATCCCATGATCTCACCCTCTGCCGTCTCTGCGGTGATTTCCAGGCAGTCGGGCAGCGAAGACCGCTCGACGATCAACGAATGGTAGCGGGTTGCCCGGAACGGGGAGGGCATGCCCCGAAACAGGCCGGCGCCCCGGTGCAGGATCGGCGACAACTTGCCGTGCATCAGCCGTTCCGCCCGGAGGACGCGGCCGCCGAAGCACTGGCCGATCGACTGGTGCCCGAGGCAGACGCCGAAAATGGGTTTCAACCCGGCAAATGCCCTGATGATGTCGAGCGTCACGCCGGCTTCAAGGGGGCAGCCGGGCCCCGGCGAGAGCAGCACCCGGTCGGGCTTGAGGGCCAGGGCCTGCTCCGGCGTGATCTCATCGTTGCGAAACACGCGTTGTTCAACGCCAAGCTGGCCGAAATACTGGACCAGGTTGTAGGTGAACGAGTCGAAGTTGTCGATGACCAGCAGCACGCGCCCATTTACCCACAGGGCGGGCCAGGGGTCAAGTTCTACGCCCGGGCATCCCCGGGGCTTGCCAGCCCGGAGGGAGCATGCAAGTGATGGTTCCGCATGTCTTCCGCCGCCTTCGTTTGCCCGCCCGTCTGGCAGAGCCCGCATGGCCGTCCGCTGCCGGCGCCGGGCGGGCGCACACTCGTCATGGGCATCCTGAATGTCACGCCGGATTCATTTTCGGACGGGGGCCGGCTCGCGTCGCCCCAGGCGGCGGTGGACCGGGCCGGCGCAATGCTGGCGGCCGGAGCCGATGTGCTCGAACGTCGGGGGCGAGTCGACGCGCCCGGGCGCGGCGCCGGTGGGCGCGCAGGAGGAATGCGATCGCGTGCTGCCCGCGCTGGCGGCGTTGCGCAAGGCGTTCCCGGACGCCCCGGTTTCCATCGACACGTTCAAGGCGGCGGTGGCGGTGCCGGCGGTCGCTGCGGGCGCGGACATCGTGAATGACATCTGGGGCGCCCTGCACGGGTGGACGGCGGAGGAGCGGCGGCGGGTTGCGGCGGCCCTGCAACGAGGCGAACCGCCAGCCCGCCCGCCGCGCTCGCCGATGGCGGAGGCGGTGGCCGCGTTGCGCTGTCCCGTCATCCTGATGCACAACCGGCCCGACCGGGACTACGGGGATTTCTGGTCCGATCTGCTTCTCGACCTGCGGCTGAGCCTTTCGGTGGCGCAGACGGCCGGCGTGCCCGGCCGGCAGATCTGGATCGACCCCGGATTTGGCTTCGCGAAAACCCCGCCCCACAATCTCGATGTGCTCAAGCATCTCGACCGGATCGTGGCGCTTGGGCACCCGGTCCTGCTCGGCACCTCGCGCAAGTCGACCATCGGCCTGGTGCTTGATGCGCCGGTGGACGACCGGCTTGATGGCACCGGCGCCACGCTGGTTTGGGGAATCCAGCAGGGCTGCGCCATGGTGCGCGTCCACGATGTTGCGGCGATGTTGCGTTTCGTGCGGATGGCTGATGCGATCAGGACCGGGCTCGCCTGGAAACCATGAATTCAGACACGCTCACGCTCTCCCGGCTGCGCTTCTTCGCCCATCACGGCATTTTGCCCGAGGAGGCGGCGCGCGGCCAGGATTTCGAAGTCACGGTGCAACTGGAACTGCCGCTGGGCGACGCCGGGCGCGCGGACGATCTCCAGCGGACGGTGGATTACCGGGCGGTCCGCGAAGTGGTGCGCGGCGTCATGGAGGGGCCGCCGCGAAAACTCGTTGAGGCGCTCGCAGAGGCGATAGCCGAAGAGGTGCTTCTGGCCTTTCCGCCGGTGGACGCGGTCGGGGTCGAGGTCGTGAAACCCCGGCCGCCGGTTGACTTTGCCAGCGCCGGGCTGGTGGTGAGGATCCGCCGCACGCGGTAGGGAGCGGGATGAAATCCGCCGGGACGGCCGGCGTTGCATTTCGGCGCTCCCGGCAGATGAATCACCAAGGCACACCATGACACCAAGGTCCGACGGGAGTCGGGAGTCGGAATGCAGAACCCGGGAAACGGCCCCATGGAGCGGCGGGGGTTTCGGGGTTTCCCGGTTTCCGCTTCCGGCGGTCTCCCGTCGTCCCTGGCCCTCGGTGTCCCGGCGGTGAGGACATCCATGATGGAACCCGTGCGGCAGGCGTTTATCGGAGTCGGAGCCAACATGGGCGACCGGTGGGCGGCGGTTTGCGGCGCCCTGGCGGCGCTGGCGCGGGCCCCGGAGGTGCTGGCGGTGGAATCGTCGCCGGCATACGAGACGATTCCCGTGGGCGTGCGGGACCAGCCGAAGTTCCTCAACCTCGTCGTGGGAATCGAAACGACTGCCGCGCCCGAACGGCTGCTGATGATCCTGCATGGGATCGAGGACGCCGCTGGCCGGCGGCGCGCGCGCGAGGTGCGCTGGGGGCCGCGCCCGCTGGATCTCGACCTGTTGTTCTATGAAGGGGAGGAGCGGGCGGGTCCGGACCTTTTCCTGCCGCACCCGCGCATCTGGGAGCGGGCGTTCGTGATTGTGCCCCTGCGCGAGCTGCTTGGCCGGCCCGGGCGGTTCGAGCGGCCCCCGTGGGCGGACCTGCGCGCGCGGCTGGCGACGGCCCTGCCGACCGGGGGAACCGTGCACTGGAATCCGCCTCCGGAGTAAAACCGGTTGCCATCGCCGGCGCCGGGGTCGAGTCTCCGGCGCTGCATGTCCGCGCATTTCACGCTGCTCCAGACGGACCCCGCCACCGCTGCGCGGCGTGGGCGGCTGGTCACGCGCCACGGGGTCGTGGAGACGCCGGTTTTCATGCCGGTGGGAACGCAGGGGACCGTCAAGGCCGTCACGCCCGTGCACCTGCGCGAAATCGGCGCGCAGATCATTCTCGGCAACACGTATCACCTCAACCTGCGGCCGGGTTCCGATCTGATCCGCGACCTCGGGGGGTTGCATGCGTTCATGGGCTGGAAGGGTCCGATCCTCACGGACAGCGGGGGGTTCCAGGTCTTCAGCCTGGCCAAGCTGCGCCGGGTGCGCGACGAGGGGATCACGTTCCAGTCGCACCTGGATGGCGCGGCGATCTTCCTCGGCCCCCGCGAGGTCATGGCCATCCAGCGGAATCTGGGGTCCGACGTGGCGATGGTGCTGGACGAATGCCCCCCGTGGCCCTGCGAACGCGAGGTCTGCCTCCGCGCGATCGAGCGCAGCCGCCGATGGGCCGTCGCGTGCCGGGACGCCGCTGTGGAGAGCGGCTTTCTGGAGGCGGGGCACCAGGTTTTCGCCATTGTCCAGGGATCCACCTTCGACGATCTCCGCCGCGAGGCGGCGCAATCCCTCGCGGCGCTCGATTTCTCCGGATATGCCATCGGCGGCGTGAGCGTCGGAGAACCCGAGCCGGAGATGCTGAAGCAGGTCGCCGCCACCGCCCCGCACCTTCCGGCCGACAAGCCGCGCTATACGATGGGACTCGGCACCCCTCCGCAGGTGCTCCGGATGATCGCGCTCGGAGTCGACATGTTTGACTGCGTGCTGCCGACCCGCGTCGCCCGCAACGGCCTGGCGTTCACGCCCGACGGCCCGATGAATCTGCGGAACGAGCAGTTTCGCACGGATGGGCGGCCGATCGTCGAAGGGCTCGACAACTACACCTGCCGGGATTTTTCCCGCGCCTACGTGCGCCACCTTTTCGCCGCCGGCGAGATGCTGGCCGGAACGCTCCTCACGATCCACAACCTCAACTTCTATCTCGATCTGGCCGCCCAGGCGCGGGCGCAAATCGAGGCCGGGGATTTTGACCCCTGGCACCGGGCGTGGATCACCCGCTATGAGGCCGGCGCGGCCGCGCGCAAGCGGAATTCGACCGCGTCGGCGGGCGCAGATTGCGAAGTTTGACCCTGTCGGACCGACGCCATGATTGCCGCCAAGGGCGTCAAGCACGGCCAATTGACCATCACCACAACCGGAAAGAACCTTCCCCCATGAGATTGACCCGGGTCGCGCTGCTCGCCACCGCCCTGTCTGTCCGCGTCGCCGCGGCGGACCCCGATGCTGTCGTCCCCTTGCCGGAGGTCGTGGTGACCGGGACACCGGTCATTCAGGAGAACGGACTGACCCCGCTTGCCGGGCAGTTCACCGTGGTCACGCAGGACCAGATCACGGAGTTGAATGCGCAGGACTTGCAGTCGGCCTTGCGCGAAACGCCGGGCGTGGTGGTCACCCATTACGATCCTGTCGGCAGCTTTGGGGGAGGCCAGGGCGGCGCGGTGTTCATCCGCGGCATGGGTGCGGCGCGCCCCGGCGCGGAGATTCAGTTGTCCATTGATGGCATCGCGAACTACAACAGCCTGTGGACCCACCCGCTCCTGGACATGCTCAGCGTGGATGTTGCCCGGACCATCGATGTCTACAAGGGCGCGCAGCCCGTGTTGTATGGCAACATGGCGTTTGGCGTGGTCGACGTGACCACCAAACGCCAGACCGATCCGGGCTTCAGCACGAGCCTGGAAACCGCCTACGGCTCCTATGACACGTTTGCAGAAGTCGCCGAGCAGGGCGGCAAGGTGGGCGATTTTGACTATTACCTGGTTCAAAGCTATCGGTCGTCCGACGGCGACCGCCCGCATTCTGATGGCGAGCTGCAGAACTATTTTGGGAGGTTCGGCTGCGCGCTGAACAAAAACTGGGAGGCGCACGTCGTGTTCAACCGCACGAACAATTTCGCCGACGATCCGGGCGTGGTGAACAGCGGGTCCAACGACGGACGTTTCAACGACGACGATTATCTGACCATCGCCACGCTGGGAAATCATTACGACAACGCCGACGGTTATGTGAAGGCATATTGGAATCGCGGAACGCTGGACTGGGTCGACCAACTCGATCCCAATACCCACCTGAACCAGGACATCACACTGACCCGGTACGACAATTATGGCGTCAAGACCCGGGAGACCTTCAAGCCGTGGACCGGCGGTAAACTGATGTCCGGTGTAGACGTGGACTTCATCAGCGGCGAAGACTCCACCTTGACTGCCGGCACGCCTGCAGTTTTCCCGCGCACGACGTTTCAGATGGTTCAACCTTGCGCGTCGCTGAGCCAGCGGTGGAATCTCGACAACAACGTCTATCTCCAGCCGTCCGCCGGGTTCCGCTATTTCGACCACGACGTTTTCGCCAACGAATTCGCTCCCCAGGCAGGACTGGTGTTCGGCGTCAAGGATGCGGAATTACATGCCTCCTACGCCCGTGGCGTGAATTACCCCGGCATCTTCGTCGAAGCGTTGCCTGCGGTGAACGAACCGAGCTACCACAGTCTGCGCGCCGAGACGCTGGATCACTATGAACTCGGCGCCAGCCGCCAGTTCGGCCCGCTCGCCAAACTTGACGTGACCTTGTTCCACGACGGAGGCCAGAACCGGATCGTTTTCGATCCGACCAGGCCATATCCGTTTCCGTGGGAGAATATTGGCAGTTTTCACACCCAGGGGTTGGAGACCACGATGACCGTCACGCCGGTCCGCGATTTCTCGTTTTTCGGCGGAGTTACCATGCTCGAATCCGATCCCGGCAATCTGCCCTATGCCCCCAGGTGGACCGCCAGCGCCGGGGCGTCCTGCCGCTTTCTCAAACACTTCCGCCTCAGTGTGGACAGTCAGTACGTCGGCAGTCAAAACGCGCTGACGCTCGGTCCCACCCCGGGGTTCGCCACCAGCCCGATCAGCGGTTACACCTTGGTGAATGCGCGGCTCAGCTGCGATTTTTCGCTGCCGGGCTGGCGGCTCCACGGCCAGATATTCGTCAGCGGTCAGAACCTCACCAATGCCCGCTACCAGCAGCAATACGGCTACCCGATGCCAGGCGCCAACTGCATGGGCGGCGTCCGCCTGAACTTTTGACGTTGTGGAGGGGTGCCCTGACGAGTCCATTCAGCGAAAGCCTCCAACCGGCCGGTTTTTGATGCCTACGGATTCCGCAAACTGCTTCGACACGCTGGCCGCCGACCCCCGGTGGCGCGCCTTCGACGCGGAGGAACGCAGCAAGGTCGACGCTTTTGTCCGTCGCTGGGGGATCAAGCCGGGCGACCACGTGCTGGAACCCGGCTGTGGTGCGGGCCGCCTGACGGAGGTGCTTGCCGCCTTGACCGGGCCGGCCGGGTCGGTTGTGGCGTTCGATGCGTCGCCTGAGTTCATGTGCCTGGCGTCACAGCGCGGCCTGCCGCCCCACGTGAGCCTGCACATCGCCCGTCTGGACGCCTTGCCGCTCGCGCCGGACTCCTTTGATCACGTGGTATGTCTCAATGTCTTTCCCCACCTCACGCCCCTGCCAGAAACCGTGCTCCGCCTCGCCACGGTTCTCCGGCCTGGAGGAGTGTTCTGGATCGCCCACACCCGCAGCCGAACGATGGTCAATTCGGTGCATCGGGAGGGGGCGTCCGCTTTCCGTGATCATATTCTGCCGGAACCGGAAGAACTTGCGCGGTTGTTGCGCGCCGCCGGGTTGACTGCGATTGAAATTGAGGACGGCGCCGACCACTTTCTGGCGCGAGCGGGTCGCATTGCTCCGGAAAACACCTCCGTTCATCCCCGTGGCCGGGTCTGAATCGTCCTCTGTTTGCACAGGGGAGAAGCTCGGGGTGCATCTGCCGATTGACGGTGGCGCGAGTGGCATGGGCGACCTGCCCTTGTTGCCTGGCGCGCGTCCACGGGCAGGATGCCCCTGCCACAACTGCGCGCGCCAGACGCTGCCGTCATTCGGGAGATGTGGCGCCTTTTTCCACCAAGCCGAATTGTTTTGAGCCCATGGTCACTTCTTTGGGTAACTCTCAGTAATAATGACCTCTGTGCCCGTTCGTCTCATCGCCCTCCCATGTTCGCTCGCCCCATGCCCGCCGTCTTCTCGCGACCCGAATCCACTGCGATGTATCCATCCCGGCTTCCCGGGCGTCTAGAACCTCAATACATGCAAGGCGTCGGCCGAGGAGCATATTCGAAAAACCTTTCGACTTTGTGGCGCGGCCGGCCGTCAGTGCTGTTGGCGGGCTTCGCGCCAGTGTCTGGTCTGTGAACGTGAACCGAAGCCGATGAATGCTCCAGTCCGGCTTCTACAAGAAACTGCAGACACATCAATTTCATGCACCAAGAGAACAACCACCAACACCGCTTCCGTCGCAATGCCCTCCTCGCCACGATAGCCCTCGGTGTGGGCTCCGCTCTTCTTCCGGGCTGCGGTCGCGGATCTTCAGTCGGGAATGGCGGGCGTTCGGGTCAGGGTCTGCCGGTTACGGCGGCGGCGGCAAGACGCGGCGACCTCAACGTTTATCTCGACGCCATTGGAACGGTGACCCCCGTGTCTACCGTTACCGTGACGAGCCGGGTCGCCGGCGCATTGACCGAGGTCGACTTCCAGGAGGGCCAGATCCTCAAGAAGGGAGACTTGCTCGCCGTCGTTGACCCCCGGCCTTATCAGGCAGCTGTCCTTCAGGCGGAAGGCCAGTTGGCGCGCGACCAGGCGTTGCTCAAGAACGCCCGCCTCGACCTGACTCGCTATCAGGAGGCGTACCGAGAGCACGCGATCCCTCAACAACAAGTTGCCACGGCCGAGGCTACAGTGGAGCAGGACGAGGGTGTCGTCCGGCTGGACCAGGGCACACTCGACGCCGCGGAAGTGAACCTCGACTATACACGCATCGTGTCGCCGATTGACGGGCGGGTCGGACTGCGGATGGTCGATTCCGGGAACATCGTCCAAGCCAACGGCACGGCAGCCATTGCGACGCTAACCCAGCTGCAACCGATCACAGTGATCTTCACCATCGCGGAGGATCACCTGTCCGAGGTGGTCGAACAGATCCGCGGCGGCCAGCCTCTCGGCGTTCTGGCGCTGGATCGCTCCCAGGCGAAGAAGCTCGCCGAGGGCGCTTTGCTCACGATCGACAACCAGATTGACACGACCACCGGCACGGTGAAGGCGAAAGCGATCTTCCCTAATCTTAAGAATGAGTTGTTCCCAAACCAGTTTGTTAACGCCCGGCTCCGGCTCAGGACCCTGGAACAGGTGATCATCATCCCAGCGGCCGCCGTTCAGCTCAACGACGCCCAGAGCTTTGTCTATGTCGTGCGTCCCGACGGCACGGTGCAGTCGCGTGAGGTCAAGGTGACCGCGACTGAAGGCGAATCGACGGCCGTGACCGGCGTCGAGCCCGGCGAGAACCTGATCACGGATGGCTTCGATCGTCTGCAGGACGGCATCAAGGTCTCGATTCGGCAGACCGCCGCCGGTTCCACCCGGCCTCCCGGCGCCCCATGAATCCGTCCCGCCCCTTCATCCTCCGGCCCATCGCCACTTCGCTGTTGATGACCGCCATCCTGCTGGTGGGTCTGCTGGGCTTCCATGAGCTTCCGATCGCGGCGCTGCCCGAGGTGGATTATCCCACGATGCAGGTGGTGACGTTTTATCCCGGCGCCAATCCCGAGGTGGTGGCCTCGGCGGTCACGGCTCCGCTCGAACGCCAGTTGGGGCAGGTCCCCGGTCTGAACCAGATGCTTTCGACGAGCTCGGAGGGGGCCTCGGTGATCACCCTTCAGTTCAGCCTCAACCTTAACATCGACGTGGCGGAGCAGGAAGTGCAGGAGGCGATCAATGCTGCCCAAACTTACCTGCCCGCCAGCCTTCCGGCGCCGCCAATCTACAACAAGGTCAATCCGGCCGACGCCCCGATTTTGACCCTCGCCCTGACGTCGGACTCAATTCCGCTTTCCAAAGTCGAGGACTACGCCGACACCCGCCTGGCGGAGAAAATCTCCCAGCTTCCTGGCGTCGGCGCCGTGACGATCAGCGGCGGGCAGAAACCCGCGGTCCGGGTGCAGGTCAACCCGATCCAGCTTGCCAGCTATCGGCTGGGCATCGAGGACGTTCGCGCGGCGCTGACGGCGGCCAGCCTCGACGCCGCCAAGGGAAGCTTCGACGGGCCGGACAAGAATTACCAGATCGACGCCAACGACCAGATCACAACCAGCGCCGCCTATCGCAATCTGGTCATCGCCTACCGCAACAGAGCGCCGGTCATGCTGAAGGACGTGGCCCACGTCGTGGACGGGATCGAAAACGTCCAGCAGGCCGCCTGGATGAACCGCACTCCGGCCGTGATCGTGAACATCCAGCGGCAGCCCGGCGCGAACATCATCGGCGTCGTGGACCGGATCAAGGCGCTCCTGCCCAAGCTGCGCTCGACCATCCCGTCGGCGATCACGATGACCGTCCTGTCCGACCGGACCATCACGGTCCGCGCCTCCGTGTCCGACGTCGAGTTCGAGTTGATGATCTGCATCGCGCTCGTCGTGGCGGTGATCTTCCTGTTCCTGCGCACGGCCGCCGGAACGCTCATTCCAAGCGTCGCGGTGCCCCTTTCGCTCATCGGCACCTTTGCGGTCATGTACGCCCTGGGCTACAGCCTGAATAATCTGACGCTCATGGCGCTCACGATCTCGACCGGGTTCGTCGTCGACGACGCGATCGTCATGATCGAAAACATTTCGCGCTATGTTGAGCAGGGGGAAGCGCCCCTCGCGGCGGCGCTCAAGGGCGCGGAGCAGATCGGCTTCACGATCATGTCGCTGACGGTCTCGCTGATCGCAGTCCTGATCCCGCTCCTCCTCATGGGCGACATCACCGGCCGCCTGTTCCGGGAATTTGCGATCACCCTCAGCGTGACGATCCTGATCTCGGCGGCGGTCTCGCTGACCCTGACCCCGATGCTTTGCTCGCGGCTCCTGCGGCATCGCAAGGCCGCCGAGCAGGGGCGGTTCTATCAGGCTTCCGAGCGGGTGTTCGAGCGCACGATCGGCTTTTATCGCCGCACGCTTCAATGGGTCCTGCGCCATCAACCGCTCACCCTCGTCGTCGCCGCGGCAACGCTGGCCCTCACCTTCCTGCTTTTCGCCTGGATTCCCAAGGGGTTCTTTCCCGTGCAGGACGACGGCGAAATTCAGGGCGTCTCGGAAGCCGACCAGGACGTTTCGTTCACCCGGATGGCGCAATTACAGCAACGCCTGGCCGCGGTGATTTTGGAGGATCCGGCGGTCGAGAGCCTCTCGTCGTTCATCGGCGTCGACGGGACGAACACGACCCTCAATGCCGGACGGATCCAAATCAACCTCAAGCCCCTCGCCGATCGGGGTATTTCCGCCTCGGAGGTGATCCGGCGGCTGCAGCCTGCGTTGGCGAAAGTGGCGGGGATCACGCTCTACATGCAGCCAGTCCAGGACATCTCGGTCGAGGATATCGTCAGCCGCACCGAATATCAGTACAGTCTGGAGGATCCGGATGCAGGCGAGCTGTCACGTTACGCCGTCAAATTCGTTGACCGGCTGAAGCGCCTGTCCGAGCTCGCGGACGTGGCGAGCGACCTGCAGACGAGGGGCCGGCAGTTGCAACTCCACTTTGACCGCGCCACCGCCGCACGTCTTGGTGTCACGCCGCAGAACATCGACGACGCCCTGTACGACAGCTTTGGCCAGCGGCAGGTGTCGACCGTGTTCACCCAACTGAACCAATACCACATCATCCTGGAGGTGGATCCGGCCTTCCAGACGGGTCCGGAAAAACTGAACAACATCTACCTCAAGTCCGCCTCGGGCGGCAGCGTGCCCCTCGGAGCCATCACGCACGGGACAGACCGGACGGCCCCAACCCTCATCAGTCACATGGGGCAATTTCCGGCCACCACGGTGTCATTCAACCTCGCTCCTGGAGTTTCATTGGGCGCGGCGGTCAAAGCCATCCGCAAGGTGATCGCGGACATGCAGCCACCGCCAGCCATGCAGGGCTCTTTCCAGGGCACGGCCCAAGCCTTTGTCGGTTCCCTCACCAACGAGTGGGTCCTGATCCTCGGCGCCATCATCACGGTCTACATCGTCCTCGGGGTCCTCTATGAAAGCTATATCCACCCGGTGACGATCTTGTCCACGCTGCCGTCCGCGGGTGTTGGCGCGCTCCTCGGGTTGCTCGTCTGCGGGGCTGAGCTGACCGTTGTCGCGATCATCGGCATCGTGCTGCTGATTGGCATCGTCCAGAAGAACGCGATCATGATGATCGACTTTGCGCTCGACGCCCAGCGCCGCGAGGGCAAGAGCGCCGACGAAGCCATCTTCCAGGCGTGCCTGCTCCGGTTTCGCCCGATCATCATGACCACGATGGCTGCGATGCTTGGCGCGGTCCCTCTCGCTCTGGGGCAGGGCATCGGCTCGGAGCTGCGGCGGCCGCTCGGCATCGCGATCATCGGCGGTCTGATTTTCAGCCAGATGCTGACGCTCTACACCACGCCGGTCATCTATCTTTTCTTCGACCGCCTGGCGACCCGCCTCGCCGCCCGCCGACGCGCTCCGGCGCCGGAAGGATTGAAACCCGGTCTGGCTGTAAAAGCGTTGTCATGAGCCTGTCCTCGCCCTTCATCCGGCGGCCCATCGCGACGACGCTCCTCACCGCCGCCGTCGCTTTGTCGGGCATTGTAGCGTTCCGGTTTCTTCCGGTGTCGCCGCTGCCCCAGGTCGATTTTCCCACGATCTCGGTCTCGGCCTCTCTCCCGGGAGCGAGCCCCGAGATCATGGCTTCGTCGGTGGCGACACCCCTGGAACGGGCTTTTGGCCGGATCGCCGGCGTTGCGGAAATGACGGCGACAAGCACGCTCGGCCAGACCAGCGTCACCCTGCAATTTGATCTCAGCCGCAATATCGACGCCGCCGCGCGGGACGTCGAGGCGGCGATCAACGCGGCCCGCAGCTATCTGCCGACAGACCTCCCGGCCAATCCCACCTATCGCAAGGTGAATCCGGCGGACGCTCCCATCATGATCATCGCCCTGACGTCGGACACCCTGCCGACCTCCGTCCTGTACGACACGGCGTCGACGGTGCTGGCCCAGCGGCTTTCGCAAATCCAGGGCGTCGGGCAGGTGTTTGTCGGCGGCAGCTCTTCGCCGGCCGTGCGGATCGACGTCAATCCGACCCAGCTCAACAGCTACGGACTGCAGCTTGATGACGTCCGCGTCGCGGTGGCGGCCCAGACCGTGGACCAGGCGAAGGGGAGCCTGGCGGATTCCAAGCGACGGTGGTCGATTGGCGCCGACGACCAGTTGATGAAGGCGGCGGATTATCGGCCGATCATCGTCAGCTACCGGAGCGGATCGGCCGTCCATCTCTCTGACGTCGCGGCGGTGAAAGACTCGGTCCAGACTGTGCGTTCGCTCGGTCTGGCCAACGGCAAGCCTGGGGCTTCGCTCATTGTTTTCCGCCAGCCGGGCGCCAACATCATCGACACGGTCGACGGCATCCGGGCGGCTCTCCCGCAGCTGCGCGCGGCAATGAACCGCCGGATTGATCTGACTGTAGCCCTGGACCAGACCGTGACGATCCGCGCCTCGGTGCGGGATGTCGAGCGTTCGCTCCTTATCTCGGTCGTGCTCGTTGTGCTGGTCGTGTTTGTCTTCTTGCGTGAGGTCCGGTCCACCCTGATCCCGAGCGTCGCGGTCCCGGTTTCCCTCATCGGGACCCTGGGGGTCATGTATTTTCTCGGCTACAGCATCGACAATCTTTCGCTCATGGCGCTGACGATTTCCACGGGGTTCGTGGTCGACGACGCCATCGTCGTCCTCGAAAACATCACCCGCTACCGGGAGCATGGCATGGGCCCGATGGAAGCCGCGCTGACGGGCGCCGCTGAAATTGGTTCCACGGTTCTCACCATGAGCATTTCGCTCGTGGCCGTCTTCACGCCGATTCTCCTCATGGGGGGCATCGTGGGCCGGCTCTTCCGCGAGTTTGCGGTGGTGCTCTCGGTCACGATCCTCGTATCGCTGGTGACGTCGCTCACGGCCACGCCGATGATGTGCTCCCGGCTCCGAAGCAGCAAGAAGGGCCACGGCTGGGTATATAAGCTGAACGGAAAGGCCTTCAACGCGACGCTCAAGGCCTATGAACGCGCCCTGACCTGGGTGCTGAGGCACTCCCTGCTCGTCCTCATAATCGCGATCCTGACGCTTGGCCTCAATATCTACCTCTGGGGGATCGTGCCGAAGGGGTACTTTCCGCAGCAGGACACCGGGCGGATCATGGGCAGCATTCTGGGCGATCAGGAGACGTCGTTCCAGGCAATGTCTGAGCGGATCAAGCAACTGCTAAAGATCGTGCAGTCGGATCCGGGGGTCGACACAGTTATTGGCTTCTCGGGCGGCGGCAGCGGGACGACGATCAACAACGGACGGGTCTTCATTTCCCTGAAGCCGCTGAACCAGAGAAAGGCTACCGCCGATCAGATCATCAACCGGCTCCGGCCGAAGCTCGCGACTGTGCCGGGCGCCACGTTGTACATGCAGGCAGTCCAGGACGTCCGGATTGGCGGCCGGATGGCTCCGGCGCAATTCCAGTACACAATCCAGAGCGACAATCTCGCGGACCTGACCCATTGGGGCCCAACGCTGCTCAAGGCCATGCGGCGGATTCCCCAGCTCACCAACGTCAACACGGACGCCCAGAACAACGGTCTCGCCGCCAATCTCGTCATCGACCGCGCCACGGCCGCGCGGCTTGGCATCACGGCACAGACGATCGACAACATCCTCTACGACGCTTTTGGTGAGCGGGAGATCGCCACACGATACACCCCCATCAACCAGTACTACGTCGTCATGGAGGTCACCACGGAATACTGGCAGAATCCGACGGCGCTCTCCAGCGTCTACGTTTCGTCCGCTGGCGGCGGGATGGTCCCCCTGTCGGCGTTCACCCATTTCCAGGCCGTTAATGCGGCTCTGGCCGTCAACCATTCCGGCGTGTTCCCGTCGGCTACCATTTCCTTCAACCTGGCGCCCCGGGTCGCACTGGGGGATGCGGTCACGGCGATCAATGCTGCGGAGCGGAGCCTGGGGATGCCAACCACGATCACCGGCGCCTTCAGCGGCACGGCCCAGGCGTTCGCGGCGTCCCTTTCGAGCGAACCTCTCCTGATCGTGGCGGCTCTGGGTGCAGTCTACATCGTCCTGGGCATGCTCTACGAAAGCTATATCCATCCAATCACGATCCTGTCGACCCTGCCGTCCGCGGGGGTCGGCGCGCTGCTCGCCCTCCTGATCACGCATACTGAGATGAGCCTGATCGCGCTGATCGGCATCATCCTCCTGATCGGCCTGGTGAAGAAGAACGCGATCATGATGATCGACTTCGCGCTGCAAGTGGAGCGACGCGATGGCGTCCGTCCGCGCGAGGCGATCTTCCGGGCCTCCATCCTGCGCTTCCGCCCGATCATGATGACCACCATGGCGGCGCTGCTCGGCGGTCTTCCGCTCGCGCTGGGCACGGGCATGGGCGCGGAGCTTCGACGGCCGCTCGGAATCACGATCGTCGGCGGGCTGATCGTCAGCCAGGCCATGACGCTGTTCACCACGCCGGTCATTTATCTTTATATGGATCGTCTGAATAACTGGTTGACCCGCGTGACCCGGCTGGGAATGGCCCAGCCGCACGCGTCCAGCGCGCCCGCGCCGGTCGCGGATTCCGTTCGTTGAGCGGGCAATGTCTTAGGTTATCGCATGAAGACACTACCTTTTCACCAATCTCCGACGGAGTTGGCACGACCGGACCATTTTAAGTGTGGGACATCCGGGATGGCCGCACTGCTTCTTGCCGCTGCCTTGGCCCTGCTCTGCGCCTCGTGCAATTTAGCCCCGAAATATCAACGACCGCCGGCGACCGTCCCCGTGGCCTTCAAAGAGGCGTCATCTACCGCAAACGCGGACGCGGCGGGATGGAAGCCGGCCAATCCGAGCGACGATGCGGTCCGGTCCGACTGGTGGGAGCTCTACGGTGATTCAGAGCTGAATGCCCTTGAACAACAGGTTAAGATTTCCAACCAGACGATTCGGGCGGCCGAGGCGAACTTCCGGGTATCGCGCGCCCTGGTTGTGGCGGCCCAGGCCTCGCTCTTTCCCACTGTCACGGCCTCGCCCGCAGTGACGCGTTCCCGTTCCTCCCAAACCTACTCATCGTCTGGAACCGGAGGCGGATCGGGCGCCGTCGTCAATCAATTCAACTTCCCGCTCGACGCCTCCTACACGATCGACCTTTGGGGCCGCATCCGGAATTCCGTCGCGGCCAGCGAATTCTCGGCGCAGGCGAGTGCGGCCGACCTGGCCACCGCCGTGCTCAGCACCCAGGTCGCACTGGCGGAGGATTACTTCGAGCTCCGCGCCGTCGACGAGCAGCGCCGCATCCTCACGGAGACCGTGGCGTCGTACCGGCAGACGCTCAATCTGGTCACTTCGCTGCTGAAGAACGGCATTGATTCCGAGGAAGACCTCGCCATCGCCCAGGCGCAGTATGACACCGTGGTCGCCCAGGCGACCGATGTCGGGGTTTCCCGCGCGCAATACGAGCATGCGATCGCCGTTCTCATCGGGAAACCGCCCGCCGCGCTCTCCATTCCGGCGACCGCGTTCCATCCGAACGTGCCTGCAATTCCGCCGGGGATTCCCTCCGAATTGCTGGAGCGGCGGCCGGACATCGCCGCCGCAGAGCGGCAGGTCGCCGCGGCCAACGCCCAGATCGGGGTGGCGCGCACGGCCTATTTTCCGAACCTGACACTGAACGCCGCCGGCGGGTACGAATCGTCGACCTTCTCCCGCTGGTTCGAGTGGCCGAGCCGGCTCTGGTCGGTCGGGCCCGAGGTGGGCGCGACGATCCTCTCGGTCGGGTCGCTGCGGGCCGTGAACGACGAGGCCAAGGCCGCCTACGACCAGGCTGTGGCGAACTACCGGCAGACCGTTCTTACGGCGTTCCAGACGGTCGAGGACAACCTGGCGGCGCTCCGGATCCTGGCCGTCGAGGAAAAACAGGAGCAGACGGCGGTGGCTTCGGCCGAGCACTATCTCGCGCTTGCTCAAACCCGCTTCAAGGCCGGCATCGACAGCTCGCTCAACGTGGCGACAGCGCAGAACGCGGTGCTGACCAATCGCGAGAACTGGGTCCAGGTCCAGCTCCGCGAGGTCAATGCGAGCATCGCTCTTATCATGGCGCTTGGCGGCGGTTGGGACACGTCCCAGCTTCCGCGCATGAAGGAACTCGTGGCCCGGCCGCCGAAATGGTCTCCAGCCAAGGCGTCGGACGTTTCCGCGCCCGAGCCTGTCGCACCCGCCAATCCACCGCCGGTCGCCCAGGGGGGCGATGCGCCTGGAACCTGAGCAGACCTGCGGGTTCTGCTGCCCCGGCTTGCCCGGGCTTTTGTCCGCTGAATCGAGGCAATCTCAAAGAAAACGGCGCCGGCTCCGCCATTTTGTAACGTATTGCGTGACATCAACGGTGTGGTGGACCGCGGCAGCAAACTCGTGACGATCGATCAAACTTAGGATCTGGCTAAACAGGCTGGCACATCTTGCCTCGTGCCCGGCCGCGTTGGTGCGGGTGGTAGTTTCGTTTTTCATGCACCGCAACCCTCACTCCTCCGCCACCGCGCGGCGCCATTTCCTTCAGCGCTGTTTTGGACAGTGATGCTGCCCGCCCAACAGCCGCGCATCCGCACGTCTCAAAGCAGACTCGCCAATCCCGGGCCTTCCCGTTCAGTCTACGGCCCATGCGCATCCTCGTAACCGGCGGCGCCGGATTCCTCGGCAGCCATCTCTGCGACCGGCTGATCAGCGACGGCAACAACGTCATCTGCCTGGACAACCTGTTCACCGGCCGGAGGGAGAACATCGTCCATTTGCTGTCCAATCCGCGGTTTGAATTCATGCGGCACGATGTGGTCGATCCTTTCAAGGTCGAGGTCGATCAGATCTACAACCTCGCCTGTCCGGCGTCCCCGGTGCATTACCAGTACAATCCGATCAAGACGGTGAAGACCTCGGTCATGGGCGCGATCAACTGCCTGGGTCTCGCCAAGCGGGTCAAGGCGCGCGTGTTGCAGGCGTCGACATCCGAGGTGTACGGGGATCCCCAGGTGCATCCGCAGCCGGAAACCTATTGGGGACACGTCAACCCGGTCGGCCGCCGGTCGTGTTATGACGAAGGCAAACGCTGCGCGGAGACGCTGTTCTTCAACTATCATTGGGAGAATCGGGTGGACATCCGGGTGGCCCGGATTTTCAACACCTACGGGCCGCGGATGCTGGCCAGCGACGGCCGCGTGGTTTCCAATTTCGTTGTCCAGGCCCTCCGCGGCGAGGATCTCACGGTCTACGGCGATGGTGAACAGACACGCTCCTTCTGCTATGTGGATGACATGATCGAGGCGCTCTGCCGCTTCATGAATCAGACGGAGACGGTCGGGCCGCTCAATCTTGGCAATCCCGACGAATTCACGATGCTGCAGCTCGCGGAACTCACGGTGAAGCTCGTTGGCGGAAGATCGAAGATCGTGCACAAGCCGCTGCCGTCCGACGATCCGAAGCAGCGCCGGCCCGACATTGCGCTCGCCCGCCGCGCGCTGAAATGGGAGCCGGCCGTCGCGATCGAGGAAGGTCTGAAGCAGACCATCGCCTTTTTCCGTGGCCGGGTGTGAACGAGAGCAGGGCGAAAAGGCGCGGCCCGGCGGGAGCCCCGCCCTCCGCGCTGCTGCGGCTTCTCCATGCTGCTGCTGCGACGCCGCCGCCCGTCGTGGCATCGGGCATCCACCTGCCGGCTGCAGATCCGTCACTCCTTGCTCAGCTCGACGTGGTGGCGTTCGAGCGTGATGCCGGTCTCGTGTTCATAGGTCGCGGCGGCGCGCCGCTGGTCGGCAAGCGCCCCGTTGTAGGCGGACTCGGCGATCATGAGGAGGTTTTGATCCTGCAGGACGGTGAAGGTGTTGCTGCTGCCGGCGCGGAGCTTTTTGAGCTCGGCGTTGACCGTCTTCTGCGAAAGATCGAGCGCGAGGCGGGCCGCCTCGACCCGCTTCCGAGTTGTCTCGACCTGGCCGGCCGCGGCGGTCACGCTCAATGCGATCTGCTCCTTGAGGAGCTCCAGGCTCTCCTCGTCGTGCTTCCTCTGAAGTTTGGCGGCGCGCGCATTGCCCCTGCCCTGAGCAAAGGTCAGTGGAATGGTCACACTCACGCCGGCATAATATGACCGGTTGTCCTGGTCTGCGACCATGCTGCGGCTCGTTGTGAAATCCGGGGAGAGTCCGGTGAACCCGTAGTTGCCGACGAAATCCACCTCGGGCAGCAGCTGGTTGCGGGCGTAGGCGGCGTTATAGCGGCTCTTGTCGAGCGTGAACCGGGCCTGCTGGAAGTCGGGGCGCAGCTCATAGCACCTCCTCAGATCCTCGGAGACATTCAACACCACGGACGGCTGGTCCGGCGGATCGATGGCGAGCAGGGGGCCCTCGTTGGCAAACGTGCTCTGGCCGAGGAGAAGGCGCAGCTGATTGTCGGCGTCGCGGACGGCCTGCTGCCCGGAGAGAATCTGTTCCTCGGACGTGGCGACGTTGGCGAGGGCGGAGGTCACGTCGTTCTCCGACATGGTTCCCACCTTGACCCGTTTCCGGTTATCGTCGACCAGGCCGGCAGCCAGATCCCGGGAGCGTTGGATCGTCTTCAGGTTCGCCTGGGCGGCGGCGAGGTCGCTGTAGGCAACCACCACGTTGGTAATTGTGTCGATGACCGTCTGGCGGTACTGCCATTCGGAGATGCCCCGGTTGGCCCTGGCCACCCGCAGGCCGAGATTGAGCGTGCTGCCTGAGAATCCAAAGCCCCGCAGCAGAGGTTGCGTGATCTGCACGGTGCCGTTCGTCAGGAAATTGTTGGTGAACCCGTTGTAGGTGCCCCGCTGGTTGATCGCGGTGCCTCCGAACGAGTATTGGGTGCCCCAGGGCATGGAACCGCCCAGGGAGACGCTGTAACTGTCGGTCTGGATGAGCTCGGCGGATGGAAGGAACCCATTGCTGGCCGAGGGCAGGGACGGGTTGTAGTACTCGTTGTAGCTCCGGGCGAAGTTGATCGATGGATCGAAGGCGCCATAGGCCGCCAGCAGGTTCGCCCTGCCAACGCCCCGGGTGAAGACGTCCACCTTGATGCTGTGGTTGTTCAGGAGGGCCAGGCGGATTGCTTCTTCCAGGGAAAGGCGTGCGGAGGATTCCTGCGCCGCGAGCCCGGCGGCCATGACGGCCAACGCGGGGAGCGCCGGCCAGAACAGGCGGAGCCATCGCGGAGGCCCGACCCTGGAGGACAGCCGGCCGCCTGCGCAGGGACCATGAATGGCTAGAGATTGGTTCATCTAAAATCAGTGATCGGAAATCGAAAATCGCAGGTCGGAAATCACCTGATGATCATGCCGTCGGCCAGGCGCACGACTCGCGAGCCGAATGCGGCATTCTCGGTGGAATGCGTCACCTGGACAATCGTGACCCCATCCTCCTGGTTGAGTTTTTTGAAGAGCTGCATGATCTCGCGGCCCTGGTCGGAGTGGAGGTTCCCGGTGGGCTCGTCCGCCAGGATGAGCTGCGGTCTGGCCACGAGGGCGCGTGCCACGCCGACGAGCTGCTGCTGGCCTCCCGAAAGCTGGTTCGGATACAAATCCCTCTTCGCGACGATGTGGAAGCGGTCGAGCGTGTCGCAGACGATGCTCTCGCGCTGTTTCTTGGGCACGTCGCGATAGCTGAGCGGGATCTCCAGATTCTCGTAGACCGTGAGATCGTCGAGCAGATGGTAGCTCTGGAAGATGAAACCGATGCTCTTTTTCTGCAGATCGAACCGCTTCTTTCTGTCCATTTTGTGGACGGCCTCCCCGGCGAACCAATACTCGCCGTCCCAGGCTCCGTCGTGCAGGCCGAGCACGTGCAGAAGCGTCGACTTGCCCGAGCCCGAGGGACCCATGACGGACACAAACTCACCTTCGTTGATTTCGAGATCAACGTTGCGGAGCGCGTAGAACGGCCCGCCCTTGAGGGGATAGACGCGGTTGATGCTTCGGAGGGTGATCATGGCGGGGATTCGAGGATGCGGTTTTTGGGTTGTGCGGCCGGAGAGGATGGGCGGCGATTTTCGATCAAGAGATTCTCCTCCTTGCGGCGCGGTTTTGCATGAGCTATGCCATCGGGCCGAGGAATCCATAACCTGTTGATCGCCAGAGCAAGAATCAATAGGAAGGGACTTTTGGGCGGATGGAACTGCCCGTCTTCGGAACAGCTCCGTCCCATTTTTGGGAAATGGGCGGAGTGAGGAGGCGGGCGCTGAGCATGCGGCGGCCGCGTCGGCGGCAGGAGGCGCGCAGGCCGGCAGGCGGCCTGGATTCACTCGTAGCGGAGCGCCTCGATCGGGTCGAGCTGGGCGGCTTTGCGGGCCGGATAATAGCCGAAGAACACGCCGACAGCCGCGCTGAATCCTACCGCCCCGACCACCGAGGTCGAGGAAACCAGGATCGGCCAGCCGGTCTTGATGGAGACCAATTCCGACCCGCCGACGCCGAGGAGAATGCCGATCATGCCGCCCAGCGAGCTGAGAATCACGGCCTCGATCAGGAATTGCAGCAGCACGTCGCGGCCGTGCGCGCCCACGGCGAGCCGGATGCCGATCTCGCGCGTGCGCTCGGTCACGCTCACCAGCATGATGTTCATGATGCCGATGCCGCCGACGATCAGGGAGACGCCGGCGATACAGCCGAGCAGAATGGTCATGGTCCTCGCAGCTTCCGTTTGCGCCTCGGCGAATTCAATCTGGTTGCGCACGGTAAAATCCTGCTCGCGGCCCTTGCGGCGCTGCATCAACAGATCGGTGATGTCCTGCTGAACCTTGTCGATCGCCCCGGCGCTGGCGGCCTGCACGAGGATCGAATTGATGTTCTGGTGGTGGGACACGCGCTTCAGGTGGCTGGAGTACGGAATCACAACGGTGTCATCCTGGTCCTGGCCGAAGAGGTTGAAGCCTTTTGGGGCGAGCACGCCGACGACCTTGAACGGGATGTTGCGGATGCGGACCGTCTTGCCGAGCGGGTCGCCATCCGGGAAAAGCTGGTCGACGACGGTCTTCCCCAACACTGCCACCTTGGCGACGCTGCGCACGTCCTGGTCGGTGAACATCGCGCCTTCGCCCATCGGCCAGCTGCGGATTTGGGGATAGTCGGGCGACTCGCCCATGATCTGGGTGTTCCAGTTGAGACCGTTGGCCAGCACCTGGGCGCGGTCCCGCACCTCTGAGGTGACGGCGATCACGTTGGAGATTTCGCGCTTGATGGCGTCCGCGTCGTCCACAGTGAGCGTGGAGGCGCTGCCCCAGCCGCTGCGCATGCCGCCGCTGACGAAGCTGCCCGGGAAGACCGTGATGACATTCTCGCCCAAGCTGGCGATTCTGGCCTCGACGTCGGCCTTGGCGCCGTTGCCGATGCTGACCATCGCGATGACCGCGGCGACGCCGATGATGATGCCCAGGGCCGTGAGGATGGAGCGCATGGCGTTGCGCCTCAGCGCGCGCAGGGCGACCTTGATGGTGTTGAATGCGCGCATGGCTAGGCGGAGGTCAGTTTTGCCGCGGCCTCGGCCTCTCTCAGCCGTTTCATCTCCACGTCCGCGCTGAGACGATCCGGCACCAGTTCGTCGCGCACCAGGCGGCCGTCGCGCAGGATGAGGTTGCGCTTGCAATAGCGGGCGATGTCGAGCTCGTGCGTCACCATGACGATCGTGATGCCCTGTTCGTTGAGCTTCTGGAACACGCCCATCACCTCGACGGAGGTCTTGCTGTCGAGGTTGCCGGTCGGCTCGTCGGCCAGCAGGATCTCCGGGTCGTTGGCGAGCGCGCGGGCGATGGCGACGCGCTGCTGCTGGCCGCCGGAAAGCTGGTTGGGAAAATGATCAGCGCGATCGGAGAGGCCCACGATCTCCAGGCTGTGCAGCGCCCGCTCGCGCATGGCCCGCGACGAGCGGCGCTGCCTGCCATACATCATCGGCAGTTCCGTGTTTTCCAGCGCGGTGGTGCGGGCGAGCAGGTTGAAGCCCTGGAACACGAATCCGATCTTCTGGTTGCGGATGTCGGCGAGCTCGTTGCGGTCGAGCTGGGAGACGTCGATCCCGTCGAGCAGGTAGCGGCCGCGCGTCGGGCGGTCGAGGCAGCCGAGCAGGTTCATGAGGGTGGACTTGCCGGAGCCGCTCGCGCCCATGAGCGCCACGAACTCACCGCGGTGAATCTCGATCGAGACCCCGCGCACGGCATGCACGGGAATCTCGCCGGAGTCGTAGATCTTGTGGATCTCCTCGATTTTGACGACGGCGGCCATGGGAGGCGGGAGCGGAGCGGACGAGGTTCAGAACCGGCGCGGGCCGCCCGCAAAGGGATTGCCGGCCGCGGGAGCCGCGGCGGCGGTGGACTTGCCGGGCAGGGTGGCGCTCGTGACGATGACATCGCCGTCCTTCAGGCCGTCGACCACCTCGGTATAAATGCCGTCGGTGATGCCCAGTTTGACGCGGACGGCCTCCAGCACGGCGGTCTTCGTATCCGCGCCGACCAGTTTATAAACGGTGCGGGTCGTCACGGCACCGCTGCTCCCGTTGCTGGCGCGGCCTCCGCCAAACCGGCTGAAGTCGATGTCAATTCCGCGTTCCTTGGCCAGTTGCTGGGCTTTTTGCAAAACGTCTGGTGAAGGAGGGCCGTTGCCCCAGGTAAAACCGACCTCTTGCATGATCTGCCGCACCGCGGCGCGCCGCTGCTCATCGGTCATGGATTTTGCGGCCGCGGCGGGGGCGCCGGCGGAGGCTTCTGCCGTGCTCGCGGCTGGCGCGGGCTTCGGCAGCAGTTCGTCGGGAATGCGCGCGCGCAGGGCGCTGTTGGCGAAGCGGAGGGTGTTGATGCGTTCGGCGATGATAATCGAGATGTTAGCCGTCATGCCGGGGCGGAGCTTGAGATCGGGGTTGTTGACGTCGATGATCGTCTGGTAGATGACGACGTTTTGCTGCGTCTGCGGAGCGTTGCGGATCAGGCTGACGCGACCGTGGAACTGCTGGTTGGGAAACGCGTCGACCGTGAAGTTGACCGTCTGGTCGACCTTCACATTGCCGATGTCGGCTTCCGCCACCGCGCCGATGATCTGCATTTTCGTCAGGTCGTTTGCGATCATGAAAAGGGTGGGGGCGCTGAGGCTGGCGGCGACCGTGTTGCCAACGTCGACCTGCCGGGAGACGACCACGCCGTCAATGGGAGAGAAGATGTCGCAATGGGCGAGATTCACCTTGGCCAGATCCAGCGACGCGCTCTGGATCTTCACCTGCGCATCGGCCTGAAGCAGCTGGGCCTCGGCGGTGTCAAGGTCGGACTGGGCGACGAGACTCTTCTTGAAGAGCTCCCGGGTGCGTTCGGTGTTCACCCGCGTGAGTTCGTAGTTGGCTTTCGCGTTGGCGAGCTGGCCCTCGGCCTGGAGAACATTCGCCTTGTAGATCGCGGGATCAATCTGGGCGATAAGCTGGCCCTCCTTGACCGGCGAATTCCAGTCCACGTAGAGCTTGGAGATGATGCCGGAGATCTGGCATCCCACATTGACGTCGAGCACCGGTTCGATGTCGCCGGTGGCCGTGACCACCTGGACGACATCACCGCGCGCAGCGGTGACCCAGATGTATTCCGGCGTCTTTTCGGAGCCGCGGCGCCAGAAATACCACCCGCCGGCGGCGACGGCGGCGGCGGCGGCCACGAGGAGAGCTTTCCCAACACTGAAACGAGAAGACGAGGCCATGAGATTAAAGCGGAAGATTCAATGCTGACCGTGGCCGAGGCAAGACCAGCGTGGCTGATGATCGCGGAGCTGGAGAGCGGCACGTCAGCAGATCCAATGACGTGCGGCCTGCGGGAAAGTAACAGCGCCGGCGCCCTTCCGCCGCCGGAGGCCCCTGGTTCAGGCGAACCCGTAGGCGGCGCGCAGGGCTGCGGCCACATTGGCGGGCACGAACTTCCCAACATCGCCGCCGAACTTGCTGACCTGTTTCACAAGATGGGAGCTGGTGTAGCTATAATCCTCGTTGGGCATGACGTAGATCGTTTCGACCGCCGGCTGCAGGTGGCGGTTCATCAGCGCCATGTTGAACTCGAACTCGAAATCCGACAGGGCGCGCAGCCCGCGGATGATGGCCACCGCGCGTTGTTCCATGGCGAAGTCGACCAACAGTCCCCGGAAGATGGTCGCCGAGACGTTGGGGAAACGGGCGATGTTCGGCCGGATCAAGCCGAGGCGTTGTTCGGCGGAGAACAGCGGCCCCTTGTCGGAGCTGTCGGCGATGGAGACCAACACGTGATCAAAGAGGCGCGCGGCGCGCTCCAGCACGTCGAGGTGTCCGTTGGTGATGGGATCAAAGGTGCCCGGATAGATGCACAGTCTCATGGCAGGTGTCTGGCGCTGGCCGGCGGTGCCGGCGGCGCGCCGCGAAGCGCCAGTTAGAGGCAGGAGGGGATCCAGGGCAAGCGAGACCGAACGGGATTTTAGGTTTGGCCCCGGGTGCGTTCACGAGGAAGGGCCCGGCGGCTGGCCCGTAATCTCCATCCTTGCCTGGGGCAGCTCGAACAGTGCATACTTTGTGGCCGTGCTGCGCCGATTAAACCTGCCCAACGTGCTGACCCTGATCCGCCTGCCGCTGACGTTTGCCATCGTCGCGCTCATGTACGGCACGTGGCCTTGGGCGGCGACTCTCGCCTGCGGGCTCTTTATCGCGGCGGCGATCACCGACTGGCTCGATGGCAAATTCGCGCGGGAACGCAACATCGTGTCCGATTTCGGCAAGTTCATGGACGCGCTGGCGGACAAGGTGCTCGTGCTCGGCGTGATGGTGGCGCTGCTCGACCTCAATTACCTGAATCCGGTGCCCGGGGTGGTGGGGATGCTGATCGTGCTGACGGTCCTGACCCGGGAGTTCATGGTTTCAGGGTTGCGCATGATGGCGGCGATGCGCGGCGTGGTGATGGCTGCGGAGCAGGCGGGGAAGGTGAAGACAATCGTCCAGATGGTGTCGCTGGGATGCCTGCTCGGGGAGCCGATGTTCAGCCGTGATTTTGCGCCGCGTTGGGGATCATGGTGCGGAGGGGCTGCGCAGTTTGTTCATTGGGTCGGTCTCGTGCTGTTGTTCGTGTCCATGTGGTTCATGGTATCATCGATGGTGAGCTACTACCGGAAGTACCGGCACGTGCTTTTTGACGCTCCGGGATCGTGAAGCTCGAACAACCGATCTGGCCGCGTTTTCTCTCTTCGAGGCTCGTCCTGGCGCTGGCTACGCTGGGTTCCCTCGGGCGGGGCCGCCGTGCCCCGGGCACCTGGGGATCCGCGGCCGGGCTGCTCTATTTCACGGTGTTCTTCTGGCCGCTGCCCGGCTTCTGGCCGGCGCTGTTCAGCCTCCCGGGCCTCTACCTCGCGGTGGCGCTCTGCGGCGAGGCCGAGTTCCGCATCGGCCGGCGCGATCCGGGCGAGGTGATCCTGGATGAATTCGCGGTCATGCCCCTGTGTTTTCTCGACTGGCGGGCGGTTGTGCGGGTCCTGCCGTCCTGGGCGGCGCCCTGGGCGGTTTTCGTCGCCGGTTTCCTTCTATTCCGTCTTTTTGACATCACCAAGCCGTTCGGCATCCGAAAACTCGAGGATCTCCCCGGGGGATGGGGCATCGTCGCCGACGATGTGGCTGCGGCGCTTGCGGCGTGCCTGGTCCTGCACGGCGCCGCATGGGCCTGGACGGCCTGGTAGGATTCTCCCGCGAGAGCCGGGCAGGGAAGGCCGCCGGACTGGCCGGGCATCCGGCGTCGGCCCGGCGAGGGGAGAAGCTGTTCACGGGCCGCTGCGGAACAAGTGCGTCAGGTTGAGTTCGCCGCGGAGGCGGCCGCCGGTGCCGACCGTGTTGCCGTCGGGTCCGAAAACGAACTTCAAGTTGAATCCGGCGATCCAGCGCCCGCGCGCGCGAAGCACGAGCGCCCTCGGCAGATCCCAAAAGACGCCGGGGCGGATGGTGAGAAAATCGTGGCTGCCGGTCCCGATGATCCGCGTCGTGGTGGCATCCACTTCGAGGGTGTAATGCCAGTCGTAGTGGTCAAAGAGCAACCCCGGGCTCACCGTCAGCGAATTGCTGTGCGGCTCGTTGCGGCCGAAACTCCCCGGGGTGGAAGACTCGGTGATGAAATCCGGGCGCGCGTTGAGGAAACCGGAGAGCCCCGGCAGGCAGCGCAGCTTCCGGTCGAAGACGATGTAGGGGCTGAAATGATCATGGCCGTCCGTCATCCCGACGGGCGGGCGGCTGACGGGGACCGCGACGTTGAAGCCGACGCTCGCATTCCAGACGGGTTCGAGCCATCCCAACAAGGCGTACTTCGCCCCAAGAAATAATTCGTCGAGGCCATAACTGCTGTCGCCCTTCCGCAGGCCATGGTGGAAATAGGTCTCCATGTCGCTGTTCAGTTCGAAGTGGTCATTCACGCCCCAGCGGAATTCGAGCGGGACGCGCAGATAGCTTTCGTTGAGCAGGTCGCGGAAGATCGGCTGAAAACTGAATCTGACCTGCCCCGGCCGCTCGGTGAACGGCAGGTCGATGTCGAACAGATCGCGGATGCGGGAGATGGTGCGCTGCTCCGGGTTGTCGAATGCGGGACTCGCCGGGGGGGTGTCGTTCTGCGCCCCGGCGCCCACCGTCAGCAGGAGGAGCAGGGCGAGCCACGAGAGGACTGTCCGCCGCGGCGTGCTCATCGGTCGACAGGTTCAGCAGGAAAAGGGAACGCCAGAAAATCTATGGGCGTTCGCGGTGGATTGCGAATTTTTTCGACCATTCCTCCAGGCGCAGCCATCCGCAGCATTGTCCCGCAGGTTCCCCCGTGTGTCCCGGCGGGTGCATCTGCCGATTGACGGTGGCGCGAGAGGCATGGGGATCCTGCCCATGTCTTGTGTTTGGCCCGGATCGTCTCCATTCGTGGATCGTCTTCCCATGCTCCAGTCGCTTCGCATCCGCAATCTCGCCCTGCTGGAGGACGTCGCGCTTGATTTTGACTGCGGTTTCACGGCGGTGACGGGCGAGACTGGCGCGGGCAAGAGCGTCCTGCTGGGTGCGCTCAGCCTGCTGGCCGGATCCCGGGCGGAGAAGACCGTGATCCGCCAGGGCGCGGCGGCCTGTGAGGTCGAGGCGGCGCTTTTCTTCGAGGATCCGCGCAGGATCGACGCCATGCTGGCATCGCTGGACCTCCCGGCCTGCGAGGACGGCGTGCTGATCATCAAGCGAAGCCTGGCGCGCGAAAAGCCGCCGAAGATCACGGTCAACGGCGGACTGGCCACGCTCGCGACGCTGCAGTCGCTGGGCGAGCGCTGGATCGATTTTCACGGGCCGGCCGAGCCCCGGCGGCTCCTGAAGGAGGCGGCCCAGCTTGAACTGCTCGATCTCTTCGGGCATACGTCCGGCCTGCTTCTCGAATACCAGGAGTCCTTTCGCCGGTGGCGCGCGCTGGAGGCGGAGCGCGCACGGCTCGCAAAGGAGGCGCGGCTGCCGCCGGATCAGATCCAGTATCTCGAAAGCCAGCTGGAGAAGATGGCGGAGCTGGAGCTGACTGCGGAGGCGGTCGAATCGTTGGAGAGGGATTTTCAACGGCTGAACAGGGCGCAGGAACTCATCGGGCTTTCCGGGGCGCTGGCCGCCGGGATCAGCGGTGAGGAAGGCGTCCTCGGGCGCGTGGCGCAGCTCGTCCGGGATGCGCGGCAGCTTGAGGCGCTGGACGCGGCGAGCAAGGTGCTCGCGGACCGGCTGGCCTCCGTTTCGGTGGAGCTGGCCGACGTTGGCGCGGAAGCGGCGGATCTCGCCCAGAACCTGGTGTTCGAGCCCGAGCAGGCCGGGCGGCTGCAGGCGCGGATGAACGCGTGGCTTGAGCTGAAGCGGCGCCATGGGGGCGACGTGCGCGCCGTGCTGTCCGCCCGGGAGGACATCCGGCGCCGCCTGGACTTGCAGGGGGATCTTGAGGGCGCCCTTGCCCGCCTCGACCGGCAGATCGCGGAGGCGGGGCAGGCGGCGCGCCAGCGCGCCGAATCGCTGCGGCTCGCGCGGGAGAAGGCGGCGCGCGAACTGGCCCGGGCGGGTGCGCGGGCGATCGGGCCGCTTGGCTTCAAGAAATCCGATTTCCACGTCCGGCTGGCGACGCTGGCGGAGCTGGGCCCGGCCGGCGACTGCTCGTGCGCGTTCCTGTTCTCGCCGAATCCCGGCGAGGCGCCGCTGCCCCTGGGCCGTATCGCCTCAAGCGGCGAACTTGCCCGGGTGATGCTGGCGTTGAAGACCATCCTCGCGGACATCGACGACATTCCGGTGCTCGTGTTTGACGAGGTGGACTCCAACGTGGGGGGAGAAATCGGCGGCGTGGTCGGGGAGAAGCTGGCGGAGGTCGGACGGAGGCACCAGGTGTTGTGCGTGACCCATCTTCCGCAGGTCGCAGCCCACGCCGCGCATCATCTTGTCGTCACGAAGGAGCAGCGGGACGACCGCACGGTGGTCGTCATCGAACCCCTCCATGGAGACCGGAAGGCGCGGATCAGCGAGCTGGCCCGGATGCTGGGCGATCGCAGCGCAAGGAGCGCGCTTGCGCACGCGGAGGAGCTGCTCGGGTGATAGGCAGGCTTTCGCTTGTTTTTGCGGGTGTTTTTCCCAATGCTGGCGCGCGTATGGCGCATCACCCCAGTTTTCGTCTCATCGCCGGGTTGGTGGCCGCGGTCGTTTTCACCTCCCTGCGGCTCCCCGCGCAGGCCCCTTCGCCGGGATTCGAGCTGGCCAGCCTTCACGAGGACGTCCGCCTCCTTAGCCAGCGCGTGAATGAACTCGGCCTCCGCATCGACCAGCTCGAGCGCGAGAACAGCGAGCTGCAGGCGAAGTCCGGCCAGGCCTACGTCACCCTCGCGCAATTGAATGACGCGATGGCCGACATGCAGAAGACGCTGCAGGCGGCCCTGCGGGACGAGCGGCGCGAAACGCTGCAGCTCGTGAGCGCACAGATGGAAAAGCTGGCCAACGAGACCCAGGCGGCGCTCAACGCGCTGGCCAAGGGCGCTGCCACCCGGCCTGCGGTGGGCACGCCTTCGTTCGCCGACGACTATTCCAAGGAAGGCGTCACCTACACGGTGCAGCGCGGGGACACGCTTTCCAGCATCGCGCACAAGACGAATGCGCGGATGCAGGACATCATCAACGCGAACAAGATTGCCGATCCCACACGCCTCCAGGTCGGGCAGGCGCTGTTCATTCCGCAGCAAAAATAGATCCCTTTATGGCACTACCGAAATCCAGACTCGGACGCGGCCTGGGCGCATTGATCGCCAGCGGCGCCGCCGCGGCGCCGAAGATCGAAACGAGGGCGGTCCCAAATCCGTCCTCCGCCCAGCCGGCCGCCGCTGCGCCGCTCGCGCCGGGCTTCCAGGAGGTGCCCGTGCATCTGGTGGAGCCGAGCCCCTACCAGCCGCGGAAGGACATGCATCCCGAACAGTTGAAGGAGCTCGCCGAGAGCATCCGCGCCGAGGGATTGCTGCAGCCGATCGTCGTGCGCAGGGTGGGGGAGAAATTCCAGCTGATTGCCGGCGAGCGGCGCTGGCGCGCCTTTCAGGACCTGAAGCTCAAGACCATCCCGGCCCGAATCCTGGAGGCCAGCAACGCGTCCTCCGCGGCACTGGCGCTGATCGAGAACCTGCAACGCGAGGGGTTGAATCCGATTGAAGAGGCCTACGGCTATTCGAGCCTGATCCGGGATTTCGACCTCACCCAGGAGCAAACCGCCGAACGGGTGGGCAAGGGCAGGGCCACGGTGGCCAATTCGCTCCGGTTGCTTGCGCTGGACGCCGAGATCCAGGGATATCTTGCGAAGGACCTTCTCAGCGTGGGCCACGCCAAAGTGCTGCTCGGGCTGGAGGACGCCGCGCGGCGCGCGATCCTGGCCCGCCGCGTGATCGAGGAGGGTCTGAGCGTGCGGGCGCTGGAGAAGATCGCACAGGGCCACCCCGCCTCCATGATCGGCCGCGGCAAGGGCCGCCTGGTGGCGCCCGCCGAGGCCGCGGTGATCATTGACATCCAGAAGCGGCTCACCACGCACCTTGGCGCGCGCGTCTCCCTCCGACATACGCCGAAACGCGGCCGCATCGTGATCGAATACGCCGGCAACAACGATCTGCAGCGGATTCTGGAGAAAATCGGTTTACAGGCCTAGTATTGCCGCTGCCTGCATGAGTGTTGCGGAAACTGTCAGGGAGACCCTTTCGGACACCCAGGCGCTGCGGGCCAAGATGTTCCGGGTCAGCCTCCCTTTCATCGGGGAGTTCCGGAACTATGGCTGGAAGCGATTCCGCGCGGATCTCATTGCCGGGGCGACGCTGACGCTCGTCTCCATCCCCCAGGCCATCGGTTTTTCCCTGATCCTGGGATTGCCGCCAATGCCCGTGATCCTCTCGGTCGTGGTCGGCGGCTTCTTCAGCGCGTTGTTCTTCTCGTCGCACTATCACGTGTTCGGCCCGACGACCTCGGTCTGCCTGATCACGGCGGCCACGATCAGGGACAATGCCGGCCTCGGACTTCACCCGCTGGCCCTGGCGGCCTACCTCGCCTTTCTCATCGGCATCGCGCAGTTTCTGGCCGGCCTCCTCAACTTCGGCGAGGTGACCAAGTTTATTTCGCGTTCGGTCGTCATCGGGTACACCACGGCGATCGGCCTGCTCCTCATCACGACCCAGGGCCCCAATCTCATGGGCTTCCCTGTGCCGGCGGGCGAGAGCTTCGTGACGGTCCTGGCGGAGATGGCGGAGGCGGTGCGGCGGGATGCCTTCTCCTGGTGGGCGGTCGGAATCGGCCTGCTGACCCTGGCGATCTTCGAGGGGATCAGGCGCTGGCGCGCATCCTGGCCGGAGGCGCTCATCGGCCTTGCCGTCCTGGGCGTCGCCGCCAGGATCTTCGCCTTTCTGGTCGTTCGCGACCACCTTTTCGGGCTCACGGAGGTGCCGTTCAAGATGGTGCGGGACGAAGGGGCGCTCATGGCGGTGATCCCCAGGCTGGCGCGGCTCCCGTCCCTGGCGGCGCAGTGGACGATGCTTCCCCAACTTGCCAGCACCGTGGTGGCGATCGCGATCATTGGAATGCTGGAGGCCACTGCGATCACCAAATCGCTTGCGGCGAAGAGCGGCCAGCCGCTCGAACCCAACCAGGAACTCCTCGGCATGGGCGCGGGGAACGTCGCGGCGGGGCTTTTCGGGGTGCCCCCGGGTTCCTCGTCGTTCACCCGTTCCGCGGTGAACTACCAGAGCGGGGCGACGTCCCAGTTGTCCTCCCTGTTCAGCAGCGCGGCGGTGCTGGCGATCCTTTTCCTGGTGACGCCGGTCTTCAATTACATCCCGGTGGCGGCCCTTGCCGCCCATCTGATGCGCGTCGGGGCGCGCCTGATCAACAAATCCCAGATCCGCGTTTCCGTCTGCTCCACCCGGTCCGATGCCGTCGTGTTTGCGATCACCCTCGGCGTGGCGCTCTTCTTCAAGCTCGAGACCGCGATCTACGTGGGCATCGGCGCGGCGCTGGTGCTTTTCCTGCAGAAGACCAGCACGCCGTCCCTCGTGGAATATGCCTTCAACCCGAGCGGCCAGCTCGCCGAGCTGCAGGATCCCGCGTCGCGCACCCACCCGCAGATCTCGATCATCCACGTCGAGGGCGAATTGTACTTCGGCGCCGCCGACCTGTTCCAGGAGGAGATCCGGCGCCTGGCGGAGGACGCCCAGATCCGGGTGTTCATCCTGCGCATGAAGAATGCGCGCCACCTCGACGCCTCGACGGTCATGGCCATGGAGAATCTCCACGACTTCCTGCGCAACAACGGCCGCCACATGCTCATCAGCGGATGCAACGGCGAATTGATGAACGTCCTGAAGAACAGCGGTCTGCTGGCGGAGATCGGCCCGGAGAATGTGTTCCCTGCGGAGGTCAACCTCACGATGAGCACGAAGCGGGCGCTGAAACGCGCCACCGAGCTGCTCCACACCCGCCGGGCCGACCTGCGCCTGTTCTACAGCAGGAAACAGGAAAAGGCGGCGGATCCGCCCGCCTCCCCGGGCGGCCCGTCATCGTCCGACGAATACATGATCTGACCGCCGCCCCCCCGGGCTCAAAAGCGCCATTCCACGCCGCCCTGCACCTCCCGGGGCAGCGCGGGATAGCCGGCGACCTCCTGGTATTTCCGGTCGAACAGGTTCTCAACCCGCAACCTCAGGATCAAATCCGGGCGGATGGCAAGGCTGGTGTAGAGCCGGAATGTCGTGTAACCGCCCAACGGCGATGGGGCGTAGGCTCCGTCGATGCGGTCGGCGACGAGATGCGCGCCCGCGCCGATGAGCCATTTCCGGGTGACCTGGACATCGAGGCCGGCGTCGAAGTTGTGCCGCGGTCGCCGGATCAGCCGGGTCTCCGTGAGATCATCGACCGCCTGCAGGTACGTGTACCCTCCCTGCAGGGTGATGCCGGGGGCGGGCTTCGCGTTCGCCTGCAGTTCGACGCCGCGGGTGGTCGCATGGCCCACGTTGACCTCTTCCCCGGCATAGGTGACCGGATCCTCGACCTCGTATTCGAGGAGGTCCAGGAACTGGTTTCCGAAAAAGGTAACCCCAAGGGCCGCCCGGCCGTTGAGGAAGGTCTGGTCGACGCCCATGTCCCAGCCGCGGGATTTCTCGGGGGCGATGCCGGGGTTCGGCAGGAAGAACGGCGGCAATCCATAGCGATCCGCCGGCGTGGGAGCATCGAATCCGGTGCCCCAGGTGCCGCGGAGCTTGGTGTTCTTGCCCAGGCGCCAGGCCGCGCCCGCGCGCCAGGTCAGCGCATCGGTTGCCGTCTCAAGTTGATCATAGCGGAGTCCCGCTGTGAATTCGAAGGCCTGCAGCGGATGCAGGATGACCGAGGAGAATTCCGCGACCGAGCGGTCGGAGGACATGCCGTCCGCCTGGTAATGGGACCAAGCGGCGGTGGCCCCGGCCACGAGTTCGGACCAGGAGGACATCTCCAGCGTGTTCTGCCAGTCGAGAGTCCCCCGGGTGTTGCGCGCGTAGAACGAATCGTACGGCGTTCCGTCATCGAACGTGTATTCATCCTGGTACCAACCTGCGGTCAGCCGCGAGCGGAACTGTTCGCCGGCACGCATCTCCACGTAGGCGGTCGCGAGGTGCATGGTCGTCCGCACGTCGCCGGGCAAAGGGTAGGCGACCGGCCCCGGTTCCTCGTAATTGCCCTCCATGCCGCGGAGGGTGACGCCGATCAGCAACCCGGGGCTGACCGTGTCCTCCAGCCGCGTGGAATAGCTCCAGTCCTTGTATCGATTGCCGGGCCGGGCGTTGTCCGTCTGTTCGCGGTCCAGCGAGGCGCTGCAGTCGAAGGCGCCCGCGCATCCGGCTGCGCTCACCCTTTCGCCGAGGCTGCCAAACGATCCGAAAGACGCCGCGGCCACCCCCGTCGCCGGATTGCCGCCGTGCGCCGTTTCCAGGAGGATCACGCCGCCCATGGCCGAGCTGCCGTAGAGCGCGCTCTGGGGGCCGCGGAGGACTTCGAGGCGGTCCAGGCCTGCGAGGCCGGCGGTTCCGAGGAAATTGATGTAGCTGATGTCGGTGGAGACCAGGCTCACGCCGTCGACCACGACCAACGTCTGGTCGGAGTTGGCTCCACGCAGGAAGATCGAACTCTGCGCCCCCGCCGCGCCGCTGTTGGCGACAGTGACCCCGGGCGTCAGCTCCAGCGCCGTGCGCAGATCGGGCACCTGCTGATCCTCCAGCGCCGGAAGTGAAAACGAGGTGACGCTGCTGGAGGCATACTGGGGATCCTGCGGGGATCGCGTCGCCGAAACGACGAAGGGACTCATGCTGGTCACGTCCGTCTGGGCGCGCAGCGCACAAGGGGCGGCCGCGCAGGCCGCCGCCAACGAGATGATGAGGAACCGGCTTTTCGCGAAAGCCGGTGGACGGTTTTTCATTTCTGCTCCTGGGATTGCATGGCAAGAGCAGAAACGCGGTCCGCCGGCTGACCGCAGCTTCCTTCGGCCCGCCGGCATCCCATCTTCCACTCCCACCCTTCATTGATGCGATGAAGGTTTGTCGCCGGCGCGCGCATCCGCGCCTGCGCAGTGAGCTTCCAGAAGGCAGATATTCGGACTCCGTATTTGTCCTCCGTCGCTCCGGCGCGGGACGCCGGAATTCAGGAGAGCCTCGCCCCTCGCCTTCACCAAGGCCTGCGCCTCGATTGGCTTGTCTGCCGGAGGCTGTTGCCGGGCAACCGTCTGGCTGTTGGTTGCGGGCATGCCGCCGTCTTCGGGGTCTGTGATACGATACCGCAGCGCTACTGTGGCCGGTTCTGACGGCCTTCCCTGCGTTGCTGGAATGAAGGCAAAGAACGGTTCGGGAAAGGAGTCTGAAGCGGGCGCCGGACCGGCGGCAAGCGCGTTCTGGCGGCGGCGCGCCGGCGATCCTGCGGCGCAGGCAGGCGATTCCGCGGAGCAATCCGGCGGCAATGCCGCCCGGCCGGGAGGTTGCGGCGGCGGCCGCGAAGGCGCGGACGGCGGCGGCCGGGGGCGGTCCCGTGGCCCCCCGGCCTTTCCCTATGCGCTGAGCGTCGCGCCCGTGCTGGCGTTGTTCACCAGCTTGCGGTAGCGGTCGAGCCAGCCGCCGAGCGGCTGCAGGGCGGGCTGCCAGGCCTTGCGCCGCTCCGCCAGCTGCGCCGCGTCGACGAGAATGTCGATCCGGCGGTTCGGGAAATCAATGCGCAGGCGGTCCCCCTCGTGCAGCAGGCCGATGGGGCCGCCCTCGGCCGCCTCGGGGGAGACGTGGCCGATGCAGGCGCCGGCGGTGCCGCCGCTGAAGCGTCCGTCCGTTATCAACGCGACCTTGTCGCTGAGGCCCATGCCGACGATGTAGCTCGTGGGCGAGAGCATCTCCTGCATGCCGGGGCCGCCGCGGGGCCCCTCGTTGCGGATGATGACGATGTCGCCGGCCTTCACCCGGCCGGCGAGAATGCCGGCGCAGGCGTCGTCCTGGCTCTCGAAGATCACCACGGGGCCCTCGAAGACGAAACCGGGGCCGCAGTTGGCCTTGAAGACGTCGCTGATGCCGGCGGTCTTCACGACCGCGCCCTCGGGGGCGAGGTCGCCGTAGAGGATCGCGAGGCCGCCGTCCTTCGTGTAGGCAGTATCCGGTGTCCTGATACACTGATGCGCGTCGAAGCGGAACACGGGATCGTGGGGCATGAGCCCGGCGGGCCTGGCGGTCGCGAAGGCCTTCGGATCCCAATCGCCCGCCGCCCGCGCGATCGTGCCTGCGGCGTGGAGGCGCGTGATCCGGAAAAGGCAGCGGATCGCCTTTGCGCCGGTCTTTTCGTACTGCCAGAGGATGGCGGCGGGGGCGCCGCGGAGCTCCGCCAGCTCGGCGCGGACGAGGCCGCGGAATTCGGCCAGCTTCGGCCTGAGGCCGGCCTCGATCTCGGCGGCGCCGCGCCAGGTGGTCGCGGCATTGACGGCGAGTTCGCCCTTCGCGCCGAAGAGGGCGCCGCAGGACGCGGCGTCGCCGGCGTTGAAGGCGGCGGCGAAACGCCAGAGCGCGATCGCGCGGTCGTCGGCCGGATGGAAGATCATCGGCTTGGGAACGAGGCTGCCCGTGGACGTCCGGGCGGCCGGGCCGAGCTTGTCGTTGGGGTCGAGCACGAGCGCGGACGCGCCCGAGGTGCGGACGATGCGCGCCTCGTCGGTGCAGGCCGGCGAGCGCAGATCCCAGGCGTCGATGTTCTCGCCGATGGTCCTGCCCGTGACGGTGAGGCATCCGGCCTTCAGCGCCCCGAGCCGCTTGAGTTCGCCAAGGATGGTGTGAATGCCGCCCGCGCGGTGGATGTCCTGCATGTGGTAGTCAGAGGACGGCGACACCTTGCACAGGCAGGGCACGCGGCGGGAGATGGCGTCGATGCGGGCGATGTCGTACGCAATGCCGGCCTCGCGCGCGATGGCGAGGGTGTGGAGCACGGTGTTGGTCGAGCCGCCCATGGCGACGTCGAGGGTCAGCGCGTTGTCGAAGGCATCGAGCGTGGCGATGTCGCGCGGCTTGAGATCGCGTTTGACGAGCGCGATGATCTGCGCCGCGGCCCGGCGGTAGAGCTGCTCGCGCTCCTTGGAGACGGCGAGGATGGTGCCGTTGCCCGGAAGGGCCATGCCAAGGGCCTCGCAGAGGCAGTTCATCGAGTTCGCGGTGAACATGCCGGAGCATGAGCCGCAGGTCGGGCAGGCGCTTTGTTCAAGCTTCAGGAGCGCCCCGGCGGTGAGATTGCCGGTCTGCAGCGCCCCGACGCCCTTGAAGACGGAGATGAGGTCGGACTTGACGGAGGCGGGGCGGAGGTGCTCGGGAAGGTCGCTGGCGGGATCGGTTTGCGCGATGCCCGCGGCCATCGGGCCGCCGGAGACGAAGACGGTCGGGATGTTGACGCGCATGGCGGCCATGAGCATGCCCGGGACAATCTTGTCGCAGTTGGGGATGCAGACCATGCCGTCGAAGCAGTGGGCGCGGAGCATCGACTCCACGGAGTCGGCGATGAGTTCGCGGGAGGGCAGTGAATACTTCATGCCGGAGTGGCCCATGGCAATGCCGTCGTCGATGCCGATGGTGTTGAAGATGAAGGGCACGCCGCCCGCCTCGCGGACCAGCCGTTTCACCAGGGCGCCGACCTCGTTGAGGTGGGCATGGCCGGGGATGCAGTCGGTGTAGCTGTTGCAGATTGCGATGAACGGCTTGTCAAAATCGGCCTCGGATTCGATCACGCCGGCGGCGCGAAGGAGGCTGCGGTGAGGGGCGCGTTCAAAGCCCTTCTTGATGGTGTCGCTGCGCATGGGGGTTTCCTCGTGATGGCGGGGGACGGGTTCTGCTGGCCAACGGAAACGGGGCAATCCCCCGGAGATTGCCTCGAAGCCAGCCTGGAATGGACAACGGGATCCGGTTTGCGGCTCAGTTCTCGCCGCGGCCTTTGATGCCCACGGTGGAGCTGGGCAGCTCCTTTGCGGCGACTTTCGGGCGGAGTCCGCGCGTGGCCCTGCCGGCCGGCCACATCTCCGAGTTCCCGAGCTCATGGAGTTCCCTGCCCAGCGCCTCCTGGTAGTTCGGGGCGCCGCATGCATCGAGGACGCGGGCGCATTCCTTGCCCGTTGCCACCCGTTTGTAAAGGTCTTTGAAGACGGGCAGGACGGCGGCTTTGAACTTGGGCTTCCAATCCAGCGCGCCCCGTTGGGCCGTCGCGGAGCAGTTCGAATACATCCAGTCCATGCCGTTCTCGCCGACCAGCCGGATCAGGCTCTCGGTGAGCTCCTCGACCGTCTCGTTGAAGGCCTCGCTCGGGGAATGGCCGTTTTTCCGAAGAACCTCGTACTGTGCTTCCATCACTCCGGCCAGGGCGCCCATCAGCACGCCGCGTTCCCCGGTCAGATCGCTGAAAACCTCCTGCTGGAACGTGGTCGGGAACAGATAGCCCGAGCCAATTGCGATGCCCACGGCGAGGCAGCGGTCCTTCGCATGCCCCGTGTAATCCTGTTCCACCGCAAAACTGGAGTTGATGCCGGCGCCGGAAAGGAAATTGCGGCGCACCGAGGTGCCCGAGCCCTTCGGGGCGACCATGATGACATCGACCTCCTTCGGGGGGACGACGCCCGTCTGGTCCTTGAAGGCGATCGAGAAGCCGTGGGAGAAATAGAGCGCCTTGCCCGGCTTGAGGCACTTCTTGATCACCGGCCAGATGGCGCGCTGGGCCGCGTCCGAAACCAGCATCTGGATGATGGTGCCGCGTTGGGCGGCTTCCTCGATGTCGAAAAGCGTCTTCCCGGGCACCCAGCCGTCGTCCACCGCCCGCTTCCAGTCTCTTTCGAATGCCTTCGCCTGGCCGACGATGACCTTGAATCCGTTGTCCCGCATGTTCAAGCCCTGCGCGGGTCCCTGAACGCCGTATCCAATGACCGCGATGACTTCATTTTTCAGCACCTTGCGGGCCTTCGCCATCGGGAACTCCTCCCGCGTGACGACTTCCTCTTTCACACCGCCGAAGTCAATGATTGCCATGTTGCTCTCCTTTTTCTATTCTAATTCGTTGTTGGATGTTTGCGGAAGCTGACGGATGCGTCCCGGGGCGGCCCGGGCCGTGATCGCGGGCGCCGGACGGCCGGCACAAGACGAAAAATCGCCCAAAATTTTGGCACGCCGTGCCCGATTGGCGAGGAAAAACGTCTGGCTACCAATACGCCTCCACGTGGAGAGTGCCGGGTTCGCCTCCCCGCTGCTGGGCGAAGCCGCGGAGGACGAATGCCTCCTTGACGATGCGGATCATCTCCGGGCTGCCGCAGAGGAAGACCTCGGTCTGCGCCGGATCCAGCGGGATGCCGCCGAGGGTCTCGACAATCCCCTGGTCGAGCAGGGTTTGGATCCGCCCCGTATGGCCGCGGAAATGGGGATCCTCGTCCGGCCGCGTGACCGTCGGGATGTAGGTTAGATTCGGGCGCACGCGGGCGAGACTTTCAAGCTCTCCCCGGTAGCCGAGGTCCCAACTGTAGCGCGCGCCGTGCAGCACAACGTAGGGTCGCGAGGCGTCCGCGATGAGCATCGTGCGGAGCATGGACATGTACGGCGCGAGCCCGGTGCCGGTGGCAATCAGCAGCAGTGCCTTCCCGGGCGGCACCCGATCCAGCGTGAACATCCCGGACGCCCTGGGGCCGAGGAACAGCCGGCCGCCGTGCGGCAGCGCAAACAACCGCGGTGTGAGCTGGCCGCTTGCGACCAGCGTGACATAGAACTCGACGTAGCGCCTCTCGACGCTTGACGAGGCGATGCTGTAGGCGCGCCGGATCATCCGGCCGGGTTCGGGCGGCGGCTCTTCATCATCCGCCTCCGGGACCCGAACTTCCCGCCCCAAAAGGCCGAGTGTCGTGAATTGGCCGGGCCTGAAATCGAAGAGGGTGGAGTCGGGCTGCACGCGCAGGATGAGCAACTGGGCGTTGATTTCCTCCCGGCCGGTCAGGACGGCGTTGTAGGCGATTGCGGGTTCCGAGGCGCTCATGGGTTGTCGGCCAAACGGCAGACTGGTGCGTGGAGCCCCAAAACCTCGGGCATTTCGCAGATTCGTCAAGCCCGGGCTGGCCTCTCCGGATTACCCGCTTCGTTTTTGGGCTCCGGAGAAAGCGCCGGGAATCCCCGGTTTGGATCACCCGAACGCATTCGGGCGCATCTCCCGATTGACGGCAGCGTCTGGAGCGCGCAGTTGTGGCACGGGCATCTTGCACATGGGCAAGATGCCCATGCCACTCGCGCCACCGTCAATCGGCGGATGTGCCCACGCATTCCGTGGAAGCGTGCCGGACTTGACCGCGCGCGGCAGGGGCGTTTGCCTGCGCGGTTGCCGGGCGGCATTCCAAAAAACCTCGCCTGACACGGGCGGGGGGCGGACTCCCGTGCTCCGCCCACACCTCGACAGATTCCACAAGCCATCTTCCCCAATGACCCCAGGCAAGGTTTCCATTGTTGGGGCCGGACCCGGTGATCCCGGTCTGGTCACGTGTCGGGCAAAGGAATTGATCGCGTCCGCCGACGTGGTTGTCCACGACGGTTCCGTCCCTCCCGCGATTCTGGCCTGGTGCCGGGCGGACTGCGAAAAGATCTGCGCGGGCGGGGGCGCGGAACGGGCGGCCTGGCCGCAGGAAGAGATGGAATCACTTGTCGTCGCGCGGGCGGAGGCGGGCCGGCGGGTGGTCCTGCTGAAGAATGGCGATCCGTATGTTTTCGGACCCGGGGGAGACGAAGTGCGCCGGCTGGCGGCGCGTGGGATTCCGTTTGAAGTCGTCCCGGGCGTGACGGCGGCCCTGGCGGCGGCAGCCTGCGCCGGAATTCCGCTGACCGGGCGCGACGGGGAATCTCCCGTTGTTTTTCTCAACGGCGGGGAGAGCCCGGCGACGTCCGGGCACGCGACCGATTGGCGCCGCTACGGGGCGATCCCCGGCGCAACGCTGGCCGTCTACCTGGGCATGGATCATCTGCGGCTGGTCCTCGCCGGACTGGTGGCCGGAGGGTTGTCGCCCGCGAGCCCCGCCGCCGT
>CAWHAC010000016.1:0-75572 GCA_963827125.1 uncultured Verrucomicrobiae bacterium
ACTATGTACGTCTACTGGTTCAGGTACGTATTGCGGTGGGCCGCCAGCGCGGCGCCGGGCTCGGCGGCGGCAACGACGAGCGCGAGCAGACCCTGAACTCGATGCTGGCCGAGATGGATGGTTTCGACACGACCGAGGGCGTGATCATCATTGCGGCGACAAACCGCCCCGACGTCCTCGACAGCGCGCTGCTGAGGCCGGGCCGGTTCGATCGCCAGGTCTTCATCGACCTGCCCGATCTGCTGGGCCGCGAGCAGATCCTCCGGGTGCATGCCCGCAAGCTCGCCATCGCCGAGGATGTGGACTTGAGCGTCATTGCGCGCGGCACGCCGGGGCTTTCCGGCGCCGAGCTGGCCAACCTCCTCAATGAATCCGCGCTTCTGGCCGCGCGGCGGAACAAGAAGCGCATCGACATGCATGACATCGAGGATGCGCGGGAGAAGGTGCAGTTCGGCCGGGAACGCCGGCGGATCATGGACGATGAGGACAAGAAGATCGTGGCCTACCACGAGGCGGGCCACGCGCTCGTGGGCGCGGTGCTGGACGACGGCGACCTGCCCGTGCACAAGGTCACCATCATTCCCCGGGGCCGCTCGCTCGGGAGCACGATGTACATTCCGAAGAAGGACACCTACAACTACGCGAAGCGCCGGATGCTCGCCCGCCTTGCGTCCCTGTACGGCGGCCGCATCGCCGAGGAAGTGGTGCTCGGGGACATCACGAGCGGCGCTGCGCAGGACATTCTCATGGCCACCAAGCTGGCCCGCAGCATGGTTTGCGACTGGGGCATGAGCTCGCTCGGCCCGATCGCCTACGGAGAGAACCACGACACGGTCTTCCTCGGGCGCGAGATCTCGCGAAGCGAAAACTTCAGCGAGGACACGGCGCGGCTGATCGACGCCGAGATCCACAAGCTGGTCAATGAGCAATACAACCGGGCGAAGAGCATCATCATCGAGCGGCGCGCGGCGCTCGACACGATCGCCCAGGCCCTGCTCCAGTTTGAGACCGTCGAGGGCAAACAGGTGTTGGAGATCCTCGAATTCGGCGAAATCCGCTCGCCTCTGACGCCGCCGGTGATCGCGAAGCCGGAAGACCTGCCTCCGGAGCGGAAACCCGCGGGGAAGACCGCTCCCGAAGGTCTTCCGGGGGATGCGCCGGCGCCAGCGCCGGCCTGAGGCGGACGCAGAGACGGTTCGTTGCGGTTCTCCCGAACCCGGAAGGGCGCCCGTGAGATCGTTGGCGATGGCGTCCCCGGGCATGGGGCGCATCTCCCGATCGACGGCAGCGTCTGGCGCGCGCAGTTGTGGCACGGGCATCTTGCCCGTGGACGCGCGCCAGGCAACATGGGCAGGATGCCCATGCCACTTGCGCCACCGTCAATCGGGCGATGGCGCCGGGCATGGCGGGGCGAAATTCCGTCTTGGATTGTGGCGGCCAAGCCGCCAGCGTCATTGCAGGTCTAGCATCATGAATATCTGTTGCATTGGTGCGGGTTATGTGGGTGGCACGACGATGGCGACCATAGCGCAGCGTTGTCCCGGGGTGGACGCCACGGTCGTCGACATGAACGCGGCTCGCATCGCCGCATGGAATTCCGGCAGGCTGCCTGTCTACGAGCCCGGACTGGAGGAGATCGTCCGCGAGGTGCGCGGGCGCAATCTCACGTTCTCGACGGATGTCGGCGGCGCCATCCGGCGGGCCGACATGATCTTTGTCTGCGTCAACACCCCGACAAAGGACTACGGGCTCGGAGCGGGCCGGGCGGCGGATCTCAGTTATGTCGAGGCTGTCGCGCGCACCATTGCGGAACATGCCCATGGGCCGAAGATCATCGTGGAAAAGTCCACCATCCCGGTCAAAACCGCGGAGTCGATCCTGGCGATTCTGGGGGCCAACACCCGCGGCATCCGCTTCCAGGTGCTGTCCAACCCGGAGTTTCTGGCCGAGGGCACGGCGATCAACGACCTGCAGAACCCCGATCGCGTCCTGATCGGCGGCGAGCGCTCGGCGGAGGGCGATGCGGCCGTCAAGGCGCTGGTGGACATCTATGCCTCCTGGGTCCCGCGCGAGCGGATCATCACGACGAGCCTGTGGTCCTCCGAGTTGTCGAAGCTCGTGGCCAACGCCTTCCTCGCCCAGCGCATCGCCTCCATCAATTCCATCTCCGCCGTCTGCGAGGCGACCGGCGCGGACGTTGACGAAGTCGCGCACGTCATCGGCCGGGACAGCCGGATCGGGCCGAAGTTTCTCCAGGCGTCGGTCGGCTTCGGGGGATCGTGCTTCCAAAAGGACATCCTGAACCTCGTCTACCTGTGCGGGCATTTCGGGCTGGCGGAAGTGGCGGCCTATTGGGAATCGGTGGTGCAGATAAACGACTACCAGAAGAAGCGGTTCACCGCGCGGATCGTCCGGATGCTGTTCAATACCGTGGCCGAGAAGAAAATCGCGGTGCTCGGATTCGCGTTCAAGAAGAACACCAACGACACGCGTGAATCGGCGGCCATCGGGGTCTGCCGGGGCCTGCTGGCCGAGCATGCGCGCCTCTCGGTCTACGATCCCAAGGTGGACCCGGCGGACATCAGGCGGGAACTTGCGGGCGCCGGCGGCGCGGCGGACGCCCGGCTGTCGATCGCGGCGGATGCGTATGAGGCCTGCGAGAAGGCGCACGCCGTCGTGCTTCTGACCGAGTGGGATGAATTCAGGCATCTGGACTTCGGGCGGATTCACGCGTCGATGCAGAAGCCGGCGTTTCTTTTTGACGGCCGCAACCTCCTCGATCTCCAGAAGATCCGGGCGATCGGCTTCCAGGCGGCCGGCATCGGCAAGGGGACCTGACCGGGAACTGACGAACGATCGGGCTAGCCCGCGCGGGCGGGAACCCACCGGGGCTGCAGGCGCAAAGTGCGCCGCTGGCGGTGGAGGGGCGGGGGACCGTTCCGGCGGCCGGTGACGATGCCGGCGCGGGCGCGCGCGCAATTTCCGCGGCAAAGATCGCAGAAGGTCTGGAGCTCGTATTGGGCCAGATAGTGGAACGTCAGCTGCGTCTCGGAGAGAATCCTTTCCTCCTCCTCCGGCCCTTCCGCCGTGTCGGCCAGCACCTGGCCCGAAATGGCAAGGAGCGCCTGCTCCCCGGAAACGAAATAATGGAGCAGCGGGTTGCGCCGGCAGGGACACGTCTCGCCCAGGGACTTGCACAGCAGCGGGTGGCGGGCGAGCCAGCGGCGCGGGCCGGGAGAGTGAATCGCGGTGAAGAACATGTCGAGCGTCCCGTCCATCATGAACACCAGGGTATCCGGGTTGCCCAGCGGAGACGAGGCGGGCTCGGCGCGGAGGAGCACTTCCCAGCAGGTCTTGATCATCGGCCGCAGTTCGGCAAGCGCCTGGAGGAATCGCCGTCTCATTTCCCCTCAATATGCCACACGGCTTCTGCGGTCGCTCTGCATGTCTTGTCGAAGCGTGCGCATCTCTTGGCGCCGGCGGCCGTCGCGCCCCCTGCGGGTCGGGATGGCGCGGAATCGGTGGGGTGGTCGCCATGGGGATTGTCCTTTTGCGGCGGGTCGCCCACGATGGAGGACAACACCGTATGAAATTCAGTCTGCCCCAGGCCGACATCTATGTTCCGTCGGGCCTCGATCCCGCCGCCGCGCTCGCCCGGACCACGCACCTGTGCGTCGGCGCCCACCAGGATGATCTCGAGATCATGGCCTATCATGGCATCGCCGATTGCTTCGGCCGCGAAGACCGGTGGTTTTCGGGGGTCGTCGTGACCAACGGCGCCGGGAGCCCCCGGACCGGGTCCTACGCGAAGATCAGCGACGAGGACATGCAGGACATCCGCCGCCGCGAGCAAAGGCGGGCCGCCCGCATCGGCGGCTACAGCATCCAGATCCAGCTCGCGCATCCGAGCGCCGCCGTCAAATCCCCTGACGCCGCCGCGGTCCGCGCCGACCTGGCGCAGATCCTCGCGAACTGCCGGCCGGAGATTCTCTACGTCCACAATCCGGTGGACAAGCACGACACGCACGTCGCGGTTTTCCTGCGCTGCCTGGAGGCGATCCGGTCCCTCCCGAAGGAGCAGCGGCCGCGGCAGGTGCTCGGGTGCGAGGTCTGGCGCGACCTCGACTGGCTGCCGGACAGCGAGAAGGTGGCGCTCGACGTATCCGACCGGCCGCGACTCGCGCAGAGCCTGCTCGGGGTCTTCAAGTCGCAGATTGCGGGCGGCAAGCACTACGACCGGGCGACGCTGGGCCGGCGCGCCGCCAACGCGAGTTTTCTCACCGCGCGCACGACCGATGCGACGCGGGCGCTCACGTTCGCGATGGACCTCACGATCCTCACGCGGGTGGACTCCCTGGAGGTCAAGACGTATGTGCGGGGGTTGGTCCGGCGTTTTCAGGAGGACGTGACTGCGCGGCTGGATAGCCTCGGCTGAGCCGAATCAATGCGGCCGGGCGCGCGTGTCGCCGGCATCCGGGGGCGCGCGTTGCCCCGTGCGGGGAGAACGCCGCGGGGACATCCGCCGGAGGAATTCGACTGGGGCGTCCGGGTGTGCGCGGCGCCCGGCGCGACGGGCGGGGGAGGACCACCGTCTCCCGCTTCCGCGGCCGGCGGCACATCTGCCGATTGACGGAGAATACCCTTGCATCGTCCGGGCGCATGACTGTTCTATTCCGGTTCTTGGTTCGGGCCGTGGCGCAGCCTGGTAGCGCACTTGCATGGGGTGCAAGGGGTCGTGAGTTCGAGTCTCACCGGCCCGACCATTTTCTTCGATTCACGGGCGGGAATTGGCCGGTTGAGGGACGCGGGAAAAAAGATGGATGGCAAAGGGAGAATCAGTGGCTCCACCGACTATCCCTTCATTTTCTTGAATAAGAGGGGCGCAAAGCAGAGATGGAAAAAGGTGGACAAACGTAAGCCACCTAACCCTTTGACGACAGCGATAAACGCGGCGGGGGCGCCGCGTCTCCAATAAATCGCAATGTCGATCCGTCAGGTCAGGGAGACCGGGTTCGTGACGACAGGAGATTGGTCCAGCCCTATGACCGCCTCTTCTTCGGTCCCGGAAACCTGCATCTTATCCCCTGATCCCGTCTCGACGCAGGCTTGGAATTCTCGGGCCAATACGTATCCGAAAGGGCCAGGACGGGGTCAAGGACGAGGCGGAGTGTTTGCAGGAAGGGCCGCGGGAGGCGGCGGGGCGGCTCCGTGCGGGAATCAGCCCGATGCTGCGCAGGGGGTCCCCGGCCTTGGGACTTGACTCGGCGGGACAGGGGCGCACGGTTTGACTAAACAGTTAATCAACCATGACCACCCCTACCCGATCCCGGGGCCGCGCAGGCACAGCCCCCCGCGCGGGGGACACCCGCCGCGCGATCCTCGCCGCCGCCGCGCGCGTCTTCGCGGAGACCGGACTCGCCGGAGCCCGCATCGACGCCATTGCCGCCGCAGCCGGCGTCAACAAGGCGCTTCTCTATTACTATTTCGAGGGCAAGGAACATCTTTACCTCACCGTGATCGAGGAGGAATTCCGCGAGTTCAACCGGCAGGCGGTGGGGATTCTGACGTCGGCGGGCCCCGCGGGGGCGATCCTCCTGCGCTACGTGAACCTGCATTTCGACACGATCGCCCGGCGGGCCGGGTTCGCCCCCCTCCATCAGCAGCTGCTCATGATGGGGGGAAAGGCCGTGGCCCTGCTCATGCGGAAGTACACGATTCCGCGCAGTCGGGCGCTCGGGCGGCTGATCGAGCGCGGCATGCGCGAGGGCGTGTTCCGCCGGGGGACGTCCGGCATACCGCCGTGTCGATCATCGCCTTGATCGTGTTCTATTTCTCGGCCTCGCCGGTGATGCGGCTGCTCGGCCACACCGGCGCCTACACCGCAACGGATCTGAAACGCCGCAAGGCGCAGGTGCTCGAATTCGTCCGCCATGGATTGTTCGTGAACCCGGAGGGGGCCGTCGCATGAAACGCCGGATGCGCTGGCTGATTCCGCTCGTCGTGCTGGGGGCGGCGGCCCTCTACGCGATCACCCTGTGGCGGCCCCGCCGCCTGGTGCTGACGGGCATCGTGACCACGGATGAGGTCGTGGTGAGTTCCGAGATCCAGGGGCGCCTGCAGAAACTGCTCGTCCGGGAAGGGGACGCGGTGGCGCCGGACCAGCTTCTCGCGGTCATCCGGCCGGAGGAATGGAAGGCGGACCTGGCGTTTTTCGAGAACAGCGCGCGGCAATCGGCGTCCCAGGTGACTGGGGCGGAGGCCGATCTGCGCTTCGAACAGGCGCAGGCCGAGAACCAGATCAAGCAGGCGGAGGCAAACCTGGCCGCGGCGGCGGCGCAGGTGGGGCAGGGGGAATCCGATCTTGAAAACGCCCGGCTGACGTTCGAGCGCGAGGCCGAGCTGAACAAGAAGGGCGTCGAGCCCCCCCAGGCCTACGATCTGGCGCGGACCGCCAACGACAGCGCCCGGGCCCGGGTGGTGGCGCTCCGCAAACAGGAGGAGGCCGCCCAGGCGGGGGTGGCGCTGGCCCGGTCAAACGCGGAGCAGGTCGCCGTCCGCGAGGCCGCCGTCGAGACCGGCCGCAGCCAGCTGGCCGCGGCGCAGGCCCAGACGCAAAAGGCCCGGGTGCAATTCGGCTACACGGAGATCCGCGCCCCGGCGGCCGGGATCGTGAATGTGCGGGCGGCGCTTCCGGGCGAGGTCGTGAATCCCGGGCAGGCGATCGTCACCCTGATCGATCCGGACAACCTCTGGGTGCGCATCGACGTCGAGGAGAGCTTCATCGACACCATACGCCTGGGCCAGACGGTGGCGGTGCGGTTGCCCTCCGGCGCCGGGCGGGAGGGCACGGTGTTCTTCCGCGGAATCGACGCCGACTACGCGACCCAGCGCGACGTGAGCCGCACCAAGCGCGACATCAAGACGTTCGAAGTCCGCCTGCGCTGCGACAACCGCGACCGGGCCCTCGCCGTCGGCATGACGGCGTATGTCACGCTCCCGCTGGCCAACCCGTGACCGGCCCATGCCTGACGTCGAGGTAGACAGGCTGACGAAATGCTTCGGTGACTTCTGCGCCGTGAACGCGCTGAGTTTCGTGGTGAACCACGGCGAGGTATTCGGCCTGCTCGGGCCCAACGGCGCGGGCAAGTCGACCCTGATCCGCATGCTCACGACGTTGGTGCTGCCGACCTCGGGGACGGCCCGCGTGGGCGGCCATGACATCGTCCGGTCGCCCAACGACGTCCGCCAGGTGATCGGCGTGATTCCCCAGGCGATGACCTCCGACCTGGATCTGAGCGCGGAGGAGAACCTGGGCATCTATGCGAAGCTGTACGGCATTCCCCGGGAGAGACGCCGGCAGGTCATCAAGGAGCTGGCCAAGGCGGTCGACCTGGAGCCGTGGATGGACAAGCCCGTGAAGATGTTTTCGGGCGGCATGCGGCGGCGGCTGGAGATCGCCCGCGGCCTGGTGCACGAGCCGAAGATCTTCTTCCTGGATGAACCGACGACCGGGCTCGATCCGGTTTCGCGCGTCGCCGTCTGGGAGATGCTCGCGCGGCTGAAACGCGAGCGCGATCTGACGATCCTCGTCACGACGCATTACATGGACGAGGCCGACAAGCTGTGCGACCGGATCGCCATCGTGGATCACGGACGGCTTGTCGCGCTGGATTCACCGCTGAAGCTCAAGGCGTCGATCCCGGGCAGGAATGTGATCGAGGTGAGTTTCTCCGCCGTCCCCGCCGGCTGGCGCGAGACGCTGCAGGCGCTGCCCGAGGTCGCCGACGTGAAGGCGGACGACCACGTCTTCCGCATCTCCTCGAACAACGGCCCCCGCACGACCGTGGAGATCATGGAGGCCGCCCGCGGGGCCGGCATCACGGTGGCCTCGCTCTCGGTGCAGAGCACGACGCTGGACGATGTCTTCATGCACTACACGGGTCATCAACTGCGCGACGCGCTCCAGAGCGCGCCCCTCTTCACGCCGGCGCGCCGGGTCGAACGGGAATAGGACGCCGGGACCGCCATGCACCGCATCTGGGCCCTCATCGAACGCGATCTCCGCCGGTTCCGGCGGAGCCCGACGCTGATCGTCGTTTCGATGGTCATGCCCCTGCTGCAACTGGTCGTGCTCGGCAATGCCTTTGGCGGGAAAATCAAGAACCTCCCGGTCGGCGTCGTGGACCAGGATCACGCCGTGCCTGCCGTGAAGCTGAAGGAGATGTTCCAGGCGGTGGCCGCCAACGCCCGCACGTTCGACACGACCGCCTATGACGACCCGGGGCGGGCGATGAGGGACCTGCGCGAGGGGCGCATCAACGGCGTTCTGAACATCCCTCCGGACTTTTCCCGGAAGCTCCTCTCGGGGACCAGCCCGAAAGTGGCCCTGATCGAGGACAACACGGATCAATTCTCGGCCGCCGCCCTCGAAGGCACGCTCGCCCAGCTGCTCGTCTCGTACGATCAGAAGCCCACCGCGGCCCGCATGTCGGCGAACGCGACCCTGTCCGTGGTCGAGGTCTATCCCTACGTCCCCTACATCCAATACCTGCTGCCCGGCAGCATCGTCCTGGCGATCTTCATCTCGACGATGATCGGCGGCGGCATCATCTACATCGACGACAAGGCCCGGGGCCTGCACGAGGGCTACCTGGTGACGCCTGTCCGGAAGCTCGAGCTCATCATCGGCTTCAACCTGGCGGGCGCCTTCAAGGCGGTCATCGCGGGGGCGGTCATGGTCACGTTCGGCTCGATCATCGCGGGGATCCCGGACCCGTTGAATCCCGTGCGCCTTGTGCAGATGGCGGTGCTGGTCGTCGTGACGGCGCTGGCCTTGATCAGCATGATGTTCCTGCTGATGGTGCGCGTGAACGATCCCCTGGTGCCGCGCGCGGTGATCGGGGTGCTCAACACGCTGCTTTATTTCCCCAGCGGCGCCGTGTATCCGACCAATGCCTTTCCTCGATGGATGAGGATCCTTTCGTCGGTGGACCCGTTCACCTATGCCGTGCACGGCTTCAAGGAGCTGCTGCTGAAGAACACGGGCCTCGCGGCCATCGGCCTTGACCTGATATACCTTGGCGTTTTCACCGTGCTCGCGATATCCGCCGCCACGCTGCTTTTCCGGCGCACGCTCTGAGGCGGCGCCGCGCCATCGGGTGCGGCGGACGCTGGAGCCAGGAACCGGGCAGGCCACGCGGAGCCCGGCGGCGCGCGGGAGCGGCGCCCCGGCGCCCGGGCCGGAAGGCAGACGGTTTCGCGCGGGTCAATTCCGCGCGACGACGATCGAATTCATTGCCGCGTCGCGGCGCAGCACGGCGGGGTTGGAAAACCCGGCCGCCTCCAGATCTTCCCGCAGCTCGTCGAATGTGAAGGTGCCGCCGCCCTCGGTGCCGACGAGCATGTTGACGGCGAAGAGCGCGCCCGGCACCGGGCTGGTGCGGCTGCCGTCCATGAGCATGTCGCGGATCGCGATGCGCCCGCCGGGCGCAAGCGCAGCGAAGACCTTCGCGAACAGACTGCGGTTCTGTTCCCGGGAGTTCTGGTGGACGATGGCGCTGACCCATGCGAGGTCGGCGCCGGCTGGAAGCGGATCGGCCGTGAAATCACCCGCCGCGAACCGCACGCGCTCGCGCAGGCCCGCCGCCGCGAACTGCCGCTCCGCCATGGGGATGACGTGCGGCAGGTCAAACAGCACCGCCGTGGCTGCGGGGCAGGCGCGCAGAAACGCCCGGGTCCACGTGCCCGATGCCCCGCCAACGTCGAGCAGCTGTGCGAATTCAGGCGGAACGACGGCGCGGATGACGTTCTCCGCGACGGGGGCGGAGATGTTGTCCATCGCGCCGACAAAAGCGGCTTCGTCGCCGGCTTCTCCCAGGAGGCTGGGGCGGCGTTCCGCCGGGCGGCCGGTCTTCACCACGCGCCCCAGTTGCGCCCAGCGATGCATGCAGTTCGTCTGGTGTTGCACCATGGCAAGCACACTCTGCCCGCCTCCGGGCGTGAGCGTGGCGGCGACGCCGTCCGCCAGCGAATAACGGCTCCCGTTTTTCTCCAAGAGCTCCAGCGCCGCGAGTGCGTCGAGCAGCACGGTGAGACCCCGCAGGTCGCAGTGCAGCCGGTCCGCCAGCGCATCCGCGGCGAGCGGACTGTCGGCCAGGGAAGGGAAAACGTTCAATTCAGCGGCTGCAGCGAGGATGCAGGCGCCCTGGTACACCCGGCTCAACGCGAGCACATTCTCCTTCGTCCATCGCCTTGTCGTTTGTCGTTTCATGTTTGAATGGCCGGCATTTCCAATTAAAGCCCGTCGAATTCCCGTTGGACAGGAATATCCGTCCGTGAATCAGTTTTATCAAATGCCAAGACGAGGCGAGGGCTGGAAAACGGGATGAGGATGGACCGGGGATGAGGAGCGCCGCGATCTGCCTGAACGAACTGCTCGAAACCGCGGGAGTCGCTGCAGCCGCCCTGCGGGGTGGTGGCCCGGCTGATGGGACCGATCAAGAACTTGTTGCGCGGCGACCTGCCGCGAATGCCAACCGAGATCGCCGGCTAAGCCGCCCCGCGCCGGCGATGGTGCCGGTAGAGCCAGCGCGCCATTGCGGGCAGGAGGAGCAATGCCCCGATCATGTTCACCAGAAACATGAAGGTGAGAAGCAGGCCCATGTCGGCCTGGAATTTGAGATCGGAGAAGACCCAGAGACTGACGCCGATGGCGAGGGTAAGCCCCGTGAAAAGGATGGAGCTGCCGGTCTCCTTGAAGGCGACGAACATGGCGTCCTCAAAGTATTCGCCTTCCTGCAGGGCCCGCTGCAATCGCGCGAAAAGATAGATGCCGTAGTCCACGCCGATGCCGACGCCAAGCGCCACGACCGGCAGGGTCGACGTTTTCAAGCCGATGTTCAAGTAGACCATGACCGCATAGCCGAGACAGCTGACCACGGCCAGAGGCACCACGATGCACAGTGTGGCCCGCACGGAGCGGAAGGTGATCAGGCAGAGCGCGATCACGGCGCCGAACACCCATGCGATGATCGGGAATTGCGCCGCCTGCACGACCTCGTTCGTGGCAGCCATGACCCCGGCTGTGCCGCTGGCCAGCAGGAACTTCGCCTTGGGCGAGGGATGGGTTTCACCGAATGCCTTCACCGCGTCCGTGACGCGGCGCAGCGTCTCGGCCTTGTGGTCGGTGAGGAAGACCATGATCGGCATGACGCTGCCATCGGCGTTCAACAACCCGGTGGCCGTGTCAATCGGAGTCACGGCCTGCGCCATGGCCTGCTGGTTGCGGGGAAGGATGCGCCACTTGAGCGAACCCTCGTTCCAGCCGGAATTGACGATCTTGGCGACTGAAGCGAGGGAGATGATCGACTGCACGCCCGGCACTGCGCGCAGCTTCGTCTCGAACTCGTCCATGAGGGCGACCACGTCATGGTCGACGCAGCCGTTCGGGACCGATTCGACGATCACGGAGAGAATATCCACGCCGATGCTGAATTTGGAGGTGATGATCCGCGTGTCCTCGTTGTAGCGCGAATCCTGCCGCAGCTCGGGCACGCCTGAAAACAGGTCGCCGATCCTGACCCGCCTCGACGTGTACCAGCCCCAAATGCCCAGGGAAAAACAGACGACGATCACGATGAGCGACGGCCCCGGCTTCATCTCCGCGGAGATCCGGGCCCAGATCTTGTCCGTTCCGGCGCGCCGTTTTGCGACCCATTCGCCATAGGAGGGCGGCAGCCGCAGCGAGGAGAGGATGATCGGAAGCAGGAACAGATTGGTGACGATGATCACGCAGACGCCGAGGCTGGCCGAGATCGCGAGCTCCCGGATGGTCTGGATCTTGATCACCAGGATGGTCAGAAATCCAAAGGTGTCCGCGATCAGGGCCACCCCGCCGGGCACCAGCAATTGCCGGAAGGCGCTCCTGGCCGCGTCGAGGCTGTTGTCGCATCCCGAGAACACGGCTGAACGGAAGGCGCGCATCATCTGGACGCCGTGGCTGACGCCGATGGCGAAGATGAGGAAGGGAACCAGGATCGACAGGGGATCGACGCCATATCCGAGAGCCGTCAGGAGCCCGAGCTGCCAGATCACCGCGATGAACGAGCAAAGCACCGGTGCTCCTGAGATCTTCCACCGGCCGGCGTAGTACCAGACGAGCAGGGCCGTGACGATGATGGAGACGCCAAAGAGCAGCAGCACGCCGCGCGCGCCATCGCCAACCGCCCCCATCACTTTTGCGAAGCCGATGATGTGGACATGAACCGTCCCCCCGCTTTCCCGTTCGATCCGGGAACGGATGGCTTCCAGCGCCGCGGCCACGCGCAGGTAATCAAGTTTCCTGCCTGTTGTGGGATCGATCTCGAGGAGCTGGGCGCTGACAATGGCGCCGCTGAAATCGTTGGCAACGAGCTGCCCGATCTTGCCGGACTTGATCACATTCCGGCGCACGCGGGCGAGCCCCTCCGGCGTGGGCTGGAAATCCGACGGGATGACGTTGCCCCCGGAAAAACCGTCCTCGACGACCTCCGTATAGCGGACGTTCGGCGTGAAGAGCGACTGGACCTGCGCCCGGTCGACGCCCGGCAGGAAGAAGACCTCGTCGGTGGCCTCCTTGAGCAGCGTGAAAAACCCGGGCGTGAAGATGTCGCCGCGCTGCACCATCAGCGCGACGATCACGCGGTTGGCGCCCCCGAAGTCGCCCTGGTACTTTGTGAACGTGCGGATGTAGGGGTGTTCGAGCGGCAGGCCCTTGTTGAAGCTTGCATCGACGTGCAGATAAGCGGCGTACCAGCCCATGACGGCGGTGAGCGCGCTGAAGATGACCACCAGCAGCATACGGTGGCCGAACACCCAGCCGGTGAAGCGTTCAAGCGAGGCTTTCATTTCAAGGAGCCGGAAGGCGGGTGGCGCCGTCTTCACCAAACGCCAGCGGGGTGCCGTCGGGCGCCTCGATCAACTCCGCCACGCCGGTGGTCAGGCCGGGAGACCAGGGCGCGAAGCTCCGGCCTTCGTCCCGGCTCACGGCGAACAACCGCGACTGGCCGGCGACGACGATGACGCCGCTGCGCAGGCGGACGGCCGTCGCCCACAGCCCGCGTTGTTCCACGGAGATCAGCTGCCAGGTGTCGCCGTCATCCTCGGTCCGGTAAAGACGTCCGCGGAGGCCGTGGGCCAGAAGCGTCTTTGCGCCGAGGGGAAGAACGCCATAAAATGAGCCATCGTACGGCGTGGGGATCGGCACCCACGTCAACCCGCGGTCTCTGGACCTCAGCAGGGTGCCATGCTCCCCCGCAACGTACAACGTGCCCGTGGGGCCGAGGCTGATCCGGTTCAGAAAGAAGTCCTCCTCGATGATCCGGCGCCCCGTCCATGTCCGCCCGCCGTCGGTTGTGGCGAGAAACTGCCCGTACGCCCCGGCGACGAATCCGGTCTGCTCATCGAGAAAACAGAACGTCGAGAAACGAGACCTGCAGGTCCGGCCCCTGGTATTGCATTGCCCACGTGCGCCCGCCGTCCACCGAGTGGAGGATGATCGCGTCGTGGCCCACGGCCCAACCGTGCTGACCGTCCGGGAAGCAGACACCGGTGAGCGTCGCGCGCGTCGGAGTCGGGGCGAGCTGCCAGGTGCGCCCGCTGTCCGAAGAAAGCAGGATATTGCCGCCTGCCCCAACGGCGACGATGCTCCGGCCGGTGGTCTGGGCGTCGAGGAGCAGAGTCCGGGCGGCGAGAAGGGTCGCCGGGTCGGCCGCGGGCGAGGATGAAGCGCACAGGGCCGCCAGCAGCAGGGCCAGCGTCAGGGAAGCCGACCTGGAACTCCGCAATTGCCGGGTGGGATAGGTTCGGGATCGAGGGAACTCGCGGCAGACGAATTGAAAACTCATGAGCCAGCCAGTCTTAAGAAGGGCCGGCGCCGGATGAAAATGAGCGGCAGCGGCCGGAAATGTCTAGCGCATGCCTTCGCGGCGGAGAATGTCAGGATTGTCGTAGTCCGCCAGCGTGCGCTTGACCGAAAAGTCGTAGGTCGGGCCTTCGTTGTCCATGCCGAAGGCGAGATAACGGCCGGCGAGCAAATCGGTGTGGACGTCAAGGGTGCTCCAGAAGGTCGGCACTTCGTAATAGTTGATGCAGTGCGCCTCGGAAGCCCGCCAGAGCTGGCCGTGGGAATCATATTGGTCGACGGCGAGCGCCTGCCAGGAGTCCTCGTCGATATAGAATGTCCGCCGCGCGTATTGGTGACGCACGCCGGGCTTGAGCCTGCCTTCCACGACCCACACGCGGTGCAGTTCGTAGCGGGTGAGATCCTGGTTGATGTGCAGCGGCTTCAGGATCTCCGCACAGGTAACCTTGCCCGAGTGAAGCGTGTAGGAATTGTAGGGAACGATCATCTCGCGCTTGCCGATGAGTTCCCACGTGTAGCGGTCGAGGGCGCCGTTGAACATGTCAAGCTGGTCGCTGGTGCGCATGCCGTCGGACGCGGTTCCGGGGGTGTCATAGGCGATCTCAGGCGCGCGCCGCACGCGGCGCTGCCCGGGGTTGTAGATCCACGCATTCCGCGGTTCCTTGACCTGGTCGAGCGTTTCGCGCACGAGCAGGATCTGGCCGGCGTACTTGGGCGGCGCGATGACCTTCTGCTTGAAATAGAAAACGGTGTTCCCGAGTTTGTCTGCAGTCATCCCGTCGAGGTAGTAGTTGAAAAGAAACTCCTCGTCGAAACTGACGAGCGTATAGGCCCCGCTGCGCATCGGCGCGGCCTGGTTGACGTGCCGCTCCGCGATCACGCCGCGGAAGCGAAGCAGGTGATTCCACATGACCTCCATGCCGTTCTGGGGAATCGGGAATGGGATGCCGCCGATGGCGCCTTCGACGGTCGCGCCCCCGCCTCCAAGCGTGGCGCGCGTGGCATTGACCCTGGTGGCTTCGTAGACGCGCTCGGGGACCGATGCGCTGCGGCGCGTCGGAAAGACCGGCATCTTGTAGTCGCCGTAGGTCTTCAGCAGGGCGATTGCACCGGCGGTGAGCCGGTCCCGGTACTGGTCGACGTTGTCCTTGGTGATGGTAAACAGGACGTGGTCGCCGGGGAACGGATCGGGATGGTGCATGCCAACGGCGTAGCCGCGGGGCGGCTGCGTGATGCCTCCCGTCCATTCGGGAATGGTGCCCGCGGCGTTGCCGGCGCGCTCTGCGCCGAGCGGGGTGAGGCCCTTTCCAAGCCGCGCGGCCTGATCGGCGGGGACGGCGGCAAAAAGGCAGGGGGCGATCGCGACCAGCGCCGCGAGAGCGAGGGGCGACAGGTGCAGGGATGCGGGAGAATGAGAGTTCATGGGCTGGGGTGTTCTTTCGTGAAGGGCATCTCGGCGGGCTAGAAGGAGTATTTCATCGTCGCCGTGACATAGTCGCGGTCCGCGAGGAGATTATATACGCCGCCGCCGAAATAATTGACGTAGCGCAGCTCAAAGCTCCACTGGTTCTGGAAGGTGAATTCGGCGGCAACAGTGAGCGTCTTCCGGTTGTGCAGGAAGTTCCCCAGGGGAAGCGGCGTGTTGCCGCTGACGTCGTGGGCAAAACCGAGCGACGGGGAGATATTCACCCCGGCAAACACGTTGTTGTAGTCCAGCTTCCCGACCACCTGGTAACCCCAGGAAGTCTTGTCGGCGAAGGCGCTGCTCGGCGTGGCGGGGAAGGCGCCGTTTCCCGTCAGGAGCATCTCGTTGACGTCGCCGGCGGTGTCGGAACCGGGGCCGTCGAAGCGGAGGGTGGATTTCGCGGGCAGATTGGGGACGGTCGTGATGCCGGCCTCCCCCACGACCGTAAACTGATTGGCGCCGAGCATCGGGCCAAACACCTTGGTGGCGGTGGCCTGGGCCTGCCAGAACGTCAAGGCGGCGGTAACCCGGGATTTCCGTGTTCACCTCGTTGAAGAAATCTCCGATCTGGTTGTTGACACCGTAGACCGGACTCAGCTCCGAGAGGGTGGCGAAAAGCAGTTCGAACGTCGTCGATCTGCAGGGGAACGTTGCGTTTGTAGGAGATTTCACCTTGAAGGGAGATTCCGGTCCTGCCGACGTCGGTGTTGAAGCTGGCGCCGAACATGTCGATGTCCTTGGGGTAATCGACAAAGTAGCTGCCGGTGGCCGCCGCCGTGAGGAACGCCACCTGCTCGGCTCCGGCCACGATCTGGCTGGCCGCCGGGTAGAATGGACGCAGGCTGGCGGGCAGCGCCGCGGCCGGATAACCATAAAATGCGGCGCCGAGCAGGGTCTCGATGGCGGACGGCACGCCGGCCGCCGGGTAACCGGCTGTGATCATCGCGGGGGCCAGCTCTGACGAGGCCAGGCTGGAGGCCGTGTTCTGCGCCACGTCTGAAACCATGGGGTCGGTGATCCTGACGGATGGTGTGACCGCGCTGACCACGGGCAAACGGCTGCTGTACCGGAGGTAGTAGAGGCCGAAATCGGTATGATTGAGATTGGTGGCAAGATAGTGCGCAGCCAGGCCCCACTGCCCGGAATCCTTGTACATGCGATCAACGCCGCGCGGAATCGCCCCCAGCGACTGGTTGTCGGGGAGCGCTCCGAAGTCGAGCATGACCTTCTGTCCGCCCGGGCTGGCAAAATCGTTCGTGCTGAAATACGTGCCATCCGGATCGAGCTCAATGTGCCGGAATTCCGGCAGCCAGACCATCTCGATTGAGAGTTTGTCCGTCACTGCAGCCGAGATGTCCACGGCGTAGACCGGCAACAACGCCTCGCGCAGCTCCGAGCCAGGCGCACGCAGGCGCGAGACGTCGACCGGATTGATCACGTTGATGCCGTTGGGAATGAACGTGCTTTCGCCCCAGCTGATCACCTGCCGGCCCAGGCGTACGGTGACCGGCGTCGCGCCGAAGTCGAATTTGCCGGTGATGTAATGGTCGAGCACCACGATGTCGCCGCCGACCTGCTTCTTGGCGACATAGCTCAAGGGCGTATGGGGGAGCGTGGTGTCCTGGTTCTTCGGATCATAAAAGGCGTAGCCGCGCACGAACGCCCCCCAGTCGCCCCACTTGAGCTCGAGATCGTCGGTGACCTTGTAGAGCACGGAGTCGATGCCGCGGCTGAAGTTGAGATCGCCGTCATCATTGTTGACGGAGTAGGCCTTGCCGGGGACGCCATCAAACGTGTTGGTGAGGCCGTACAAATCGGGACTCGGATTCTGGATCCGGTCCAACACACCCACGGAAAGCGTGGTGTCGAGGCTGCCGCTCACATCGCCGAACGCAAAGACAAAGGCGCGAACCGATGTGGCCCCAGCCAGGAACAGGGATGCGACAAAGGCAAGAGCGACGCTATTCCGCCGCCAGCCGGACTCGGGGGGAAAATATCGAGGATTCATGGCGCAGGATATCGACAACGAAAACCTCCGCTGTGGGAGGCCTTGGGGGGTGGGGGTTAGGTTTGACCCGGGGTTGAGCTCAAACGGGCGCAATGAAGCGGGCATTTCCCGGCGACGGCAAGGATTAAAACATTGATTCCCGCTTTGACGTGCCGGCCCAAATTGTGAGGAGATGAGGCCATGGAGGCGGCTGCGCACATTCACATCAAGGGCGCCCGGGAGCACAACTTGAAGAACATCGAGCTCCGCCTGCCTCGCGGGAAGCTGGTGGTGGTCACGGGGCCGAGCGGTTCGGGAAAGTCATCCCTGGTCTTCGACACCCTGTATGCCGAGGGCTACCGCAAGTACATGGAGAGCCTCTCGACGGAGGCGCGCCAGGTGCTGGCCCAACTCCGCCGGCCGGACGTCGACTTCATCCATGGGCTTTCGCCGGTCCTGGCGATCGAGCAGCGCACGGGCGGAGGCTCGCCGCGCACGACCGTGGCGACGGTGACCGAACTCGCCGACTACGCCCGCCTCCTCTGGGCGCTGCAAGGCGTGCCGTTCTGTCCCCGGGACGGCGGCCGCGTCGAACCCCATTCGTTGGACGACTGCGTCGAACGCGTGTTGCGGGAGGCCCCGGGCGAGCGCGTCGTGCTCCTTGCACCCTGGATGCGCGCCAAACCCGCGGTGCTGCGCGACGAATTGCCGGGCCTGCGGCAGCGCGGCTTTCAGCGCGTCCGCATCGCGGGAGAGATCAAGTCGCTCGACGATCCGCACGCGCTGCCCCCGGGAGCCCGGGAGCTGGCTGTCGATCTGGTGATTGACCGGCTGGTGGCCGCGCCGGAACAGCGCAGCCGGCTGGCCGATTCGCTGGAGCTGGCGTTTCGCGAGGGGCAGGACCGGGCCGTTGTCCTCGCGCAGAAGTCGCCCGACGCTCCCTGGCGCGAGATCGCGTTGAGCCAGAGCCTGAGCTGCGCGATCTGCGGCGAGGTCTTCGACCGGCTCACGCCGCGGCATTTTTCCTTCAACCGTCAGGAAGGGGCGTGCCCCGCGTGCGGGGGCTTGGGGCGGCAGATGACCTTCAGCGCCGAACTTGTTGTGCCGGACCCGGGAAAACCGGTGAGGGAGGGGGCACTCAAACCCTGGCGGATCGGCGGAAAAAACCTGATTATCAAACACAATGCCATCCTCAAGCAGCTGGCCGCGCAACTGCCGTTTGATCCCGAGAAACCCTGGCGGGAATTGCCGGAGGAGGCGCGGCACACGCTGCTGCACGGCGCGGGGGAGCGGTTGTTCAGTTTCCGGCTGCGCCGGATGAAGCAGCCCCGGCTCATGCCGTTTCCCGGCGTTCTCGCGATGCTGGACCAGAGCTGGCGCGAGACCCGCAGCGACGGTTTCCGGGCGCGGTTGACGGCATTCCAGGTGAGCGCGGAATGTCCGGCCTGTCATGGCACGCGGTTGAATCCGCGGGCGGCGGCTGTCCGCCTTATGACCGCGGGCACGTTGCCGCCCGACCTTTCCCCCGCAGGCCCGGCGGCGGCGAAGACGTCGCCGAAGACGGGGGAACCCGGCCCCAGAAGCCTGAATTTTCCCGATTTCATGGCCCTGGATATTGCCGCGGCGCACGTCTTCGCCCTCGAACTGGAGCAGCGGCTCGCGGGCGTGGAATCAGCGCGCGAGGTGGTGATGGGAATCGAGCAACGCCTGCATTTCCTGCTCGAAACGGGGCTGGGCTATCTGACGCTCGACAGGGAATACGGCACGCTCAGCGGCGGCGAGGCGCAGCGCGTGCGGCTCGCGACACAGCTCGGCATGGGCCTGATGGGCGTCATCTACGTGCTCGACGAACCCAGCATCGGCCTGCACGCGCACGACAACCGGAAGCTGATCGAGACGCTGGGCGAACTGCGCGATCGCGGCAACACCGTGATCGTGGTCGAGCACGACGGCGAGACCATGCGGGCAGCCGACGAACTGGTGGAACTCGGCCCCGGGGCGGGCACCGGGGGCGGCGAGGTGCTCTTCCAGGGCACCCCGGAGGCGTGTGCCCGGCAGCCGGCGGCCGTTTCCCGAACCGGACCCTATCTCGCCCGGAAGGCGGGCGTGACGAAGGACGCGAAACTGCGCGCGCCGGACGGCCGCTGGCTCATGGTCCGGGGCGCCCGGGAACACAATCTGAAGGATGTCGACGCGGCGTTTCCGGTTGGATTGCTGACCTGCGTCACCGGCGTGTCCGGATCGGGGAAGAGCACGCTGGTGAATGACATCATGGGCGCCGCGGCGGCGCGGCGGCTCAACGGGGCCATGGTCGTCCCCGGCCGCCACCGCGGGCTCGAAGGGCTGGAGTATTTCGAGAAAACCGTGCGCGTGGACCAGGAGCCCATCGGGCGCAGCCCGCGCTCGAATCCCGCGACCTACACGAAAGTGCTCGACCTGCTGCGCGATCTTTTCGCGCAATGTCCGCTCGCGAAAGTGCGCGGCTACCGGGCCAGCCGTTTCAGTTTCAATGTGCGCGGCGGCCGCTGCGAGCGCTGCCAGGGCGACGGCCAGATCCGGCTCGACATGCAATTCCTGGCGGACGCCTACGTTGAATGCCCCGGCTGCGGCGGCCGCCGGTTCAACCGGGAAACCCTCGATGTGCGGTTTCGCGGGCGGAATATTGCCGATGTGCTCGATCTCACCGTCCGCGAAGCCATGGAGCTCTTCCGGCACATTCCGCGCATTCTGGAGAAACTGGAGACGCTGGATGCCGTCGGGCTGGGCTACCTGCGTCTGGGACAGTCGTCCGTGACCCTTTCGGGCGGCGAGGCGCAGCGCCTCAAGCTGTCACTCGAGTTGAGCAGGCGCCAGCAGGGGCAGACCCTGTACCTCCTCGATGAACCCACAACCGGTCTGCATTGGGTCGACATCCAGCGGCTGATGGACCTGCTATTCAAGCTGCGCGATGCCGGCAACACGATCGTGGTGATCGAGCACCAGCTCGACGTGATCCGGCTCGCCGACTGGATCATTGATCTTGGGCCCGGTGGAGGGTCGGACGGCGGCGAGATCGTTTTTGCCGGCCCGCCCGCCGGCATCGAGAGGGAACCCCGTTCGCTCACCGGCCGTGCGCTGGCGCGGTGAAGCGCGGCGGCTGTATATTCCCGGATCGTAGACTGTCCGGCGGTTTGTGGGCGGCGCCGTCAATCGGGAGAGGCGCCCGCGTATATCTTGAGAACAAATAAAATCTTGTTGCGGCTCAAAAGACGACGTATAGTCTTCAATATATGGTCACAGAAAAAATCAAACAACTGAACGAATATCAGGGCAAGATTGAGGAATTGAAGAACTCGATCGAACAGGAACGCAAAGAGGCGCTGGCGCATCTGCACACGGAATATGGTTTCGCGACAACGTCCGAATTGATCAAAGCGCTCCGGGCGGCGACCGGGGCGGGCGTCCGCCGCGCCCGTGCGGGGGTCAGCCACCGGAAGCACGCGCGGATCTCGCCGGAGCTGAAAGAGAAGATCAAGGCGGCACTCCAGGGCGGGAAGACCGGCGTGCAGGTGGCGGAGGAGTTCGGGGTGTCGCTGCCGAGCGTCCATAATATAAAGAAGGAGTTCGGTCTGGTCAAAGCGCGCAAGAAGAAGTAGCAGCCGGACCGCGGGGAATGCGCCGGGGTTTCGCCCGCCGCGGGCGGTTTTGGGTTGGCGCGACCAGCGGCCAACCCGGAGTCGCCGGGGCGCGGGAGATGTGCGGCCTCGGGAAGCGGAGGGGTTGGCCCTCCTCCGATGCCGCCGGGCGCATCCAGGCAGTCGAACCTCTCCCACGCTTCGCTGCCGCTGTGCAAGCGGTGGCGGGTGTTGTCCCCGATGCGTTGAATAAGTCTTGGGGCAGGCCGCTGCCCCCGGCTGCATGATTGCGGGAAAGGCGCGGAGAGCACGGTCATTTCACCTTAAGGAAGCGTTCATCCAGGGCACAGCGCCGGCTTCAGGCTGATGGCTCACGACTTTATCCAGGCGAATACGAACGGGCGTTTGCATGACGCCCGGGAGCCGTCCATCGCCCCGTTGAACCGCGGGTTCCTTTACGGCGACGCGGTCTACGAGGTCTGGCGCACCTATCATCACGTGCTCTTTGCCTGGGAGGAGCATTGGGAGCGGTTGGAGGGTTCCGCCGGCGCCCTGGCGCTGGCATTGCCGTGGAGCCGGGAACAGATCCTGCAGGAGATCCGGCGGACGGCGGCGGCATTTGCGGGCCGCGGCGGTTTGCCGGGAGAACTTTATGTGCGCCTCCAGGTCACGCGTGGAGGCGGGCCGATCGGCCTTGATCCCGCTCTGGCGGACCGACCGGACTACGTGATCCTCGTGCGCAGGAACCAGGAGCTGTCGCCCGATGAACTGCGCCGCGGCTTCCTCCTGTCGCTCGCGCAGAGGTATCACCGCAACGACCGGCGCACCCTCGATCCCTCGTGGAAGACCGGGAACTACCTCAACAACCTTCTTTGTCTCAGGGAGGCAAAAGCCCGCGGGGCCGACGAAGTCGTCATCACGAACATCGAGGGCGAGATCACCGAGGCCGCGGTGTCGAACATCTGCTTTGTGCGCGACGGCGTTGTGCTGACGCCCGGGCTGGAAAGCGGATTGCTCGGCGGCGTGACGCGGCGGCTGTTGATCGATAGGGTTGCGCCGGCGGCGGGAGTGCAGGTGCGCGAAGCCGTGTTGAAGCCGGCCGACCTGGGCGGAATGCAGGAATGTTTTCTTACCTCGACGACGCGGGATGTGGTGCCCGTGGCGGCGATCGACGGGTGGCGCTTCGGCGTGGGCGCCGGCCCGGTGACCCGGCGGTTGAAGACGGCCTTTGCGGAATTCGCCCGCGCGCATGCGCTGGCGCATGAGGAACTCAAACTGCCCTGACCCATGCGCTGCCTGGGCATCGACTACGGGGAGAAACGCATCGGCCTCAGTTATGGCGACGAGCTCGGGGTGGCGACGCCGCTGCCCGCGCTCACCGCTGTCGCCCCGAGAGCGCGGATGGCGGCGCTCGCCTCGATCATCCGCCGGCGGAGGATCACCGATTTCGTGCTCGGGCATCCGCTCAACATGGACGAATCCGCCGGGTTCAAGGCCCGGGAGGCCGAGGTTTTCGCGGCCCGGCTCAAGGAAGAGTTCGCGCTGCCGGTGCATCTTGTGGACGAGCGGCTGACGTCCTATGAGGCGGAGGCGTCCATTCCCAAGTCCAGGAGGCGGGCGGTGCGTGCGCGCGGGGTCGTTGATTCCCGCGCCGCGTGCATCATCCTCCAGGATTTTCTGGATCAGCACGGTCCGCCGCAGGGAGGCGATGCGGGCGGCGAAGCCTGAGTCGTGGCGGGCTTTTCCGACGTCGGCCGGCGCGTGCGGGCCTCGAGAGGATGCGCCCTGCGCTTTTTTCGGCGGGGATGAAAATCAGGGATGGTCTATCCGGGGGCGGCAGTCTATCCGGTGGTGGCAACGATGACGGCGCCCTCCGCGACCATTCCCAAAACCCGAAGATGGAAATGCATCTGCGCCTACGACGGCGGGCATTTTGACGGCTGGCAGAGCCAGCCGGGCGGTGGCGCTGTCCAGGACGCGATCGAGCGATGCCTGCGATCGGTTCTGGGCCGCGAGGTGCGGATTCACGGGAGCGGCCGGACGGATGCAGGCGTGCATGCGCGCGGCCAGGTGTTTCATTTCGACGCCGGATGGGGACACGGCGCGGAAAAGCTCGCGGCCGCCTTCAGCGGCGGGCTTCCGCGATCGATCCAGGTGCGGTCGGTCCGCCCGGCCCCGGGAGACTTTCATGCGCGTTTTTCCGCCCGGGGCAAAATCTATTGCTACCAGGTCCATCAGGGCGGCATCGCGGATCCTTTTCTTTATCCGTATTGCTGGTCCGTTCCCTGGCTCCTGGATGTCGGGGCCATGCGAGCGGCGGCCCGATGTCTGGCGGGGCGGCATGACTTCCGCGCGTTCTCGGCCGCCAACGGCGTGGGCAAGGAGGACACGGTGCGGTGTTTGCGCCGCCTCGACGTGAAGGCGCGCGGCGCGCAGGTGCGCATCACGGCGGAAGCGGACGGTTTCCTCTACAAGATGGTGCGCAGCCTGGTGGGCGCGCTGGTCGCGGTGGGGCAGGGCAGGCTGACGCCCGCGCAGGCGGAGGCGATCCTGCGGTCGGGGCGCCGGACGCACGCGGTCCAGACGGCGCCGGCGAAGGGGCTTTTCCTGGCGCGGGTGCTGTACTGAGCCGGGTGATTTGCGCTGTGAATGGACCCTCCGTACAGGCCGTGTTCTGGAGACGCGACGCCACCGTCGCGTTTTTGAGGGATGGACGCGATGCGGGCGTCGCGTCTCCGGGAAACAGGCAGGCTGGATCATGCAAACACGGCGGGCGCTGAGCGAATTCGGGCGAACGACCGGCGACCTTGTCTTTCCGCCGGTCTGCGTGCATTGCGCGGGCCTGGTCGAGGGCGGGCGCCTCCGGCATCTCTGCCGGCGGTGCGCGGAGCTGGTGGCGTTCGCGCGGCTCCCGTGCTGTCACGTCTGCGGGCATCCTTTTTACGGCGATGTTCACGGTGAGCGGTGCTGCGTCCATTGCGCGGAACTTGAACCCGCGTTCCGGGAGGGCCGCACGTGCATCCTGCTCAAGGGCCCGGGGCGGTCGCTTGTTCACGCACTGAAATACCACCGCGCGCTTCACGTGCTGGAGGACATCGCGGTGCTCATCCGCGAGACGCCGGGGATGGCTGATTATGTGCGCGGTTCGGTGCTGGTGCCGGTGCCGCTGCACCCGAGGAAGGAGCGCGAACGCGAGTACAACCAGAGCCGGCTGCTCGCGCGTCTTTTTGCGGAGGCAGGCGGCCCCGGAACCCGGGTTGCGGAACCGCTGCGGCGCATCGCGGACACCCAGACCCAGACGGCGCTGGACCGGCGGACGCGGCGGGAAAACCTGAAAAATGCCTTTGCTTTGTGGAAGGGCGCTGACATAAACCCGGCCGAACGCTACGTTCTCATTGATGATGTCTTCACGACGGGTTCCACCCTCAACGCCTGCGCGACCGTGATTCGCCGGGAGGGAGGCGTGAACCTCGATGTGGTCACGTTTGGCCACGGCTGAATCCCATGGTGCATTTTAGCAAGCCGCAGTATTCCACGCGCGTCGCCAAGAAAAAGGACATCCCGAAGGGGGTGTGGGTGAAATGCCCGCTTTCGGGCGAGATTGTCTTTAACAAGGACCTCGAAGCCAACCAGATGGTGGTTCCCAAGAGCGGCTACCATTTCCGGATCAGGGCCCGCGACCGCCTCAGGTACCTGCTCGATCCCGGGAGCTTCCAGGAGTTTGGCGATAAGGTGCGCGCGGCGGATCCCCTGGGTTTCGTCGACTCGCAGCCGTACCCCGAGCGGCTGAAGAAATACGAGAAGGACAGCGGTCTCACCGAGGCGGTGATCTGCGGCACGGGCATGATCCACGGGATCCGGGTTTCGCTGGCGGTGATGGATTTCCGCTTTTGCGGCGGCTCGATGGGCTCCGCGACAGGGGAGAAGATCACCCGCGCGATCGAGACGGCCCTGGCTGAGAAGATTCCCTGCATCATCATCAGCGCCGCCGGCGGCGCGCGCATGCAGGAGGGCATTTTTTCCCTGATGCAGATGGCGAAGACGAGCGCGGCGCTGGGGCGGCTCGCGGCCGCGCGGCTTCCGTACATCTCCGTTCTCACCGACCCGACGACGGGGGGGGTTACGGCCAGCTTTGCGGCGCTGGGCGACGTGATTCTCGCCGAGCCCGGCGCCCTGATCGGTTTTGCGGGCGCGGTGGTGATCAAGGAGACGACCAAGCAGACGCTCCCCACGGGTTTCCAGCGGGCCGAGTTTCTGCTCAAATACGGGCTCATCGACCAGATTGTCAGCCGGCTCGAGATGCGCGACCGGCTGAGGGACATTCTCCAGGCCTTGTACCTGAGGCGGAGGCCGGCGGAGGAAAAGACGACGTGATGCGGACGGCCCTGCACACCCTCCGGGCGGGAGCAGCCGTTGCCTCCTCTGCCCATGCGTTGAAACGCAGGGGCGCCGGGCGCGGTTCCGCAACGCGGTGAGCCCCGGGCCGGGCCTGCCATGCAAGCCGCCGCCCCATCAGCCGCGTATGCCGCGGTTCAGGAGTACCTGTTCGGCCTCAAGGTGCACGGGGCGAAGTTCGGCATCGACCGGATGCGGGTGCTTGCCGGGGCGCTGGGCCATCCCGAGAAGCGCTATCCCGTCGTCCATGTTGCGGGCACCAACGGCAAGGGATCGGTGTCGGCGATGCTTGACGCCATCCTCCATGCCGCGGGATGGCGGACCGGCCTCTACACGTCGCCGCATCTCGTCAGGCTGGGCGAGCGGGTGCAGGTGAACCGGCAGCGGTTGACCGAGGAGGAGATCATCGCCTACGTGGACGAGCTGCGCCCCATCGCGGGCGACCCGGCGTGTTTCAGCCCGGATGACCATCCGAGTTTCTTCGAGTTCATGACGGCAATGGCGTTCCTGCAGTTTGCGCGCCGCCAGGTGGATGTGGCGCTGGTGGAAGTCGGGCTAGGCGGGCGCCTCGACGCCACGAACATCGTGGAGCCGGTGGTGACGGCGATCACCTCGATAGGATTCGACCACTGCGACCTGCTCGGCGACCGCCTCGAATCGATCGCGGCGGAAAAAGGGGGCATCATCAAGCCGGGCTGCCCCGTGGTTCTGGGCCGCATGCCGGCGGCGGCCGAAAAGGCGATCCGAGCGATCGCGGCGGGCCGCCACGCCCCGGTGGTTTCGGTCCGCGGGGAGTTCGGCGAGGAAATTGACGGCTATCCCCGCACAAGTCTGGAGGGCGACTACCAGCGCTGGAACGCCGCGACGGCCACGCTCGCCGCCCGCCTGCTGCCGGCGCGCTGGAAGCTGGATGATGCGGTGATTTCCCGGGGCCTGATGCACGCCAGCTGGGCCGGGCGCTGGCAACGAATTGCGATCGGCGGCCGGCCGCTGATTCTGGACGCCTCGCACAATCCGGAGGGGGCGCAGGTGCTCGACGCGAACCTGGCCCGGCTCGTGGAGGGGACCGGCCGCAAGCCCGTGATCATGACCGGCGTGCTTGGGGAATCCCGCGCCCGGGCGTTGATCGAAGTGATCGGCCGGCATGCGCGCGAAATCCACCTGGTGGTCCCTCATCAGGCGCGCGCGTGTTCGTACGCGGAACTCGAGCGCTGCATCCCGGCGGCGTTTGGCGGACGCGTGGTGCGGACCACCGTCGCCGATGCATTTCCGGGACCCGACCGGTGCGCCCTCGGGGGAGGGGAAGATGTCGCGGTGGTGACCGGGTCAATCTACCTGATCGGCGAGGTGCTGGAGCGGATCGAACCCGCGCGCGGCGCGGGCGAGGGCCGGCTGCAGGATTTTTGACCCGGGATGGCGGGGGCGTTGCGGCCGCGACCGCCGAAGGACAGGCGGGCCCGTCACGCCATGTTCACGAGGTCGGCCGTGGAGGGGATGTCCTTGATGATCTGCGCGGGGAGGGGGCCGACGCCGAGGTACCGGAGGTTGGGCAGCTTTGCGGCCGCAGGCCAGGGTCCGCCGTCGCAGGCGACGTCGATCACCGCCTTCACCATCGCGGCGACGTACCGCCGGGCGTTGAGGGGCAGACCGGCAAAACGGCGGACGGCTGAGATGTCCCCGGCCCAGCCGGGGCAGGAGCGGTAGACGGGGCGCAGCATCTTGCGCACCGCTTCGTTGCGGGGCACGTGCGCGTAGCGGCGGCCGGCGGCGTCCTCATAGGCGGTGCAGATCAGGAGGTCGCCGCGCCATTCGCCGGCGTGCGCAAGGGCGTCGGACTTGTTGATCATCATGTCCTGGTAACCGCCGTAGCGCAGGGCGTCGCCCTTCTCCACGGCGTCAAACCAGCCGACCATGCGCTGCCGGCCGGTGCTCGTGCCGAACTCGAGAAGCTTCAGCCGGGCGGCGAGCGGGTGGGCGTCGTCGATCTTCGTGAGAAAGGTGTGCGTGCCGACCTTGGTGTCGTAGGCCTTCGCGACGCCGAATGCGTGTATCCGCTGGACGGGTACGCCGGCGCTCTCGAAAAACTCCGGTGTGAACGTGTGCGACGCCGTGACGTTGGGGGAGAACCCGTTGCGCTTGTCGAGCCAGTAGGACTGGCCGAACTCGCCGATGACCGTCCGCCCGGCGCCCAGGGCGCTCAGGATGAGTTCGCGGACCTCGCCGATGTTGCGCGCCAGCGCGGTGCCGGCCTGCCAATAGGCCTCGGTGAGGGCCGGAAGGTTGAGCGCAAAAGGCCCGTCGCCGCGGAAGCGGTTGAAATCGAACTCCGCCGGGTCAAAGACGCCGAGCTGCACCGACTCGCTGTTGGCGCGCTGCTCCGCGGCGGTGAGCTTCTCGAAAAAGCCGGCGAACGCCTCGGGCGACACGCGGCAGACGTGCTGGATGATCCGCAGCGCGCGATCGGCGCGCTGGGCGAGCTTGCGCGCGAACCAGTTCCGCCCCGCATGAAAATCCGAAAACGTGATCTGCCACTGGCCGACCTCGTCGAGGTAGGCCGGCGTGATGCCGCGGCCGGTGGAGCCCCGGGGCTCCTCGGCGAGGATGTTGGTGCGATAGTCCTCCCACGCGAGATCGAGCAGGCGGTGGGTGAGATCGGAGACCAGGGTGCGCTCGTCGATGAGGAGCCGCGCCAGGACGGCGTGGCCCTTCTGCTCCAGGGGCCGCACCTCCCACCAGATCTTCCGCGGGTCGGCCACCACGCCGCTTCCGATGCACAGGTGCGGCACGGCCGGGACCGCGACGCCGGCGGGCAGGAGGTTGAGCTTGATGCCGCCGGCGGTGTGCCCGGAGTTGGCGCCGCCGTTGACCTTGAGCACCACGGACACCGGAGCGGCGGAATCGCGCAATTCCTCGGCAAGTTCAGGGATGAGCCTGCCCTTGCCTTCATCGCCGAAGCTGATGCCGACGTCGGCGATGATCTGGCTGCTGAATGGGGTGAGGGACATGGGTCGAGCGGCAACCAGAGATTCCAGACCCCTGTTGCCATGAAGTTAAAAGGGGCGCCGCCGCCGCGGGGCAAGGAGATTTTGGGAGGATATTTCGCAAAGTGGCATGGGCATTCTGCCCATGTCGGATGGTATGACACAGACCCACGGGCGATCTAGCGTCCGTGCGTTGGTCTCCTGTGAAGACGACACGAAATTGGCATCAAGCCCCCGCAACTTGGCTCTAGTCAAACGGCAACGGAAGGCATGGTTGGCGCAGTGGTGCACTCACAACAGTGTGCTGTGCTTGGTGAAGGCCCATGGGAGGGACTTCCGGTGCCGGCCGCTGAGGTCTATTTCTAAGGTCACAAACTGTGACCTAAAAGATTCGGCACCCTCGGAACTTGACGTCACAAATTGTGATTTCAAGTTGGTAAACTCCTCTCCCGTAGGTTGAAAGATAAAATCGGGCGGGAAGCGATAGCGGCGGAACGATCATCGGGCCGGAGCGATCTTACCGGGTGGGCATCATCGATGCACCAGAGGTGTTTCAATCCGCGCTCCGGTCCGAGGGCCGGAGCGATAGCCCTTTGAGGTTGTGAGTCCCTACACCGCGTTGTTTCAATCCGCGCTCCGGTCCGAGGGCCGGAGCGATATCCGTCCAAACGACATCCGACCGGATTGCACCGAGTTTCAATCCGCGCTCCGGTCCGAGGGCCGGAGCGATAGAGCTATCCTGACTACACCCACCCACCACGGAGTTTCAATCCGCGCTCCGGTCCGAGGGCCGGAGCGATGCGAGATCGGCGCGGAATTGCCGGAGGATCGTGAAGTTTCAATCCGCGCTCCGGTCCGAGGGCCGGAGCGATGATATGGCCCGGGGGGTCGAGCCGAAAGAATGGATGTTTCAATCCGCGCTCCGGTCCGAGGGCCGGAGCGATAAGCCCATTGTCGAGCCTTCTTAACATCCGGCTTGTTTCAATCCGCGCTCCGGTCCGAGGGCCGGAGCGATATTCTTCTTTTCGCAGATAGAACACGCAGAAAATGTTTCAATCCGCGCTCCGGTCCGAGGGCCGGAGCGATGCGGCGCCGGCTTGGTAGGAGAAGCCGCCAGGCACGTTTCAATCCGCGCTCCGGTCCGAGGGCCGGAGCGATTGAACTTCTCTCCGCACCAGTCGATAAACTCGAGGTTTCAATCCGCGCTCCGGTCCGAGGGCCGGAGCGATCCCTCGCCGGAAACCTGATCCTGCAGCGGTCGTTGTTTCAATCCGCGCTCCGGTCCGAGGGCCGGAGCGATGGTCGCGCGGCATTGGGTCGTGCAAACGCGCAATGTTTCAATCCGCGCTCCGGTCCGAGGGCCGGAGCGATCATCACGATTCCGCCGCCGGCTGCCTACCGCAAGGTTTCAATCCGCGCTCCGGTCCGAGGGCCGGAGCGATATGTTGGCACCCATGTCGCCGGCGAGGCACTGAAGTTTCAATCCGCGCTCCGGTCCGAGGGCCGGAGCGATGTTGGTGCGAACGACACCCTGCAGCGCATCAAGGTTTCAATCCGCGCTCCGGTCCGAGGGCCGGAGCGATGGCGCACCGGTTCGCAGCCGATATGCCAGCTACTTATCTCGGGGATTTTGCGAACGTTGTCAAAGAACCAAAGAGCGGAGCCGTGAATGGATTCGGGATTCGACCTTGGCAATGGAATCAAGAAGGAGATGCGATGCCTTGCGAAAGGGTGCGGCGGAAACCGAGGCAGATGATTCGCAACCGATGCGTGTCCTCCCTCAAACGATCAGCGCATCTGTTTCCAGATCGGGCGGTTTGTCCACGCCATGATGCTCGATGCGGACGCGATCGGCCTGGTCGATGAAGTAGAAGCGCAGAGAGTCTTCGTCGAGCTTGATTTCCCGCAGCAGTTTGGCCCGCAGCTGGACCCATTCCGTCGCGCCCACCTGGCATTCGAACACCGATTTCTGCACGCGCACGCCGTAGGACTCGCATACCTTGGCAACGCGGCGCAGCCGGCGCGCGCCGGGTTTGGCGTCAACCGTTGAGACATCATAAGTGACGACGACGAGCATGTGGGAGGAGATTTGAAATCTGAGATTTGAGGTCTCAGAGGTGAGATGGAAGGCCCGGTCTTCAGGCGAACAGATGCGGCAGGTAGGCTGGAATGTCGCCTCGCAGCACGCGCGCCAGGATCCGCGCCTGCAGGAACGGCAGCTGGCCATAGCGGACCTTGGCTTTGAATTGGGCATGCATCGTTTCTTCGAGTTTGCGCTGTTGCCATGCCGCGACGAGTGCCTTGCGCCCGGCCTCGGTCAGTTCCCATGCGCCGCCCTCACGCTCGACGAAATCCGTGACCTTGAGCTCGCCGCGGTTGAGGAGCGTGATCGCCAGCCGGTCGGCGAACGGGCGAAACTCCTCCATGAGATCGAGCGCGAGCGACTCCCGGCCCGGCCGGTCCACATGGAGGAAGCCGACGAACGGATCGAGCCCGATTGCCGCCAATGCGGCGACACAGTCATGGCGCAGAAGCGCATAGAGAAAGGAGAGCAGGCAGTTGAGCGCATCCCGCGGAGGCCGGCGTTCGCGGCCATCGAAGGGGAACCGATCACGCATGGCGGCCTTCAGGTGCAGCGGAAACACGTCGAAATAGAGCGCGGCGGCGCGGCCCTCGATGCCCCGGACCGCGTCGGCGTGCGGCGCATCGGGCAGCTCGCGCAGCGCCGAGGCGAGTTGCCGGGCGACGCCGGCCAGCGCCATGCGCTCGGCCTCGTCGGTCGTTTCCCGGGCGGTGCGGTTGAGAAGCCAGCGGCTGTTCTGAATCTTGCCGGCAACGATATTCTTAATGAGCGGCAGCGTCAGGGTGGCATCATCGGCTACGCGGTGCTGGGCGCGGCGGAGCAGCACGGACCCCTGCGGTACGCCTTCGACGCAGGCGAGAAACTGACCATGCTCCGACAGGAAGGCCACGGCCACGTTGTTTTCCCAGCAAAGTTGCATGGCGGGCGGCGACATTGCGGTCGGGCCGAACACCAGCACCGACTCCAGGTTGTGGATGGGGAGCGACAGCTTGAGCTGGCCGTCCTGCTCAATGCGCAGCGCGAGGTGGTCGCGGTGGACGTAGAGCCCCGGGGTCAGCAGATAGAGCGTATTCTGGATGATCTGGGACATGCTGGGGATCTCAAATCTGTGACCTGAGATTTCAGAGAAGCCGATCCGGGGGGCTCAGATTTCAAATTTGAGATCTCAAATCTGAGACCCGCCGGGCCGGTTCTTTGGATGCATCGGGTGATCGGGCGGAAGATGCTCGGCGAGCAGCCGTTGGAAAGCGGCGGCGCCTTCCTCGCGGGACTTGCGCTTCTGGTAGTCGGACCGGGTCTTGTCGTCGAGGTGGCGCGGGCCAGCGATGTCGGAGTTCTGGAGGGAATCGGCCCAGGCGCGGAGCTGACGGGAGCAGGATTCCGCAAGCGGTATGAGATCTGAGATTTCAGATTTGAAATCTGACAGATAGGGCCGGCGCCTGGCGACGAGCAGCATGGAACGGACCTCGCCGGCGGACCCGCGCGCGATGTAAAGGAACATCAGCAGCTCGTTGGTGGTGCCGCGCTCGAAGCCCTCGGCGATGTTGTTGGAGACGGACAGCGCGGCGCGTTCGAGCTGGTCGCGAAACGACGGCCGCAGCCGCGGCGGGGCGTGGTCCAGAAAGTCGTCGGTGCGGTCGTAGAGTTCGGCGGCGGCCTGCCAGACGGGAAGGTCTTCAAAACGCTTATAGGAGGACATGGGGTGGCTGGAGATATGAGATCTGAGATTTGAAATTGGGGAGGGCGGAAATCTGAGATTTGAAATCTGAGATTTGAGACCGGGGTGTAGAGATTTCAGATTTGAGATATAAGATTTGAGAACAGGAGGCTCGAATGGGCGCCGGACTCACTCGATCGGCGTGTAGAGACGCTCCCCGGCGCTGCGCCAGGTGGAAGCGGGGCGGGCCAGCTCGGGCAGACAGACTTCATGCAGCGAGCAGCCGTCGCATTGCGGCTTCAGCTCCGCCGCGGGGATGCGGGGATTTGAGATCTGAGATTTCAGATCTGAGATGGCGGCTGGCGCGTCGGAATTTGAGATTAGAGATTTGAGATCTGAAATCGCGCGCAAGGTCAGTCCGCGCAGGGCATCGTCGAACGGGATTTCGAGCCGGCGTTGCGACTGCGCGTAGAAGATCGCGCCCGCCTCGACCGCGATGCCGAACATCTCCTCCAGACAGAGCGCCTGGGCACAGAGCTGAACCTCGTCGTTGTCGAAGCGGCGCTTGGGACCCTTCTTGTACTCGACGGGCCTTGCCGCGAGGACGCGGCGCGGCATCTCAGATTTGAGATCTGAGATTTGAGATTCGAAGGGAGCGTAGCGCACTTCGACGAGGTCAGCTTTGCCAGAGAGTCCGAGCGTATCCGAAAAAAGCGGCAGCGCGCGGAGGAGCGTCCAACCCGCGCGCTGTTCGAAGCCGGGGAAATCCACGTGCTTGTGGGCGAGGTCGCCGAGGACGGTGTGCTCGTTATCGACAAAAACGCCCTCGACGTGGATCAAGTACGCACGACGAGGGCAGTAGAGGAAGTGGTTGAGCGCCGAGATAGGGATCGTATCGGGCGCTCGACCAGTGGGAGCGGAAGGGTTTTCCGCGGAGGGCATGTCAGCCTTGTTTCGGACCGAGGCTGGTGCCGTCGTGGCGGACGTGGAGTTTGATTCCCTTCGGGAGGTTGTCGGCGGTCCACGTGTTGTTCACGTCATAGTCGGCGAAGGACTCAGGAAAGGTCTTGCCGGCCGTTTTGGCCTTTTCGGAAAGATCCACCTTGATGCCTTCAATGAGCTTGTGGGCATGGTAGCAACCGAGGCGGGCCTCTGCTTTGTTTTGTCCAGCGTTGTTGGGGTGCTGGGTACCGACATGTTCGAAGTCGAAGAGGCCGCGGACGACCATTTCCCCGCGGGCGGCGGAACGGTCGTGCTCGAACATGTTGAGCAGTGCCTTGAAGAGAAGTTCGAGGTCGGTGTCGGTGAAGCCGGTTTTCTCGGCGAAAGCGGGCGAGACGTAGCCCTTGGCTGCGTAGAGCGCGTAGGGGACGATGTGTTTGTTACCCATGGTGCGGTTCTGGCCGCTACCCGTTCTTGCCGCCTTCTCTTCGTCTTCATTGGTCGAAGCACAGCGGGTGATCGTAACCTCAAGCGGTGTGATGGGGTGAAAGGACTGGCCGAAAGTGAACTGCACCGGACCGCGTACTTGCCCGTAAGCCGAGCCTTTGAAGACCTTGTTTCCAGTGGACAACACGGCACCAAAAGCGCGCAGATCGAAATACCGCTTGCAGAGCCATTCGAGCGCCGCTCGCTCCCACCCATCTCGGTCCTTTCCCGAATCAACCTTAGCCGAGGCTGGTGCTTCCGATTCATCGATCAACTTGTTCAAGACCGCCCCTTGGCGGATGAAGATCTGATTCTGGTAACCATCCGCAGCCGGCGGAGAGAAGTGCTCGACGAAATTGCGGACCTTCCGCTTGAGGCAGACATCGGTGACCATGCCGCGGTTGGTATTGGGATCGAGGCGTGGCATGTTGCCGGCGTCGGGGTCGCCGTTGGGATTTCCATTGGTGACCTCGAAAAGGAGGAGGAAATCATGGCGGTTGGTAAGGATGGAGGTGCTCATGGTATGTTTTGAGGAGTTGCTGAATTATTCTTGGGAAAGGATCTCTTCTTCATCCGGCTCTTCGCCGGTCGTCGCTATGCCTTGGAGTTTCTGCTTTTCGAGCCACGCTCGAATCGCGGCGGCTCGTTTAGCTTCTTGTTGGTAATAGCCGAGCGCGAATCGGCCCTGCTCAACCAACGTGAAGAAACGCGGAAAATCGGGGCTGATTCCCGGCGCAGGTTCCCGAAAACGCCCGCAGATCTCCGCGATGCTCTCTTTGATGCGAAAGGCCGCCTTCTCTCCCTTCGTTCCTCCTTGCCGGAGTTTTTTCAGGTGATGCTGATGAAGCCTCCACAAGATCGAGAATGCGGCGTTGGGATTGGATGAAGCGGAGGAAAAGTATCGCTCGGCGATCGTTGTGTTGAGTTCTTTGCCCGCATCGGCGGCCTTGTGCGCGGCACGCTGGAGACTGTTGAAGACCGAGAGCAGGCATCCGCAATTATAGGCGGGGTCCTTAATCTGGGATTCTGTGGATTGTTTGGGCGGGATTTCCATATGGGGTTCCTGTCGTGAGCGGTGGTGGCGGTTGATGATTAATCGAAGGAGGGCGAAACGGCTTTCGTCATCGCGGATCAGGCGAAAGCCCTTTTCGCGACAGATAAGGGAATTGAGCTGGTCGAGCAGCGGCTTAAGCAGCGCGATCGATGGCGCGGTGCCTTCAAGTGCGGCGCGGTAGAGCTGAGCAACGGTGTCGGGGTGCAACTTCTCTTCGTCTGGAACCAAGCGGTTTCCCGTCTTAGTCAGCGGAGCCGTGCATCCGGCGAGTCGTCTGACAGCAAGAGGTGGAACCGAGTCTCCCTCAGCAGTCCGTTCGTCGGTCGGTTCGGCCAACCCGGTTTCGATGTGCAGATCGGTGAACCATGCTTTGAAGTTCGCAGCGGCGGCCGCGAGAGGCATCTGGACCCAGGCTTTGACAACGATGCGTGGGCCGGTGGCGGTCAGCGTGGCGGCGATGAATTTGTCCGAGTCGAGCGGCGGTTTCTGAAGACCTGACCAAGGCGACGCGAAGAACTTCCTCACGGTCAGCGGGTCGGGCTGCCGAAACAGCCGCGCGAAAACGTCCGTGGCGTCCTTGCTCTCGACGGCCCAGAAGCAGAGCCAAGCGGGACCTAACGACAACCAATGGTTTTGGCTTCGTGAGAGGTATTGCAGTGCGAGCAAATAGCCCCGTGACGCTCTAATCGATGAAGGCGCGAGGTAGCCTGGGTTCTTGTCCTTCTTATCCTCCTGCTCGTCGTCAGCGTCGCTTTCGTCGGATTTCTGCAAGCCGTAGGACCAGAAGGCCGCCTTGTCGGCGCCTACAATTCCAGCGCCCGAGCCTTTTGCCGGCTTTGGGAGGCCGGTGACCATCGGAGTGTGCGTGCGGGCGAGCGGGACATTGCGTTCGCCTGTTATCAGGCATGTGCCCCATTTGGCTGCGCCTTCGGCAGCAGCCTCTTCCTTTGCATAGATGCTTCGCCAGTAGTCGCGGATCGGCTCGTCGCGAAAGAGCGTGGTATCGACAGCGAAGGTAAACATGTCGGTGCCGATTGGTGTTTGTTCGCCGCCGGAGGAGACGACGATCCATCCTGTGCCTTTGGCGTCGGTGCGGAGAAATGGCGGAGCGGCACCGGCCACCGAATTGTGAAAGGCGAGCAGGGCATCGAAACGCAGGTCGCCGGTGACTTCGCGCGCGGTACGGATTTGTCGCCAGTAGTCTTCGTGCTTGGCTTTAAGATTTGTGACCGCTCTCGGCTTCAGCTGCTCGCCCAGCCTACTGTTGAGCCCAAAGATGGCGCCGATGTCATCGACGAGAAAATCGGCGACCTGCCCACCGCCAGTTGGTCGGGTGGTCTTAGGCACATCGTATTCGTAGCCTTTGTTCTTGCGCGGACCGATCGTTTCCTGCGGTCCTTGCCCAATCAGGTTTCCCGATCGATCCAGATGGATAATCCACCGCACCGGTTTGCTGCGGAGAAAGGCTGGATCATCGAGCAAATCTCGCGAAACAGCGAAATCGTAGAGGTGTTTGAGGAGCATGGTCAGTTACCTCCTTGGGTGGGGGCGAGGACGCGGTCGGGGTGGCAGTCGAGACACGAGTTTTGCAGGCGCGCATGGAAGAACACGGGCTCCGGTTTGAGGGGCGCCGTGGTCGAGCGAAGACGGGTGGCGGCGAAATCCTTTCGACGCTTCGTCTGTTCACCCTTCTTCTGGCCTGCCAGCGACCGTTCAAAGTCGGCGGCTTGCTGGGCGAGCTCGTCGTCGGTCCACCACCGGAAACCGGCATCGCGGCCACGATGGTCAAAAACGTCGTAAAGCATGAGTCCGAGGTCTTCGTTGATCGTGGCCGGCTGTTGAAGCTCGGTGGCGCGACGGGCGAGAGCAGCGTCGGGGTCGGGCTCCCATTCGAAGTCAGCGGCGAACTCGCGCATGCCGAGGCCGGGGCGGTGAAAACATTTCCCAGCGCGGGCGCGGCGTTCGATCTCATCGAGGTATTTCTCCAGTTTATCCTCGGCGCGGTTAGCCAGCGGCGTGATTCGGACCTCGGCAGTGATGAGGTATTCCACGTCTTGCAGCGCGAGCATGTTGCGCTGGGTGCCATCATCGGCGCCGCCACCGGCCTGGATGGGCGTGGTTTTTTCAGGCGAGTGCATCCACGTCTTGGCGCTATCGATGCTGATGACTTTAGTGACCTCGTTGCGGCGGATGGAAAGCCAGCGGCCGCGTTTCACGACGCGGATGGAGTCGATGAGGTAATACATCTGCGGCTCCCAGAAGATGGCTTCGAGGATGCCGCGCGCGGCAGAAGGCGTCATAACCGGGTAGCTGACTCGCTCCACTTTCATCTCGGGGCGGGTGAAACAGGCGAAATCGCCCCAGACGCGGATGGTGATAAGATTGGCGGTGTTCATACGAGAAAGTCGTCAAGCGGGAGGTTTTCGAGCAGGAGCCCGAGTGCCGGGTGGTAACAGGCAACATCGAGGATGTGGAGTTCGAGGTTGGCGAGGAGCGGATGGATGAGTCGGCGGGCTTCAAGGAACTGGAGCTTGTGTGAGCGCACGTTGACCATGAAGCGCTGGAGACGGCGGAGATCATCGCGCGAGAAACGCTGCTGGCCGGGCGCAAGCTGGCGGTTGCGAAGTTCCTCGATGAGTTGGGCAGCCCACGTGCCGCCGTGGCTGTCGCCAGCGATGATGACGGGCGTGCCTGAGTCTTCGATGACCTTGGCCTTTCGGGAGACTTCGCGGTAGCGGAGGTATTGGCGGTCTTCCTGGATCGTGGGTTCGCCGGGGCGCGCGTAGTCGGTGTTCACAATCTCATAGAGCGACTGGAAGTAGCTGGAAAAGATCGTTGAGCCCGTGGCGAGGCGCTCGGCAGCGAGGGAGGCATCGCCCATCGAAGCGAGCGTGAGCGCGGCCTGGTCGGCGGCGGCGCTATAAACTCCGCGCGGGAGCCTATGATCAGCGGGGCGGAAGACGTGGACGGTGCCGGAAGGACGGCGGCCCTCGCGGTTGCAGCGGCCAGCGACCTGCACGATCGCATCGAGCGGGCCGAGTGCGCGCCAGACTTCGGGAAAATCGACATCGACGCCGGCCTCGATCAGCTGGGTGGAAATGACACGGCACAGCAGGCCATCGCGAAGCCGGGCGCTGATTGCCGCGATCAACCCAAGGCGGTGCTGCGCGCACATCGCGGACGAGAGATGGATCGGGGCTTCGTCAGCAGGAAGGAGTCGGCTGAGCTGCTCCCAGAGTTCCTTGGCATGGCGAGTGAGGTTGACGACGCAGAGCACCTCTGGCGTTGCGGCAAGGCGTGCGGCGAGCGTGGGCCAGTCGAGCGCTTCACTCTCGGAGGGGAGGCGGTAGGATACGCGGCGGAGTTTTTGAAAGAGCTCGTCGGGTGCGGGAGCAAGTTCTCTTAGCTCGCCAGGGAGAAAACCGTCGGGGAGCGAGATGCAGCGACGAAAGGCGGGCTGCGTGGCGGAACTGAAGACGAAGCTGGTGCCGTAATTCGTCACCAGTTCGCGCAGTACGTTGAACGTCGGCTTGAGCAGATGCGCGGGGAGTGTCTGGACCTCGTCGAAGATCACCACCGAGCGCGGGATCCGGTGGAGTTTGCGGCAGCGAGTGGGACTCGAAGCGAAGAGAGATTCGAGAAACTGGACGGAGGTGGTGACGACGACGGGCGAGTCCCAATTCTCGGCGACGAGTTCGAGGCGGGATTTCTCCTCTTCGGTCGCGTCATCTGCGGGCCGGACGCCCGAATGGTTTTCGAGCACAACGTCCTCACCGAAGATGTGGCGGTATTCGGCCGCGTTCTGCTCGATGATGGAGAGGTAGGGGATGACGACGATGACGCGGCGCAGGCCGTGTTGGCGTGCGTGCGCGAGGGCGAAGGCCATCGAAGCAAGCGTCTTCCCTCCGCCGGTCGGGACGGTGAGGGAAAAGAAACCGGTGGGTAGCGCGGCGTGTTCGAGCGCGGTGTCGAAGATGCGGTTGCGCAGTGTGGCGAGCGGGCTATCGGGATTCGCGGCTGTTTTGTGGGCGCGCTCGGCGAGGACGGCAGCGAGCAATGTTTCGCAATTGAGAGCCGTGTCGACGGGTGGCATGGCCGGCCAATATGCGGTGTCGAGGCGGTCGGCATCGACAACGCAGGAGAAGAGCAGGCGCGTGTAGAACTCGGCGGAAAAGACATCGCGAATCCACTCTGGAGGCACTGATGGCGGGGGCAACGGGCCGAGCTCGCTCTCAAGGCGGGCGATGAGTGTGGGGACCGATTGCAGTACGTGCAGGCCGCGTTTGGCGAACATGCCGTCGAGATCGCCGTGATCATGAAGTCCGGCGTGATGGCCGGCGATGGCGAGTTTCGTGGCGAGCAGGCGGCTGTCGTCAACTCCCCACGCGGCACCGAAGATGGCATGCTGAGTTTCGGCGCTGCCGTCGCGTTCGCCACGCAGGTAGGATTGAAACTCGTCGCGGTATTTTCCCAAGTCATGCAGTAGGCCGGCGAGACGGGCCTCCTCGCTCGCGCGGAAGGGGGCGGCGAATCTGGCGGCGAGTTTGGCCACGTTGCGGAGGTGATCCGCCAACGGCTGCCACTTGCCGGAGGATTCGGGGAGCGGATTGCCATCGGGGCCTTCAGCCGTGTGCGCGTAATAGGTCATTTGGTGAGGGAGACGAGTCTAACGGCAGGGGTGGGACAACCGCAGTCCCAGCGCCCGGAATACCTCGGCTCCGGCGGAGCGCCCGGCGTCCTTGATTCCGGGCTTGGCATGGCTCGACGCGACCGCCGTGGGCGGTGACGCGGCCTTGGTAGATGCGGTTCATGGGCGAAGGGGTAGGGAAGTTGAAGGCGGCCGATTCAACTGGCGCGGGCATGCACACAACTCACGGCGGATTTCTACTGGAAAGAATCCTTCCGGTCAACCGAACATGTCTGTTTGTGGCGCCAGCGTGTGCCTCTCCAGATTGGCCGGGCAGGTCCCGCACAATTCACCGAACGGTCTGCCGATTCACGGGCGACCGCGTGGATCCGGCGCAGGGCGTTCCGATCCGAATGCGCAAACAAAAGCACCCGCGAATCCGTCGACGAGCCCACGCCATCCTGCGGCGAACCACGGAACCATGGCCGGCCGTGCAACCGAAAGAGATCAGCTTCCGCCACCTGGTCCCGCTGGAACCTTGTCCGGCGGGGCGGGCGACGTTTCGGCCTGAGGCTTCCTCTGCTCGGGCTGCGGCGGCTGGACGGGCAGCTCCAGGGTGAATATGGCCCCTTTGCCCAGGCCGTCACTTTGAACGCTCAGCGAGCCGCCGAGTTGTTTCGCCCCCAGCGCTCCGCTGTGCAGGCCGAAGCCGTGTCCCCCCTTGCGCGTTGTGAATCCCTGCGAAAAGATCCGCGTCAGGTTTTCAGGGGCGATGCCAACGCCATTGTCCGCAACCTCGACTTTCACGCGGTCCTGGCCGGAGGCCATGATGCGCACGATGACCCGTTTATCCGGACGGTTTGCGGCATCGCACGCGTACTTCGCGTTGTGCAGGAGGTTCACCAGGATTTGCAGGACGGTATGCTTGTCCACCATCATCGTGGGCACTTTTTCATAGCTGCGCTCCACTGCGATTCCGTGGCGGGCATAGGCCCCGCCGTGGATCTTGAAGGCGTCCTCCACCAGCTCGGGCAGCTCCACCGTCTCCACCACGCCGGAGACCTGGGCGTAGTTCTGCTGCATGGCCACGATCTCCTTGATGTGGTCGATGTTCAGGATCAGCCCGTCCAATTCCGTGGCCATCGACACCCGCTCCTGTTCCAGATGCTGGGCCAGCTGGTCCATGTAGGCCGGGACCTTGCGGCCGCGTTCGTCCTCGGTCAGGAAACGCGCCAGATCCACGCCCTGTTCACGCAGGAGCCGGGCGAGTTTTGCCACCCCGTCCACCCGGGAGGTGTGCAACTGCTTGGCCAGGACCCCGGCCGATATGTTGACGCTGTTCAGCACATTGCCGACGTTGTGCAGGACGCCGGTGGCCACCTCGGCCATCCCGGCGCTGCGGGAGGCCTGCAGCAGCTGGCGGTGCAGGGCGTCCACCTTCTGCTCGGTTTCCTTCAACGCCGTGATGTCGTGGCCGATTCCTATCAGGCCGACGATCGCCCCGCTTTGGTTGAGCAGGGGCAGCTTGCTGGTCATCAGCCAGTGTTTGCGGCCCGCTTCATCAAAGAAATACTCCTCACGGTCGAGCACGGGACGGCCGGTCTGCACGACCGCCTGGTCGTCGGCGAAGAACTTGGCGGCCACATCGTGGGGGAAGAGATCGAAATCGGTCTTGCCCAGCGCCTCGGCCTCGGTCGCGCAACGCAGGTTCTTCAGGTCCGCCGGATTGGCCAGGGTCTTCCGACCGGCCGCGTCCTTGGCATAGATGCAAATCGGCAGGTTGTCGATGAGCGTGCGGAGCATCATACGCTCCTGGAACAGTTCGGCATTCTTCTGCGAAAGCTCGGCGATGCGCGTCTGGACGCGTTGTTCAAGCTCGGCGTTGAGAGCCCGGTAGCGTTCCTCGCTTGCGGCGAGGGCGGTGGATTTCTCCGTGCTCTCGGCAATCTGGCGCTCGAGTTGCGCGTTGGTGGCGTTGAGCTCCCGGGTGCGTTCCGTCACGACCCGTTCCAGGTGTACGTTCTCGCGGCGTTCCAGAAACGACGAAAGCCAGGCGGCGATGACCACGAGACCCACGGCGCCGAGCACGTACAAAACCCACGCCAGAGGGGTGCGGTACCACGGCGGCTGCACGGTGAACGCCAGCTGCGCCTCGGCGCCAACCACCCCGCCGGCCACCGGCCGCACGTGGAAGACGTAATTGCCCTCTTTCAACCGGCTGAATGCCGCCGACCCCACATTGCCCGTCGAGGCCCACCGGTTCACCGATCCTTCAAGCATCACCTCAAAAGTGATAGGGGAGGCAAACGGATTGGAGGGGGCTGCAAAGTGGATGAGAAGCGAGTTGTCGGTGTAGGGAAGGCTCCCCAGGACCGCCCCCGGAGTGAACAGCTGGCGGTTGCTCGCAGAGAACTGCACGGACGTGATCATGGTCCGGGGAGCGCCGGCGGGCGGACTGGGCAGGCGGGGATCAAAGCGAACCATCCGCAGTCTCCCCCACATCCAGACCACCCCGTTGTCCTCCATCGTGAATTCGCCGGGTTCGAAGCCGACCGGGACGGTCTCCACGGAAGTCCGGCCCCCGCCGGGAGCCGCCCTGAGGAAGTGGGCACCGCCATTGGACGCGAACCAGAGCCGGCCGAACGCGTCGATTGCCGGCCGGGCGGTGCCGACCTGGACCTCCGGGAAGCGCGTGAGAAAATCCCGGTCTTCAACGAACCGGTGGAGGGCGTCGTCGAACCGCAGAAGATGGCCGGGCAGGTTGAAACGGGCGATGCCATCGATCATAAAGATCTGCACCCAGCCGTCGAAGAGCCCTTCGCGGGTTCCGAGGATATCGATTGTCTGCGCTCCATGGGCCAGATCGAACCGGCCCACGCGGCCGGTACCCAGCTCCATCCAGATGACCCCTGCCGCGTCCGTCGTGGCGCTGTAATTGTCGCCCAGCCCCGGCGCCGGAATCCGGCGGATCGTGCAACCTCCGGGCGTCCGCCGCATCCAGCCGAACTCATCGCGGGCGATATAGAGCAGTCCTTCCGGCGACGAGGCAACCCCCACGCGTGCGTTGACGATCCCGGGGGCAATCTCTTTCCAGCCGGAGCCCTCGCGCAAAAAAACGCCCTCCTCGTTGGCGGCGAACAGCTGCCCATCAACGCTTGTCAGGGAGAACAGGAAGCGCCCCGCGGGCATATCCTCATCGAATCGCTCCAGCCGCCCGGTCGCGTCATAGACCCCGCGCAACGCCCGGCCGTCGGCCTGAATCCAAACCTGGCCGTCATATCGCATCGGCTTCGCGTAAACGAGCCCGCTGGCGAGCAAAGGTTCGAAGTGCGAGACGGGCGTCGGGAATTCCACACGGGCCACTCCGTCGTTCAACAACGCCCAGAGCACGCCGGTCGGGGAGTATTCCAGCCGCTGCACGCGGCCCAACCGGTGGTCAAGGCTGCGGTCAAGAACCTGCACTGTGTGGCCTTCACGGTCGAAGAAGATGATGCCCAACGTGTCCACCGCGGCTGCGAAAAACCCGCCGCTCGTGGCGCAAAGGTCGTTGATTCGATAGTGTGTGCCAAGCAGGGCGGAGACCTTGAAATCCTGGAATGTCGTGCCGTTGAAAATCTTCAGGCCGTTGCCGGGCGTTCCCACGAGCAGGCGATCCGGCCCGAACGGGGCGCTGCAAGTCACGCTGTCGCTGGCCAGATTCCGATCTGAAGAAAGCCGGACCGCGCTCCCGTCTCCAACAAGCCGATACAGTTCGCCTGAGGACTGGCTGCTGACGAACACCTGCTGACGAAGGGAGAAGATCCGGTCGACCGCGCCCACGTGCCCGATGACGCGTGCCTTCTGCCCCGGGCGCCAGCTGACAATCGCGCCGCTGCCGCCGTACCAATACCAGTTGTCGGGGAAAACGGCGACGTAGATCAGGGCGGAGGTGGGAAGGGCGTTGTCCGCCGGCACCGTGGCAACCTGGGTGAAGTGCCAGCGACCGTCTTCGCCCAGATCGACCCGCGCGATCGGCCCGTTGGCGCCGGTGTAAATGCGGCCGTCCCGATCCACGGCGACCTGCGCCGACATGACGCTTGCCTGGGGGTCGCCTCCCTGCCCGTTGGTTCCACGAAATGACTCCCAACGCCCGCCGTCTCCAAATGCAAGCGCCTGCTGGGACACCACGAGAATCCGGCCATCGGGGAGAACATGCAGGTCGGTGGGCGCGGAGCCCAGGCCGATGGCTTCCGATCCGAGCACGACAAAGGAGGGCGCACCCGCCTCGACGATCCCGGCCGGGGCCGAAGACATCGCCCACGCGGTCCTTCCTGTACAGGCGAGAATGAGGGCAATCCCCCACAGGGATGCCCCGCAGCAGCGTCCCCGAGTCCCCTTCCGGAAAGAAATCGACAGCAAAGACATTATTGAGAACACGAGCGTTTGTAGACCGGACAGGCTGTCCACCTCCAGCAATGATTGCCCTTTTACGCGATTTTGACGATTCATTAAAGGTAGCCCCGTGCGGATCCGTTCGGAGGCGGGTTGGCGCCGTCCCATGAAGATAAAACAGTGGAGGAAGGTCACCGGCTCGATCTGCCAGGCGCCGTATTTGGCCGAACTGATTAGGCTTCCCTATATCTCGGGGCGTGTGTCGCCACCGGCCCGTTTTTTCAGGCCGGGGAAGGTTCGGTCGGCGGTTTCACGCCGCGGTCGCGAGTTTTTTTGGGCGAAGGGCCGTTTGAGGTTGTAGCTCACGCAGACCCGGGTCCATTCCAGGGAGACTTTTGCATTGCCCCTTAAGCTGAAGCGCCGGATGCCCGTCATCTCCCGGGGTCCAGACCACTCCCGCAGATCGTACGGCAGAAACATCAAGGTCTGGCGGTCCACGTCGACAAAGCGTGCGGGCATGCCAGTAGGACGCCCCCCAACCCGTCCAACGTTCAGAAGTTTCTGTCTAATATTCGCTCTCCGACCAAACGGCGTCCGCCGTTTGTTTAGCAGCATGGAGGGCGAAGCCCGACAGGCTGCTAAGCTTGCGCCTTTGTCGACACCTCGATCACGTCGTGCGGGGCGGCTTCCTTCTGGCCGGCGGTGGTGACGTGCACGTAGCGCGCCTTTTCCCGGAGCTGCGCGAGGTTCCGCGCTCCAAGATAACCCATGCCGGACTGCAGGCCTCCGATGAGGTCGCCCAACACGCTGTCGACCGAGCCGGCGACTTCCTTGAGCGCTTCGATGCCTTCGGCGGAGACCTTGCGGGTCGTGTCCTCCTTGTCATGGCCGTAACGGGCGGCCGAGCCGGCCTTCATGGCGGCGAGAGTTCCCATGCCGCGGTATTGTTTGTAAAGCTTGCCGTTGATCTCGAGAATTTCGCCGGGCGCCTCGGAGCAGCCGGCGAAGAGTCCGCCGCAGATCACGGCGTCCGCCAGGGTGAGCGCCTTGACGATGTCGCCGGACTTCGTGATCCCGCCGTCGGCGATGATGCGCGCCCCCTTCGACCGGGCCCCCTTGCCGGCGGCCCACAGCGCAGTCAATTGCGGGATGCCGACGCCGGCCACCATCCGCGTTGTGCAGATCGAGCCGGGCCCCTGCCCGATCTTGATTGCGTCGGCGCCGCAGGCGGCGAGGTACTCGGCTCCGGCGGCGCTGGTCACGTTGCCGGCGATGATTGTGAGGGAGGGAAAGGCGCTGCGCAACAGCCTGACCATGTCACCGACCCCCGCGCTGTGGCCGTGGGCGGTGGAGACTGCGACCGCGTCGATGGCCTCGTCGACCAGGGCGCCCACATGTGCGGTGATCTTCCGGCGGTCGAGCTCCCCCGAAGGCTTCCGCAACGGTGCGATCGCGGCGCCGGCCACCAGGCGGAAATGGGCGTCCCGGCTGGCCTTCCGCCGCGAACTGACTTCGCCGACGATGCGTTCGACGTCGGTGCTCGTCACGAGCCCGCGCAGACGATCCTCCCGATCGACGACCAGCATCTTGTTGATGCCGATGTGCTCGCTGAAAAACGCGTCCGCGTATTTTATGGGATCACCGCCGAGATCGCTTTCGCGGACCGTGATGAGCCTGGCCCGGGGGGTCATGGCCTCGGTGATCTTTTTGGCGCGATAGCGCTCCTTGACGATGCTGCCGGGCAGGAGGCCGGCGAGCCGCCCCTGTGAATCCACAACGGGGAAAGTCCGGAAGCCAAAATGACGCTTTTCGATCATCGCGAGCACGTCGCCCACGGACAGTTTCACGGAGACGGTGATTGGATCCTGAATGAGGCCGTGAATATGGCGTTTGACGCGCGCGACCTCTTTCACCTGATCCTTCGCCGGCATGTTGTAATGGATCAGGCCAAGCCCGCCGTTCAGCGACATCGCGATCGCCATCCGCGATCCGGTGACCGTGTCCATGTCCGACGAGATGATTGGAATCTGCAGCCGGAGCGTCTCGGACAGGTTTGTTGTCAGATCGGCATCCTTGGGCAGGATCTCCGAATAAAGCGTTGCCAGCGAAACATCATCATAGGTCAACGCCGTCGGCAGGAGATCGGAGAAGAACGCGTCAGCAGCCGGATAGGACTGCTGATTGGACGGAGGGGCAATCGTGACAGGCTTAGTCATGGTTGCCATGTACGAGATAATGCGCCGCCCGAAAATCTCAACGCCATTTTTGTCGCCGTTCGCGAAAAGTGCGCCGTCGCCGGATTGCCGGCTGTCCGGAGCGGCCTGATGTTCCGCCTGCGCCTCCGCGGTTTCTCCGAAGCACGGACAGGCCCGGCGCCCTTCCGGCGCGCGCTCACCTGCGCGATTGCGCGCGGGGCCGCATGCGCTACACAGGAAGCCAGTGAACTGCCGCCTTGAGTTCCGCCGGTATTGTCTTCCGTTCCGCAGCCCCGTGCGCACGGCCCACGGCTGGTGGCGGCGGCGCGAAGGGGTGATTTTGAGGCTGGAAAACGAGGCTGGAGGAGTGGGCTTTGGCGAGGTGGCGCCGGTCCCTTCGTTTGGCGCCGGTGCGCTCGCGGAGGCGGAGGCGCTGCTGGCCGGGCTGGGCGGCGCGGTGGACGCCGGATGCGTCGAACGGATCGGCGAACACTGCGGGTGTCTGCGTTTTGCCCTGGGCTGCGCTTTCGGTTTGGAAACCGTCGCCCCCGCGGTGCAGCGCCTGCCGGTGGCGGCGTTGTTGCCGGCCGGCAAGGCGGCCTGCGTGGCGGTGGACGAGGCGGTGGCCGCGGGTTTTGTTGCTTTCAAATGGAAGGTCGGCGTGCTGGACGACGCTGACGAATGGGGAATCCTGGATGATCTTCTGGCGCGGCTGCCGGCTCACGCCCGGCTGCGGCTGGACGCCAACGGTGCGTGGACATTGCGGCGGGCGATGAAGTGGCTCGACCGCTGTGCGGAGCGGCCGGTTGAGTTCGTGGAGCAGCCGTGCTTCGCCGGGGCTTCAGAGGGAGCGACACTCCAGCGCCGCGCGGATGACGCGTTGATGGGGCTTGCGGCCGACTATCCGACGCCGATCGCCCTCGACGAATCGGTGGCGGGTCTGCCGGCCCTGCGGGCATGGCTTGCGCGCGGCTGGCGCGGGGTTGTGGTGGTGAAGCCGGCCCTGGCTGGCGATCCGGCAGGCGTGTTGGCGGCGCTGGCGGAAAACCAGGCGGATGCGGTTTTTTCATCCGCTTTCGAGACCGGCGTGGGCCGGCAGGCGGCGCTGCGCATGGCGTTTTCATTCCGGGGCCGGCAGGCGCGCGCCCTGGGTTTCGGGGTGGGGCCGCTGTTTCAGGATGGCCGGTTCGATGGAATGCCGCCCATGCCATTTGTCGGAATCGACGCGGTCGATCGCGTGAAGCCGGAGGCCATATGGAACGCGTTGAGCTAGCCCGCCGCCTCGGAGCGGGCGGAAGGGAGGGCGTGCCGCGCGACGTTGTGATTGAGGAATCGCAGCCGGGCAGGTTCATGGAGAAGTTTTGCGAGGCGGTGGCGGCGGGCGGGACCGCCCTCGTCGCCGATCCGTCGTGGGGAGCAGTGGAGCGCGCACAGCTGGCAGCGCTGGCGCGGACAGGGGGAACAAAAGGCAATCGCCAATCGCCGACAGCCGATGGCGAAGAGCAAACAGCCAACGGACGATCTGAAATCGGAAATCTGAAATCTGAAATCGAGAAGGGCTGGCTTTGCCTGCCCACGGGGGGGTCCAGCGGAGCATTGCGATGGGCGCGGCATGATCAGGACACCCTGGCCGCCGCCGTGCGGGGTTGTTGCGCGCATTTCGATGTTGTCCGGATCAATGCAGTTGGAGTCCTGCCGCTGCACCATGTAAGCGGCCTGATGGCGTGGGTGCGCTGCGCGCTCACTGGCGGCCGGTATGTTTCCTGGAGATGGACCGACATGGAAGCCGGCCGATGGCCGCAGATCGCGGCGGGCGATTGGTTTCTGTCACTTGTGCCGACCCAATTGCAGCGGCTGATCGACCGGCCGGGAGCGGCGGATTGGCTGAGGCGGTTTCGTGCGGTCCTTGTCGGCGGAGGACCAGCCTGGCCGGACCTGCTCGACCGGGCGGCTGCCGTCCGCCTGCCCCTGGCGCCGGGCTATGGCATGACGGAGACAGCGGCGATGGTCGCGGCGCTCAGGCCCGGGGAATTCCTCGGGGGCCGCCGCGGCTGCGGGATCGCGCTGCCCCATGCCCGTCTGGAATTGGACAAGGACGGAGTCATTCAGATCGCGGCGGAGTCGCTCTTTCGCGGGTACCATCCGGAGTGGAGGGAAGAAGAGGGTGCATGGTCCTCGGAGGATCTCGGCCGATTCGACGAACACGGAGGATTGCACGTGCTCGGCCGCCGCGATGCCGTCATCATTTCGGGGGGAAAAGATCGAGCCCTCGGAGGTCGAGGCGGTCTTGCGGGCGACAGGGCAGTTTGTTGACGTGGCCGTGGTCGGGGTGCCTGACGCAGAGTGGGGCGAAGCCGTTGTGGCCTGCTATCCTGCCGGCACGAGGGAGCCGGACATGGACTGTGTGAAAAAGCGCCTTGCCTGCGAACTGGCGCCGCACAGACACCCCCGTCACTGGGTGCCTGTCGCATGGCCGCGGAACACGCGCGGGAAAATCAGCCGCCCGGCGCTCGCTGCGCTGGCGCTGGCGGCATGCCAGGCGCGGCAGCTGGACAGGAGAAACCCTGCAACACGGCAGCCGCATCCATGAAGTCGGCCCTCAAGTGAGGGCTGGCAAACGGCAGACCGGGTTGCAGCGCATCATGCGTCATCCGGTTCCGTGCAGCCCGTCGAAAGGAGGCGCCGGGCGTTCTGCCTTTCGGCCATCGAGCGCATTGAAGGCCGGATCAGCCGGCAGCCGGGGAGGGTGGAGCGCGGGGCGGTTCCGCGGGACGGGGGGCGCCTGGCGCAGCCGGAGCGTCTGACGTGCCGGTAGGCCGCGCGTCGGGCGATGTCGCTGTCCCCCCGGCCCGTGCCGCCTTGTTTCGTTCGATCAACCTGACGAGTTCAATGCTGCGCTGCTGGGCCAACAGCGCTTTCTTCGGGCCGAGACGCCGTTCGAGAACCTCGCGATTTGCGACCGCCTCATTGTCTCCTGAAGCGGCGCACAGGTTGCGCCATGCCAGGGCTTCGACTTCGTCCTTCCGCACGCCTTTGCCGGTGGCATACATCATGCCGAGATTGAACTGGGCGTTGACATCTCCCAGCTCGGCTGCCTGGAGGAACCATTTCACAGCCTCCTTGAGGTCTTTATTCACCCCCGTGCCGCTGCAGTACATGCCGCCGATGAAATACAGGGCCGCCGGGTGTTTCTGGTCCGCCGCCTTGTGCAACCATTTCAAGGCCTGGGTAAAGTCCTGGCTGACGCCCTGGCCCAGCGCATAGCTCACCCCTAAATTGCACTGGGCGTCGGCGTCCCCCTGTTCGGCCGCCTTTCTATGCCATTTCACCGCCTCTTCCGCGTCTTTCTCGATGCCTTCACCGAGAGAATAGCTTACGCCCAGGTTGCGCTGGGCGTCGACGTTGCCCTGTTCGGCCGCTCTGCGGTACCATTTCACAGCCTCCCGGGTATCCTTGCCCACGCCCTCGCCTGTGGCGTACATTACCCCCAGGCAGGACTCGGCGAAAACCTGTCCTTTCTCGGCGGCCCGGCGAATCCACATGAAGGCTGTCTCGTCGTTCTTCGCCACGCCGGTGCCGCGGAGATACGACATGCCGAGGGCGTATTGCGCATTCGGGTCGCCTTGCTCCGCCCCTGTGCGCAGGACGCCGACGTCCGGCTCCCCCGCCAATGCGACCGCGCATGACAGAGCAAACGCCGCGAGGAACGCGATCCTGTCCGGGCGCGCGCGGGGGGGCAAGAATGCGGCCCAGGGCCGCCCGCGGCAATCAAGCGTGATGCGCATGCCCATCTCGTTAGGACGGCCCGCCACGGCTGCCAACCACAATAGCGCCCCGGCCGCCTCCGCTCAATCGCACTGCGGCATGCCCATTCCGCCGGGAGGGGGATGTCCTGCTCCGCAGTCCGGACGCCGCCGTCAGAAATCCCCGATTTCCCAGAAAAGATCGTGCCGCCTGCGTTCCGGCGTCAGGGATCATGCCGCGTGATGTCTGATCCAGGCGGCGATTCCGTCCGGGATCGCGAGGCGTTCGCGTGAGCCGGAAGAAATGCATACGTGTTCCGTCCGGACCCGGGCGGCCAGCTTGTCGGGGGGGCCGAGGCGGTGAAGTTCGAAACGGATGGCGAAGGCGTCAGGCGGCAGCAGTTCCGTGGCGAGCGTGACCCCGATCTTGTCGCCGCAGGCGAGGGGACGCAGGTATTTCGCCTCGCTCCTCGAAATCGGGATCACCAGGCCCTGTTCGTTGAAAAAAGTCCTGAACTCAATGCCATCGGCGGCCAGCGATTCTTCGTAGGCCTCGTGGCAGATGGCGAAGTAGTTTGGAAAAAACACGACGCCGGCGGCGTCGGTGTCAGCGAAGCGGATCGTGCGGCGGTAGATGAATTCCATGGAGGCAATGAATCCTGGAGCGGTCCGGTCCGGATGAAAAGCACGGACATCACCGAGCCGGCGGTTTTCTGCGCGGCACAGTGCGCAGAACGGAAGAATCGCAAACAAAACAAATCCGATTCGCGCGCCTGCGAGTTGGAGAACTACCGGAGAGCCAAGGGGTTCTAAAACATCTAATTTCCCGCCAACCTCGCATTTTGGGAACGGTTCCCGAACGTTTGTCGAGCTTAAAATCCTACCGAGATTTGGGTAGTCAGCGGCCATTGATAATCCGGCCCGGTTGAGGTCACGCTGAATTGCCTTCGGATTACCCCAAAACCAAACGGAGGCAACAGGAGCCTCCCAATCTGCCTCATCATGACCTCAAAAAAACGATGTTGCTCCCCGCAGGAAGGTGCCGGATCCGCGATGGAGCTCATGCCATTGCCACAATCCTCGGCGGAGGTGCTGGTTCTTCTTCGACGCGCGGCATGCCTGGGCCTTGTGAACACCGGGATTGTGACCCATCTGAGCGAGATGGGAGCGATTTACCCGAAGGAGTTGCTCGGCGCCTACCGGGCCTTTTGCAAAAGGCGGACTTGCGACAACTAAGGATCGTGTGCCGGCGAGGTTCCCCGCGGCGGCGAGCGCCGGCCGGCGGGCGATCCTGATGGTGTCGGCCTCCTATCCCGACATTTTCGGCGGCCGCGGGCGCACCGCTCCCCGGGGAGCATCATACCATGACATGTAATCAGGAAGGAAGTCATCGCAGGCAGCGGGAAATCCCGACTCGCACCGGTTCTGGACCGGCGGCGGGGAGAACCGAGAGGCGGGGAAAACCGGCGGAAAGGCTCCGGCGGGACGCAACGGCGCCGGATGGGAACGAACTCATGGAGAACCTCTGTGAAGTCATGAAACTGTTTCCGGCCGTGAGCGAAGAGGCGGTCGCGGAGTTCGCGGGCAGAATGATGGCGGAACGGTTGCGCTGCGAAGCGGCGGGGAGGAATCGGCGTCTCGAGTCGGGCAGGACGAGGCGGCGGAAGACCCTTTGATGAGGGCTGTGCGCCTCTTCGTCCTTTGGGCCTTCCCCGCTCATCGGAGATTCGAAGGCCGGCGCGGGTTGCCCGGCGATCGGCCTTTGGCCGGCGTTTTGGCCCTTTGACCCGATTCGAAAACGAGCGGGTGGGGTTGGGCAGCCCCGGTCCTCTCGTTCTGATGACACATTGCCCCCGACCACCGCCGCGATCCCGATCGGAGATGATTGGCCCGGGACAGCCCGGCGGGTTTTGCTTGGAATCCGGCGGTGAACCGGTGAAACCGTGGCATGCTGCAAAACGGTTCGGCGGAGGAACTTTTCGACTTGGTCGACAAGGATGACGCGGTTGTCGGGCAGGCGACGCGGCGGGATGTCCACGCGCGCGGCCTTTTGCACCGGGCGGTGCATGTGCTGGTTTTCAACGGCGCGGGGGAACTTTTTTTGCAGAAGCGTTCGCAGAACAAGGACACCGCGCCGGGAGCCTGGGATTCCTCGGCATCGGGACATGTTGACGCGGGGGAGGAGTACGATGCGTGTGCCCGGCGCGAGTTGGGTGAGGAAATCGGGCTTGTGGTGGCCCGGACGCCGCCGCGCTGGCTGCGGCTGCATGCCTGTGGGGAGACCGGCGGCGAATTCGTATGGGTTTATCGGGAGGAGGCGGAAGGGCCGTTCACGTTGCAGCCCGAGGAGATCGAACAGGGGGCGTGGCTTCGCCCGGAGGAGATAGCGCGAAGGCTGCGCGAGCGCCCGGCCGAGTTTGCCAGCCCGTTCCGCCTCATCTGGCGGGAGCTGGCCGCGCGGGGAGACGTGCCGGCGTGACCCGGGCGACGCTCAAGGCGTGCCGCGGGCGTCACCGGCCCGAATGAGCACGATTCCTATCACCAGGCTTAGGCACGCCCAGAAAAGCTCCCGGTGAGGAATGCTCTTGCGCTCAGCGTCGATGACAACGCCGCTGCGGTACTGGAGGAGCCAATTGAATAGGTTGATGACGACATCGAAAAGCTCCTTTACTCCGAAAAGCTGGATCACGCGCGAGAACCCGAGCGCTTCTTTCACGTGGATTTCGTGCTGCTATCTCCTCAAACCCTCTTTTTCTTGGACGGTTTCCCTATGCCGCGAGGCAGGTGAGTTGCTGCGTGCGTTCTTCACCGGACCAAAGCAGATCCACGAATGCACACCAATGGGCACGAATTCCTTCGTCCGTCCATTCGTGCAGATTTGTGTCGATTCGTGGGCGCAATCTCATTGTCGCATTCGGTTGCGGCGGAGCCGCGCCCTCCATGAGGCTGCAATGCGCAAGAACTTGTGACGCGCTGTATAACAGCTGCGCCCGGAACTCAGCGCGACCGCGGAGGAGGGGGAATCTTCGGCGGCGGAACCGGTTCAGCCGGCTTGCCGGAGCGCGATCCACCGATCTGCGCTTCAACGGTCCCGGCGATCTGCTCCGCTTTGCGCAGCCAGTCGCCAGCCATCTTGACCGCTTCACCAATCTTGCTTTCGGGCAACTTCAACTCCTCGGCAGCGGCGTTGCCGATCTTCGCGAACGCCTCGAGCGACCGGTCGGCTTTCTTGAGGAGCTCGCCGGCCTTGCCGGTCGCCGCCGCATCCTGCTGCTGATAGCCGTTGACGACCCATTCGAGCCTGCCCGAGCGCAGGTCGATCAGCAGTCCGTGCACCGGCACAGCGGCCCCGATGAGCGGGCTGACGCGCACAAAATCGACTCCGCGGATCACGTTCTGGCGTTCGGTCCCGAAAAGGCCGAAATACTCGACGAGATTCTCAGGCAGCCGGGCACGGTCCACGCCGAGGGCCTTCAGCCGGTCGAGCAGTTGCAACATGGTGGTCTTGCCCATGAGGCAGTCGCTGTGACCGATGATAACGATTTCCTTCGCGCCCTTGACCGCGCAGGCCAGCGCCAGCGACCGCAGGGTGCTGCTGAGCGGACTGGTGATGATATTGCCGGCGTTGCGCAGCCAGATAAACTGGTCTTCCGGCAGGCCGAGCATGTCCGGCAGGAGGTGGTTGAGCCGCGCATCGATGCAGGTGAGCGCGGCCACGGGCAGCGCCGCGGCGTATTCCGCGACTGGCACGGTGGCGGCCGGGTCGCTGGCGACCCGGCGCTGGTTCACGGCGAGGATGGCTTCGAAGAGCCGCATGGCAAAGTGCGATCAGACAAGTAAGAATCGGCAGCGCGAGATTTGCCGGGTGGAGCGCGTTGTCCCTAACGCGCTGAGAGCGTCTTGAGGACAAGCCGCTCCACCTTTGGCTGGCACAACATCATACAAGCCTCATCAGTTGGGCGGCACGTCCTTGCCCATGGCCTTGCGGAGCGCCGGCACCTGCTCCAGCAGCTTGTCGAGCCTCACGCCGGTGAGGCTTTCCAGCACGGGCGGAAGCTGGCTGATGATTTGCGTGATGTCGCCGGTGAGCTTGCTGGCCCCGCCGCCGGGAGAATTGCCGGAGTTGATGATGACGATCTTGTCCGTCTTCGAAAGCGGTTCGCTGATCTTGCCTGCAAGCTGGGGCAGGATTTCGACCAGCATCTGGATCACCGCCGCCTCGTTGTATTCCTTGAACGACTCTGCTTTCTTGCGCATCGCCTCCGCCGTGGCGAGGCCCTGCGCCTCGATGACGGCGGCCTCGGCCAGGCCGCGGGCTTTGTTGGCGTCCGCCTCAGCCAGCCCGGTGGCCTTCACCACGTCGGCACTGGCGAAACCGGTCGCCTTGGTGGCGGATGCGGCGCCTTCGGCTTCGGTCTCGAGCTGGAATTTCCGGGCGTTGGCAAGCGTCTCGACCTTGTAGCGCTCGGCGTCGGCGGGCTTCTGGACGTTGGCCTCGAGCTCGCGCTGCTTGCGCATGATCTCCTGCTGCTGAAGCTCGATCTGCTTCTGTTTCTCGATGATCTGGACCTGCACTTCCTCGGCCTTGACGAGCTGTCCGGTCTTGAATTTTTGCAGATCGTAGGCGAGGTCGGCCTCGGCCTTCTTCTGGTTCACCGCCGCCTGGTACTGCGCGACGTTCGATTGATAGTCGCGTTGCGCTTCGGCGATCCGGGTGTCGGCGAGGAACTTCGCCTCCTGGCCTGCCTGCGTCGCCTGGGAGGATTTGATCATCGCATCCCGGTCGGCCTCGGCCTGGGCGATCACGGCGTCGCGTTTGACCTGGGCGATGCGGGGTTTGCCGAGGGCGTCGAGGTAGCCCTGGCTGTCGCGGATGTCGCGGATGGTGAAGCTGACGATCCCGAGGCCCATGTTCGCCATGTCGCCTGCCGCGACCTCCTGGACCTTGGAGGCGAAGGCGTCGCGGTTCTGGTAGATCTCCTCGACCGTCATCGTGCCGAGGATCGCGCGAAGGTGCCCCTCCAGCGTCTGGGTGGCGATGTTGCGGATCTCGTCTGTGTTCTTGCCGAGGAACTGTTCCGAAGCTGTGGAGATCGAGAACGTCGTCGCCCTTGACCTTGATCTGGGCCACGCCGTCGACCTTGACCGGGACTCCCTTGCTCGTATAGACTTCCGGCGTCTGCACGTCGATGGTGAGCAATTCGAGGGAGAGAAGATCCACCTTCTCGAATACAGGCCACACGAACACACCGCCGCCCTTGACGATGCGGAAGCCAACGTCATGGGGCTGGCCGTCTGCGTCGACCATGTGGCGTTTGCGGCCCGAGATGACAAGCACCTGATTCGGGCCGACCTTCATGTAGCGGCTGGCCCAGATGCCGGCGAATATGAAGATGACCAGGAGGATCGCGCCGACTCCACCTATCAGGCTGAACCAGGGCAGGTCGTCGGCGGCAAACAGGACAACAGGATTCATGGCAGGGTGAGGGGTTGGGGGATTGCGTGGAAATCAATCGATAGAACGCACGTAGAACTGGCTGCCAACGACGCGGCAGATCCGGACCGTGCGGCCATTTGCCACGGATTTTTCATCCTCCTCGCGTGCGGGGGCTGTGTAACGCGTGCCGCCCTGCACGTAGGCGATCTCTCCCACGCCACCCGCCGGGATGGGCGTGATGACGGTGGCCGTCTGGCCGGCGACGCTGGCGATTCGAGATTCGCTGGAACTCTGGGTCCGGCTGAACATTGCGTTGAACAGCACGAACACCAGCCAGGCGATGACTCCCCCGCCGATTGCGGAGAGCGGTGCGCTTGCCCAGACGCTGCTTGTGGCGGGGATCCGGGTGAAAATCAGGCCAAGCGCGCCGAATGCAGTCACGAATGAGGCGAGCACGGTCGGGCTGAAGAAGGAGATGCCGGGCATGCCGCTATGGTCGAATCCGGCCTCCGCATGACCACCGGTTCCGATGTCGGCATGGCCGCTCACATCGCCATGGCCGCCGAAGAAATGGCCGAGGGCGGCGCTGATGATCGTGAAGAGCAGCCCGACCGCCAGGCAGATCGCATAGATCAGGGTGTCCATAAGGCAGGGAGAGGGGTTCCGGATAATCTAAATCTTCATTCGGCGCCGGAGACAAGAAGGAATGGGGCCGCCCGCGCGGCGTCCCCATCGTATTTCATTCTCCGCCCCGGCCTCCCTCCCGTGTCAGCGCACCGACGGCGGAGGCTCCGCGTTCACACCCCACGCCGAGGGCGCCGGCCCCATGACGAAGCGCAGGGTGCCGCCGTTGCGAATGTCGTCGTGGCTGATCCAGTCCTTCGGCCAGTCGACGCCGTTGAGCGTCGCCGACTGGATGTAGATGTTTCCGTCGGCTATTCCCTCGGCCTCGATGACGAGCCTGGCGCCGTTGGAAAGGGCCAGCTCGGACCTGGGGTAGAGCGGCCCGCTCAAAAGGTAGACCGGCTGGCCCGCGTTTGGGAAGAAGCCCAGCGCGGAGAAGACGTACCACGAGGCCATGGCGCCGCTGTCATCGTTTCCCGGATACCCCTTGTCCAGGCCGTAGAGCCCGTCCATGACCTGGTGCGCCCAGTAGGAGGTGCGGTCCGGGCGGCGGGCGTAGCTGAAGGCCCGCGTTGCGAGGAAGCTGGGCTCGTTGGCGAGCTCCATGAGGTTCGACGAGAGGGCGTGGTCGAGGCGCTCGACGAAGCGGGCGTCGCCGCCCGACAGCTCGATGAGGCGGGCGAGGTTGTGGGGCACAAACGTGGAATAGGTCCATGACGCGGCCTCGTAGAAATAGCTCTTCCACGAGCCGTAGAATTTCTTCGGATCGAAGGCGACCCATTCGCCGTTGCTGCGGCGCGGCCGGATGAAGCCGGCGAACCCGTCGCTCACCGTGCCGGAATCCCAGAGATTCTCCCATTGGGCGGAACGCTTGAGCCAGCGGTCATGCAATTCCGGATGGCCGAGGGCGCCCGCCATGGTGGCGGCGAGATAGTCGTTGTAGGCGCACTCAAGGGTGTTCGAGCACGTCATGATCGCGTCCTCGGAATCGTCGGAGAGCCAGCCGCGGCGCCGGTACTCGGGACAACGCTGGTGTTCGGCGTCGTTCTCGATGACCGCGAAGGCGGCGTTCCAGTCGACGCCCGGGACCTTTTTGACGAAGGCGTCGACGATGATGTTGTCGAGGTCGTCGCCGCCCTGGGTCTCCCCGTCGTTGCCGGCCACGAAGGCGTCGGCGAGGACGCCGTTGTTTCTGAGACGCTCGGCGAAGGCCGCGATGTTGGAGCGCACCATGGCGTCGTCCAACAGCACCATCAGGGGGAACTTCGTCCGCCAGGTGTCCCACACCGCGAACTGGTCGTCCCAATAGGGCTCCGAGGACCCGATGAACGGCGTGTCGTCGCCGCGGTCCCGGGGCATGAGGAAACTCTGGTAGAGGCAGGTGTAGAACACGCGGCGCCGGGCGGGGGAGGCCCCGTCGATGCGGACGCGGCCCAGCACCTCCTCCCATGCGGCGGCGGCCCGGTCGCGCACCGCCGCGAAATCGAACGCGGGGATCTGGGTCTCGGCAAAACGCCGGGCGTTGGCGATGCTCGTCACGGAGACGCCGATCTTGAGGGAGATGACCTCGCCGGGGGCGGTCGCATAGTCGAGGAAGGCCCCGCGCCGCCCCGCGCCCCGGATCGCGGTCGCGCCCCGGTTGATGACGCCGTCGTGCCAGGCGCCGACCGACCGGGGCGGCCGGTCGGGAATCGCGTAGAAATGGAGTGAATACGGCCTCATGCCGCCGAATCCGCCGATGTAGGAGGCGCTGCCCTCGACGGCCCCCGAGCGCGGGTCGATGCGGGCGTCGCACCCGAGGAAACGGCCGCCCATCTCCGGGACGATGTCCATGGGCAGGCTGTGCGCGAGGTCCAGCAGGATGTGGGCGTCGTCGGATTCCGGGAAGGTGAAGCGGTAGATGACGGCGTTGTGCGCCGGGGCCAGCTCGACCTTGATGCCGAAGCGGTCAAGCCGGACCGCATAGCCCGCCGGGGTGGCGACCTCCTCCGAGATGGGCGAATCATGCTCCTGTTCTCCGACCCGGAGGCCGATCTGGGGCGAGAGCAGGAACTGTCCGTATTTGCTCCAGCCGGTTCCCGTGACGTGGAGCTGCGCGAATCCCCGCACGGGCTCGCCGGGCTTGTAGCCGCCCATCCCGCCGTTGGGCGTTTCCGGGCTGGGGTTGACGGATCCGTGGGGAAGCTGGGGGCCGATCACACCATTGCTGTCGTTCCGGCATCCCATCCGCATGTCGACGAGGCCGGGCAGGCCCTGCCCGGCGGCGGACGGGCCGGGGATCGGGGCAGGCATGAACGGCTGGAGTTTCAGCCAGGCGATCAGCTCGTCGGCCATTGCGCGGTGGTCGCCCACCCGCGGATGGTTCGACGACCAGTGCTGAAACACAAAATGCGCAATGTGCGGATCCGCTCCCTCAAGCTCGGCTGCGGCGGCCTCCCAGGCCTTGCGCAGTTCCGCGCTCTTTGCGCCTCCATACATTCCGCCGCGCAGCAGCACGATCGACGCTGCGGGATGGGAGCTGCGGATCGCCCGGACCAGCGAGACATATCCGGCGGAAAAGGCCGCCGGGAACGGCTTGCCCTTGGCGCGGGTGAAGGAATCGTCGTTCTCGCCGAGGTTCACGAAGATCACGTCCGGCGTCCAGGCGGCAGGATCCGCCTTGGGCGATGCGGGGTTCGGATAGACGCGGTCCCACACCTGTTCGGCGAGGACGGGAGACCAGCCGGTAATGACGCCCATGCCGCTGACGGCCGTGTTGCGGTAGTCGGCGTCGAACGCGGCCGCAGTCATCGCCCCGTAACTCAGGGCGTTGTTGTGCGTGCGGCGATCGTCCCATTGGTCGGCGGGGCCGTCCTCGTTGCAGGCGCCGGCCGTGATCGAGTCGCCGACAAACTCCATCGCCATCCGGTAGCCTGGATCGGCGGGTGCGATGACGTCGGCGCCGCCCGCGATCTCGATGCCCTTGAAACGCGCCGTTCCGGCGGACGCCTCGGAGCGTTTGAACAACAGCAGCCGGTGGCGGCCGCCGGTCAGGGGCAGGGGACAGGCGATGCGTTGACCCGCGCCGGCGGGAACGGCGAAGATGGCCTGCGCGCCGTCGACATGGAGGTCGAAGAAGTTTTGTCCGTCGAGCCCGTCCCAACAAAGGGCCAGTTGATCGCCGGTGAAATCGATGCGGATCCGGCTTCCCTGCCACACCACGACGGGGCCCGCGGGATCGGAGCGATCGAAGCGGCCCTCATAGCGGAAGCGGAAATCGGCGGCGGCGATCAGGCGCATCGCGGCCGCCGGCGCCGCGGCGGGAGCGGATTCCGGGCGGGTTGCCGGAACCCACGCGAGGAGCAAACCAGCCGGGAGGGCGATCCGGCGGAGGGAAGGAAACAGTTTTATCATTTCAAGTCTGGGTTTGAGTATCCTTCCGGCCGGCGCGGTAGCCATAGAGGCCGTAGAAGACGATGAAAGCGAATGCGACCATCGGCACGACAAAAGAATTCTGGATGCCGAAGTGATCCGCCACCGCGCCCTGCAGCGGCGGCAGGATCGCCCCGCCGAGGATCGCCATCACCAGCAGGGAGGAACCCTGGCTCTTCAGGGGCCCGAGCCCCTCGATTGCGAGGGAGAAAATGTTCGACCACATCACCGAGCAGAACAGGCCGACGGCGAGGATTGTCCATTGGGCGGTGGCCCCCGAGGTCAGCACGCCGATGGCGAGAAGCGCGATGATCACCGTGCCGAACAGCGCGAGCATCCGCTGTGGACCCGCTGCGCCCAGGAAGAACATCACGGGCAGAATCACCAGAAACAGGCCGTAATGGAGGGCGTTGGGCAGACCGGCGGCGATGATGGCGGAGGTCCTTTCTCCGAGCGCCAGCGGAGCCGATGACGCCGGCGCCTGGGAAAGCCCCGAAGCGATGACGATGACGGCGAACGCGACGACCGGCACCGCGATGATCAGGCAGTTCTTCAGCCAGCCGCGCAGGTCGCTCAACGCAAATGCGCCCATGAACCGCCCGATCATCAGCCCGCCCCAGAAAAAGGAAAGGAACCTGCTGGCGGTTTCGTGGGGGAGGCTGCCCAGCCTGGGCGTGCCGAGGAGGTTGACGAGGTTGCTGCCGACCGTCACCTCGCCGCCGACGTACATGAAAATCGCACACATGCCCAGAACCGTGTGCGGATGCCTGAGCGCGCCCCATCCGCGGCCGGGACGCTCCGTGCTGGCGAAATTCGGCAGGTGCGCGAACGTGAACAGCAGGGCCAGCAACCCGAAGACGACCGCGAAGCAGAGATACGGGATCTTCACGGCGTCCGCGCCGTGCATCTCAGGGCGGTTGAAAACCCTGAAAATCAGCACCCCCCCTATGATGGGTCCGATAGTCGTGCCGAATGAATTGAAGGCTTGGGAGAGGTTCAACCGGCTCGATGCGGTCCGCTCCGGCCCGAGAATGGTGACATAGGGATTGGCCGCGATCTGCAGCACGGCAAAACCCAGGCCGACCACGAACAGTCCCAGCAGGAAGAACGGATACGAGACCAGCACGGCTGCCGGATAGAACAGGACGCTGCCGCATGCCGCGGTCAGCAGGCCGATGACGACCCCCTTCTTGTAGCCGATCCGGTTGATCGGATCGCCCCAGAGCATCGACACAAGGTAGTAGACAAGTGATCCAATCGCGTAGGCTCCGAAGAACGCGAACTGCACCAGGTTCGCCTTGTATTGACTCAGGGTGAAGGCCTCCTTGAACCGCGGGATGAGGATGTCGTTCCACACGGTCATGAAGCCCCACATGAAGAACAGGATCGTCATCAGTGCGAAGGGGCCTCGATAAGTCTGTCCCGCTGCGGGCGGGGTCGATGCGGGGGAGGGTGTGGGCTGGTCGGGGTTGGTCATGGCAGAAGGAGGCTGGGGGCAATGCGTCCCACCTGACACTCAGGCGGGGCGTTGGCCCTAATTGGCCGCGAGCGCAATCGGTACATAATGAACGGAAGAGGTGCTAGCCTGAATCCCTCATGGAGCCGCAACGCCCTCGTCGCGCCTCCAAAACATCGTCGGCACCAGAAGGTCATTCTCGATGTGAAATGTCCGGGCGGAGGGTTTCGGTATGGCCGGGAAGCGGGGCTCGCTTGATCAGGCTAAAAGGCATCCGCGAGCGATCGTATCGTCAGATTCTTCCGGAGGTCCTCCAGACTTGCCGCACCCTTGATGCAGATGTCAACGGGTTCTCCAGGCAGGAGGTCGAAATAATCGTCGGACGCCTCCACATCGAGTGCCCCGAATGAAAGGCAGACGCTGCGGGCCAGCGTGGCGCACGTGAGGCGCACGTGAGGCGCGCCGCCCTCCAGCATGACCTCGGCGGAGACCCGGGCGGCCGGAAGGTGGATCTGCAGGGTCGGCCGCAGATAGAGGATGTTGCGGGACACGATCCTTCCTCCGACCGACAGATCCGCCACGACGAAAACCTTCGCGGCGTCCGTCCCGGCTGGCAGCCATTGCCCGGGCTCGGCCTCCAAATAGACCCGGCTCGACAGGGCGGGAATCTCCACCGCCACGGTTTGATCGTGCAGCGCTGCTCCGTCGAAAGCCATCAGGCGCACCCGCAAATCCGCGGCGAGGGGCTGCGTCTGATCGGACACAACGTGGACCGCCAGCCGGGCTCCTTCCAGGTGCGGCGAGACGAGCAGGGGGGAGTAGAAACGCCGGGCGTAATACTGCAGAGCCTTCCACCGGCCGAAATAGTCAATGCTCGCCCATGATGCCACCGGCCAGCAGTCGTTGAGCTGCCAGAAGATCGATCCCATGCAGCGCGGCCGCTCGCGCCGCAAATGCTCGGCGCCGAGCTTCACTCCTTCCGCCTGCAGGACCTGGCTGACGTAGAGAAGCGAGGCGAAATCCTTCGGCTCGGGATAATCCCGCAACAGGTATTCATGGATGAGGGCATTGCCGATCGGGCTCTTCTGATGCGCGAGCATGACCGGTGTGAAGATCCCGGTGCGGTCCCCGGCCGAGGTGAACGCCTCCACCGTCCGCATTTCGGGGAAGGACTGGAATCCGTACTCCGAGACGAAACGAAAATGGTGGTTCTGGTAGGAGGCGAAGGGCTCCTTGCCGTGCCAGATGCTCCAATCGTGCTGATCACCGGATTCGTATGCGGCCGACGTCGTTTCGTAATCCGCGCTGGGCGAACTCGGCCAGTACGGCGTTTCCGGCGCGAGTTCCTTGACCGCCTGGCCGAGAATCCCGCTGGAAATCGTGATGTAATCCTCCCACATCTGGAGCAGTGTGGCGGAATCGGCAGTCACCCGGCCCGGCCACCCGAACGCCGCCTCCGTCTCGTTGTTGCCGCACCACAGCACGATGCTCGGGTGGTTGCGCAGCCTCCGGATCTGATCCGCCGCCTCCTGCGCCACGTTCAGCTTGAAGGGATATGTCCCGGGCTGCATTTCGTTGCCGAACATGAAATCCTGCCAGACCATCAGCCCAAGTTCGTCGCAAAGGCTGTAGAATTCGTCCGTCTCGTAATAGCCGCCGCCCCAGTGGCGGATCATGTTCATGTTGGCCTCCCTGGCGGACTCGAGGATCCGGCGGTAGTTCGCCGGGGTCACACGGTTGGGGAAACTGTCGAAGGGGATCACGTCGGCCCCCTTTGCGAAGACCGGGATGCCGTTGACCACGAACGCGAACGACCGCCCCCACCGGTCGACGTCGCGGCGCAACACCACGCTGCGCAGACCCGTGCGGACGGTGCGGGAGTCCACGGTTTGCGCTCCGATCTTCATTTGCGCTTCGAAGGCGTACAGCGGCTGTTCGCCATAGCCCGCCGGGTACCAAAGCTGGGGCCGGCGGATCCCGACCGGGAGGTCCACCTGATTCAGCCCGGCGTGAAGCGCGACCGGGCGCAGCAGCTGCACCGGCCGGCCGGTATCCTGGAATTGGATATTCACCTCCGCGAGGGATTCCGCCGCCGCCGTCACCTCGACCTCCGCCGTCAGGTGCGCCACGGCCGCGGTCACGTCGCTTTGCCGGATATGGAAATCCGAGATCCTGGCGTCGTCCCAGGCCTCGATTCGCGCCGGCCGCCAGATTCCGCTCGTGACAAAGGTCGGTCCCCAATCCCACCCGTATTCGTAGGCGGCCTTCCGGACATAGCTCTTGGCTGCAACCCCGGTCTTCGCGCGCCAGGGATCGGCTGCCGCGATCTTCTCTGCGGCGGAATCGGGCGCAGGGAAGATGACCACGAGCGCGTTGTCGCCGGGCTTCAAAAACGGCCTGATGTCCACGCGCCAGACGCGAAACATGTTATCCGCGGTGAGCACGCGGTGGCCGTTCAGCTCCACTTCGCAGAAAGCGTCCAGCCCCTCGAAAACGAGTTCGATCTGCCGGCGCTGGAGCAATGCGGGCCCCGCCTGAAACGTGGTGCGGTATTCCCAGTCCGCCTGGCTGATCCATTGGAGCCCGGCCTCGCTGTCGCGATAGAACGGATCGGCGATGAGGCCGTGGCGCAGCAGGTCGAGATGGATGTCCCCGGGCACCCGGGCCTCGTGCCATGCCGCCGTCCGGGGGTCGTGCGGCGCTCCACGCTGGCGGAATTCCCACACCTGATTCAGGGGAATGATCTGTTTTTCCGCGGAGACTGTTTGCGCAAATGAGGGAAATCCGGAGATCCCCGACATGACCATCAGCAGAAATGCGCGGAGTGAGGAGGGTTTCATGATGATTGCAGCCAGGATGCCGGTTTTGCCGGCGCGGCGCCACGTCTTTGACGGTAAAAACACGCCTGTTTCCGCGCCGGCGGGAAAGGCCCGATGCCGTCGGCGCGGAATCTGGCCCAAATATCGCCGGGCCGCAATCCCTGCGTCGCCATCCGTTCCCGGGTCCGCGATGACGGCGTCGCGGCTCCGGGGAGGGGCGGAACGGTGTGTCGCCGGATCACGGGGAGGAGGCTCCGAGGCTCCGGTCCGCGGCATCGGCCGCGTATTTCCTGAACAGGCGGCGCGCGACCCCGGCCGTATCTCCCCGGGGCTCGGACGGGAAGGGATCGTGCCGGCGAGTCCACGCGAGATCGTCCTCGCGAATGCGGGCGCGCGTGCCCGCAGCATCGACGGACCTGCCGGCTGCGAGCGCCGTCTGAAGGGCGTCGAACCAGGTTCGCCAGCGGTTGCGGTAGAACGTTCCGACAAGACCGGCCCACTGGCGGTTGGCGTAGTCGGTGATGGCATCCTGGCGGTCCCACGTGGTCACCAACTCGCGCGCGGCGCGCTCGCAGCGGTCCGATTCCTCCTCCGTCGCGCCGCAGCGGCGCGCCTGGGCAAGCCATGCGCCAAGAAGAAATTCCCTCCGGGTCGACAGCAGTTCATCGAGGTCGTCAAACAGGCCGAGCATCCTGTCGCTGCGCTGGCGCAACGCAGCCGGATCCCTGCGGGCGTAAGCCTGAAGCGCCGCCCGGTGGTAGCGTCCGGCCAGATCCGCGAGGACCTGCCGGCTTACGTCCGCCAGATCGTAGCGGAAACCGTCGCTTGCCCCGCACGCCCCCAGGGAGTCGAGCAGGCATCGCCAGGCCTCCACGAGCCTCGTCGTGTCGTAGCGCGGTTCGGTCGTGCCCCACTGCCGCGCCTTGGGGCAGGGATCGAGCGAGGGCCGTGCGCACACGACGGATTCAGCTCCGCCCGCGGGCGAATACACGGTCTCAAGCTCGATTTGCAGCGCCCGGAGCGCAGCAGGCCCGCCTGCTCCATAGCGGCGGCGGGCGTAGTCGCGCAGCCAGAGGCGCAGGGGCGGGGCGTCGCTCCGCCATGCGTGGCCGAAAAACATCTCCCACAACAGGGGTTGGGTCTGGCTACCCTCCATCAGGGCGCCGATCCCGCGCATCCGGCCTTTGCCCGGTCCGGCCTCCGCAAGCGCCCGGAGCGGCCGCTCGCGCAGCAGCGCCGGATCGCCCGACAGGCCGGTGTTGCCGCCCCAATTCAGGATGGCACACCACAGCCAGGGCGTGTTGCCGAACTGCGCCCGGGCGCGCCAGTTTTCATGGTCCTCGCAGTTCAGGTCGAGCACGAGGAGCCTCGATTTGTCGAGCGCGTCGATCATCGGCTGGCGCGGATTGTCGAGCCACGATTGCAGCACCCACGTGACCGCCGGACCAACTTCCTCCATGGCGCCGCGGATCGCGCGGCCGCAGGCGGCCAGATCCATGCCTTCCGTGCTGCCGCCCTCGTGGAAGGGATCCGCCGCCAGGAAATCCGGCCGGCCGAAGAGCCTCGTCTGCGCGCCATAAAACGCCGCGGCCAGCTTCGCGAAAAGCGGGTCGAGCGGGTCGAGCATGTCCGGTTGCGGGAGGCCGCACCATGCGCCCTGGGCATGGACCTTCGCGGCCGGAAAGCGGTGTTTGAAGTCCGACGGCACGATGCCGTAATACCCCTGCAACACGGGCGCCATGCCGAGTTCCCGCATCCGGGCCACGATGAGCCGGCCCAGCGCAAGGCGCCGCGCCACGCCTGCGCGCGACATCGGGCCGCCGTAGGCTTCGATGTTCGCCATGTACTGCCACGGCTGGTGCGAGGGCAGGCAGAGCCACTGCCGGACTTCCGCGTCCGTATAGCCCGACGCCGCCAGCGCATCGATCCAGACCTGTTCCTGCCCCTCGATGATGAGCGCGAGGTTCACGCCCTTGAGCGCGAGGAAATCCAGTTCATGCTCCCAACGGGGCCAGTCCCACCACGCCATGGTGTAGCCGTGCGTGCAGTAGTTGTAGGCGCAGCGGAATTGGTGCGGGCTGGCCGCGCGGACCTTCCGGGGCACGGCCGGGGCGGGATGCGGAATCGCGAGCTGGTTTCCGCAATTCCATGAGATCTGGCAGTGGCAGAACTCCTCCAGATAGCGGTTCAACGCCGACGCCATCGAGACGGCGTTGTTCCCGCGCAGGACGATCTTCCCGCCGCGGCTCTCGATCTCGAAGACATCGCCGCCATCGCCCGGCGGGATCTCCTCGAACTCGAGATCAGGGGCGAGCGCCGGGGCGATCCGCTGCGCGAGTTGCTGCGCCGCCCCGGCGGGAGTCGCGCGGACGGCGCGGGGCGCCAACAGGAGAAGGCCGAGAAGCAGGGACGGCGGGAGGAGGGCGCATCTCCCGATTGACGGTGGCGCAAGTGGCATGGGCATCTTGCCCATGTTGCCTGGCGCGCGTCCACGGGCAAGATGCCCGTGCCACAACTGCGCGCGCCAGACGCTGCCGTCAATCGGCATATCCGCCCGCGGGAGGGGGTTCATTGATTTCAACGGGTCTTTCTGGGGCGGTGCGAAGGGGCGCCGCGGCCCCCCGGCGGCCGCCGCGGTCAAATGGAGGCTCTTGCTGGGCCGGCGAAAATCTGAATACATGCCATGAGCGGCCCCATGATAAACCCAGGCACGGCATTCGGAAAGCTCTCTGTCGGCGCGGCGCGGCGTCCCGCCGCCGCGGCCGTCTGGTTTTTGCTTCTCCTCCCGCTGTGCGGCGCCGCTGAGGCCCGGAAACCGGTCGATTGCGTGAACGTCTTCACGGGCACCTCCAACTCGCGCTGGATGCTTTTTCCCGGAGCCACCCTTCCGTTCGGGCTCGTCAAGCTCAGCCCGGACAACCAGGCGAATGTCTGGAACGGGGGCTACGAGTACACCGTCGGGAGCATCTCCGGATTCGGCCACCTGCACGCGTTCTGCCTGAGCGGAGTCAGCCTGATGCCGGTCACTGGACCGATCGAATACAACCCCGGCCTGTTCCGGGTCTTCCCGGGCTCTCCCGACGGCCCGTTCGGGACCATGTGGACCTCCGGCTACCGGTCGCGCATCCGCAAGGAGGACGAGCAGGGTTCGCCGGGTTATTACGCGACGACGCTCATCGACTGGGGGGTGAGGGCGGAGCTGACCGCCACCCTGCGCTGCGGCATGATGCGGCTGACCTATCCGGAAACCCGGGAAGCCCACCTGCTGCTCGACTTCGCCTTTCCCACGGAGGAATTGAACCGGATCCACGAGGCGGTCGTCCGGCGGACCGGCGCGGGGGAGATCAGCGGGTTCATCCGGCAATCGAACAACTATGCGGGGGAACACACGGTCTGCTTCGTCATCCAGCTCGACCGGGCCATCGGTTGCCTCGATGCGTGGCAGCTCGGCAGGTTCACCGGCCAATCCACGAACTACGGCGTGGACTGGCAGACGCCGGTGCAGTTCCAGCGGGATGTGCGGGAATTCCAGGGGCATGACCGCTGCGGCGTCGTCCTGAACTTCGCAACCACGGAAGGCGCGGTGGTCAGGGTCCGCACCGGGATCTCCGTCGTGAGCGTGGAACAGGCGCGCCTCAATCTTGAAACCGAGATGCGGCCCTTCGGCTGGGATTTCGACGCCGTCGTCCGCGAAGCCCGCGCGACCTGGGACAAGCTCCTTTCCCGCGTCGAGGTCGCCGGCGCGTCGGAAGCCGACCGGGCGATGTTCTACACCTGTCTCTACCGCGCCTACGCGGCCAAAAGCGTGATCAACGACGTGGACGGCGCCTATCGCGACGCGAACCGGAGTATCCGAAGTGTCGCTACAGCGGGGGCGCCGTCTACAGCAGCGACGCGCTGTGGGGATGCCAGTGGACGCTTTTCCCGCTCTGGACGCTGGTCAACCCGGGCATCGCCAGCTCCTGGGTCCATTTCTTTCTCGAAGCCGCGGACCGCGGCGGCTGGATCCCCGAGGCTCCCGTCAACGGCGGATACGCCCCGGTCATGGGAGCCCAGCACCAGGACGCGCTGATCGTGAGCAGCTATCAGAAGGGAATCCGCGATTTCGACGCGGAGCGGGCGTTTGCCGCGATCAAGCACGACCTGACGACGCCCGGCGTCGTTCCCCCGGGCGGAGGTTTCGCCGGCGACCGCCATCTGCAGGCCTACCTCGATTGCGGCTTTGTGCCGGAGGAGGCGGGGCCCGCCTCGAACACGCTCGAGTATGCGTATGACGACTGGACCGCGTCCCAGCTGGCGCTCGCCCTGGGCAAAGGCGATGACCACCGGTATTTCCTCAGGCGGTCGGAGAACTACCGGAACATCATCGATCCAGGAACCAGGTTCGCCCGGCGGCGGCACCGGGATGGCACATGGGTCGCCCCTTTCGACCCGTTCCATTATGGGACCGAGGGCGGCTGGAACGGCCCCGGTTTTGTGGAGGGCACGGCCTGGATCTACACGTTGTTCGTCCCGCAGGACCCCGCCGGGCTCATCGGGATCGTGGGGCGCGATCTCTTCAACCGCCGGCTCGAAGAGGGTTTCGAGAAACATTATGTCGACCTGACCAACGAGCCCAACCTGCAGGCGCCGTTTCTTTTCAACTATTCAGGCAGGCCGTGGCTAACGCAGAAATTCGCGCGGCAGAGTCTGCGGGACAATTACCACCTCTCGCCGCTGTCCGGCTGGGCCGGCGAGGAGGATGAAGGCCAGCTCAGCGCGCTCTATGTGCTCTGGTCGATGGGATTGTTCGAGATGGACGGAGGCTGTTCCTGCAACCCGGTTTATGACCTCGGCAGCCCCCTGTTCGAAAGGATCGTGATTCATCTCGATCCGAAATATTACAGCGGGAAGGAATTCGTGATCGAAGCCCACCACAATTCCCCGGACAATATCTACATCCAGTCGGCCCGCCTCAACGGGCGCCCCTTGTCCCGGGCGCTCCTCGATCACTCCGCCGTGGTGGCTGGCGGGAAGCTGGAGTTCGAGATGGGGCCGGAACCGAATCCCGGATGGGGCGCGCGGGAGGATGATCCGCCGCCTGCGCTGACGCCGCCTCAGTGTGGCCGGCGGTGAAGGAAGGAGCCCACCATCGATGAACGATCAAGTCGTGATGACCCTGGACGCGGGCGGAACTTATTTCCGCTTCTCGGCCCTGTGCGACAACCGTGCCGTCACCCCGGTGACCATGATGCCCTCGCATGGCGATGATCTCGACCGCTGCCTGGCCAACATCGCGGACGGCTTCAGGCGGATCCGCGCGCAATGCCCGGAGCCCCCGGCTGCCATCAGCTTCGCCTTCCCGGGGCCCGCGGATTATCCCCAGGGCATCATCGGCGATCTTGGCAACCTCCCGGGCTTCCGGGGCGGCGTCCCGCTCGGGCCGATGTTGGAGGAGGAATTCGGGATCCCCGTTTTCATCAACAACGACGGCGACCTGTTCGCGTATGGCGAAGCGACCGCCGGGTTCCTGCCCCACGTCAACGCCCTGCTGGCAAAGGCCGGCAGTCCCAAACGATACCAGAACCTCCTTGGAGTGACGCTGGGCACCGGCTTCGGCGGCGGGATTGTGCGCAATGGAGAGTTGTTCCTCGGCGACAATTCGATCGGGGCGGAAGTCTGGCTGCTGCGCAACAGGCGCAACCCGGAGTGGGACGCCGAGGAGGGCGCCAGCATCCGCGCCGTGCGCCGCGCGTACGCGGAGGAGGCCGGGATGCCGTTCGAACAGGCTCCGGATCCGCGCGAAATCGCACGGATCGCCTCGGGCGAAACGCCGGGTCATCGCGAGGCGGCGACGGAGGCGTACCGGCGGCTCGGCGAGGTGGCGGGCGACGCGATGGCCCAGGCCCTGACGCTGGTCGACGGCCTTGCGGTGATCGGTGGCGGGCTCTCGAATGCGCACCACTGGTTCATGCCGGCGCTGATGACGGCGCTGAACGGCACTTTTGTCTTGCCCGATGGCGGCGTCTTCCGGCGGCTCACCGCCGCGGCGTTCAACCTCGAAGACGAGTCCGAGCTGGCGCAGTTTCTCAAGGGGAACATGTGCGAGGTCCCAATCCCCCCGGGCGGGAGGACCGTGGTCTATGATCGCATGCCGCGGTTCGGGGTCGGAATCACCCGCCTCGGCACGAGCGAAGCCATCGCCCGCGGCGCCTACGCTTTCGCGCTGCGGGCAATGTCCACGCCGGGATCACGCGCCCGGAACGGCCCTCGCGCACAGCAGGAAGGGCGGCCCGGCGGACCGTTGTAGGACGCCGCCGCCTGCCCCTGCCTCTCCCGGCAGGAACAGCCCCATTGCCTCAAGAAGCCGGATTGTCCGAAGCCGCGCCTTGCGGGAGGACATCGCCCGCACCACGGCCCCGGGCGCCTGCGAGCGGATCGGAGATCGGGCGCCCCGCTTCCTGCAAAACATCCGCCCCGCGGATTTCGAAAACGGACATCGGATTTGATCCGGCCGTCTTTTTCCGGCAGTCGGGGCAAATGCCGAAGAATTCGACGAGACACGTCACCTGCTCGTAGCCGCGCTCGCGGAGGATCTGCTGGGTGTTCTCCGTGAAGGGCGTATCGATGCGTTCCACCTTCCCGCATGTCTTGCAGACGATGTGGTGGTGATGCGAGTCGCTCAGGTTGATTTCGTACAGGCCCGTGCCATTGTGGGAGAAGGAACGACGCACCAGGCCCAGTTCTTCGAAGACGGCCAGGCAACGATAGACAGTCACCAGATCGCACGCATCGTCGGCGAGATCGTGGTGAAGCTGCTCGATGCTCACCGGCCGGTCCTGTCGGACAAGGGCCTCAATGATGGCGACCCGCGGCTGGGTGATCCGCAGGCCGGCTGATTTGAGCCGCACGCGTGCAAGGTCGAGCGGATTTCCAGCCCGATCAAGATCGCCAAGGCTGGCCAGCGGATGATTCGACGGAGTGGAAGCAATCATTTGCGATAATCCTACGGCTGCTCTTGTTGCTGGGCGAGCACGATGTTCATCCGGTGCGGTTCGCCGGCATGGCATCCCCGTGATCCAAGTCTCCTCAACCGGATCTAAGTCCTCATTGGGCAATATGTTGGATATCTGCTTCGCAAGAGGTCAACGATTTTGTAAAAAAAGCTGGCGTTCCGGCGCGGGACCGGCCAAGAGCCCGTCAAAGGCTCTCGGGCCGTTTTTCAGGATTTGCAACGGGGTGGGGGCAGTGCTGTGATTTGACGATACCGTGATGCAAGACCTCGATTTTGCCGAGATTGTGGATCTGATCTGCAAGGAAGACGTCCGTTATGACAGGAAGGCATACCTGTTTGTCCGCCAGGGGCTCGACCAGACCGTCAAGAACCTCAGGAAGAGCGACCCGGCCCGGGCGCAGCGATCGCCGCACGTGACCGGCCGCGAACTCCTGGAAGGGCTGCGCTCCTTTGCGCTCGATCAATTCGGGCCGCTGGCCAGGACCGTGCTGGAATCCTGGGGCGTGCACCGGTGCGCGGATTTCGGGGAGATCGTCTTCAATCTGATCGAGTACCGGGTCTTCAGCAAGACCGAGAGCGACCGCCGCGAGGATTTCGCCGATGTTTATGATTTCGACGAGGCCTTCGTGAAGCCGTTCAAGCCGGCGGAAAAGCGCCAGCCGGGCCCGTCGACCAAGGCCGTGGGATCCGCGTGACGGATTCCGATCCGCCGCACGGCTGAAGCCCGGATGTTCCCTGACCTTGCCATGTCATCGCGCGTGATGCACGGTGGAAGTGCGGCGCGGCTTCATCGGTCTTCAGGGCTGGCCGGCTGCCCGGTCCCGCCGGCGCCCCTTTCTTCCGTTCATGCATTCATCTGAATCCAACTGCTCGCTCCTCGACCGCTTCTGGCGCGTCCCGCCCGAACGGCTGATCCTGGCCAACGGCCTCACCGTCCTGCTGCAGCCCGACCGCTCGGCTGCGGTGGCCTCGGTGCAGGTGTGGGTGAAGACCGGCAGCATTCACGAGGGAGCGCATCTGGGCGCCGGCCTTTCCCATTTCCTGGAGCACATGGCGTTCAAGGGCACGGCGCGCCGCGCCGGCCGCGAGCTTTCGCTGGCCATTCAGGCGTGCGGCGGGCACATCAACGCGTACACGACGTTCGACCGCACAGTCTATTATGTGGATCTCCCCGCGGAGCACACGCCCGTCGCGATCGACGTTCTTGCGGACGCCGTGTTCCACTCGACGCTCCCCGCCGATGAAGTGGCGCGGGAGCGCGAGGTCATCCTGCACGAGATCGACATGGGCCAGGACGATCCGGATCACCGCCTGGCCGAGGCCCTGTTTGCCACGGCATTCCGCGAACACGCCTACCGCTATCCGATCATCGGCCACCGGGAGCTGTTCTCAACCCTCACGCGCGACGACCTGCTGGCCTATTACCGGGCGCGCTATGTGCCCGACAACATCGTGCTTGTCGTGGCCGGCGCGTTTGACCCGGCGGCGGCCCGGGCGGCGATCGCCGGGCATTTCGGCGCGATGCCGCGGGCGCAGCTGGCCCCCGTGCCGCAGCCCGGGGAACCGCGGCAGCTGGCCCGGCGCACCCGCCACCTGTTCGAGGACGTGCAGCTGACACGCGTTGAATTCGGCTGGCAGATTCCCGGCCTCGCGCACCCCGATGCGCCGGCGCTCGACGTGCTGGCGTCCATTCTGGGCAACGGCGACAGCTCGATCCTGTGGCAGGCCGTTCGCGAGAAGGCGCGCCTCGTGCACGGGATCGACGCGCTCGCCTGGAATCCCGGCACGGCCGGACTCTTCCTGGTTTCGTTGACCTGCGACGCGGGCAAGCGCGAGGCGGCGTGCGCCGCGGTGGAGCACGAACTCGCGCGGTGCGCGGAGCGCGGCTTCCCGGCCAGGCTCATCGCCAAGGCGGTGCGCCAGGCTGTGGTCGGCGAGATCAACACGCGCAAGACCATGGAGGGTCAGGCTGCGCGCCTGGGCATGGCCGAGGTGGTGGTCGGCGATCTGGGGTATTGCCGCACCTATTTCGACCGGCTTCGCGCGCTCGCCCCTTCGGATCTGCGGCGCGTGCTCCGCGCCCACCTCGTGCCGGAACAGCTCACCGTCGTTTCGATGAACCCAGCGGGGGCGAAACCCGCCGCGCCGCCGCCGGCGGCGCCTGGAAGCGGCGACGGCCCGGGGGATTTCGAAGTCGCCGTCCTGCCCAACGGCGCCCGGCTCCTGCTGCAGCCGGACCGCCATCTGCCCAATGTCCACCTGCGCCTTCTGTTCCTTGGCGGACCGCTCCATGAGCCGGAGGGCCGCCGCGGCGCCACGGAACTGCTGGCGACATTGCTGACCAAGGACACCCGGCGCCGCTCCGCCGCCGCCGTTGCGCGCGTGATCGAGGAGGTGGGCGGCTCGTTCTATCCCTTCGCGGGCAACAATAGCTTCGGCCTCGCCGTGGAAGTGATCCCCGCTGATCTTCCCCGCGCGCTCGAAGTGCTGGCTGACGGCGCCCTCGCGCCCGTCTTCAGGCAGGGCACGTTCGCGATCGAGCGGGACGCCCAGCTCGCCAGCCTCCGGGAGGATGCCGATGACGTGATCACCTTCGCGCAGAAGCGGCTGCGCCGGCTTTTCTTCGGCGCTCATGCGCTGGCCATCGATGCCCATGGCGATGAGGCCGGCCTTTCAGCTCTTGTTCCGGGGGATCTGGCGGCGCTCCACCGCCGGCTGGTGGTCGCCGGCAACGCGGTGCTCGCGGCCACGGGCGATTTTGACCCCCTGTCGGTCGGGCCCCGCCTGCGCCGGTTTCTCGCGCGCCTGCCGGCCGGACGGCTGCCGCCCGCGGATGGCGGTTTTGCCGGGCCCGCCGGGAACGGCGATTTTGTCGAGGCGCAGCCGCGCCAGCAGGCGATCGTGATGCAGGCGTTTCCCGGCCCGGGACTGCTGGCTCCCGATTACTATGCCAGCGAGGTCGCCGATGAGCTGTTCAGCGGCATGTCGTCCCGGCTTTTCGAGCGCGTCCGCGAGGAGAAGGGGCTCGCCTACTTCGTTCGCTCCTCCCGCGTGGTCGGGCTTCGGACGGGCATGTTCTATTTCATCTCCGGCACCGAACCCCGGCACGCCGCGGAAGTCCTCGCCGAGATCCAGGCGGAAATCGGCCGTGTGCAGCGGGGAGGGGTGGAGGCGGCCGAGCTGCTTCGCTGCCTGACCCGGCTCAAGGCAGCGCGCCGGATGAGCCTCCAGACCAACGCGGCCCGGGCGATGCAGGCCGGGCTGGATTCGCTGTACGGATTGCCGGCCGGCGATTGGAGGAACTACGACGCGCACATTGACGCTGTCGATGGGGCGGCCCTGCGCCAGTTCGCCCAGGCGTACCTCACGTCCGCGCGGCGTGCGCAACTCGTGGTCCGCCCGGAATGCTGACGGGCCGGCGGCCGGATGATCCGCGATTTCCGCCGGGCCGCCAATGATCCGGAATGTCGATCTGCGATGCCCGCGCCGCGGACGCCGCGGCTGGGGCCGGCGGTCGGATGAAGCCGGCCTTCAGACCTTCTCGACCAGGCCGGCTTTGATTGCCTTGACGGAGACCCAGACGCGCTTGGTGCCCCCATTGGCCAGCTTGATGCGGATCCGCTGCAGATTCGGCCGGAATTTGCGGGGCGTGATGCTCGTCACGTGCGTGCCGATGCCCCCGCTCTTCTTGCTCTGGCCCTTGCGGTTGATGATGCTGCCTTTCGAGGGCTTTCTGCCGGTGACGAAACAAACGCGTGCCATGGGATTTTCGTGGTGAAGGGGTCGGAGTAAAAGGTGGTTGTCCGGGGAAGCAAGGGAAAACGCCCGGGGCGGGATCGCCAGGGGAGGAATCCCATTTCCGGTCCGGGCGTCCGGTCTCCCTCTGGCGGGGGCGGCGCGGCGAGATTCCCGGGGGCGGTCAGCTGCGGACCTGGCCCGTGCCGGTGACGACGTATTTGTAGGAGCAGAGTTCGCGCAGGCCCATCGGGCCGCGCGCGTGAAGGCGGTCGGTGCTGATGCCGATCTCGGCTCCGAGGCCGAACTCGAAGCCGTCACTGAAGCGCGTGCTCGCATTCCAGAAGACCGTCGCGCTGTCCACGGCCGCGAGGAAGCGCTGCGCCGCGGCGGCGTCCCGCGTGACAATCGCGTCGCTGTGCGCGGAGCCGTCGCGGTTGATTGTCGCGATGGCTTCCTCGATCGAGGAGACGATGCGCACTGCCATGATCAGGTCGAGAAACTCGGCGGTGAAATCCTCCGGCGCGGCGGCGCGGTGGGCCAGGCCGTGCTGTTGGAGGATCGCGGCGCTGGCCGGATCGCAGCGGAGCTCCACCGTGCGCTCGATCAACGCGCGGGCGAGGCGGGGCAGCAGCGACCCGGCGGCGTCCGCGTGGACGAGCAGCTGCTCGGCGGCGTTGCACACGCCCGGCCGCTGCACCTTCGCGTTGACCAGGATCTGCTCCGCCATGTCGGGATCCGCGTCGCGGTCGACGTAGACGAAGCACACGCCCTTGAAATGCTTGATGACCGGGATGGTGGAGTTCTCCGTCACAAAGCGGATGAGCCCTTCGCCGCCGCGCGGGATGATGCAGTGAACGAGCGCGTCAAGCTTGAGCAGCGTGTCGAGTGCGGCGCGGTCGGTCGTGGGGATGAGCTGGACCGCGTCGCTGGGAAGGCCCGCGCAGGCCAGTGCCTCGGCGATGAGCGCGGCCAGCGCCGTGTTGGTATGGAAGATCTCCTTTCCGCCGCGCAGGATGGCTGCGTTGCCGGACTTCAGGCAGAGCGACGCGCAGTCGATGGTCACGTTCGGCCGCGCCTCGTAAATGATGCCGATGACGCCGATGGGCACGCGAATCCTCCGGATTTCGAGTCCGTTCGGCCGCACCGTGCGGTCCAGTTCCCCGCCCACGGGGTCGGGCAGCGCGGCGACCTGGCGGACGCCCTCGGCCATCTGCGCGATGCGCCGGGGATCCAGGGTGAGACGGTCGATCTGCGCACGCGTGAGGTTGTGCTCCCCGGCCGCCGCGATGTCCCGCGCATTGGCGGCGAGCAGCGCGTCCGCCGACGCCGGCAGGGCCGCCGCCAGGTGTTCCAGCGCGGCATTCTTCCTCCCGGTCGGCGCCGTTGCGAGCACGAGCGACGCGGCGCGCGCGCGGCGGGCGATGCCGGTGACGAGTTGGACGAGATCGGTGGGCATGAAAGGGAAAGAATGCACGACGAGGGGGCGAAGGGCACGAAGAAAGTTCAGCCGTTTGTGGTCCCGGGCGCATCTGGTTCTTGGCCGCTGGAGACGCGACGCCCCGTCGCGTTAAAAAAAAATCCAACGACAGAGCA
>CAWHAC010000017.1:0-57001 GCA_963827125.1 uncultured Verrucomicrobiae bacterium
CCTAATTTTTCAAAAACCTTCGTTCGATCGTTGGCAGAAGGAACTTGGTTTGTCGACGGAGAATCAACGATCACTCCGAACAAAAATGTTCGGGATGTGTGCGAGCAACTGCTGACAGGGCTTTGGTGATTCTCGAAGGCCTGTCGCTGGCCTGCGAAGTGTTCGCTGGCAACCGTGCCAACGTCACAATCGAAGGAATCGGGGATCTCCCGGTTGCGTCATGACGCGGCGCGGCACGATATCGAGCCGCTGCAGAAGGCCGCCGGGCGGACACAACAAAAAGGCACGCGACCCAGGGGGCCGCGCGCCTTTTTTGAAGGAAACAAGCAGTTCTTTGAACGAGCCGACTTAGAATTTGAAGTTGACGCCCGTATAGATGTTGTGGGTCTTCAGATCGGTGCCCGAAACGATATGTGCGCTCATGTACCGGTAACCAATGTCCCAACCGATCTTGTCGGTCACCTTGACCATGACGCCAACTCCAATGGCCCACGTGAAACCGTTCTTGGATTCGGAGTTGCTGTAGGTGTCGGTCACTGGATCTAAGCCGGCTTCGACACCCGAAGCATTGTCAGTGAGCTTGACATGCGTCAAACCGATCGTGGGGGCGATGTAGACTCGCGCCGCGGAAGTCTTGTCGCCGATATAGTAACGATAGTTGAGGAGGATGGGCATTGAGTCCGCCTTGACCGTCTCAGTGCCGCTGCTATACGTAATGTCATCAACGGTGAATTCCTCCGTTGTTGACACGGAGGCCTTGAAGTCAGCGAAGCTGATCTCGAGGCTCACCTCGTGCTCGTCCTGCGCGCCAAACGTGGCGCCACCAACGATGCCGTAGCCCATCGTTCCGCCGAGTTTCTGCGTTTCATCAGAGAAACTGAACCGAACGTCATTTGTCGGACTGACATAGGATATCTGAGGGCGGATGAAGCCCTGGGCGAAGGCGGAAACGCCCATGGCGAGAGAGACCGCAACCGCGGCGACCTTAATGTTAGATTTCATATGGGGGGAGTGTGATTGTAGTTCAGCCTCACCCTGCGGCTTTCTGCCGCCCCTGACTTGGCACAGGCACCCGATAAGATGAAGTAAGAAGGACTCCTATCTGGTGGTGGGTTTACTAAATGTTTGGTGGTTGGTTATTTCGTAGGGAATGGAGGGTGTTTGAATTCTCGCGATTCGGCCGGGATGCGGATTCTTGGAAAAGGCGATGGCGGGGGGTTGAATCAGGGTAACAAAAACTAATCAAGCAACATGCAAGCTGACAGGCCTAACACACGACAACCCCTCGACCTGGCGGTCGGGAGCAGGAACAGGAAGGCAAAAATCGAATAAACCAGATGAAACCAGAAGCGAGGATGAATTGGGATGATGCATTCGTCCAAAATGCAGGGCACGCGCATCATCGAACAACTAGATGCTCGGCGATGCATGAGCAAGCACGAATTTCATGCTGTTTCCGCAGTTGAGCCCTGATGAGAAGAAGGGAACGTGTTGACCTGCCGGTCGATGAAAGAAACCAAACTGGTCAAGGGAGCTCACCCGCCGGATGCGGGGGCAAGTCCCTGAAGTGCGACATGCCGGGTTCCCCACCCAGCCAATCACAAGATCCCCCCTCAACTTGCGGGAGTTTGGTCAAAATGGCCAACAGACAGCACGGCGGGCCGATGCACTGGGCCGCAAGGCGCGTCTCCTCGGGCAAGACGCACGTGCCGCAACTGTGCGCGGCCAGTCGCTGCCGCCATTCGGGAGATGTCGCGCCAAAAAGAAACGGGCGCATGACCGGAAAGTAACCGTTTTCTCGGCTCTCCAGAGCGAGGAAGGGATTCAGTTGTATCTGCCCACACACAACTTCCCTGGGGAGGTTACTTTCCGGTCACACACCCAAAAGAAACGGATGGAAAGGGGTCATGGGGGCAGATCCGAATGGCGCCAGGACAAGGTGGTTGGCCTTTAGGTTTTGATCGCCGAGAATTTACAATATGCCGATTGGTAAGTTGATACATAATCAGTGTCATTTTGACATAGAATCTTGGTTATCAGTAACCTGCGCCTGAATGGATCTTCGCACCCCCTCTGCGGAATCCTGGCGCGGTCAGAATCAAGCTTGGGGCTCTGAGTCCCTGGAGACGCGACGCCAGGAATGAATGTTGGAGCGGCGGCGCCCCCGCCGCCGGGGATTGGCGAACGGAGATACGCGCCGGGGGCGTCGCGTCTCCATGAACCTGAATTCCGCAGTCACGGCGAATCCACTCGCTCACGCTCGCGGCTACGAGGAGCGGACACCATGATCGCGGAATTCAAGAAGAGTCATCCGGGTTTGAACTTCCTTGGGATCTGGGGTTTGGATCTTCTCCGCGGCGTTGTTGCACCGCGGCGTAAACGACCGTGTCTTTGGCGTCGATGGAAAGGACCCCGCGCCGGATCAGCTCATCCAGTATTCCGTTCTGCTCCTCCTCAGTGAGGTTGTTGCCGAAGTCGCTGTTGATGCGGCCAAGGAGGCGGGATTTCTTTTTGGGCCGGGAGGGCGAGTCGATCTGCAACCGAAAGACGAGCCTTTCGAACCGATCATCTGGCACAAACTCTGGGACCAATGGTCCCCCGTGGACCAGGGGCTCCTCTGTCAGCGAGGCACTCGGCTCGACCGGGACAGCGGCCTTGGCCGGACTGCGCTTGCCCGGTTTCGGGAGAAACAGCAGGGCGGCGAATGTGTCGCGGCGCACGACCTTGGTCCCCTTGGCGGAGACGTGCGCGATCATCGGCTCAAAATCCTTGTCGCGGGAGACGATGCAGAACAGCGCGTTCGGGGCCCGCAGGACTGCCTGCCCGAGGTAGTAGGACAGGGTCAGATCGAGCGCGTTGCGACCGGAGGCGCCGACTTCCACGAGTTCGACCTGGGCGGCCAGGCGGCGGATTTGCTGAACGAGCGGGAGATCGATCTTCTTCTGGTTCTTGCCGATCATCAGGGTGACATGGACCGGTCGTCCTTCAATCAGTGTGAGATCGACCTCCGGTACGTTCTCGAAATCTACGAATACAAAGTGGGTGGTGGCGCCGGTTGTCATGGGTGAATCAAAGTCGAACCCAGATTACGCAGATTCCATCGATAGGGAAGCACACTCCGCGGTGCGGCATTCTTACGGGGATCAGTGCGCGATCTTGGCCTCCAGCAGCGCGCTCGCCAAGTCGATGTCCAGCGTCCGTCCGGTCAGCGAGAACGCCGTGCCCTCCGAATAGCGCTTCGCCTGCTTGAGCAAAGCCGGCATTCTCTTCGCGCACGGTCCCGCCTGCAGCGCGGCGATGGCTTTGTCGCCGAGAATCAGCGATAGCCGGAAGTCGCCGCGCGCCGGAATCAGATAAAAGATCCGGCGTTTTTTGCGGCTGAAGATCAAATGCCAGCCGGAGCGGGGCGAGTATTTCCACCCGGGCGCGACGTCCGGATGAGCGGCGCGAAGGCGTTCGAGCACTTCTGCGAGCGGGCCGAATGCGCTGCCCAGCGCACCGGGGAGATCGGATTCCGCGGGCTGCCGCTTCTCATCGGGAAACGCGGCGTCGGGGGAGAGGGTTGGGGGTGTTTTCATGAAAAGGCTGGGGCATGGAAACGTTGCCAAGGCAAAATTGCCAAATGTAGGGCGGGATCGCCGAATCCCGCCACCCTGGGAGACAGGCGGGGTTCGGCGACCCCGCCCCACAATGAGGCGCCGAGATGCTCGCGGGGAAGTCCACTGGTCGCTCCTCCGAATAGGTCTCTCTCACCGCGGATCGGTGAGGCGGCCGAGGAAGAGGCAGGCGCCGGACGGAACGTGCTGGATTGCGAACAGGAACGGGCCGTCGACGCGAACCTCGATGGGAGGCGGGGGTTCTCGCGCAACGCCGAGAGCCTCCAGTACGACGACTGCTGTTGCCGCCGCCGCCTCGGTTCCATTCTCATCGAGCGACAACCAGGATTTGTGGATCACTTCCGAAATGAAGAGGTAGTCGTCCGGCTTGCGCGGTGCCATGCGGTCGAAGTTCGCGCTTCCGCGCGGCTGATCGAATGCGGAGGTCATACCAAGCCCGCGAAGGGCCGCGCCCAGCGGAAGGCTTGGCGGCTCAAATTTGAACTTGGGCAGATACAGGATCACGTCGCGTTGCGGCAGCTTGGCGCACCCGGCGAGGAGGTCTGAGGTGACAGCTCGCTCAAGATCGGCGATGCCGTCGCGCTCATCCGGCAGCAGGATCACGAACTGCAACTCGCCTCCTATGTAGGGCAATGCGAGGGCCGTGTAACCGTTTCGTTTGCTGTAGCCGTAGTGGCTCCGCTTGAGCATGGTCGGCACGTCGGCGCGCGTTTTGCCTTCGATCCAGAACGGTCTATTCTTCGTGTCGTTCGCATCGAACGCATTGGCCCAGGCTGCACGGAGGTAGATCGCGTTGGCGAGCACCGCCCGCGTCGTCGTATTGATCGCGCCGCTCGGCACGAGATCGCGAATTCTTTCGCGGGTTTCGTGGCCGACCCACGTATTGATCGCGATGCGGGACGGTTCCGCGGCGTGTTTGAAGTCGAGTTCTTTGAGCGGTGCGCCGAACTTCTCGCGCAACGCTGTCGTGAAAGCCGGTTGAAATGCAAAGCCGCTTTGCGCGAAAAGCCGGTTCGCAATGTTGATTTCGATCCCTCCCTCTGCCTCTCGTCGCGAGGCTGCCTGCAAGTCGGCGAGGTCCTTGGCGAGCCCGGAGAAACCGCCGAGCACGGCCGCGTCGTCGGCCGGCAGATGGAGAACGTGCCGCATCTCCTCGCGCGTGTGCCCATCCGCACCGGTGTACGCCATCGCCAGCGCAACCTCGATGGAGTAGGGTGACAGGAGCAGGTTGTCCTGTTCGCTGGCGGATGCCTGTGTGCGCAGGAGGTCGAGGCCGAGCTGGTTGATGGCCGGCGTCACGGGGTTCGGTTGGCCCAGGAGGGGAACCGCGGCAAACGTCATAGGAAGCAGCCAGGTGGTGATTCTGGAGAATGGTTTCATGGGGAAGGGTCTTTTCGAACAGAAGACAACGAAGGCTACGGGTCGCATCGTATCCCAAATGCGCCGCGAAACCATGCTGGATTTGACACTCTCCAGTGGTGCGGCGCGAGACCGGGGTCGCATTCACGCTGCGTCCGTTCGAAATCGCGGTGATCGAAGGCCAATAGGGCGCATGACCGGAAAGTAACCGGTTTCTCGGCTCTCCAGAGCGAGAGGGGGATTCAGTAGTATCTGCCCACACACAACTTCCTTGGGGAGGTTACTTTCCGGTCACACACCCAGGCCAATAGGGCGACTTTGCTTTGGATCGACGCAGAGAGCATCGTGAGATAATCTCATCGTCCCGAGTGCAGCGAGGGTTCTCGATCTCATTTTGTAACGTATTATGTTACAAATCAGATTCCTTGCTGCATTCGGAACGACAGGGGAAAGGCGTGTCTTGAAGGCATACCCAGGGGGAATCCCCGCCGAGGAGTCTTTCGTCATGCCCGATGGGCGGCGATCTGAGCGGAAAATGCTCCAGTGGATCATTCCGTCCGCAGCGCCTCCACGGGATTCACGTTCATCTCCCGTTTTGCCGGCCCGCCTTCGCTCTTCGAGCTACGGCGCGCCGGGGTTCTATTCTGAACGGAGCGCATCGACGGGGTTCACCTGCATCGCCCGTTTTGCCGGCAGCCAGGCGGCCAGCAGGGCGGTGGCGAAAACGACGGCCGCGCCCACCGAAACGCCGGTGGGGTTGAAGGGGCTCGCCCCCGGGAACATCCGTTGCAGCACCGATGACAGGCCCCACGCCCCCAACGCGCCGGCGGCCAGGCCGATGGCCACCCAGACCATGGCCTGTTTGAACACGAGCCGCAGGATGTCCCGCTGGTTTGCGCCCATCGCCAGGCGGATGCCGATGTCGCGTCGACGCTGCGCGAAGTGGAACGACAACGTCCCATAGAGTCCGACGGCGGCCAGGCCGAGGACAGCGAACGTGATTGCGGCGGCCATCGAGGAGATCACCGAGAACACGCGGCTTTGCGTCCGTATCAGCTTGCCGAGCGTGCGCACGCCGGCCAGCGCCACATCGCTGTCGATCCTCGCCAGCTCATTCCGGATCATCTCGACCGGGGCCGAAACTCCGGCCGGCATGCGGATGACGAGAAAAGCCTCGGCGCCCGGCGCAGCGGCATAGGGGAAGTACATCTCCGGCTTGACGGGCCGGTCGGCGAACTGCCGGATGTCCTCGATTACGCCGACAACCTCGGCTGTCCACGCCTTCCCCTCTTGCGCCGGGCGGATATGCCGTCCGATGGGATTCTGCCCCGGCCAGTACTGCCGGGCCATCGTTTGGTTGATCACGACCGCATTGCGGGGGTTGGCCTCGTCCTCGCGGGCAAGCAGCCGCCCTTGCAGGAGACGGGCGCCGATGGCCGGGAAGAACCCGGGGGAGACGCAGGATTCCTCGGCCCACGAATACGACTCGGTGGGATCGAAGGCCTTGTCATCGGGCAGAACCGTGAGGGAGATGCCGCCGTCATAGGGCAGTTTCGTGGCCACCGCAGCTTCGCGCACGCCCGGAAGCGTGCTGCAGCGGTCGAGCAGACGCCGCCAGAAGTTCACACGGGAGGCTTCTTCGGCATAGGCCGGACCTTTCACCACGATGGAAGCGGTCAGCACATTGTCGGAGGCGAGCGTCCGGGAATCGATCAGCATCTGGCGGTAGCCTTCCGAAAGCTGCAGGGCGACGGCCACGAGCAGCAGGGCGGTCGCGATCTGGCTGACCACGAGATTGCGCAGCTTGCGCTGGGTGTGGCGCGCCTGGCTGGAATTGGCGCCGCCTTCCTTCAGGCTGCCGACGACGTTGGTCCTCGATGCGAGCAATGCCGGTGCAACCCCGGCCATCTGGGTGCTGAGGAGCGTGAGAACGGCGACGCAGCCCAACAGGCCGGCATCGAATCCGAAACCGTTCCGGGGCATGACCTCGGGTGGAAGCAATCCCGCAAGCCCGGAAATGCACCAGAGCGTCAGGAGGCAGCCGGCGGCACTCGCCAGCACGCTCAACAGCAGGCTCTCCATGATCACGAGCCGGAGAATATGCCCGCGCCGGGCGCCGAGCGCGATGCGCACCGCCATCTCGGGCTGACGCCCAAGACCGCGGGCCAGCAGCATCCCGGCGACATTCTTCGAGGCCAGCACGAGCAGGGCCCAGCCCGCCCCCAGCAGCACGGAGATCCGCAGCGCCGGTATTCCGCCCAGCTCGACGGAGAGCGGGCTTGCAAAGAAGGTTTTGTGAGCGTCCCGCGTCGGGTCCGCCTGGGCCAGTTCGCGGGCGATTGTTTTCAACTCGCCGCCGGCCTGTCCCGCCGTGACGCCGGGCTTCAACCGGGCGATCGCGCCCAGCCAATAGCCGCTGCTGTCGCCCCGGCGGAGCGCGAGCAGGGTCCAAAGGCCCAGCGGCCGGTCGCGCGTCCAAAGGGACAGAAGCGCAAACCCCTCGGGCATCACCCCGACGATTGTGTGGTCGCGGCCATCGAGGCGGATCGTGCGGCCGACGACCGCCGGATCGGAGTTGAAATGCTGTTTCCAAAGCGGATAGCTCAAGATCACAACCGCTGTGGCGTCCCCGTGCTCGTCCTCCGGCGCAAACCACCGGCCGTGCAGCGGCTGAACCCCGAGGGTGCGGAAAAGACCCGCCGAACACAGGGCGCCTTCGATCCCCTCCGGCCGGTCGCCCCCGAGATTGTAGCGACGCGGGCTGAACACGCCGAATCCGGCGAGGCTTGTGGCGCGGTCCTGCAGATCGAAATAGTCCTGAGTGGTCAGCGGCATGAAGTCGATCAGGGCGCCGATCTCCTTCCGCCAGACTGACACCACCTGCCCCGGGTCGGGGTAGGGCAGCGGGTCGAGCAGCAGGCCCTTGACGACGCTGACCAGCGACGCGGTGGCGGCGATGCCCGCCGCCAGGGTCACGATGGCCACGCAGGAAAACCCGGGGCTCTTGCGCAGCGAGCGCCCCGCCAGAAGGAAGTCCTTCCAGAGCTGTTCCAGCCACACCCAGCCGCGGGTGTAGCGCTCGCGTTCCCGCAACTGGTCGACGCCGCCGAACTGGCGCAGCGCGGCATAGCGGGCCTCATCGGCGCTCATGCCCGCGGCGCGGTTGCGCTCGGTCTCCATCGCGAGGTGGATCTGCATCTCCTCGGCCATCTCGCGGTCGAGCTTCCGGCGGCTGAAGAGGGCGGAAAGGCGGGATAAAAGCGGGCGGAAGAGGGGCATGGGATTATTTCATTTCTCCGCCGCTCCGGCGCGCATGACCTGGGCGATGGCGGCGCAAAGGCGGTCCCAGCCGTCGCGCTGGGTCTCAAGCTCCTGCCGTCCGGCCTTCGTCAGTTCGTAGAACTTGGCCCGGCGGTTGTTCTCCGACTGGCCCCATTCCGCGCGGATCCACCCCTTGCGCTGCATCCGGTAAAGCGCAAGGTAAAGCGAACCCTCCTCGATCTTGAGCGTCTCCCGCGAGAGCAGGTGGATCCGCTGGGCGACGCCCCATCCGTGCTGCGCGCCGCCGCTGAGGATGCGGAGGATCATCATTTCGAGGTTGCCCTGGCGCAGGTCGATCTTTGTCATTGAAGTGTGAATACTATCCCTATCTCAGATAGGGATAAGACGTTTTCCCCTATTCCGGCAAGGGGAGAAGCGCCGCGCCGGGCGGGAAGAAGCCCGGCTGTTGCCATGCATTAACGCTGCTGCTTGTCCGCCGGGCGGCGGCTATTCCGCCCGCAACGCCTCGACGGGATTCACGTTTGCGGCGCGCCGGGCCGGCAGCCAGCAGGCCAGTGCAGCCACGGCCAATAGCAGCAATGATACCGCGGCGTAGACGAATGGATCGGTGGGTTTGACCGCGAAGAGCAGGCTCGTCATGAAACGGCTCAGTGCCGCCGCCCCGGCCAGCCCGGCGATGACCCCGAGGCCGGCCTTCCACAATCCCTGGCGCAGAATCAACGCTGCGATCTGCGGGCGTGTGGCGCCGATGGCACTGCGGATGCCGATCTCCCGGGTGCGCCGTGAAACATCGTAGGCCAGCACCCCGTAGATGCCGATCGCGGACAACAGCAGCGCGACCCCGGCAAAGCTCGCGAGGAGCAGCATGACGCCGCGTCGATTGCTGAACGAATCACTGATCACGCCCTCCATGGGCTCGGCGGCATAGACGGGAAGTCCGGGATCGATCGCCGCCACTTTCTCACGGAGCAAGGAGACCACGTCGGGCTCGGACCGTGCCGTGCGGATGAGGACACTCATCATGCCGTAGAACGGCGTCTGCGTTAGGGGCAGGTAGAGGAACGGCTGGCCGCTGTTATCCTCGACCCCGTTGTGGCGGACGTTGCCCACGACCCCGACGATCTCCAGCCAATCCTCGTCCTTTTTGGGCGGTGGCGCGTTGAGCACCAGGTGCTGGCCAACCGCGCTGCGCCCGGCGAAGAAGCGTCCCGCAAAGCTTTCATCCACCACCACGGCCCGGCCTCTTGCCATGTCGGATTCGTTGAACCACCGTCCTTCGTGCAGCGGAATGCGCATCGTTTCCAAGTAGGAAGGCGCCACCCCGCAATAGAACACACTGGGCAGCGACATGTCGGAGGGCAGCGCATAATCGCGCAGTTCGACGGCTCCGAGCGGCATGCTGACCTGAGAGGGTGGGACGAGCAGGAATGGCGTGGCTGTCGCCAGGCTCGCCTCGATGCCCGGAATCTCCCGCAGCGCGGCCTCCAGCCGGGGCGGGAGACTTTTTTCCTTTTCTTTCGGCACGGCAATGCGCGCGCCGATCACCTGCTGCGGAACGAAGCCCGGATCGACCGCCAGAACCTTGGCGAAGCTCCGGATCAACAGTCCGGCGCCCGTCAAGAGCACCAGCGCGAACGCAACCTGTGCGACGACGAGGACGCCGCCCAGCACCCGAGTGCGGCGACTGGCTGACGTTCCACGACCTGTTGGCGGGGCCGTGAGTTTCCCGCCCTGCAGATGCCAGACCGGCAGCAATCCGACGACCAGCGCCAGAACCGCGGTGACGGTGGCCGCGTATGCGAGCACATGGCTGTCGAGCCCGAAGGGCAGGGCGTCGGGCAGAAGCTGCGCCGTGAAGCGGTTGGCGGCGCTGAGCCCGCTCCACGCCAGGCCGAGTCCGCCGGCCGCGCCCAGGCAAGCGAGCAGCGCACTTTCGACGAGCAACTGCCGTGCGATTGCGCCGCGACCCGCTCCCAGCGCCACCCGCATGGCAAACTCTCCGCTCCGCGCGGTTGAACGTGCGAGCAGGAGATTGGCGACATTGACACAGCCGATCAGCAGCACGAAAAGCACGCCTGCCTGGAGCAGAAACATGGACGTCCTGACCGGTTCGGCCCGCTGCGTTTGCACGGTGTCAACGCGGATGCGGTGGCCGGTGCGATCATAAAAATCTCGCATGTCCGGCGACGCGCTGTCGTAGTACTTCTTGTCCAGGGCCGCAACCTGCGAACTGGCGGCACCCATGCCCGCCGTCGGCTTGAGGCGGCCGAAGAGTTGCGGCGAATAGCCCCCTTGTTTGAATTGCTGGCCGGGGGGCCATGACAACGGATGGACCAGCCGGACGCGGGCGTCGAACGCTTCAAAAACGCGAGGCGCGACCCCGATGATCTCAAATGACTGGCCGTCCAAACGCAGCGCCCGCCCGATGATCCCCGGGTCGCTCTGGAAATGCGATTCCCAAAATGATTGGGTAAGCACGACCACCTTGTCCGCGCCCGGCACGTGATTTTCCGGCGTGAAGAACCGGCCGAGCAAAGGCCGCACACCGAGCAGATCGAAGATCTCCGCCGTTGCGTCCGCGACCGGGATGCGGGATGGGCCACGGTCTTCGCCCAGCGTGGAGTCATCGAGCCGCCACAACGCGACTTGCGCGAAAGCCGGCGCGTGTTGCCTGATGTCCAAATACTGGCCAATGTTGCTCGGCAGCTTGGGCATCCCCACCTTGGGAAAGGAATTGTAGATCTCAACGAGCTGCCCGGGCTCTGGAAACGGCAATGGCCGGATCACGAGGGCGTAGAGCATCGAGAAGATGATCGTGCTGGCGCCGATGCAGAGGGCGAGGGAGGTCGCCGCAGCGGCGGTAAACCCACGGTTTCTCCGGAGCATCCGCCCGGCATGGCGGACATCGCGCAGCGTTTGCTCCAGCCACACCCAGCCGCGCTGGTCGCGGCAGGTCTCCTTGATGCCGTCGAGGTGCCCGAACTGGCGCCGGGCGGCGTAGTGGGCTTCCTGTGACGACATGCCCTTGGCGCGGTTGGCGGCCTCCTGCATTTCCAGGTGCGCCTGGAGTTCGGCGGCCATGTCGGCCTCGATGTTCTCTCGGCGGAACAGGGCGCGCAGGCGGGAGAAGATGGGACGAATGGGGTTCATGGGACAAAGTTCGAAGGGCAGGGCGCGACCGTCGGGCGCGCCGATGACAACGGACGGCCCGGCCTGCCCGCCGTAGCCCTGGCGAAGGCGGGCGGTCCGTCCCTGCCATCAGGCGGATGTGCAGGACCCGTTGGGGCTTCCGGGGCTTTCATTGGGACTTGTCGTTTGGGATCCGGACTTTCCGCGCGGCGGCTATTCCGCCCGCAACGCCTCCACGGGGTTGACCTTCGTCGCCCGCTGCGCGGGCAGCCAGCAGGCAAGCGCGATGACGGCGCCCATGATTGCGAGTCCGCACAGGAGACAGGCGGAATTCAACAGGCTTATGTCTGCAAAGATCCTCCGGAGCACGAAAGCCACGGCGATCGACAAAATCATCCCAACCGCGACGCCGCCGACCACCCAAGGGACGGCTTGGCGCAACACGAGCCAAACGATGTCCGGCCGGGCCGCCCCGAGGGCGAGCCGGACGCCGATCTCCCGGGTGCGCTGCCGGGTTTGGAAGGCGAGCGTACCGTAAACGCCGACCGCGGCCATGAGCAGTGTGGCGGCCATGAAAAACTCGGTGAGCAGCAGGAGCGTCCGCCGGTTGCGCGCCGCCTCGCTGACGACCGTTGCCATCGTGACAGGCTCGGCCAGCGCCAGATCCGGATCGAGCGCCGCCAGTTCGCGCCGCAAGGCCGGCACCATGCTCCGGGCGTCGAGCGCCGAACGCACCACGAGGAACCCGGTGCCCTGCGGGCCCCAAGCGTATGGGAAGTAGACCTCGGGCAAAGCGGGACGTCCCACGTCCCACTGGCGCGCGTTCTCGACCACGCCGACCACGTGCGCGGTGAACCAGGGCTGGAGCGTGTTCCCGCGAATGCGTTGCCCGATGGGATCCTGGTCCGGCCAATAATGGTCGGCCAGCGCGCGGTTGACGACCACGCCGAGGGAGTCATTCCGGGCGTCGGCGTCGCCAAGCGTGCGACCCCGGAGCTGCGTGATGCCCATGGCCGCGAAATAGCCGGCGGAGGCAAATGACATTTCGACGGTGGGCCGGTCAGCCTTTGGATCGAACGGCTCGCCGTCCGCGAGGATCTGCGTGTTCATCCCGCCGCGGAGCGGGAGCTTGGAGGTCATGCCGACAGCGGTGACTCCGGGGACGGGTTCCACCCGTTCGAGCCAACGTTGCCAGAACGCCGCGCGCGCTTCGCCGGTTTCGTAGCGGGGCCCTTGTGCGGTGACGCCCGCCGAGATTACAGATGCGGAGGCGAGGGGTTCGTTGACGACGAGGGCCGCGCGATAGCTCGCCAGCAGCAGCAACGTGGTGTTGATCAGGAGCAGGGCGATGGCCACCTGCGCGGACACGAGATTCCGCAGGAATCGATGCCGGAGCCGCGAGCCAGCCTGCATTAGACCGCCCTGCTTGATCGTATCCGCGACCTGAGTCTTGCTGGCGGTCCACGCCGGAGGGAGACCGGCGGCAAACGAGGCGAGGAGCGCCAACAGACACGCGTAACCCAGGACTGCGGGATCGATCCGGACGGCGGCGCCGTGGGTGCTGGTGGCCGGAAAAAGCGTGGGCAACACTCCAAGGCTGCTCCACGCGAACAGGACGCCCACGGCGCCGCCGAGCAGGGCCAGCACGAGACTTTCGGCGAGGGCGAGGCGGACGAGGCGCCAGCGCGTGGCGCCAAGAGCGAGGCGCACGCCGTATTCGATCTGCCGGCCCGCCCCGCGGGCGAGCAACATGATCGCCAGATTCGCGCACGCCACGATCATCGCCAGCCACACGGCGGGCACCACGAGCCCGGAACCGATAAGTTCCCGCACCGCCAGTTCGACGGGTACCGGCCGGGCGTAGAACCACTTGCCATGGTTGGTGTCGGGATACGCAGCGGCAAGGCGGTCGGCGATGAGCCTGAGTTCCGCATTGGCGCGCTCGACCGACACCCCGTCCTTGAGCCGGCCCACCGCCTTCAGCCAGTGATCGCCGCGCGGCCGCCCCTCGCGGCTGAGCTGGAGCGGCACCCAGAGGTCGATCGCCTGCGCGCCGGTATGTGGGGAATAGAACTCGAAGTCGGCCGGCATGACGCCCGTCACCACATAGTCCTGCGCGTTGAGGCGGATCGCGTGCCCCAGTAGGCCGGTGCTCGCGCCGAAGCGCTGCGTCCAGCAGGCATGGCTCAGAATGACGGTCCGCTCGGCGCCGGATCGGCCGTCATCGTCGGTGAACCAGCGCCCGAGCAACGGTTGCACGCCCAAAGAGCGCAGTACCCCCGGCGTGCAAGCGACGCCCTGGAGCACCTTCGGATCTTCGCCGCCCAAATTGAAGCATTCGGTGCTGAAAGCGCCACTTTCGGCGAGGGAGGCACATTGGCCGTGGACGTCGAGAAAATCCGGCGTGGACCAGGGGTTCGCCTCGATCCTGCTGTTGTGGGCCCGCCAGAGCTGCACGACCCGGTCGGGATCGGGATAGGGAAACGGCGCCAACGCGTGCGCCTTGAACAGACTGAAAAACGCCGAGTTTGCGCCGATGCCAAGCGCGAGCAGTGCGACGGCCACCGCGGTGAATCCAGGCGACCTGCGCAAAGTGCGGCCGGCGAGCTGCAGGTCTTTCCCCAGCGCCTCCAGCCACACCCAGCCGCGCTGGTCGCGGGCCTGTTCCTTGACGCCGTCGACGTGGCCGAACTGGCGGAGAGCGGCGTAGTGGGCTTCCTGCGACGACATGCCCGCAGCGCGGTTGGCCTCCTCCTGCATCTCGATGTGCGCCTGCAGTTCAGCGGCCATGTCACGCTCGGCCGCCGAGCGCCGGAAGAGCGAGTGAAGGCGGGAGCGGATGCGACGAATGGGACTCATTGGACTCATGCGACCTATCGGCCGATGATGGTCGCCTCAGGTTCGCGCGTTGTTCAGCACGAGGTTGATCGCGCCCGAAAGCTTCGCCCAGTTGGCAGTTTCGCTCTCGAGCTGGCGGCGGCCGCTCGCGGTCAGGAAATAGAACTTCGCCTTGCGGTTGTTGTCCGAGACGCCCCATTCGGACTTGATCCAGCCCTGATCCTCCAGGCGGTAAAGGGCGGGGTAGAGCGAGCCCTGCTCCACCTGCAGCACCTCGTCCGACATCTGCCGGATGCGGACGGAAATGCCGAAGCCGTGCATCGGTTCGAGCTGGAGCGATTTCAGAATGAGCATGTCGAGCGTGCCCTGCAACAAGTCGGTTTTGTCTTTGTTCATGGATTCTCCTAGATATCCTACATGAGAGAGTGATGAGTCTTCTCCTGTAGAACGTCAAGGAGAGAAGCGGGCCCGGTTCCGGGAGCAGGATGATTGATGGCACCCAGTAGGAAGGCTGCTGGTGAACAGGGTTCCCAGGGGTTGCAGTGCGGAGGGCGGGCGTTATCCTCCAAGCCATGATCTTGGACCGAATCCCCCGCCGCGTCCGCCTCATCCTCTGGATTGCCGGCACCCTGCTGATTCTGTTCTCAATAACGGGTTTCTTCATCCTGCCTCCGATCCTGAAGGCGCAGCTCGTGAAGCGGCTGTCGGCCGAGCTTGGCCGCCCGCTCGAGCTGGAAACAGTCCGGGTCAATCCCTACGCGCTTTCCGTCACGCTCGATAACCTGGAGGTCGGGGAGAAGGACGGGGGCAGCGTCTTTTTCGGCTGGCATCGTCTCCACGTGAAGTTCGACGCCCTCTCTTCGCTTTTTGGGGATTGGGTGTTGGGCGGGATCGCCCTCGACGGGTTTCACGCGCACGTCGTGATCAACCAGGACGGTACATTCAACTTCTCCGATCTGCTTGCCAAACTCGGCGCGCCGCCGGCACCGTCGGCGGCTGCGGCCCCGGCCGGGGCTCCGCGACCGATCCGCATCGCGAGTCTCAAGGTCACCGATGCCCGCATCGAATTTGCCGACAACAGCCGCGACAAACCGTTTCGGACGGTGGTCGGCCCGCTCAGCTTCGCCCTGACCGAATTCCACACGGCCGGCGATCGCCGCGCACCGTATCATATCGAGGCGGTGACGGAGTCCGGAGAGCGATTCGCCTGGACCGGCACCCTGAGCGCTGATCCGCTCTCCTCGGCGGGCGAATTCAGCATCGAGAATATCGATCTGCCAAAATACGCGCCCTACATCGACCGGGCGTCGAATGCCGACATCACGTCGGGCAGGCTCACGATGCGCGGGCGCTACGAGGCGAGGCTCGATTCCCGGAATCGCGTGCTCAAGCTGGCTGACGGCGGGCTGAGCTTGCGCGATCTCCGCGTTGCCCGGCGGGGATCCAGCCGGGCGGTCGTGGAGCTGGCGGCGCTGGAAGTGAGCGGGGTCAACGGCGACGGGGTGGCATTGAAGGCCGAGGCCGGCCGGATGGCCCTGAGCGGCGGCCACCTTGCGGTCCGGCGCGAGAAGGACGGCACGATCAACCTGCTCGCCCTGCTTCCCTCCAGCGGGGCGCCTGCGGGGGGCGTGCCGGCGGCCGCCGTTCCATCCGCGCCGCCGATCGACCTGAAAGTGGGAGAGTTTGTTTTGAAGGACTTCAAGATCGACATCACCGATCTGGCGGCTCCGCGACCGGTCAGGCTGGGCCTCAGCGATCTTCAGTGTTCAATGAAGAACCTCACGCTGGCCGAGGGCGCTTCGATGCCGCTGCAGCTCTCGCTGAACTGGGCGCCCCAGGGCACGGTGAAGATCGAGGGCAGCGTTTCGATAAGGCCCGCGCTGAAGGCCGGCCTCAAGACGGAGGTCTCGGGACTGGCCATCCTGCCTCTGAGTCCCTACCTGGAGCAGTTCGCGAACGCCCGCATCACGGAAGGCGCGGTCTCGACCTCGAACCAGGTGCAATTCGCGATGGAGGGCGGGCAGCCGGCGGCGACCTTCGAGGGGGACATGCGCGTGGACAAATTCGGGCTCGTGGACGGCGCCCGCCTGGAGGATCTTGCCGGCTTCTCCTCCCTCACGCTCCGCGGCCTCAGGATCAGCACGGCGCCGCAGCTCGACATCTCGCTCTCCGGGGTGGCGGTGGCGGTGCCCTATGCGCGGGTGGTGGTCAACAAGGACCAGTCGCTCAATCTCGCCGTGGTTGCAAAGCAGTCCGCCCCGACCCCCGAAAAGGCAAAGGCCGGCGCGGCTGTCCCGCTGCCCCGGATTGAAATCGCCAACGTGACCATCACCGACGGTGATTTCAGCTTCGCCGACCGGTCGGTTGAACCCGAGGTGAAGATGGCGGTGAACCAGTTTGGCGGGACGATTGCGGGCCTGTCGTCCCGCAGTCTCGGCCGGGCCGACGTCGATTTGAAGGCCATGGTCGACGGGGTCGGGCCGGTGGCCATCGCCGGCAAGCTCGATCCTCTCAGCGAGAACAAATTCGTGGATCTCAACGTCGACGTAAAATCCGTCGATCTTCTGCCGCTCAGCCCCTACAGCGGCAAGTTCGCGGGTTACGAACTCTCGCGCGGGAAGCTGTTTCTCGCCATCAAGGCCAGGGTCGCCGATCGCAAGGTCGAGATGGCGAATGTCGTCAAGCTCGACCAATTCACGTTCGGGGCTGCCACGAACAGCGCGGAGGCAACCCATCTGCCGGTGCGCCTGGGTGTGGCGCTCCTGAAGGACCTCGACGGCAGGATCGTCATCGACGTGCCGGTCGAGGGAAGCCTCGACGACCCGGAATTCAGCATCGGCAAAGTGGTCTGGCGCGTGATCGGAAACCTGCTGACCAAGGCGGCGGTGTCGCCGTTTTCACTGGTCGGATCGATGTTCGGCGGCGGAGGCGAGGAACTCTCCTACCAGGAATTCGCCCCGGGCGCCATGGTGCCGCTGCCTGCCGAGGAGCCGAAACTCGAGGTCCTGGCGAAGGCGATGACCCAACGGCCGGGCCTCAACCTCGACATTGAGGGCAGCTTTGATTCCGCCGCGGACACCTACGCCTTGAAGCAGCAGAAGCTTGCCGACCTGATCCTCCGCCGGATCGGGGAGGCGCGCCGCACGGCCGATCCCGACATCGCCCCCCCGGAACAGCTGGCCATCACTCCGGAGGAATGCGGCGCGATGCTCAAGAAGCTGTTTGATGAGAAGTTCCCCCCGGGCACGGAATTCGGCACGCCGCTGCCCAGGCCGCCCGCCGTGACCCCGCCTCCCGCGAAGCCTGCGCCGGGGTTGATCAAGCGGGTTGTGAAGACCATCACGTTCCAGAGCGCGCGCGACCGGCGGGCCGCAGAGGAGGCGCAGGCGAAGGCGGCCGAGGGATTCAAGGATGCCACCGCGGCGGCCATAGCCGGCGGTCTGCCCCCCGATGTGATGACCGCGCGCCTCGCCGACACCATGGAAGTCACTGACGACGACCTGCGGGCGCTGGCCATGGCGCGCGCAGCCCAGATCCGTGATTATATGGTGGCCACCGGGAAAATCGCCCAGGAGCGGCTGTTTCTGGCCAAGATGTCACCCGCGGCGCCCGCCAGCCAAAACAAGGGCCCGCGGGTGTTCTTTGAGCTGCAATGACCGCGTCGGCTGCGCGGCTGGACCGCGCAGCTCAATGAACGTTGTAGACGAACCGCAGATAGTAGGTCGTGTCGAGCCTCTTGGTGTCGTCGACCGGCTTGGACACGTATTCGTTTGTGACGCCAAAACGAAGGCCCCATGTCTTGGAGCCGCCGAGCGGCAGGGTGAAATTGGAGTCGTGGTCGATGACGTAGTTGTTGATGTCCTGGAACGATGGGACGTAGCTGATGGAGTTTTTCATCACCCCCCAGGTCCCGACATCGAGGCGGTGAGACAACGCCAGGTTGAGGCCGGCGGACGAGAAATTGGGCGGCCCTGGCAGCGGATTGTTTTCCGCGTCATACTCCTGCGGCGTATCGTAGGTCTCGTAGCGATAGGAAAGGCCGGCCCGGAATTGGAGATCCTGCTTTGCGCTGCGGATGGCGTTGTAACCGATGCCCCCGAGCGCACTGGCGCGCAGGGCGATATCCTTCACGTTGTCCTGCATCAGCTCGGTGGAGGCGTACCACGATAATCTTTCGGAGAAAAAGGCGTTGTACTCCACGCCGCCCTTGTAGGTGTCTTCGGATGTCTGGCCGTCTGCCACCACGTGGCTGGCGGAGCCGTAGAACTTGAGCGTATCCGTCGGGCCCGTAAGACTGGCCACCGCCCCGGCCGCCCCGCCGAAGCCGGTTGAGTTTCCGCTCTTGCCGGTGATGTCCGTGGTGAGTTCGATGACCCAATGGTGGCGCAGGGCCGCCACTTCAGGGTCCTCGGCGCCCTGGGGCCACGAAGATTTGATCGTCTCAATCTTGGTTGTGTAGCTGCCGTTCTCGCTTGCCACGATGAGCCCGGACGGTCTCTGGTCGACCTTGCCGAGCAGCGTTGAGTTGTTGTCGGTCTTCACGAACACCTGATCGTCGGTTTCGAAGCTTGCGACCTTGTTCTGTTTGATCGACAGATCGCCGGCGAAATCCGTGGTGATCGTGAGGATGCCACCGGCGATATGGAGGGCCTTGCCGTGGATGACGGAACCGTCCTTGAGTATGACGGTGTCGGCCCGGGCTGACGCCACGAGAACGCCCAGGAGGGCAAGGAGGGAGGGAATGATCTTCGGTTTCATGGTGGAACAGGTAATTTGGGACGGTCAGGGAGCAGCGGGTTTGACAGCGGGTCCCGGAGAGGGTGCCACGGGTGGAGGCGGTTTTGCCGACATGGCCTGGGCGGGGGCGGGAGGGGGGGTGCCTCCGGCGACGCGCCACCACCAGCCGGCGGCGGCCAGCACCACGAGGATCAGCAACGCGACCGCCCACCGGCGGTGGCGCGCGGCGGCCTTGTCTTCGTACGGATCCTGCAACGACCGCTGTGCGCCGGCGGGCAGGCGGGCCTCCTGGGTCAGCGCCGCACCGAGCGGGATATTGATTTTCACCCGCCCGTTGATGGCCCAGCCCGTGCCATCGAGGACCGGGCCGAGCGTGCGCTGCCGGAGTTTGAGCCACGTCAGCAACATCGATGGCCCGGAGACCAGGAGGAGCGCGCCCGCGATTGCCAGCGGCATCTGCCACGGCGCAAGCCTTACGAAGCCGACGACAACCGCCGCCAGCGCCCCGCCGATATAGCCGAGCGCCAGGCCGATGGCGGCGAAAATCCCGGCGAACTTGCCGATGTCGAAGGCCTCGGCCTTTGCCGGGGGGCCGCCGCTCCCGACCGTGCTGGCGGCGCCGGAGGTGAGCGTGGCATCGGCGGATTTCTCCTTGGCGGCCGCGAATCTGGCGGCCTGATCCTCGACGAACTTCGCCAGCTTCTTGTAGGGGAGCCAGAAGGCCTGCCGCAGCGATATGGCATTGTCCAGGACCTTGACGATGGTGGCATCCCAGTCGCCGCCCCTGCGGTCATAGAACACCCCGTTGCGGCCAACCACCAGGTAGTCGCTGTCCCCCTTGGTGAAGCAGGCGGCGATCTTTTTCACCGAACCGTCGGCCCGACGGCAGTTGCAATAGGCGATGCAGAGGTTGCTCTGCGCCGCGAGCGTGGCATGGGCGCCGGGATCGCCGACCTCCACGCACAATTCGCAGCTGCGCCCGTCGAGGTACAGCGTGCCGGCCTGAAACGGAGCCCAGCGGTCGGGTGAATAAAAATCGTTGAACGAAACGAAATTGTTGAGCAGCCGGCCGAGATCGCGATGGTACCGGATCAAGCGTTCCACGGAATCGATCGCGGCGATTTCAGGGGCGATCGCCAGATCCTGCTGGATCAGCGCCTCGATGCGGGCACGCACATTGCTGGCGAGCAGGCCATGGATGCGCGCAATTCCCAGCTTCTCGACCGCACCGGCGGGCTTGGCCGCGGCATAGGCCTCGAAGGGGGCGAATCTCCCGAGCAGATCGCGCCATTCGGCCCCGGTCAGCACGGACCGGCCGCGCCCGAACAGCGGCTCGACCACCTGCGCGCGGAAGGCGCCGAGCGGCGCGGTCCAGGCGGGATTGACTCCCTCCGTCAACGGCAGGGCGCGCCCGGCCTCCACGTGGGCGAGCGGAAGCGCGGCCATGGAATCCCCCGGCTTTGAAAGATCCTGCCCGGCCAGCGCGGCGAACTCAGCCTCCGTCCTGTTCAGCGGGGCGCCTGCACGGGGATCAAACGCCGCCAGCTGGCAGCGCGCAAAATAGTCCGCCACCTTGGCTCTCACCGCCTGGAGGGCGGCGAATGCGGCGGGCGTTTCCGCCCCGAGGGGCAGGGGCAGCTGCCCGGCTTGCGCCGCCCAGGCGTCATGCGCCTTCAATTGATCAAAGAACTTCGTGAGGAGGGCGCCGTCAATGCCATCCAGGCCGCTTCGGTCCTTCACCGGGCCGCCCGAGGCGATGATCTCATCGAAAACCAGGCGGAGATCCCCGTCGCCGCCCAGCGAAAGCGGGCTCAGGACGCCGTCGCCGTTGAATTCCATCGCGCCGAAGATCTTCGCGGGATCCGCCATGTCCTCCACCGCGATCGACGGGGCATCGGGCTTGCCGAGTGCCTTGAGAATCCGCCGGGCGGCGGCGAGGATGCGGGCGCCGGATTCGGTCGCATCGTTGATTGCGCCCAGGGGAAGAGCCGCCGCGCCTTGCGCCAGCGCGCCGGGATCCTTCAGGTGCCGGCAGGCCCATTGCACCGCGGCGATCAGCTCCGGCGCCCGGATGCGGCCGTCCTTGTCGGTGTCGATGAGGGCGAGCGTGCGCCCGTCAAACTGCAGCCCGCTCGTCGGGCAGCTCAGGGCGATCCAAAGTTTCTGGTCAAGATTTCCAATATCAAGAAAATCGCCATAGTCTTCGAAGCGCACCTGGTCAAGGCCACCGACGCGGAAGAACTTCCAGACATGTGCAGACGGAGAAGCCGGGGCGGGGGATCGTTTTGCCATGGCCAGGGAATTAACAGCCGGAACGGGAAAAAACACAAAATCATTTGTCGCATTCTCAGGTGCGGTGAAGAGGCGCCAAGCCTGCATTGCAAGCCGTGCCATGATCGCCGCAGGGGCCCGGTCGCAACAGCGCGGACCGGAACGTGAACGCGGCGGGGCCTGCAGGCGCCGGAATCCGCTCGAAGCTTGATCGGCTCGCGGGAGTGATCCTGAATGCCGGGATGAGGTGCAGGCCGCAGTGTGGAGCGTGCTGTATCGCGCCTTCGATCAGTTCGCCGGTTCCGGGCATGCCCGGCGGGAAGCCCGCGGGAATACCCTGCCCACAACTTCACGACGACTATCGTTGCGCCCTTTTCGGCAGGCCTGAACGCCCCGCCGTCTGCGTGAGTTTCCGCCCGACGCGGGAAATGTGCGGTGCGTCCCGGGAGGAAGCGTTGGGCATGCTCGCGGCGCTGGAGGCTGCCACGGCTCCCCAGCCGGGGATTCCCGGCGAAACCTGCGCCTGACACGCTCCCTGCCTGCTTCCCCCCCAGGCTTCAGCCCTCACCGCGGTCGTCGGCCTGCCCCGGGATTCTTGCGATGGCTCAGCCAGGCGAACGCGGGGCAGGCGGCCCGGCTCACGGATCGGTTCCCATCCGGCCGCACGAGGATGCTGATTGCGCTTCAACTGTGAACGCGTTGCGCAGGTCCTGGCCGATGCGCAGGACGATCTCGCAGACTTTCGCCCGAACAGCCGGATCCTTCGGCGACACCGGCTCTTTCCGGCGTTCCCCTTCAAGCCAAGTCTCATCCTGGATGATCTTATTGATCACCGCAATCTGCCGGCGTGTCACAGGATCCATGATATCAGGCATGGCGTGTAGTTTTGCCGCATGTCGAGCATGGAATGTTCCATTCCGATGACAAGCTATGCATCAATCGGAAGGAAAGCAACATGCGCGGAAAATTGTTATTCTCCTGCAACAGCCTGCGCATCCGAAATGACGCCCGGCTTCTGAGCCGGCATGGGCCGCGCCATGTTACTAGTGTAACCTATGGGTTTTTAGACTTTTACCGTTGCGCTTCGGCCGGAGCGATAAGACCGGAAAAAAATGCCGCTCCCAAATCGGTGCGATGGCGCACGGTGAGAACATCGTAGAGTTTTGCGAGCTGGCGCTCGATCTGCTCCAGGCGGGACTCGTCGGAGACCAGGAGCAGCATGCAACTTGTGGTGCCGTCTTCGACCGGCGCGCAGATGATGGCATCGAGATTGAAAGCGCGACGCGCGAACAAGCCGGTGACATGCGACATGGTTCCCGGGTGATTGCGCACGCGCAATTCGAGTACGGCGGTCCCGGCCGCGGAGGAGTCTGATGGGGACGGTCTGCCGTTCAATGGACGACAGAATGTCCCTTTTGGGATCTGTCAAAAAGGAGGTTGTCAGTGGCTCAGGCATTGGAAAAGGCGGGTTCGGGTTCGGCGATCATGTGGCGGTTGGCGGAGCCGGGCGGCACGATGGGATAGACGTTGGCATGTTCGTAGATCGGGATGTCGATCACGCACGGGCCGGGAGCCGCGAGCGCGGCGGCGAGCCGGCCCAGCGGATCGTGGCCGGGGTCCAGCCGGAGCCCGCGGATTCCAAATGCGCGCGCCAGAGCGGCAAAATCCGGGACCGAGCGGAAATGGGCGGCTTCGTAGCGGCAGCCGTAGAACAGCTCCTGCTGCTGCCGGACAAGGCCGAGCTGGGCGTTGTTGAACACGAGCACCGCGACGGGCAGGTCGAGTTCGGCCAGCGTTGCGAGTTCCTGGATGTTCATCAGGATCGAGCCGTCGCCGCTCACGCAGACCACGCGCCGTCCGGGGGCTGCGGGCTCTTCGAGAGCGCTTCCGCATTCGTCAGGGTTTCCGAGGGCGCCCAGGGCGAGCGCGGCGCCGATCGCGGCGGGAAGGCCGAAGCCCATCGTGCCGAGCCCGCCGGAGGTGAGGAGCGTGCGCGGCTGGCGGACCGGGTAGGCTTGGGCGACCCACATCTGGTGCTGGCCCACGTCGGTCGCAACCACCGTGTCCGGCGGCAGGATTTCGCCGAGGAAACGGCAGAGGTTGATGGGATGCAGCGGATCCTCGGTGCGCGGGGCATGGCGCAGGGAATGGGCGCTCCGCAGGGCGCTTGCGCGCGCGCGCCACGCGGGCCGGTTCTGTTGCGGCAGGCGTTGCAGCAGGCGGCGCAGGATTTCGGCGGCGTCGCCCACGAGCGCGGGGGAGGCCGTCTTGATCTTCCCCATCTCCGCGGCGTCGATGTCGATGTGGGCGATCGCGGCATGAGGGCAGAACTCGGCCACCTTGCCGGTGGCGCGATCGTCAAAGCGCGCGCCGATCGCCAGCAGCAGGTCGGCCTCTTCGAGGAGGAAATTCGTGCCTTGGGCGGCGTGCATCCCCAGCATGCCCATGAAAAGCGGATCGTCGGGCGGAACGGCGCCGAGCGCCATGAGCGTGCACACCACCGGCGCGGACACCCGGTGGGCGAGGGTCTGCGCCAGCGCGGATGCGCCGGAGCTGATCACGCCTCCGCCGAGGTAAAGCACCGGGCGCCGGGCGGCGAGGAGAAGGCGCGCGAGTTCCCCGATGAGCTCGTCGGCGCACGCCGGCGCGGGGACCGGACGCCCCGGATCGGGCCAGTCCTCCACATCCGCCGCGGCGTTCTGGACGTCCTTGGGCACATCGATGGCCACGGGACCCGGCCGCCCCGACTCGGCCAGCTGGAAAGCGAGCGGCACGACCTCCAGCAGTTCGGCCGGATGCCGCACGAGGAAGTTGTGCTTTGTGACAGGCAGGGTGAGGCCGTAGGTGTCGACCTCCTGGAATGCGTCGGTGCCGATCAGCGACCGGGCGACCTGGCCGGTGATGGCGACGAGGGGCACGGAGTCGAGCCGCGCATCGGCGATCGCAGTCAACAGGTTGGTGGCGCCCGGCCCCGACGTGGCCACGCAGACGGCGGCCTTGCCGGTGACGCGGGCCATGCCCTGGGCGATGAATCCCGCGCCCTGTTCGTGGCGCGTGAGGATGTGGCGGATGGGGCTGCGGTGCAGGGCGTCGTAGAACGGCAGGATGGCCCCGCCGGGGATGCCTGCGACGGTGCGGATGCCCTGCCGTTCCAGCAGGGTCCGCAGGAGGTTGGCGCCGGTGATTTTCATGGTGGTTGGCGGTGCGATCCCGCTCCCTTGGCGCGATCCGGCGGGGACCAAAAAAAAGCCCCCTCCGGCGCGGCACCGGAGGGGGCAAAGGCGGATTGACAATCAGAACCCCCGCGGTGCGCCGGTGAGCGCAACGACGACGACCACGAGGACGAGGCCTGCGAACGAATGCGTCGCTTTTCCGGGAGGATTCATGAGTGAGGCGCCACGAAGCGCGAAAAGGCCGCAACTGTCAAGGCCGCACCACACCGCGGAATCAAGATTGCCGTGACAGCCCGCGCAACCGCCGGCTCCGCCGCGACTCCTCCGGATTTGTAACATATCACGTTACAAACCCGGGGGAGGAGGCGGAGGCCTGAGGGGAGTGGGGATCGGGTCTGCGCGGCTATTCTCCGGCCTCGTGCGCTGCCTTGAAGACCAGGGCCGCCGCAGCGCCGCCGAGGAGTTCGGCCGCCAGATAGATGCCGAGTTGTTGCAGCCCCTCCAAGCCCATGACAAACACGCCAAGGCCAACCGCGGGATTGAAGGCGCCGCCGGAGATACTGCCCACCGAAACTGCGCCCGCAAGGACGGTGAAGCCGATGGCCAGGCCATAGAACGAGTTGCCGGCCGTCCCTTTCGCAGTCGCTGTGTTCAGGACGACCCAGGCAAGCGCGAACGTGAAAAGAAACTCGACGATCAGCGACGCCTTGGGGGGGTGGACGGCCGGGACTGCGCGCCCGTGGAAGATCGCGATGATGAGCAGGGCTGCCACAAGCCCGGCGAGCAACTGGGCGAGCCAGTAGGGCACCACGTCCTTTGCGTCGCACTTCCCGCGCAACCAGACGGCAAGCGTGACCGCGGGATTGAAATGCCCGCCGGAGACGTGGCCGCCGGCGAAGATCATGACCATCAGAACCGAGCCGATCGCGACCGGAGCCAGGACGGGATTGGAATGAACCGCCGCGCCGACCGTGAAGACGAGGAAAAATGTGCCGATGAATTCGACGAGGTATTTTTTCATGGGGTTGAAGGGAGGGAAGATTCTGGACGGGTTTTTCGCGGTGTCGAGCGGTCACGAGGGGAGAGAGCGGGGGTCGTTCGGGATTGCCCGATCCCGCCGTTCCGCCGGGCGCGTCGCGCCGGTTCACGGGCAGTCATCCGGCCTGCCTTGGAGATTGCCGGCGGCGCAAGGGGCGCGATGCCGAACACCCCCGCCGGATCAGGCACCGCTACCTGACGCGCGGGTGAGCCGGCCTGGCCGGAAAATGGCCTTTCGTGGTTCATGGAGACGCGACGCCTTGCGATAATGCCGAAGGTGATTTCTGTCTCCTTGGTGTTATGAAAGCCTTGATCGCGTTGTTGGCCGGGCTGGCGGGAGGAGCCCTTGTTTCGTGCGCAGCCGGGTGCGCATGCAAAAAAGTGGCGGCTCCACCCGCGGCCGAGGAGAAGAAACCCATGGAATCTCGAACGGAATCAATCGTGCTGGGCGGCGGGTGCTTCTGGTGCATGGAGGCGGTGTTCGACCATGTGCCGGGGGTGAAGTCGGTGGTCTGCGGATACGCCGGCGGCCATACGAAGCATCCGAACTACGAGGAGGTCTGCACCGACGCCACCGGGCATGCGGAGGTCGTGCGCATCGAGTTTGATCCTGCGGTGATCCCCCTCGCGAAGTTGCTTGGCGTCTTCTTCGATGCCCACGATCCCACGGCGCTGAACCGCCAGGGCGCCGACGAGGGGACGCAGTACCGCTCCATCGTCCTTTATTCCGACGAGGCCCAGAAGCGCGCGGCCGGGAAAGCCCGGGAGGCGGCGCAGTCGGGGTATTCCGATCCGATCGTGACGGAGATCGTGCCGCTGACGGCGTTCTACGCCGCGGAGGACCGCCACCAGCACTATTTTGCGAAGAACCCCGCGGCGGGCTACTGCCGCATCGTCATCAGACCGAAGGTCGAAAAGCTGCAGAAGGAGGGCGTGATCTCGGAACAGGGCGGATGCGGCATTGAGCCGGTGGAGGGCGATCAATTGCGCGTCCCCTCGAAGTGACCCATTGCGCGACGGAACGTTTGTAACGTAAAGCGTTACCAGGGCGGAGGGAGACGCCGGCCGGCCGCCTGTTGTCGCGGAAATTCGACTACGTCATCGACGCGACCGGCCGGATGTCCCGCAAGGCGCTCATGATCGCGGAATGCGTCCCCCGCGGCATCCCGGGCGTCACCTCGGGCGGCGCGGGAGGGCGGGTGATGAAGTTGCGGTCACAGGTCTGGCATGGAGGGGCCGGCCGGGCGGACCGGAGGGCGGGCTGAGGTTTCAAGATTCGTGCGCGTCCGTGATCTCCGGGGTCCTGGCCTTCCTTGCAGGATCCGGGTCACATCGCGGCGTGGAGGATCGCCGAAAGCTCATCCTCCGTGAGCGGCACGGGATTGGCCTTCATGCTGCTGGCTTTGGCCGCCCTGGCCACGAGCGCGGGGACCGACTCGGAGGTGACGCCGAAGGCGCGAAGCGGCTGGATCGGGAACCCGGCGATCAGGTCGCGCACCCACCGCACGCCGTCTTCGGCCCCAGCCTTCGGGTCCCCCGTCAGGAGCCGGGCGATGCCGTCATAGCGGCCGGAGATTCCGGACGCGGCCGCCGTGCGGCGCGCGGCCTGAAGATTTGCCTCCATGACGTGGGGCAGCAGCGCGGCACACACCGCCCCGTGGGGAGCGGGAAACATGCCGCCGACCGGCGCGGCGAGGCCGTGGACGGCGCCCAGGCCGGCATTCGCCAGGGCGAGCCCGCCGAGCAGGCTGGCGAGGGCCATGTCCTCGCGGGCGGCCGCGTTTGCGCCGTCCTGAAACGCCGGCCGCAGCCCGCGGGCCGCGCGGCGGATTCCCTCGGTGCAGAATCCGTCGCTGAGCGGATTGGCCCGGACGGAGACGTAGGGTTCGATCAGCTGGGTCAGCGCGTCGAGCCCCGTGCTCGCGGTGAGCGCCGGCGGAAGGTCCAGGGTCAGCTCCGGGTCGACGATCGCGAGCCGGGGCAGCATGAGCGGGCTGCGCAGGCTGACCTTGATTTGGTGGGCCGGCGAGGCGAGGACCGCGTTGCGCGTGACCTCCGCGCCCGTGCCTGCTGTAGTGGGAATCGCAATACAAGGTGCGGCCGGTTTCGTGAGCGGCTGCGCCCGCCCGACGACCTCGATGTAGTCAAGCGGAGCGCCGGGATTGGCCAGCAGCGCGGAGACGGCCTTGGCGGCGTCGATGGGGCTGCCGCCGCCCAGGCCGATGACAAGGTCGCTGCGCTGGCGGCGGGCCGCATCCGTGGCGGCGACGACCCCGTCGACCGTCGGTTCACCGGGGACGGGGTAGGCCGTGGCCTCGACGCCCTCGGCGGCGAGCAGGTCGAGCAATCGCTCCGAATTGCGCCCCGCGCGGCCGGTCAGGACGAATGCGCGGCGGCCCAATTCACGCGCCGCCCCGCCGGCCTCGCGCAGCGTGCCGGGACCGAACAGGATGCGGGTGGCGGTGGCGAATTCGAAGCGCATAGGATTTGGGCGGCGACCCGCCCAAATCCTTATGGGCGCAGGGCGCCTTAGGCGTATCGACCTACAAGATGATCATTCAATGGATGGCGATTGCGAAACTGCCACCGCAGGGGCCTGCTTCCGGGGAAGAGAAAAAACAGGGAGCCACTGTGTGCAAACTGTGTGCGGTTTCCGCCTCTGCTCCAAAAATGGCGCCCCCACGGGGAATCGAACCCCGGTTTAAAGATTGAGAATCTCTTGTCCTAGCCGCTAGACGATGAGGGCGCGGGAAAGGCTGAATTTTGGGTTGGCGGGCGGAATCTCAAGGAAAAACTTTGCGAACGCCCCGTAATGCACAGGTCCGCCGGTCGCCGGCGCATTGGAACAAGGAATGACCGGCCAACGGCCTGCATCATGCGGCGGCCCGGCCTCCGGCGCCGTCGCCCGGCTGGTTCTTCAGGTGGGCAAAGAATGCGTCGCGCCGTTCGCGCGCGGCCGCAAGCACGCGCGTTCCCAGCGAGAGGCGCACGCGTTCCTTGGTGATTGGCGTCGGGTGGACAGTGTAATGGAGAAACCACGTGCCGTGGTTGTTCCAGAGGTGGTGATCCGGGTTTCCGGCGTGGACGCGGATTCGGAGGCGGGGGAAGGCCAGGGTAGACATGATGCGGGACCGTTGCAGGTTGTGGTTGCCGCATCAGGCGGAAAAACAAAAACCGGCCCTTGCATCAGGCCGGCTGTCGTCTTTCTGGAGCGTGTTTGTTCGCCGCGGAAGGCCGCAGCGCACATCCGGGCCCGTGCCCGAAACCACCGTGGCCGCTCCCGGCCCGGTTGGCAGAACCGGCTGCCGTCAGCCGGTTCGTTCCTGATGCGGGGCGAAACGTGTCATGACACCCGCCCGCACGCCAGCCCAAAAAGTGTCATAAACGGCCCCTGCGCCGCTCAGTGGCCGAGCAGGGCGGTGACGGGGGCGGACGTGGCGGAGGCGAGCGAGTCAGAAATCGTGGCGATGACGGTTCCTGGGGCGACGCCCAGGGCCACGATGCCGGCGATGAGCACGACGCAGAGGATCCGCGTCTGCCAGTTGAGGACGATGGGGCCGGCCGCGGCGTCCGGATTGTTTTCGCAAAAGACCGCCTGGCGGACGACCTGAAGGTAGTAGTAGATCGCGATGGCGGAATTGATCACGGCAATGATGACCAGCGCCAGGTGGTCCTGCGCGTACGCGGCGCTCAGCAGGCTGAATTTGGCCATGAAGCCGACGAACGGCGGGACGCCTGCGAGCGCGAAAACCGCCACGAGCAAAGTGACGGCAAGCATCGGCGAGCGGCGGTGCAGCCCTGCAAGTGCGTCGATCGCGACGTTGGTGCCGTCACGCGAAACCCTGGAGATGACGACGAAGCAGGCGAGGATCATGAGCAGGTAGCCCGTGATGTAGTAGAGGGCGGCCGTGTAGCCGGCGTGGTCGAGGGCGACAAAGCCCATCAAAACATACCCGGCTTGGGCGATGCCGGAGAAGCCGAGCATCCGTTTGAAATCCTTTTGGACGAGTGCGATCAGGTTGCCGAAGAACATCGAGCCCACGGCCAGGCCGGTGAGCATCGTGGCGACGGCGGGGTTCGCCGGCGTGGCCAGCGAGACGAAGCGGATGAGCACGGCCACGGCGGCGACCTTGGGCAGCGAGGCGACAAGGCTGGCCGTCTCGTTGGACGCGCCCTCGTAGACGTCGGGCGTCCAGAAATGGAAGGGGAAGATGGCCAGCTTGTAGTAGAGTCCGCAGAAGGCCATGCCGAGGCCGGCGATGGCGAGCTGCGAATGGACGACCGGGGCCAGGCGGGCTGCGAGCGGGACCAGGTGTGTCGTGCCCGTGAGCCCGTAGAGGTAGCTCAGGCCGAAGAACATGACGCCGTTCGCCGCGACGCCGAACATGATGTACTTGACGGCCGACTCCATCTGGCTCCGCTGTCCGGCGCGCTCGCGCCGCATGGGCACGAGCAGGTAGAGGGGGAACGACGACAGCTCCAGGGCGACAACGAGCGAGACGATCTCGACGCAGCTTACGAGCATGACGAGCCCCGTGACGCTCAGGGTCAGGAAGAGGTAGTATTCGGATTTGACCTCGCTGCGGATGTCCGGGAGATCGCCGCTGAGCAGCAGGATGCAGACGAAACCGAAGGCGAGAACGAGCTTGAGGAGCTGCGAGAACTGGTCGACGCGGTAGGCCCCGGAGAAGAGATCGCCGTGCTGTCCCAGCGAGACGGCGGCCGCTCCCAGGGTGGCGAAGGAAACGAGCAGGGCGACGGCGCGCGCGCGCTGGTGCTGCGACTCGCCGAGCGCGACGACGAAGAGGCCGAGCGCTCCGGCGAGCAGCACGAGCTCCGGGAGGAACTGGAAGATGAACGTCATTGCCTGGAAGGAGCGGGGAGCGAGGAGCCAGGAGCGGGCATTGGGGGAGCCGGGTCACCGGCGATCCCTATATTCTGCGTGTCCTTCATCAGAGTCATCATTGCGGAAGCGCCGCGGTCTGCGCGAGCAGGTGCTGCACGCTGGCGTGCATGACATTGACGAACGGCTGCGGATGGAGGCCGATCCAGAAGACAAAGACCAGCAGCGGGGCGAGGGTGACGATCTCGCGGAAATCCAGATCCTTGACGTTGTGCTGATCGGGGTTGGCGGTGCCGCCGAAGGCGACGCGCTGGAGCACCCGGAGATTATAGGCTGCCGAGGCGACGATGCCCGGCACGGTGCAGGCGACCAGGAGCAGCGAAACGGCGAAGCCGCCGCTGAGGACGAGGAATTCACCGATGAAGCTGTTGGTGCCGGGGAAGGCCAGCGAGGAGAGGCAGAACACGCCGAGGAAAAAGGTGAAGACCGGCATGGTTTTGCCGAGGCCCGCGGCCGCCGCGAGTTCCCGGGTATGCAGGCGTTCGTAAATCATCCCGACGGCGATGAAGAGCGCGCCCGTCGTGACGCCATGGTTGATCATCACCAGGGTGGCGCCCTCGATGCCCCTGGTGTTGAGGGCGAAGATGCCGAGGGTGGCGAAGCCCATGTGGCCGACGGAGGAGTAGGCGACGAGTTTCTTGAGGTCGCTCTGGGCCAGCGCTGCGAAACCGCCGTAGAGAATGCCGATGACGGACAGCCAGAGAACATAGGGTGCGAAGACGCGGGTCGCGCAGGGCACGATCGGCAGGCAGAACCGCAGGAAGCCATAGGCGCCCATCTTGAGCAAAACGCTGGCCAGGAGGACGCTGCCGGCCGTCGGCGCCTCGACATGGGCTGCGGGAAGCCACGTGTGGAACGGGAACATCGGGACCTTGATCGCGAAGGAGATGAAGAACGCCGCGAAGATCCAGCACTGGAAAGCCGGGTCGTAGTGCCGGCCCATGAGATCCGGGATGTGAAACGTCCCGGCGTTGAGCCGCAGGGCGATCAGCGCGACCAGCAGGAAGATCGAGCCCGCCATCGTGTAGATGAAGAACTTGAGCGAGGCGTAGATCCGGCGCGGCCCGCCCCAGACGCCGATCAGCAGCGCCATCGGGATGAGCATCGCCTCCCAGAAGACGAAGAAAAGCATGGAATCGAGGGCGCAGAAAACGCCGACCATGGCCGTCTCCATGAACAGCAGGCAGAGCATGAACTCCCGCACCCGCGCCGTGATGTTATGCCACGAGCAGAGGACGCACAGCGGCGAAATGAGCGTCGTGAGCAGCACGAGCAGCAGGCTGATCCCGTCGATGCCGACCGTGTAGTTGATCTTCAGCCACGGAATCCATGCCGCGTGTTCGACAAACTGGAAGTCGGCGGTGCCCGCGGTGAAGCCGGTCCAGAGCCGGATGGAGAAGACGGCGATGGCCGCCGTCCCGGCGAGCGTCCACCAGCGCAGCGCGCGTTCGCTGCGGATCAGGGCCGCCACGGCCGCGACGGCCAGCGGGGCGAAGATCAGGATGCTCAGGAGCGGCAGGCCTTCTGTGGAACCGGGGGAAGTCATGACGCGTCAGGAGAAGACGAGGAAGCCGAGCAGCAGCACCGCCGCGACGGCGAATGCGAACGTGAGGTTTTCCTGCAGGGCACCGCGCTGGGTGAAGCGCAGCCGCGCGGCAAGACCGCGGACCGAGGAGGCCAGGCCGTCGACGGCGCCGTCAACAACGCGGTTGTCAAAGCGGCCGACGGAACCTGCGGACTTCATCAGCGGGATGAGGCCGCCCAGCCGGTAGAACTCACCCACGCCGCTGTCGGCGGCCTGGACCGGCCTGCGGGCCAGCCACAGGAAGGCGCGGCCGCCCATGCGGTAGAACCAGTCGAGGTCGATGTTGAGGCCGGCGTGCGGCTCGATCTTCCGGAGCCTGACCAGCACGAAGAAGGCGAGGGCGGTGAAGAGCAGGATCTGGAGCGTCTCGGAGACGTGATATGCGGTGTACGGATGATATGCCGCCGCGGCATCGGGGAACGGGAGCAGGTTGTAGAGGGCCGGCGTGTAGCAGCCGAGAAAAACGCAGAAGAAGGCGGCTATGCCCATCGCGGCGAGCATGTTCCACGGGGGATCCTTCGCGCGCTCGAAGGTCTCGGGCTCGCATTTGTTCCGGCCGAACCAGACGAAGTAGGGGACCTTGAGGCCGTTGCAGTAGAAGGTGCCGATCGCGGCGAGGTTGAGCAGGAAGGCGGCCCAGAGCAGATGGCTTTCGAAGCCGGCCTGGACGATCATGGACTTGCTGACGAAGCCGCTGAACAGCGGGAATGCCGAGATCGAGAGGCCGCCGATCAAGGTGAGGAAGAAGGCCCAGGGCATCTTTTTGTAGAGGCCGCCGAGCCTGGACATCCGGGTCTCCCCGGTCATGAACAGGAGCGAGCCGCCGCCCATGAAGAGCAGGCCCTTGTAAAGGATGTGGGCGAAGGCGTGGGCGCAGGCCCCGTTGATGGCGAGGGCGGTGCCGATTCCGACGCCGGCCACCATATAGCCGACCTGGCTGACGATGTGGTAGGCGAACAGGCGGCGGACGTCGTTTTCGATGATGGCGTAGACGACGCCGTAGAGCGACATGATCACGCCCAGCCAGACGAGCAGTTCCATTCCGGCGAATCCGCGGCAGAGCGCATAGACGGCGGTCTTGGTCGTGAATGCGCTGAGGAAGACCGCCCCGTTGAACGTGCTGGCCGGGTAGGCGTCAGGCAGCCACGCGTGCAGCGGCGGCACCGCGGCGTTGAGCAGGAAGCCGCTCAGTATGAGGTAGCCGGCCAGGGTGGTGTGATGAACGTCGAAGGCGGTGAACGCCGTGCCTCCGGTGGCCTTCACATGGATCACAATCCCGGCCAGGAGCGTCAGGCCGCCGACCACATGCACGAGCAGGTAGCGAAAGCCGGCCGCGGTGGACGCCGGCGTGCGCCGGAACCAGATGAGAAAGACCGACGTGAATGCCATCATCTCCCAGAAAAAGAACAGGGTGAGCAGGTCTTTCGCGAAGATGGCGCCGAGCGAGCCGGCGACGTAGGCCCAGGAGGCGATGTGCTGTGCGTCCTCCCCGACATGCAGGCCGTAGAGCGTGCCGATGCAGCACATCCCGCTCATGATCACCGCGAAAACGAGGCTGAGCGAGTCGACGCGGCCGAAGACGAGCGTCCATTTGAGGAACGGGACGTGCCAGTATTCCCCCCGGGCCATCGTGAACATCACGAGCACGATCCCGAACGTCAGGACGGGGACCGCCATGAGGAAGGCCTTCTTCATGCGCGCGGGCACCAGCGGAAGCACGGCGCCCCCGAGCAGCAGGACCAGCGCGGGATGAACCCAGGGGTTATTCATCGTAATAATCCTCGCGGGTCGAGATGCCGAGGCGGCCGTACGCCTTTGAGACGATCACCAGCGCGAGACAGCCGAGCAGCCCAAAGGCGGCCCAGAAGGCCGGGATGTGCTCGGCGGCGGTGTGAGCGTGCTCCTTGCCGCCGATTGCAGGAACGGCGTCGAGCAGCACCAGCACGGCCAGGAGTGCGACCGCCACCCGCACGACGGTGCGCAGGCGGGCGCGCAGGAATTCAATGAGGCGCAGCAGGTTCATGGCAGGACGGCCTGGGCGAAATGCATGAAAACGTCGGGGAAAAGGCCGATGGCCACCGAGATGACGGCGGTGAAGCAGAGGGGGATCAGCATGGCGGGCGAAGCGTCCCCGCGATCATGCGGGGCCTCCCCGGCGGGCGGCGGACTGAAGAACGCGTGATAAACGACCGGGGCGAAATAGGCCGCATTGAGCAGCGAACTGACCACCAGCACCACGAGGATCCCGATCGAGCCGGCATCGAGCGCGCCCACAAAGAGGTAGAGCTTCGAGATGAATCCGCCGGCCGGAGGCACGCCGATCATGCTGAGCGCCGCCAGGCCGAACGCGCCGAAGGTCCACGGCATGGCGCGGCCCAAACCGCTCATCTCGGAGATCTTCTTCTTGTGCGTCGTCACGTAGATGGCTCCGGCGCAGAAGAACAGCGTGATCTTGGCGAACGCGTGGGCGGCGATGTGGAACAATCCGCCGGCCACGGCCGTGGGCGTCAGAAGCGCGACGCCGAGGATGATGTAGGACAGCTGGCTCACGGTCGAGTAGGCCAGCCGCGCCTTCAGGTCGTCCTTGCTGAGGGCGACGATCGATCCGACCAGGATGGTCACGGAGACGAAGTACGCCGTGGGCAGGCCGAGATGCAGGCGGCCCATCAGATCCACGCCGAAGACGTAGAGCATGATGCGCACGGTGGAGAACACGCCGACCTTCACAACGGCGACGGCGTGGAGCAGCGCGCTCACGGGCGTCGGGGCGACCATGGCGCCGGGCAGCCAGTGATGGAGCGGCATGACGGCGTTCTTCGCGAAGCCCAATATGCAGCAGGCATACAGGACGACGATGACGCCGTTGTGGACGCCGGCCGGCAGGATGCCGGCGTGGGCGTTGGTGGCGAAATCGAGCGTCCCGGAGAGGACGTAGATCAACACCATCGCCGGCAGGATGAAACCCTTGGAGGCGGTCGTCAGGTAGACGAGGTACTTCCTTCCCCCCTCGTAGCCCTCCTCGTCCTGGTGGTGGGCGACCAGCGGATAGGTCGTGATGCTCACAATCTCGTAGAAGAGATAGAGGGTGAGGAAATTGTCGGCGAACGCGCAGCCGATCGCCCCGAAGAGGGCGAGCGCGAAGCAGGCGTTGAACCGCGTCTGGGCGTGCTCCCCGAGGCCGCGCATGTAGCCGGCCGAATAGAACACGGCGACCACCCAGAGGAACGAGGCGGTCGCGGCAAAGATCATCGACAGCGCGTCGGCGCGCAGCGAAAAGCTCAACCCGGGCAGGAGCTGGAAGAGCGTGAAATGCAACGTCATCCCGGAGCGCACGCACGGGATCATCGATGCGACGATGAGGAAGAGCGCGGCGGCGGCGACGAACGAGCAGGCTTCGCGCAGGTTGGGCTTCCGCCCCGTGAGCATCACCGCGCCGGCGCCGATGAGCGGCGCAAGAACGGCGAGCAGCAGCCGGATGTCAGGAGGGGTCGCCATCGGGCTAGCCTTTCAGTTCGGAGAGCTCCTTCGAATGGATGGAGCGGTAGTTGCGGTAGACGGCGACGATGATGCTCAGCGCGACCGCGACCTCGGCGGCGGAAAGCCCCATGAGGAAAAGCACGACGATCTGCCCGACGGAGGGGTCGGGCGCCATGAACCGGTTGACGGTCATGAAATTCAGCCCGGCGGCCGCGAAGATGAGCTCGCCCGAGATGAGCATGCCGATGAACGTCCGGCGGCGGATGAAGCCGTAGATCCCCGACGCGAGCAGGAATGCCGCGAGAATGAGGTAGATGGCGGGCTGGTCGTGCAGGGGGATGGCGTTCATGGCTTCCTCCTTCCGGCGCGGGCGAGGGTGAGCGCGCCCAGGATTGCGACGAGGAGCAGGAGCGAGATCAGCTCAAAAGGGAGGCTGTAGGTCGTCAGCAGCGAGACTCCGATGGCCTGGACGGAGCCGTCGGCCGCCGGCGTTCCGGCCGCCGGCCATGCGCCCTGCAGGCCGAGCTGGCGGAGGCCCCAGAAGATCGCAACGCTGACGAGCACGGCAACCGCGCCCCATCCCCATTCCCGGCCGGGCTTCTCCTGCGGCTCGGGCTCGTCGGGCTCGGAAAGCATGACACCGAAGACGATGGTCACGCAGACTGCGCCGACGTAGATGAGGATCTCCATCAACGCGAGGAACGGGCTGTTCAGGAAGTAATACAAGCCGGCGAGACCGACGCTGCAGAGCGCGAGCCCGGCCACGCTGCGGATGATGCGCCGGCTCAGGATTGCGATCAGCGCCCCGGCGACCGTCGTGGCGACGATGACGCCGAAGATCGCGGCAACGAGATACGCGGAAAGGGGGAATGGGCTCATGGCGTCTTCAGCTCCTCCGGCCGGTCCTGCGCCCGTTTCCGCTTCTTCTCCTCGAGGTTTTCGACGAGATCCATGTGATTGAAGGCGTCGCGACTGAATGCGACGACGTTGTATTCCCGGGAGAACTCGATCGCATCGAAGGGGCAGGCTTCGACGCACGCGCCGCAAAGGCTGCAGGTGGTGAAGTTGAGCTTGTACTCGGTGACGGATTTCGTCTTCTGCCCCTCGATCTTCGCGCCCCTGACCATGATGCAATCGCTCGGGCAGGCGCGCTCGCAGAGATTGCACGCCGTGCAGCGCGATTTCCCGGTCTCCGGATCGAGCACGAGCTGGATGTGGCCGCGAAACCGGGCCGGCATCTTCAGCGTCTGGCGCGGATATTGGACGGTGATGACGCGCTTGAAGCACTGGCCGAGCGTGATGCGCAGGCCGATCAGCAGGCTCATGAACCCGCCGAAGACTTCCTGGAATGCGGCTTTCATCGTCATGGGTTCAGGGAAGATGGCACAGCACGACGGGGAGTTTCATCACGGCCGCCGTCAGCACGAGCGTGAAGAGCGAGACGGGAATGAGGATCTTCCACGAAAGGTTGAGGAGTCCGTAGAACTGGGTGCGGGGAAAGGTCCACCGGACCCAGATGACCGTGAGGACGAGCGCGTACATCTTTGCCAGGAACCAGAGCGGCCCCCAGACCGGGCCGGAAAGAACGATGAACGGGCTCTGCCAGCCGCCGAGAAAGAGGACGGTCGCCATGCTGCAACCGACGACGATGTTGGCATATTCGGCCATGAAGAAGACGCCGAAGCCCATGCCGCCGTACTCAGTGAAGGCGCCGGCCACGAGTTCGCTCTCGGCCTCCGCCATGTCAAACGGCGCGCGGTTCGTCTCGGCGAGCATGCAGATGAAGAAGATGATGAACGTCACGGGCATCAGGGGGTTCGTCAGGGTCCAGAATCCCCTGAAAACGTTCCAGTGCCAGAAACCGCCGCCCTGCTGCCGCACGATCTCATTAAGATCCAGCGTGCCGGTGACCATCAGCACGGTGATGACGACCAGAAGCATGGGGATCTCGTAGGCGACGTTTTGCGAGACCACCCGTGCGGAGGAGATGACGGCAAACTTGTTGCGCGAAGCCCAGCCGCCCAGCATCAGCGCCATGACGTTGATCGATCCAAGGGAGAAGACCAGGAGCAGGCCGACGTTGATGTCCCGGGCGACCAGGGTCTCGCCGTAGGGAATCACGGCCATGCAGATCAACGGCGGCGCCATCACCATCAACGGCGCCAGGCAGTAGAGCAGGCGGTCGGTGCCCGGGGGGATCATGACCTGCTTGGCGAGGAGCTTGACTCCGTCCGCGACGGGCTGGAGCCAGCCGGCGTACCCGGCCTCGTTGGGCCCGGGCCGGCGCTGGATGCGCCCGGCGCCCTTTCGCTCGGCGAGCACCAGATAGGCGGCGTTTGCGCCTGCGAAGGCGCAGAGACCCACGACATAGAGCAGGATTCTGAAGGGTTCGATGGAAAGGAAGCTCATCGCGGGATCCGGGCTAGCGGTCGATGTCGGGGATGACGAGGTCCAGGCTTCCCAGCATGGCGAGCGCGTCGGGCAGGATCATGCCCCGGCTCGCCTCCTCGTAGAGGCTGAGGTTGGAGAACGAGGGCGTGCGCAGCTTGACGCGATAGGGCACGTCCTTGCCGTCGCTCACGATGCGGACCATGAACCGCCCGCGGGCCGCCTCGACCGCGTAGCAATAATCGCCGGGCGGCAGTCGCAGCACCCGCGGCACCTTCCCCATGAACGGGCCGTCCGGCAGCCCGTCGAGCGCCTGTTCGATGATGCGCAGGCTCTGCTCCATCTCCTCCATGCGCACCAGATAGCGCGCCATGGAATCGCCCTCCGGGAAGACGGGAATCTGGAAGTCGAACCGGGGGTAGACCGAGTAGGGTTCGATCCTGCGCACGTCGTAGGGAACTCCGGATCCGCGGATGACGGGGCCCGTTGCGCCGTATTTGCGGCACAAATCCGCGCTGATGGGGCCGATGCCGGTCAGGCGCTTGCGCAGGATGATGTTGTCGGTGACGAGGTCGCGGTACATTTTCAGCCGCGGCCGCATCTCCTTCACGAACCGGCGGGTCCCGTTCAGGAAATCATCGTCGACGTCGTTGCACAGGCCGCCGAAGCGGTAATAACAATAGGTCAGGCGGGCGCCGCACAGGCCTTCGAGCAGATCGAGGATCTTCTCGCGGTCCTCGAACGCGTAGAGGATCGGGGTGAACCCGCCGAGGTCGAGCAGGAGCGCGCCCCACCAGACCATGTGGCTCGCGATGCGGTTCAGCTCCGAGGTGATGACCCGGACGTACTCCGCGCGCGGCGGCACCTCGATCCTGGCGCCCCGCTCCACCGCGCCCACGAACGCGTGGGTGTAGTGCATCGCCGAAAGGTAATCGATCCGGCCCGTATTCGGAAGGAACTGGGCCCATGTGCGGTTCTCGCCCATCTTCTCGTGCATCCGGTGGATGTAGCCGACCACGGGCTCGGCCCGGGTGATCCACTCGCCGTCCATCGTCATCAAAATGCGCAGGACGCCGTGGGCTGCGGGATGCTGCGGGCCCACATTGAGCACGAATGTCTCCGGGGGCGCCTGGCCGGACCCGTCGGCGGGGGAAACTTTTTCTTGCGCGATCACGGCTGGTAGTCCTTCCGGAGCGGGTGGAAGCCGGCGTCCTCCGGAAGAAGGAACGGCTTGAGATTCGGATGGCCGAGGAACCGGATGCCGAAGAAGTCGTGCGCCTCGCGCTCGTGCCAGTTGGCGCCGGGAAAGACGGGGGAGATCGTCGGCAGCTCCGGTTCCGCCCGGGGGATGCGGGCGCGGATCACCACGTGGAGCGGCGCGGCCGGATGGAAATAATCATAAACGACCTCCATCTCGCCCTGGGCCAGCCAGTCGACGCCCGTGATTGCGTCCAGCCCGAAACCCTCCTGGTTGAGAATCTCCGCGGCGAGGACCACCTGGCGCGGGGAGACCGCGACGTTCAGGTCGTAGCCCTTCGCGGAATGGTCGGTGCGCTGGACCGGTCCGGATGCCGGCGTGCCCGGGCCGGCGGGGGGCGCCGCGGGGGCATCCGATCCGGCGCCGTCCGACCAGGGCGTCCGGGTCGCCACCGCGGTCGATTCCAGCAGTTGGGTGAATCGCTCCGAAACTCGATCGAGGGACGGGCTCATTCTTGCAGCTTGGCCACCGGGAAGCGGCGCTTTCCGGTGAGCTTCTCCTCCAGTTTCAGGATGCCCTCGATCAACGCCTCCGGGCGCGGCGGGCAGCCCGGCACGTAGACGTCCACGGGAAACAGCTGGTCGACCCCCTCCACGACCGCGTATTGTCCCGGATAGACAAAGGGGCCGCCGGAGATGGCGCAGTTGCCCATGGCGATGACCCATTTGGGCTCCAGCATCTGGTCGTAGAGCAGCTTGATCGCGGGCGCCATCTTCTTGTTCACCGTTCCCGCGACGATCATCAGGTCGGCCTGCCGGGGGGAGGGGCGGAACACCTCGGCGCCAAACCGGGAAATGTCGAAGCGCGACATGCCGGCCGCCATCATCTCGATCGCGCAGCAGGCGAGGCCGAAGGTCAGCGGCCAGAGGGAATTCGCGCGGCCAAGGGCCAGGGCGTCCTCGAGCCTGGCGAACCGGACGATCTTCGGCGTGTCTACCTGCGATTCCATTGGAAAACGCCTTTCTTCCAGGCGTACACGATCACCAGCGAGAGGATGCCGACGAAAAGGAACAGCTCGACGAAATCGCGGATGGGAAACTGGCGGCCGTAGACCAGGGCCACGGGAATCAGATACAGGACGTCCACGGCGAAGGCCACGAACACGAGGGCGTACAGGTAATACGCCGCGCTGTACCGGATCCACGCGTCCCCGATCGGATCCATCCCGCACTCGATGAATTGCCCGGTCAGATTGCGCGTCTGCCGGGTCCCGCGCGGCGCGAGCAGGTACACGAGAACAAACGGGCCGAAGGCGAAAGCCAGCCCGGCCAGGAAGAAAACGAAGACGTAAATCAGATCACCCGCGGTGGCGTCGTTCATGATGGCGCGCGAGAAAAGACGGAAGACACGGCATGATCCTGCATTGCGGGATCATGGCACGGCCCCGCCCCCTTTGCAGCGCACGCCTTGGCGAGCTTTGCGCATTTCTTGCATGCTCAATCCATGCGCGATTTCGACACTTATTAGACTCTCTTCTTTAGCGATAGCGTGACTCTTTTTTGGCATGATGGAAGCCGTCTGTCCGCCTGCCTTGGGGCTGTGCCGGGCGCAGGTTGCGGGAAAAAAGCCAGCCGCGCCGGAAAGACGCGACTGCCGTGGACATTGTTGGATCGAGGAAGCGTGTCAGCCGCTGGTGACCGACTTGGTCGCCGACGGACCGTCGCCATTCCGGGGCGCGGGAGCCTTGGGCGCCGGCGGGGCGGCGACCGCGGGGCACGCTGCGACCTGGGTCGCGGCCAGCTTCTGATAGAAGGCAACGCGTTTCTGGACCTCAGCCTGGGCCATGCGGTCGAATTCCTTCGCGCGTTCGGGATTCTTCTTTTCGATCTGGCGGAACCGGTTTTCGGTCTTCGTGAACCTGACCAGTTCGACCTTGGGCGCGGGCGAATCGAGCTGCAGCGGATTCTCGCCGCGCTCGGCGCGCCGCGGGTCAAAGCGGAAGAGCGGCCAGTATCCGGTCTCGACCGCCATCTTCTGGTGTTCGAGGCCGTCGATCAGCGAATAGCCGTGGGCGATGCAATGGGCGAAGGCGATGATGAGCGAGGGTCCGGGATAGGACTCGGCCTCCCGCAGCGCGGCCAGCGTCTGGTTGTCGCGTGCGCCGATTGCGACCCGGGCGACATACACGGTGCCGTAGGTCATCGCGAGCATGCCGAGGTCCTTCTTGCCGACCGCCTTGCCCCCCATGGCAAAGCGGGCGGCCGCGCCGAGCGGCGTGGCCTTGGAGCACTGCCCGCCGGTGTTGGAATAGACCTCGGTGTCAAGGACGAGGACGTTGACCTTCCGCCCGGACGCGAGAACGTGGTCAAGGCCGCCGTAACCGATGTCGTAGGCCCAGCCGTCGCCGCCGATGACCCAGACGGACTTTCGCACGAAATAATCGGCGAAGTCGCCCAGCTGGTTCGCGACGGGATCATTGGGCAGCGCCGCGAGCTTCCTGCGCAATTCCACGACCCGGGCGCGCTGCGCGGCGATTCCCGCCTCGGAAGACTGGTCCGCGTTGAGCAATCCCTCGACGAGCGACGGGCCGATCTGGTCCGCGAGCGTATGGAGCAGGTCCCGCGCGATCAGCTCCTTCCGGTCGATGCCGAGCCGGAGGCCGAGGCCGAACTCCGCGTTGTCCTCGAAAAGGGAATTGGACCAGGCCGGGCCGCGGCCGTCCTTGTTTTGCGAGTAGGGCGTGGTCGGCAGGTTGCCGCCGTAGATCGACGTGCAGCCCGTGGCATTGGCGATGACGGCGCGATCGCCGAAGAGCTGCGTGAGGAGTTTGAGGTACGGCGTCTCGCCGCAGCCGGAGCAGGCCCCGGAGAACTCGAAGAGCGGATCGAGGAACTGGGCGCTCTTGACCTGGTCGAGCTTCAGCGTGGTGCGGTCGGGCGAAGGCAGGCGGAGGAAGAACTCGAAGTTCTGGCGCTCGACCGCCCGCAACGGGGTCTGGGCCTGCATGTTGATCGCCTTCTTCTTCGGATCGGTCTTGTCCTTGACCGGGCAGAATTGCACGCACAGCTCGCAGCCCGTGCAATCCTCGGGAGCGACCTGCAGCGTATAGCGCATGCCCTTGACGTCAGGGGAGCGGAAATCGGTGGAATGGAACGCCTCGGGCGCGCCGACGAGAGCCCCGGGCGGGTAATATTTCGCACGAATGGCCGCGTGCGGGCAGATTTCGACGCACTTGTTGCACTGGATGCAGAGCGCGGCGTCCCAGACCGGGATCCTGTCCGCGATATTGCGCTTCTCCCAGCGCGAGGTGCCCGTCGGCCATGTGCCGTCCGGCGGGAAGGCGCTGACCGGGAGTTCGTCGCCCCGGCCGGACAGCATGACGGCGGTGACATTGCGGATGAAGTCGGGGGCATCCTCGGGCACCGGCGGGGGCCGCTGCAGGCGGGACGTCGGCTGGGCCGGAACGGGCACCTCCTTCAGCGATTCGAGGGCGCTGTCAACGGCCGCGGCATTCTTCCGGACGACCTCGTCGCCCTGTTTGCCGTAGGTCTTCTTGATGGCTTTCTTGATGCTTTCCAGCGCCTGGGGCAGCGGCAGGACATGGCTGAGCGCGAAGAAGCAGACCTGCATGATCGTGTTGATGCGCCCGCCGAGCCCGCACGCGCGGGCGACCGCTCCGGCATCGATGGCGTAGAAGCGGAGTTTCTTGGCGATGATCTCCTGTTGCGTCTGGGTGCTCAGGCGGTCCCACAAGGTCTCGACCGGCCCGGGGGCGTTGAGCAGGAAAACGCCGCCGGGGGCGGCCTGGGCCAGCACGGGCTGGACCTCGAGCAGGAAGAACTGGTGGCAGGCGACAAAGCCGGCCTGGCTGACGAGGTAGGGCGCCCGCACGGGCTTGTCGCCAAAGCGCAGGTGGGAGATGGTCACGGCGCCGGACTTCTTCGAATCGTAGACAAAATAGCCCTGGGCGAACTTGCCCGCGTCCTCCCCGATGATCTTGATGGTATTCTTGTTCGCGCCAACGGTGCCGTCGGCGCCCAGCCCGAAGAAGACGGCGCAGGTTCGCTCCGGCGGCTCGATGTTCACGGCCGGATCGTACTTGAGGGAAAGGCCGGTGACGTCGTCGTTGATGCCAATCGTGAAGGGATTCTTCGGCTGCGCACGGCCGAGTTCAGCGAACACGGCAAGCACCATGGCAGGCGTGAATTCCTTCGAGGAAAGGCCGTAGCGGCCTCCGATCACCGTGACCTTTCCGCCCTTCGGTGAGAACCAGCCGGCAAGCTCCGCTTCGCGCAGCGCGGCCACAACATCGACGAAGAGCGGTTCGCCGACGGCGCCGGGTTCCTTGGTCCGGTCAAGCACGGCGATCGCCTTGACGGTGCGGGGCAGGGCGGTGGCAAACGCCTTGACCGAGAAGGGCCGGTAAAGGCGGACCTTGAGAACGCCGGTCTTCTCCCCGTTGGCGTTGAGCCAGGCGGCCGTCTCGGCGGCGGTCTCGGCGCCGGAGCCCATGATGACCAGCACGCGCTCGGCCTCGGGGTGACCCTCGTAATCAAAGAGGTGATACGCGCGGCCGGTGAGCCCGGCGAACGCGTCCATCACCTCCTGCGTGATGGCCGGAGCCTCCTCGTAGAATCGGTTGATGGTCTCGCGGATCTGGAAGAACACGTCCGGATTCTGGGCGGTGCCGCGCAGGACGGGATGGTCCGGATTGAGGGCGCGGCTGCGGAACGCCGCGAGGGCCTTGGGGTCGATCAGCGCGCGCAGCGCCTCGTCGTCGATGCGGGTGACTGTGTTGACCTCGTGGGAAGTCCGGAAGCCGTCGAAGAAATGGAGGACCGGCACGCGGGTCCGCAGGGTGGAGGCGTGGGCGATGGCGGCGAGATCGTGCGCTTCCTGCGGGGAGTTGGAGGCCAGCATGGCCCAGCCGCACTGGCGGCACGCCATGACGTCGGAATGGTCGCCGAAAATGGAGAGGGCGTGGGTGGCGAGGGTGCGGGCGCTGACATGGATGACGCACGGCGTGAGTTCGCCGGCGATCTTGTACATGTTCGGAATCATCAGCAGGAGGCCCTGCGAGGCGGTGAAGGTGCTCGCCAGCGCGCCGCCCTGCAAGGCCCCGTGAACCGCTCCCGAAGCCCCTCCCTCGGACTGAAGCTCCACGATCTCGGGCACCAAGCCCCAGATGTTCCGCTGGTTGGCCACCGCCCATTCGTCGGCGTATTCGGCCATCGTGGAGGATGGAGTGATTGGGTAGATGGCAAAGACGTCGCAGACTCGGTACGCGACCGACGTGACGGCCTCATTGCCATCCAGAGTGGAAACGGTGGGTTTGGAGACAGTGTTCACAGCGAAGGGATCGGCTAAGTGATTGAAACAACAATAGATTCACGACAATACCGCCATTCAATCGAGGTTGCTCCGCATCCTTTGGCGAGCATTGCGCAGAAATTGAATGGCGCCTGGCGGTCGATCGGGTGCAGGGCACCCCTGCGGGTTGCCCAAGGCCGGACTGGGCGCTCCAGCCGGGGAAAAAAGGAGCCCCCGGCGCGAAGGCCGGGGCAGGGAATCCCGGTGCTTTCGGCTCACTTGGCCGGCGCCGCTACGGGGAGTTTGGTGAGGAAGCTGTCGCCCACCTTCTGGGCGACCATGTCATACATGCGCTGGATCTCCAGCTCGGCGTTCTGGCGGTCGATCCGGGCCAGTTCGACTTTGGCGGCGGAGGCAAAGACCTCGCGACTCAGGTTCTCCCGCCTGCTCCGCAGGTCGGCGATCTCCTTTTCCATGTCGGCGATCTGTTTGGAAAGCGTGGCGGCATCGGATTCCAATCGGGCGGTTTCCTCGGCGATCTTGCTATCGTTCTCCACCTGGGCGAGCCTGGCTTTTTCCTGTTTTTCGTGCTCCTTTTCTTCCCGCGCCTTTTGCTGCGCCGCCGCGTCGGCCGTCGCTTTCTTCTCGATCTCGGCGCGGCGGACATCATCGGCCGCCTGCTTGTCCGCGATGATCTGCCTCGCGGCAGCCTCATCCGCGGCCATCTCGGGCTTGGCAACCTGGGTGTAGTAGAGGCCAAACGCGATCACGAGCAACGCGGGGAAAATGAAGTAGAACTTGTTCATGGATTCAAAAGCGTGGGGTTTGGCACATCACTCCTTCTTGGCGGCCTTGGCCGCGGCCTCGGCGGCCGCGTGGGCGTCCTCCGCTGCCTTGATCTTGTCGAGGAGATCATAATAAGTCTTCACGTTGGCCTCGGCGATGCGCGTGAATTTCCGGATAAAAGCCTCTTCATCCAGGAACTGCTTTTTCTGGAGTTCGAGCTGGGCGATATCGCCCTTGACGACATCGGCATCCCCCTTTTCGCGGTCGAGTTGGGGGCGCAGGTGCCGGTTGACCTCTTCGAAAGCGTGCTGGCGGCGTTCCATCAGCGCATCCCGGAGATCATTCTGCCTCTGTTCCTCGACCTCCTTTGCGTGCCGCGCGGCGTTGCGTTCGATCTGCGCCTTCGTGGCATCTTGAATGGCCTTATTCCGGCGCTCCATTTCCTGCGTGATCCTCTCCTGCCGGTCCTTTTCAATCTTGGCGAGCCGGTCCTTCTGCTTCTGTGCGTACTCCTGGCTGAAGTTCCAGTAGAACACCCCGAAAACCAAGAGGCCGATTACAGGCCAGACGAAATATGATTTGTTCATATCAATCGATTTGAATTAAAGGTTTGAAATCAATGCTTCATCTGCTGCTTCCGATTCTCGATGTCCGCCATATTCCCGTTGATTGACTGGATCATCTTCTCCGCCTGTTTGATGGCGTCGGTGTCGCCCAACTTTTTGGCGGAATCCAGCGCCTGATTGGCCCCTTTGAGTGCCTCATCGAACTTCTGCAAATCGAGCGCGGTGTAGGCATAGAAAAGCCAGCCCACGTGCGGCTTGTCGGTGCCGCCCTTCGCGATGCACGCCTTGATGTGTTCGAACGCGTGGGCGTCGTCCGAACTGTTGAGATAGACCCGGGCCAGTTGGTATTCAACGTCGGCATTGGTCGGGAACAGCTGCACCGCTGTCAGGAACGTCGCGACCGCCTTGTCCTCGCGATGGATCAACTGGTACCACTCGCCGAGGGTCGTCCAATTCTGCGGCTTCGATTCGATCGTGTCCTGCCTCATGCCGTTGTCCAGCAACTCGGCCGCTATCGAGTACTGATCAATGTAGGTGTAAACGCTGACAAGGCTGAAATTCTCCTGCGGCGTGTTCATGAAGCCCAGCTTTTGCGCCCTCTCGATCGTCACGATCGTGCGGACGTAGTAGCTGTAGGAGGTCGTTGTTTCCTTCTTCTCCTCCGCCGCCTGGGCGAGCTGCAGATAGATCGAGGCAAGCTGCTGCCAGAAACCCCTGTTATCCGGCTTCTGCTTAAGCTGGAGTTCGATGCACTCCGCCGCATCATTCATCCGGCCAAGCTGGAGGAGGCCCGCAATCTTGAGCTGGTAGAAACTGTCCCGCGGATGGATGGCCGACCTCAGGCCACGGTCGACCCAGACGAGGGCCTTTTCCATCATGGGTTTGTCCAGTTTTGGCTCGGACCCAAGCTCGGCTCCCTGCCCGAGCGCAAAATAAACCGCGGCGATGAAATAGTAATTGTCCTGATTCAACGACCTGGAGTCCACCTGGCCCAGCCAGCGTTCAAGCGTCTCCACCGCTCTGGCAAAAAATTGTCCCTTGGATATGGTGTCCTTTGTTGTTACTGCCTCGCTGTAGGAGTATTGGGAAATCATGTAGAGGAGGGCGTCCTTCGTCTGCTTGTCGAAGTAGTGCTTGCGGTCGTCAATCGCCAGCGCCCGGTCCATATTCTGCAACGCAAGCACCGGGTCATTCTTGTTCTCGCAAAGCGTGGCCTTCGTGCTGAATATCCAGGCCGCGTCGTAGCTGTCCGCGGGCACCTTGGGCAGAATCACATCCAGCGCCGCCAGAGCCTTGTCCCAATCCTTGGCGTCAAACGCCGGGCGGAAGGCGTCATTCAACTGATCGCTGGTTTCGGAGGCCAGTTCGGGAACTGGAGCCGGTTCCTCCGCCGCAACGCCGGCCGTCCACAAACCTGCGCCCAGCGCGGCACCGAGCAGAAACGCCTTCGAAAAGGGATGAGTTCTGAACAAGGGCATGAGAGGAGGAAAACGGAATTGGGTGATCAACGGGGGACCGTGAACTTGATGGGAACCTGCATCCTGGTAGCCACGGCCTTGCCGTTCTTGCGGCCCGGCTTGAACTTCCATTTGCTGACAGCCTGGACCGCCGGGGCGTCAAAATCGCGGTGCATCGAATGGAGCACGTAGGCATCGCGCACGTTTCCATCGGAATCGCAGATGAAGGCGACGAGCACGACATCCTCCACCCCGTTGCGCTCCATCTCGTACGGGTAGGCCGGCGTGGGCTGGTAGCGGGCTTCCGGTTTCTGGTCGAGCTGGGAGATATCGAACAGATTGGCATAGCCCTTGCCCCATCCCGGCGGCCTCGGGTTGGCGGGAATCGTGACGACGCCCTTTTCGGTCTGAATGCCCGGAGGGGGCGGGGGCTCGGGGGTCATGACGAAGATCGCGTTGGGCACGACATTGGGAATCTCGACCAGCGAGGGTGGGGCGATTGTCGACGTAACCGCGTCTTCGTCCTCCGGTTCATCGTTGGTCTTCTTTTCCGGTTCATCCGGGGGAAGCTGGGGCATTTCCACCAGCTTGAGGACATCGACGGCCTCGGCTTCGTGCCTCTTGGGCGCCGGACGCGTGCCGGTCAGGAAAAAGAAGCTCCAATGTGCCAGCACCGATACCAAAAGTCCGATGATAAGATCCTTGCGCATGACAAATGACGCTTTGGTTGAAGAGGTCGATGATTGGGCTATTTGCCCGTCGGTCGCGTGCGGGTCTCCATGGAAACCTTCCCGATATGGGCCAGCCGGACCTCGTCGAGCACCTTCACGGTGATGCCCCACTTTGCGCGGCTGTCGCCGGCCACGAGCACCCGGGCCGCATCAACTCCGCCCGAGGTTTGTTTGATGAACGTATCAAGCCGGGCGGGGAGCTCGTCGATGTCGATCAATTCCTTGTTCAGGTAAAGGTTGCCCTGGTCGGAGACCTGGAGGACGAGGAGATCTTTGGGAGTCTGCTCGCCCGGCGCGGGCGGTGGGCCGGCAAACGGCAGGTCGACGGGCACGGATTGGATCCGGTTAAGGGAAAGCGTGAACAGGACGAAGGTCGCGAGCAGGAAGAAGATGACATCGATCAGCGGGATGATCTCGATGCGCGCCTTCTTTCGGGTGCGAAGTTGAATGCGAATGCCTTCCATGAGGAATCGTGGTTCGCCGGCCTGTCAGCTATCTGGATGACGATGCACCGGCGGGTTTCTTAGGGGAACGGGGTCGCATGCTCCTATTTGCTCTGGAAGATGCGGGTCTCGATGTAGATTTTCGGGATCTGGGCGAGGCGCACCTGGTCGACCACATAAACGACCTGGGCAAACAGCGCCCGCTCGTCGGCGTTGATCAGCACGCGGGGATCCGATTCCTCGATCTTGTACCGCTGGATCCGGTCGAGGAAATCGTCGAGGGTGATGACATCCTTGTTCCAGGCGAGCGTGCCCTCCGCGGTGACGGAAAGCGTCACCGTGCCTGCGGTGTCACGCGGGATGCTGGTCTGCGACGTGGGCAGCAGGACCGACAACCCTCCCGTCTTGTTCAGCGAAAGCGTAAAGAGGACGAAGGTGGCGAGCAGGAAGAAGATGACGTCGATCAGCGGAATGATCTCGATGCGCGCTCTTCTCTTGCCGCCGGAGTCGGTTCCACCACCATGCATGATGCGGAGAGGGTTGGTTGTTGCTCAGTCGACGGATTCGCAACGGACCGCGAGGGTCCTGCGGGGGATCACTCGCTGGCGGGGGCTTCCGCTTCCGACTTCTTGATGATCAGCTCCAGGGCGTTGGAGACGTCCTCAACCTCGTGGCGGGCCTCCTCAAGCCGGGCGTTCAGAAGGTTGAACGGGAACAGGGAGCTGACAGCGACGAGAAGACCGCAGGCCGTCGCAATCAGGGCCTCGGCGACACCGCCGGTGATCCCGGCGGCCTTGGAGGCGATATCGCCGCCCTCGCCGAGGGAACCGAAGGTGCCCATCATCCCGGTGACCGTTCCGAACAGGCCGAGGAGCGGGGCTGCCGTGATGACCGTATCCAGCACGGCCAGGCCCTGCTGGAAGCGGGCGAGTTCCTGGTTCGAGGCGCGGATGAACGCGTTGGAAAGGGAGGTGTCCTTGTTCGAAAGCGCGTAGACGAGCACCCGGGCGACGAAGTCCTTGCTCTTCTTGCCCAACTCGACCGCCCCGTCGATGTCGCGGCTCTCGACCTTCTCGAGCACCTTCTCCACGAGTTCATGATCGCGGGAGGCATTCTCGCGAATGAGGAACAGGATGCGCTCGATCACTACCGTGAGAGCAACAAAGGAGAGGGTGATCATCGGCCACATCACGAATCTTCCCGCTTTGAACAACTCCAGTGGAGTTTTTCCCATGAGTAACTCGAAGGCCATTGGCAGATGCGTTGTGGTCATGATCGGATGGTGGATGAATCTAAGGTTGGTGGTGGTTTATCGGAAATGGGATGCCCGAAAGGGCCGGGGGGCGAATGGCAGCAATGGCGGGCGCAAAAGCCCGGATTCAAATCTTCAAAAGGCAGGTATCGATAACAGCAACCCTGTTATTGGGGAGGAAAAAATGCTGCCGAGGTTGAATATTAGGGGAAGAAAGCAATCAAGGGCGGTCACGTTAATACCCCGCGCGGCGCGATGCCAGCAAAGAAACCGCATCACGCCCGGCCTTGCAAAAGCAGGCGGACGCGGCAGGCGGTCATGCAATGAATGGATGGGCGGGACTCTGATGCAGGGGTGATGTTCAAGAGTGGAACGGGAAAACTGATTTCAGGGACCTGTCGCTGTCAATTCCCTTTCTCGGATTTCTGTGGCGGCGCTGGCTGATGTTCGAAGGATGGCTGCCCGACTAGGACTCGAACCTAGACAAACGGAGTCAGAGTCCGTTGTGCTACCATTACACCATCGGGCAGTGAAACCCTTCGTTTCCGGCGACCCAAATCCGCGGCGCGGCGTTCCGCGCTGGGGGCACGGCACTGGCGCCGTCGAGCGCTGCATGGAGCCGGCGATGGGATTCGAACCCGCAACCGCCTGTTTACAAAACAGGTGCTCTGCCATTGAGCTACGCCGGCGCAGGTCACCGACTTTCGCAAAATGAAGTGCAAACAACATTTCCACAATAACCAACCCCTCTCCGCGGGACAGAGGTTGGTGGCTCCCCGGGGACTCGAACCCCGAACCTACTGATTAAGAGTCAGCTGCTCTGCCAATTGAGCTAGGAAGCCAGAGCGGAAGGGGCAACGCTCGACATCATGGCGTTGTTGTCAACCCGTTTTCGCCTCGCGAAGCGTGAAAAGGCCCGCCCGCGCTTGGTTGAATGCGGGATGCGACGCCGCACGAATCCGGCATCGGAGCCTGCTCGGGATTGGAAGGAACGAACCCGGAGGCGGGCGGGATGTGCCGACGGCACTTGAGGCGCCCCGCCGCGCGGAGACTGACCCCGCGAAGCCATGACGACCCACTTTCCCCTTGCCAAGCCCGATGGCGTCGCTTGTCCTGACCGGCTCCGCTCGTCGGAATCAACTCATGCAAAAGACCAAGAAGTCCGTTGCGAAACGCTTCAAGCTTTCCGCCCGGGGGAAGCTGATCCGCCGCACCCCCGGCTTCCGCCACCTGCTCTCCGCGAAGACGAACAAGCAGAAACGTCGCGCTTCGAAGGACAAGCTGGTGGCCCCGGGCCACGCGGCGGCGCTCAAGCGCTGCCTGCCGTTCGGCCTCTGAGCGCAGCCCAACCACAACTCCGCCCGGCGGGTGATTTCTCAGGCGACCCGCCGGCGACTCAAACCACACCCGAACAACATGCCTCGTGTCACAAACTCCGCCGCGTCGCGCAAGCGGCGCAAGAAAGTGCTGAAATATGCCAAGGGCTATTTCGGCAGCAAATCCAAGCTGTTCCGCTATGCCAAGGAGGCCGTCCAGCACGCCTGGCAGTATTCCTACGCCGCGCGGAAAAAGAAAAAGGGCGACTGGCGCGGCCTCTGGATCGTGCGTGTCAACGCCGCCTGCCGCAACGCCGGGATCAGCTACAGCCGCTTCATCGAAGGACTGAAGGCCGCCGGCATCGAGCTCGACCGGAAGGTCCTCGCCGACCTGGCGGTGCGCGATGAGGTCGCGTTCGGCGCCCTGGTGCAGAAGGCCAGGGTCGCCTTGAAAGCCAAGACCGCCGCGAGAAGCGCCTAGCCCGCAAGCCCTTTTCTCGGAGAGGCAAACCCCTTGCCGCGGCTTCCCGCGGGTCCGCGGCGAAGGCCCCGCGGCCCCGGAAAAAGGGGGGTGCGGCCGTCTTTTCCATTTCAATCTCGCAACCGGGGCGGAATCCACCCGCCGCGCCCGCGGCCGCGGGCGCAGCGCGCCGCCACCGCTGAATCCGGGTTTATTTTCCGACGATGCAAGAACAACTCTCCGCCCTGTCAAGCAAGGCCCGCGCCGAGTTCGCCGCCCTGCGCACCCGCCCGGAATTCGAGGCCGCCAAGGCCCGCTTTGTCGGCCCCAATGGCGAGCTGACGGCGCTGATGAAACAGATGGGCGCGGTCCCCAAGGAGCAGCGGCCCGCATTCGGCCGCGCCGTCAACGAGGCCAAGGCGCAATTGCAGGAGCTCTTCGACGCGACCCTGCGCAGGATCGAGGACGCGGAGATCGCCGCACAACTCGGCCCTCCCGTGGATGCCTCGCTGCCGTCCCCCGATGGCGGCCCGGGCACCCATCACCCGCTGACCCTCGTGCGCGAGGAGATGTGCCGGATCCTCCGCAAGGTCGGATTCACTGTGGCCGACGGACCGGAGGTCGAGACGGAGTTCTACTGCTTCGACGCGCTCAACACCCCCGTCGATCACCCGTCCCGCGAGTTCACCGACACGTTCTACTTCCCCGACTCAGCCCGCTTCGGGAACGTCTCCCGGCGGGTCGACGGCGAGAAATACCTCCTCCGCACCCACACGTCGTCGGTGCAGATCCGCACGATGTTGAAGCAGGCGCCGCCGGTGAGGATCGTCTCGCCCGGACGGACCTTCCGGCGCGACACCACCGATGCAACGCACAGCGCCAACTTCCACCAGCTCGAGTGCCTCTACGTCGACCGGAATGTCACCGTGCAGGATCTCAAGGCCCTGCTTGACTACATCTTCGCCTCGCTTCTGGGCCCGGAGACAAAGACGCGCTTCCGCCCGCACTATTTCGGCTACACCGAACCCAGCTTCGAGGTCGACCTCTCCGCAAGACACCTGCCCAAGGTGAACAAGGCGTGGATCGAGATTGGCGGCTGTGGCATGGTCGACCCCTCCGTGTTCGAGGCGGTCGGCTATGAACCGGGCGCCTGGACCGGCTACGCCTTCGGCATGGGCCTCGAACGCCTCGCCATGATGCTCTACGGCATCGATGACATCCGCTATTTCTACCAGAACGACCTGCGCTTTCTGAGCCAGTTTGCATGAGCAAACCGGCAGTAGCGAGTAGTGAGTAGCGTGTAGCGAGCATGGCAGAGAAATCCCAATCCTTTCGTGATGTTCTCGTGTGGCAAAGGGCCCACGCATTCGCGTTGGCGGTCTATCGTTGCACCGAGACATTCCCCAAGCATGAGCTGTTCGCGCTCACTTCGCAGCTCCGCCGCGCAGCAGCCAGTATTCCTTCGAACTTCGTTGAAGGTTTTCGCAAGCGGACCAAACCCGACAAGCTCCGTTTCTACAATACCGCCCAGGGTTCTGCCGATGAATGTCTCTACCAGCTGATCCTCGCTCACGATCTCCGATACGCTGATACAACGGTGCTCCAAGCGGACCTGGATGAAGTGTCGCGCCTGCTCCAGGGCTACATCAACGGCCTGGAACGCAGCGGCTCCTGACTACTCGCTACACGCTACTCACTACTGTCCGATGAAGATTTCCCTCAGTTGGCTCAAGCAATACCTTCCCCTCGACGCCTCCGTCGATGAGATCACCCATGCGATCACGTTTCTCGGATTCGAGGTCGAGCAGATCATCACCACGGGCCTTCCCCCGCTGGCCCATGTCGTCGTGGGCGAGGTGGTGACCCGGGAGAGACATCCCAACGCCGACAAGCTGACGGTCTGCTCGGTCGACGTGGGCCCCGCCGGCGGCCTGAAGACGATCGTCTGCGGCGCGACCAACCACCGGGTCGGCGACCGCGTGCCTGTCGCGCTCCCCGGCGCCGTTCTGCCGGGCGGCTTCGAGATCAAACAATCCCGGATTCGCGGACAGCTTTCCGACGGCATGATGTGCGCGCCGGACGAGCTCGGCCTTGGCGGCGCCCATGAGGGGCTCCTCATCCTCGACGGCCGTCCTCCGCTCGGGGCGCCGATCAATGAAGTGCTGCCGCCCGGCGACGTTGCATTTGATGTCGAGATCACGCCCAACCGCCCCGACGGCCTCTGCCACCTGGGCATGGCGCGCGAACTGGCCGCCTGGTTCCGGAGGGACCTCGTCTATCCGCCGGTGAAATTCGCGGGGATCCCCGCAGGCGCGCCCGAGCGGCGCGATCTGCTGGAGAGCGTGTCCGTCGAGTCGGGGGAGGATTGCCCTCTCTACACGGCGCATGTCATCGCCGGTGTGAAGATCGGCCCGAGCCCGGCCTGGCTGCAGGAGCGCCTCAAGGCGGTCGGCCTGCGCCCGATCAACAATGTCGTCGATGCCGGCAATTATGTCATGCTGGAGAGCGGCCAGCCGGTGCACGCGTTCGACGCGAAGAAGATCGGCGGCCGCAGGATCATCGTCCGCCCCGCCCGCGAAGGCGAGAAGCTCGTCACGCTCGACGGATGGGAGCGCGCCCTCGACGGCCGCATGCTCGTGATCGCCGACGCCGCCAAGCCGCTCGTCATCGCCGGGATCATGGGCGGCGCCAATGCCGAGGTCGACGACGCCACGACCGATCTCGTGCTCGAGGTGGCCTATTTCAAGCCGTCGTGCATCCGCTGGACTTCGCGCAAGCTGGGCCTCTCCACCGACAGCTCCTACCGCTACGAGCGCGGCGTCGATCCCCACACGTTGACCGAGGATGCCCATCGCGCGATCGACCTGATCCTCGAAACCGCGGGCGGACAGGTTGTGGGACCATCCTGGCGGGTGGGCGAGGACCGGCCGTGGAAGACCGAAATCAAACTCGACCCGGCCTTCGTGCGGCGCCAGCTCGGGTTCGATCTTGCCGACGACGAGATGAAGGCCTCCCTCGAGGCGCTTGAGCTGCCCGTCGTCCGGAACGAACCGACCCCCGACGGGCGGCCGCAGTGGACCGTGTCGGTTCCCAGCTGGCGCGGCGACCTCGATCGCCCCATCGATCTGGTGGAGGAGATCCTGCGCATCCATGGCACCGACCGCATTCCGCCGGGCACGGTGACCGCCCCGGGCCTGCTGGGCGACGATGACCCCGTGGTGATCTTCAACCGCAAGGCGACGGACTACCTCGTGGGGCAGCATTTCCACGAATGCGTCAACTACACGCTGCGATCGGCCAGGGAAGCGGCGCAGTGGATGCCGGCCGCGGCGGTCCCGGGGCTCGCGCTGGCGAATCCGTTTGTCGAGGACCAGTCGCACCTCCGCCCGTCGCTGCTTGGCGGCCTGCTCCAGTCTCTCCAGCTCAACCAGTCGCGCGGCACGGGCGCCACCCGCCTGTGCGAGGTCGGCCGGATCTTCCTGGAAAGCGACGGGCAGGTCTTCGAATGCGCCGCGGCGGGGTTCGTGGAGGTCCAGACCAGGGAGCGCGCGCGGCAATGGCTCAAGCGCGCGCCTGCCGATTTCTACACGGCGAAGAACCGGGTGCAGGTCATCGCCGGGCACGCCGGCGCCGAGCTGCCGGCATTGCCCGTCGCGCCCGTCGCGGGAGCCGGCGCGGGCTGGCAGGAGGGCCATTCCGCCGCCGTGGGCGCACTGCAAAGCGACGGCTTCGAGGCCCGCTTCGGGCTGCTGAATCCCTCCATGGTCCGCGCGCTCGGCATCGACGGTCAGGTCATCGCCGGCCTGTTCGCCATCCTGCCCGGGAAGCTCGCGGTGCGGGGCGGCCCGCGGCGCCATCGTGATTTCAGCCATTATCCGCCGGCGCTGCGCGACATCGCGCTGGTGGTCGATGCGACAACGCCCGCCGAGGAGGTGCGCCGGAAGCTCGCCCGGACCGCGCAGGGTGCGGCCGGCGGGTCGTTCGAGGTCGAACAGGTTGCGATATTCAACGTCTACCAGGGGCAGGGTTTGCCTGAAGGGAAGAAGAGCCTGGCGTTCTCGCTCGTGTTCCGGGCGTCCGGCCGCACGCTCACCGACCAGGAGGTCAACGCGGCGTTGGCCCGGATCCAGCAGGAAATCGCCGGGGACGGCGCGATCAGCGTGCGTGCCTGACCCGGATATCCCGAATCGGCGGCTGGCTGCGCGCCTGCCATGCCCCGTCGTCCGGCGGAACCGGCGGATCTCCGGACCGGCGCGCTAGACCGACGCCGCCTCGAAGTTCGCCGCGGCGGCGTCCCAATCGACCACATTCCAGAATGCGGCGACGTAATCAGGCCGGCGGTTCTGGTAGTTGAGGTAGTAGGCGTGCTCCCACACATCGAGGCCGATGATCGGGCTGCCCTCGATGCCGGCGACCGTTTTGCCCATGAGCGGGCTGTCCTGGTTGGCCGTGGAACCGACTGCAAGCCGTTTGTCGGGAGTCACGACGAGCCAGGCCCAGCCGCTGCCAAAACGGCCGACCGCGGCCTTGCTGAAGTCCTCCTTGAACTTGTCGAAGCTCCCAAACGCGCCGTTGATGGCGCCGGCCAGGGCGCCCTTCGGCGAACCTCCTTTCCCGGGCCCGAGGACCTTCCAGAAGAACGTGTGGTTGCTGTGGCCGCCGCCGTTGTTGCGCAACACCCCGCGGATTGCCTCCGGCACCCTGCCGAGGTCGGCGATGAGCCGGTCGACATCGAGCGCCGCCAGCGCCGGCTGGTCCTTCAGGGCGGCGTTGGCGTTGTTGATGTAGGCCTGGTGGTGTTTGGTGAGATGGATCTCCATGGTGCGCGCATCAATGTGCGGCTCCAGCGCGTTGTAGGCGTAGCCCAGTTTAGGAAGTTCGTAGGCCATAGGTGGCGAGGATTGAGGTTCGTTTCGATTACAGCGAATAATGGTGCACCGTACCACCGCCCAGTCAAACGCTCCGGATGGAATGTTCCGGCGCCGGGCGTCTCCCGGGAGTTGCGGGGGATCGCCTGCGACGAACCCGCACCGGAGCCGCTTCCGGCTCCGGATCACTCCTCCGGTCCGGCGCGCTTCAGCTTGAAATAGGCCTGCAGAACGGCGCGGCATTCGGCTTCCATCACGCCGCGGCTGATCTCCAGATGGTGGTTCGCATGCGGCAGCGCGTTCAGATCGGTGGCGCCGCCCAGGCATCCCATCTTGGGGTCGGCGACCGCGAATACGACCCGCTTGAGCCGTCCCATGAGGGTGGCGCCCGAGCACATGGGGCAGGGCTCTTTTGTCACGTAGAGCGTCGCCCCGGTCAGGCGCCAGTCCCCGATCGCGCGCGCGGCCTGCGTCATCGCCAGGATCTCGGCATGCGCCGTCGGATCACGCGTGCCGTCCACCTGGTTGTGCGCAGCGGCGACCACCTCGTTCCCGAGTTCGATGATGGCGCCGACCGGAACCTCGTCCTCGCGCCAGGCGTCGACCGCCTGGTCGTAGGCGAGCGACATGTAGAAAACGTCATCCCGGAGAAGCTGCGACGGAAAGATCTTCGGAAAAGGGCAATCAAGTCTGGCCTCCGACATAAAGCCTTGACTTACGTTCAGCCTAACTCACTTACAACAGTCTTTTGCAGATGACCGCACCTTATGTGTAAAACCTCATCCGGCCCCGGCCGCGCCAAGCATGTCTGACGGAA